>NZ_OY781882.1:4052500-4724008 GCF_963677125.1 uncultured Desulfobacter sp. | reverse complement strand
CTGGCAGGATCCTGTGAAACGGGAAAAAATTGAACAAATTGCCATGCTACTCCAGGCAGCCCTTGTGGCAGAAAAGCTTGTAATGCTTAAAATGAATGTCCCTGAATCAAAAATTGCCGGTGTGGTAGACCTCCTGCCAAGCCTCAACGCCCCCACTGTGGCCTCACTTTACCAGTCCGACTGGTTCTCCGTAGAGACCGTGGTTGAAAACAGTGTGGTTCGGGATCTGATCCCCCAACTGTTGAAGGCAGGCGCTGAAGGCATCATTGAATGCGCATTGAACAAGGTGATCTGAAAATGACTGTGGCCAAACGATGTGAACAGATGAAACCGTTCATTGCCATGGACGTGATGGAAAAAATCCATAAGATGGAAGCCCAGGGAATTGACGTGATTCACATGGAGATCGGTGAGCCGGACTTCAACGTACCTGAATGCATCAACCGGGTCTGTATTGAGGCCTTAGAGCAAAACGAAACCTGCTACACCAACAGTTTAGGCGATATTCGCCTGCGCCGGGCTATCAGCGATTACCACAAGCGCATCTACGGCACGGCTGTGGATCCCGACCAGATACTTGTAACAAACGGGACCTCCCCGGCGATGCTTCTGGTGTTCAGCGCACTGTTGGACCCCGGCGATGAGATCATCGTTTCAGATCCCCATTATGCCTGCTATGCCAATTTCATCCGCTACGTCCAGGGGGAACCTGTTTTTGTTAAAGTGCATGAGCAAGACGGCTTTATATATACGCCCCAAGCCATCAGGGAGAAGATTACGCCTAAAACCAAGGCAATTTTTATCAATTCCCCATCCAATCCCACGGGCACCGTCATCTCCGCGGACCGGATGAAGGAAATTGTTGACGTTGCCAAAGAACATGGTCTGTACGTTGTTTCCGATGAAATTTACCATGGCCTGACCTATGAAGGTAAAGACCACTCTATTCTGGAATTTACCGACCAGGCATTTGTGCTCAACGGGTTTTCCAAACTCTTTGCCATGACAGGGCTTCGGTTAGGTTACCTGATTGCACCCCAAAAATTTGTCCGGGCACTTCAAGTGCTGCAGCAAAATTTCTTTATCTGTGCCAATTCGGTTACCCAGCTGGCAGGCGCGGCGGCTCTGACCGATGCTGATGAGGAAACCCAGGCCATGTGTGATACATATAATGAGCGCAGAAAGTTCATGATCAGCCGACTTAAAGAGATGGGGCTGTCAATGATGGTGGAGCCCACCGGCGCTTTTTATGTATTTGTGAATTTCAAACATATTTCCACCGATTCCTATGCTCTTGCGTTTGATATCCTGGAAAAGGCACACATCGGGGTGACCCCGGGCATTGATTTTGGTGCCAATGGAGAAGGGTATATACGGTTTTCCTATGCCAATTCCCTGGAAAACCTTAAAATCGGAATGGATCGGTTGGCAGACTATTTGAAAAGGTATGCATGAAAATCCGTGCCGTTGAATTTGTAAAAAGTGCGGTAAAACCCGCCCAGTACCCGGAGTACGATTTTCCGGAAATCGCGTTTGCGGGCAGATCCAATGTGGGGAAATCGTCTTTGATCAACACTTTGATCAACCGAAAGGACATGGTCAAAACAAGCTCCCGGCCCGGATGCACCCAGCTGATCAACTTTTTTCTGGTCAAAGGCGATGTGACCCGGGAAGAGGTCCACCAAGGCGCGTTATCCCTGGTGGACCTTCCCGGATACGGATACGCCAAGGTGTCCAAAAAAATCAGGGCACAATGGCAGCCCATGGTGGAAACCTATGTGAGAACCCGCAACAATCTGTTAGGCCTGATTCTACTCATGGATATCCGAAGGGATCCTGGCAAAGAAGAACTCGATATGGTCCGCTGGCTTGAATCAAATCAGATGCCCTGCCTTCTGGTCTTAACCAAAGCAGATAAACTATCAAAAACAAAACAATTAAAGCACCTGGATGCAGTCTGTAAAACGTTCGACCGGGACAGAAACGGTATCGTTCTTTTTTCGGCTAAAACCCGTCAGGGCCGCCAAACCATATGGGATGAAATCCGCAACCTCATTGACTGGTATCAGGAGGAGGATTAAATGTCTAAAATCACCCGTTCAGGATTTGTGGGTATTATCGGTGCACCCAACGCCGGCAAATCCACACTGCTCAATCAGGTTCTTGGCCAAAAAATCTCAATTACATCCAAAAAGCCCCAGACGACTCGTGACCGCATCCTCGGTATTGTGAATCGCCCCAACTCCCAGATCGTATTTCTGGATACGCCGGGAATTCACAAAAGCACAACCCTGCTTAATCAGCGAATCGTGGACCAGGCGGTTCAGGCCATGGACGATGTGGATTTAATTCTTTTTATGGTGGATGCGGCATCCCGGAACTATGCGTCGGAAAAAATGATCGTAAGGAGATTTGAAACCGTTGGCAAACCTGTAATCCTGGCATTAAACAAAATTGATCTGGCCAAAAAAGCGGCTGTGTACGAACAGGTCGAAATGTTCAGGCATATGTACGCGTTTGAGACCATTGTACCTGTCTCTGCCAGAAAAAACACCCAGGTGGACCTGCTTCTTGATGAAGTGGAATCCCGTCTACCCCAGGGACCGCCCCTCTACCCGGAGGAGACCTTTACCGACGTTTCCGAAAAATATATGGTCAGCGAAATTATCCGGGAAAAGGTATTCCGACTCACTGGCATGGAGATCCCCTATTCATCAGCGGTAACGGTGGATGCCTTTGATGTGGAAAAAAAACTGATTGTCATCCATGCCAGTATTCATCTGGTGCGCAATTCCCAAAAGGGAATCGTCATTGGGAAAAACGGAAGCATGCTCAAGCGAATCGGATCAAACGCCCGGAAAGATATTGAGCAGATGCTGGGCAGCAAGGTTCTGCTTAAACTTTTTGTCAAGGTGACCCGGGATTGGGTGTCTAATAAGCGGCACCTCAGCGAATTCGGATATTAAATGTTTGGGCGTAAAGTCACCCACCTGCGGCGTTGCGAGAAAATTTGCAATCCTCACAACCATAAGGTTGCTCCGTTTGCAAATTTCCCCGCGCCTTGCATCTGGGCAACTTTATGTCCAAACACCGAGTTACGACTCAAATACTAAATACAGACGATATGATAGATATAAATAATTTTTTTTCTTTTCCCGACGATATTGTAATAAAAAAAGAACGCGCCAAGGCCAGGCAACTTAGGGGCAGCCAATGGTGGAAGCGAAAACGATCATCCGGAATATGTCACTATTGCGAAGAACGTTTCCCCCCTAAAGAGTTGACCATGGATCATGTAATCCCCCTTTCCCGGGGAGGGCGATCGGAAAAATTTAACCTGGTACCATGCTGCAAGGACTGTAATACGCAAAAACAGCGAATGCTGCCGGCGGAGTGGGATGAATATATGCAAAGGCTTCGGGCGGATAAAAAAAATCGGCCGGAATGAATCCGGCCGTTTTTTTGTGCTTAATGCTTAATTGCTATTTGTTGCTGCACAGTCTGTGGATGGTCTGGGCATGCCATTCGCCGCGACCTGAAAAGGTGGGCTGTCCAAGGTCTATGAGATGCTTGGCTACCTGATCATAGGTGGCACCTTGCTCCCGCATGGTGTTAATAATATCCATGATCTCTTCTCTGGGCATCAACTCTACGGCTTCACCGGATGATTCTGCCTGTGTTGGCGCGGGTGCCGCCGGGGGAGCAACAATCTTTCTGCGTTTTTTGACAATATTATTGCCTTGATCAGCTTGTTGGCCTGATGCTTTCCGGCGTTCTTCCTCGGCCATCTCCGCCCTGAGCAGATCTTCCACTGTGCCGTCCACTTCTTCTTCGTCCGGCGCCTGGGACGATACGTAATGATGCTCAAACGTCGGAGCGATATCCATTTCCTGCTCGTGGGAAAGATTCAGGCGATCCATGATGATCTCAATGGCGTCAGCCTGACGCTGAAGAAGATCTGCAGTTCTTTCCTGAATCGTAATCATATATTCCTGGTTTTTAATCAGAATATCCACTTGGGTGCCTAAATTATCCAGAATATCTGCTAAAAGAACGGTATTGGGATCTTCAGCGACCTGGTTACCGGGCGTCTGGGGCACGCCTGGCGGCATTGGACGTTTCATTTGCGGGGACCTGTTGTTACTAGGATAGCCGGAGCCCCCATATGAATTGAACCTAGATGTGTTGGAATAATACGAATTGTCAAAATTCTTTCTTGTTTTAGGTGTTCTCGCCTTTTCGGCCTGGCCGTTACGAAGGCTCTGTAAAAAATCGTTCATAATAAAAACCTCTTTCTCCTTGATTCCCCTTATGCCGCATGTTTAATTTTTTTCGGCCTGGGAGTTGCCTTGGTTTTCCTTAATCAACTAATGCGAGCAATAATAAGGACTTAATATTTCATTTTCTTTGGATATATCGCAAACGCTTTTATCTAATTTTTTAGGCCGCTTGTCAAGAATTTTTTAATAAATCATTAATCTTGTACAACCAGAGATTGCCTAATCCAATGTTCCTCAACAACAAATTTGCCACAGACAGTATGCTTTGAAGTATATTGAATACTTCCATGGTGTATGATACCATAATTCCAGAAAAATTGGCAACCCGTCAGAATGAATTTTCGGGTAAAAACTGTAAAGATTTGTGAAGAAAGATTGTAGATGGAAAACAAGCACTACGACACCCCTTTTACAGTGGAGACGGCTGATGTAATCACACCGGATCTGCTGGAACCTATTGAATACGCTTATAAATCAAAGCGAAGCATTGATATTAAAATCACCCAACCTGAATACACGTCTGTCTGTCCCATGACAGGTTTGCCGGATAATGGCACCATCATTATCGAATATAAGCCCGACGCACACTTGGTAGAGTTGAAGTCACTTAAATACTATCTAATGCAGTACAGAAACGTCGGCATGTTTTATGAGCATGTGGTGAATAAAATTCTGGACGATCTGGTCTCGGTGATAAATCCTCTCTACATGAAGGTGACCGGCGAATTCACCCCGCGCGGCGGAATTTCGTCCGTAGGATCTGCTGAATATATCAAGCCTTGAGGCCGGCCTCAAAATTCCGGATCATCTCAAGGGCCTGAGCACTGCTTGCAAGGGTGGATAATTCTTTGCGGAACGCAGCAGCCCCGGACAATCCCCGGACAAACCATGAAAGCCTCCCCCTGAGCATCCTGCACGCCGTGACTTCTCCAAAATAAGAGACATACCCTTGGATCAAGGCCTCCATTTTTCTGAAGATGGCCCACGGCTCAGGCTTGACGAATGCGCCATGGGCCACATACTGTTCGATCTGTGAAAGGATGAACGGATTGGCCATGGCCGCCCTTCCCACCATGACGGCGTCACAGCCGGTTTGGGAAAACATTTTTCCCGCGTCATGGGGGGTAATGATGTCGCCGTTCCCGATCACGGGAATGCGGATGGCTTGTTTAAGTCTTGCAATCAACTGCCAGTCCGACTTTCCCTTAAATCCCTGAGCGGCTGTCCTCGGGTGAAAGGTGATGGCGTTCACCCCCTGGTCTTCGGCGATTTTTGCAAGATGCACGGCCTGATCTCCGGAAGCATCCCACCCGCTGCGTATTTTTATGGTAAATGGAAGCGACGTGGCATCCCTGACAGACTTTAAAATTTTTTGCGCAAGGGCCGGATCCTTCATCAGGGCGACACCGGCGCCTTGCTTAACAACTTTCCTGACACTGCACCCAAAATTGATGTCAATGATATCCGCTATACCAAGATTATCGATAAATGCGGCAGCCTGCCCCATGGAGACCGGATCCGACCCAAAAATCTGAACAGATAAAGGCCGTTCGTTTTCCTGCGACTTAAGCAAGGTTATCGTTTTCTCCGAGTTATAGAATATGCCTTTGGCACTGATCATCTCCGAGCATACCACAGCACACCCGCAATCTTTTATCAGCTGCCTGAAGGGCAGATTGGTAATTCCTGCCAAAGGTGCCAGAAAGGTGATACCGTTAATTTCTAAATCTTTTATTTTCATATTTTATTTTTGGGTAATTTGGGGAGTTGACAGGCTGAGTCACCCCATGGACGGTTTTGTGATGTCAAGGCCTGTTCTGGCATAGCAGAAAAGGCAATTATGAAAACAAGGATGATCTTCATAGGAACCAATATCAAATGACTTTCTGCATTGACAGCCTTTTTTGCGCCGTTGTCCATAATCGCCGCGGGTTTCCGGATTCCCGCCAAACAGGGTTTTATAAAGACGCCCGTTGATGCAGCTGCTATGGGATGCAAATCCGTGTAATCCGGCGGCATCCATCAATTCTTTTTCACAGCATAAAAAAAGTTCCATACCAAGAGGAGTGAGAAATTGAGCCATACTGCGGATGATCTTTGCTTTACGCGCCATGCCCGGGTCTATGAATTTAAGCATGGGGGTGCCCGGCGTAGTCAGGCGTTTGATTCTTGCAGTCACCTTTTTGTATGGATCATAAAAACTGGTAATGCATTGTTTGATGCCCATTTGAGATAACTGCCCTGCAATATATTCAAAGGCATCAAGGTTGTTAAACACCCCCCCGCTCTTCTCCCAAAAACAAATGGGGTCAAAACGCCAGGCAACCTGTGCGGGACTTACGTGACGGGCAATACGCCGGACCTGGTCCAAACGCTCCGACAGATCAGGTAAGCCGGGTTCAAGCGCTTTTACAGGTGTATTGATGGTAAAATTGAAAAACAGGTGAAATCCTTTCCGGGATAAAATTTTATGCGCGTCTAAGTCCAGAAACGGGCCATAGTTTTTAGACCAGAAAACAATGGTGTGAATGTCTTTAGGGGTGGAATCAACCCTGCGGGACTGCCTGTTAAATGGATTGGTTACAATAAAATATCCTTTTTCAATTCTGTTCAGAAACCAGGGGGTGTACCATCCTGGAATATCTGTCCGCCTGGAGGCGGACAAAATGCCGGTCGGACCAGTCAATCTATTGTTCCTGACCGTCTTTACGATTTTTCCGCTTGGAAAAAGAGATAATGTTTCCCTGATTTTTTTCAGGCGGATCATCCGATTCAAGGGATTGAGAATCATTGCCGTCTTCAGGTGGTATTTCAGGTTCTTTTTCATATTCACCGGACACGACTGGCGCGACTACCTTTTCCAGTCGCATACTTTTGCCGTTCATGGAAAAAACCTCTCCATTGATGTAATCAGCCTTTAAGATCCAGGTGACGACCTGCAACGGCACCTGCAGCATCAGCAGTCTGATCTGATACCAGTCTTTTTTATGATCCGGTACAATATCTTCTATTCTGGCAAAACTGACAGGATCGTCTTCCATGTAAATCAATACTATATCTTCTATTTCAGCCATGCGGCCTCCATAATCAGGCGTTGGTCTATTAACAGTCTTTATTTCCGATCGGACGCTGACGGTAAAATCGTATCCGACCGGAAACATGTACCACAGACAAAAATTTATCACACGTTGGGATTTGACAGGGTGACACCGCAAGTATCAGTCCAGCAAAGGCACCACCAGCACAGGAACAGAAGTTCGTTTGAGCACCTTACGGGCAATGTTATCTCCAATGGCACTTTCTATAAAACTGTGGTGTCCACACCCGATAACAATGACATCGCATTCTTCCTCAACTGCTGTCCGGGTAATTTCATCGGCAATGGACTTGCTTTCCGTGACAAGAATTTTTTCAATGGGAGAACTTATCTCCATCTCGGACGGACTTTCTTCCTTGTCCTCCAGAAAACCCGCAATGGCTTGCTTGATACCCAGGGCATCCACATTTTTCCCCGTAAGCAGATTCCGGGCCCCATCTTTTTGTTCGGATCTTATCGAGTTGTAAAGTGTTTCACCAAATGCGCGTTGTACACGCCGTTGTGAATTTTTGCCGGCCTCTTCCATGACATGAAGCACGATGATGTTCGCATCGCTTAGCGTGGAAAGGGATACGGCATGTTTAAATACCTCTTTCATGTTGGTGGACAGGTCTGAGGCGAACAATATACGTTTTGGTTTCTGGATCATACTCTAACTCCATTTTGGTTACTGCATACCTAATATTTTATATTACAATAATAGCTCATAGTTATTAGTAAGCAAGCGCTAATCCCGTTTTTTGTACTAATACAGGCAAAGAGTAGATTAAAAACACAACCATTTTGGCATATTGATTGCTGTACATTGAGACTGTAGCGCTTATATTTTAAAAATGAGCACAATGGACCTGATTAATTTTAATGTTAAAGGAGATGGTCAATGGAATTTTTAATTATGATCGGTTTTGTTGCCGTTTATCTGCTGCTCCAAATTTATATTCTTCCTAAAATAGGTATTTCCACCTGAATGCGTAATGCCTGTCAGGTGACAGACAAAAAGAAAAAAAATAATCCGTTTGAGGATAACAATTGATTGTTACGTAGCGTTACTCTATCATTTTCCGGTGTCGAACCGTAACGATATAGGAGCAGTGTGAAAAACCACGGAATCTGGAACCTCAATTTTTTAAACCATATTTTAGATGCTATGGCTGAAGGGCTGTTCACTTTGGACCAGGACGGTATCATTACAGCCTGGAACCGGGCCATGGAAAAAATCAGCGGCTACACCGCCGAACAGGCTGTGGGGCAACAATGCGGTCTGATCAAATGCAGCCGATGTTATGATCAGACACAACCGATGGATATATCCCAATGCAAGGTGCTGACACAAGGTCAAGCAGAAGCCAAAGAATGCTTTATCCGGCACAAGGACGGGTATGATGTTCCGGTCATTAAAAATGCCCGATTGGTCCGGGATGAAAAAAATAACGTGCTGGGCATTGTGGAAACCTTGACAGACTTGACGGAAATCAAAGCCATAAAGGCCCGGGAGGCCTCTGCCAAACAGGAACTTAAAAAACGTTACGCCCTTGGCAATATCATTGGAAAATCAGCAGCCATGGAAAAGGTGTTCCATGCCATCCGGGCGGCAGCAGACAGTCGGGCCACCATCCTGATTCAGGGGGAAAGCGGCACAGGCAAAGAGCTTGTGGCCCGGGCCATCCACTATGAGGCGGCCGGGGGGCAACGGCCTCTGGTAACGGTTAACTGCTCGGCACTGTCCGAAACGCTGCTGGAAAGTGAGTTATTCGGGCATGTTAAAGGGGCGTTTACCGGTGCGCATAAAGACCGGATAGGGCGGTTTGAGCAGGCAGACACCGGCACCATATTTCTTGATGAAATCGGAGAACTTACGCCGTATATGCAGGTAAAACTGCTGCGGGTGCTTCAAGAGAGGGAAATTGAGCGGGTGGGGGATACCCGGAAAAAGAAAATCGACATCCGGATTATTGCTGCCACCCATAAAGATTTAAGCACCCTCACCCGGGAGGGCATGTTTCGCGAGGATTTGTACTACCGACTTAAGGTGTTTCCTATCCGGCTTCCGCCGTTGCGGCAGCGGCTGGAGGATATACCGTTGCTGGTCCGCAGCTTTATTGAAAAGGGTAATAAACACGAGGACATGGACATCTGTAATGTAACCCCTGACGCCATGAAAGCACTGATGGCCTATCCATGGCCGGGAAATGTACGGGAACTGGAAAACGCCATTGCCCATGGATTTGTGCTCTGCCGTACCCGGGAAATAACTTGCGCAGATCTACCTGATGAGGTTTGCAGTAACAACCAATCTCATACTGCATCGCCGCCAGGAAACGATTCATTCTCACATCAACCTTCCTTTTCTCCGGCCCCTTTGACTCGGGAGCGTCTAGTGTCGCTTCTGGATGCCTGCAACTGGAACAAGGCTGAGGTGGCAAGGCAACTTGGAAAAAGCCGGACCCTTGTCTGGAAGTACATGAAAAAATGGGACATCCCACTAAAAAAAGATTAACGCCAAACATAAAGGGTGCACAATGACAGATCCCCTGTTTGATCCCATCCAAATCAATCAATTGAGCATTCCCAACAGAATTTATATGCCGGCCATGCATCTAGGCATGGCACATAATTTTGAAGTGACTGATCAAATCGTTGAATTTTACGCAAGGCGGGCCCAAGGCGGACCGGGTATGATCTGCGTTGGGTATGCCACGGTGGACGAACTGTCCGGCAACACCCAGAACATTGGTGCCCATGATGATAAATTTATTCCGGGACTGGCCCGGCTGGCTGATACCATCCGAAAAAATGGAAGCCTATGCGCAATTCAGATTAATCATGCCGGCCGGTATAATTTTTCATTCCTGCTCAATGGCAAGCAGCCCGTGGCCCCGTCTGCCGTTGCTTCCAAGATGACAAAGGAGACCCCCAGAGCCCTTGAAATCAGCGAAATACAGCAAACCATTAAATCCTTTGCACATGCGGCAGCCCGGGTAAAAAAGGCAGGGGTTGATGCAGTGGAAATTTTATCAGGCACAGGATATCTGATCTCCGAATTTTTGTCTCCGCTGACCAACCAGCGCACCGACGAATATGGAGGCAGCCGTGAAAACCGCATGCGGTTTGGTTTGGAAGTGGCCCAGGCGGTTCGGGATGCCGTGGGAGATGACTATCCCTTGATCGTGAGAATGAACGGCAATGATTTTATGCCGGGCGGCAATGACCGATGGGATCTTATTGAATATGCAAAACAATTGTCCAAAGGGCCTGTGGATGCCCTATGTATTAATGTGGGCTGGCATGAGGCCCGGGTACCCCAGATTGTAGCCCAGGTACCCAGAGGCGCATTTGGCTATCTTGCCCGGGATATCCGGGCTGCGGTAGATGTCCCTGTGATCGCAAGCCACAGAATTAATGACCCTGAAACCGCCAGGGAGATGATTGATCAAAAATTTTGTGACATGGTTGCCATGGGGCGCAGTATGATCGCCGACCCGGATCTGCCGAAAAAAGCCCGTGAAGGCAGAGAAAAGGAAATTGTTCATTGCATTGCCTGTGCCCAAGGATGTCTTGACAACCTGTTCAAACTCAAACATGTGGAATGCCTTTGCAACCCATTGGCCGGTCATGAGTATAAAAAAAAATTACGCAAAATTGGCACAGGGAAAAAAGTGATGGTGATTGGCGGCGGAGCTGCCGGGATGACGGCCGCGCTGACCTGTGCCAAACGTGGGAGTGATGTCACCCTGTATGAAAGTGCCGGGCGATTGGGCGGTCAACTCCACTTGGCTGCAGCGCCTCCGGGCAGGGACGCATTCGCCCGTTTTTCAAACGACCTTGAATATCAGCTTTCTGTGGCAAAGATCCCCGTTGTCTTGAACTGCAAGGTGGGCGAATCCCTGATTTTAAAAGAAAAACCTGATACCCTGATCCTTGCCACAGGCGGGCGCCCCCTTGAACCACCCATTCCCGGCATGGATCTTCCCCATGTGGCCGGGGCCTGGGATGTTCTTGAAAACAAGGTAAAAACCGGCAAAAATGTGGCTATCATCGGTGGCGGGGCTGTGGGGGTTGAAACGGCATTATTCCTTGCACAAAAAGGCACCATGCCGGCGGAAACCATCAAATTTCTGCTGGTGAACAAAGCCGAAACCCCGGAAGTCCTATTTAACATGGCCACCCGAGGCAGCAAAAAAGTGTGTCTCATTGAAATGACAGATCGCATTGGAAAGGATATCGGTAAATCAACCCGATGGGGGATGATGCAGGATCTCAGGCGTTTTAATGTGGAAACCGTGACCGGCGCAAAAGTGTTGCGAATCACGGAAACAGGCATTGAAATCGAAAAGGGTAGCAAAATAAATGTCATGGACTTTGACACTGTTGTGGTGGCTGCAGGCGCTGTATCTTACAACCCATTGGCACAGATTGCTAAAAAGCTCGGTATTGATCACCGTGTGGCCGGTGACGCCTTAAAGATAGGGACAGCCTTTGATGCGGTGCATGGTGGCTATGAGGCAGCTATCTCCATTTAAGTAAATATTCTAAAATTTCTGTCAGATATCGTATCCGGTTCCGGATGAATCTTCGTATATAATTTCCAAATTAGTTAGTAATTTACGTTCATGTTTTGTTGTGGGTTGCGTATAGGTGCTGATAAGCCGAACTATCCCGTAACGGTTAAAAAAAAGTCTGCAGAACCGACACGCACCTCATAACTGTCATTGTCGCCTGAACCATGGTGAAAAATCATGTGAGCCCATGGCCGTTATAAAAAAAACTTGACGAACTTGGAACGAATAGGATAGCACAATACGTCATAATGGTTAAACCATTGTGACGTATTTACATTATTGAACATCGAAAAGGAGCTTTACAAGGTATTGGCTGTCATAAAAAATGATCAGCCCAAAAAATAAAAACAGTTAAAAACGACAAAGAAATGGAGAATTATGGAAATTTTATATTTTCAGTTTGGCCTGTATTTATTATTGATGCTGGGCATTGGCTATGTCTCGATGAAACGGACAAGTAACAATGAAGATTTTTTGATCGGTGGCCGGACACTTGGCCCAGTCACTACCGCGATCAGCGCCGGCGCCTCAGACATGTCAAGCTGGCTCTTACTTGGATTGCCCGGGGCTGTGTTTGCAAAGGGGTTAATCGGTGGGTTCTGGATTTCCCTCGGACTTGCCGCAGGTGCTTACATCAACTGGCTTGTTGTGGCGGCACGCCTGAGAGCGATGACTGAACGAATGAACGCGGTTACCCTTCCCAAGTTTATTTCCAAACGGTTTGACGACAATTCCGGCCTGCTTAAAATCGTCTCCGCCGTTGTTATTCTGATTTTTTTCACCTTATACGTTGCCTCCGGACTTAAAGGCGGCACTCTTTTATTTGCCCATAGCTTTGGGGCGTCCGAAGAGACCGCCCTTATAATCACCACCTTTGTGGTGGTGTCCTACACCTTTTTGGGCGGATATCTTGCCGTGTGCTGGACAGATTTAATCCAGGGGCTTCTCATGCTGGCCGCCCTGGTATTCTGCTGCATCATGGCCTTCACCGCAGTCTCCGGATCCGGGGTGGATATTACCGCCATCCGTCCCGAAGCATTTTCCTTTTCAACCTCTTGGATCACAGGGGCATCCCTTTGTGCCTGGGGTTTCGGATATTTTGGCCAGCCCCACATCCTGTCCCGGTTTATCGGGATCGACAGTGTGGAATCCGTGCCCAAGGCCAGGCGAGTCGGCACGTCTTGGATGCTGATCTGCCTTGTCCTGGCATCCATAATCGGCCTTGTGGGAATCGGATACAATGCGATTCATCCCATGGAAGGGATCGCTGGCTCCAGCGGCAACAGCGAGCGTATTTTTCTTGCACTGACAACGGCATTGTTACATCCGGTTTTCAGTGGTTTTATTCTGGCGGCGGTCCTGGCAGCAGTCATGTCCACGGCGGATTCACAGCTGTTGGTCCTGACCTCGGCGCTGACAGAAGATCTTCCTTTTTTTGAACATACCAAAGACCAAACCCGGGCCTGGATCAGTCGGTTCGGCGTTTTGGGCTTTGCTCTGCTGGCCTTTTTGATTGCCTCAAACGATTCAGGCAGTATCCTGGCCATGGTGGGCTATGCCTGGGGCGGATTCGGTGCGGCCTTCGGGCCTTTGATTATACTATCTTTGCTCTGGCGGGGGATGACAAGATACGGGGCTCTGGCAGGAATGGTTACAGGGGCCGTGACCATTGTTATTGTTAAAAATTTTGTCACCATTGAGGGTGAGTACTTTTATGAATTGCTGCCTGGATTTTTACTTGCGACCATTTCCATTGTTTCTGTGAGCCTGGTGACTGAAAAACCGTGTGACGCTACACTTGCCGAATTTGATAAAGCCCAGGACCTTTGCCGGACACAAAGCAATGAAGATGAAGATGAATTTTTGCCATCCTCTTTAAATATTGCGGAATAGTCCGAAGAGTTCATAACAGTCTTGCCCCAGATTCAAGCTTGCAGCCCGGAAAACTTTTGTTACGTTACCGTGACCGGGCTGTAACCCACAACATGAGGCAAATATTATTTAGGGCCCGGACAAAATCTTAACTTCATTTCCCAAAATTCACAGACCCTATCTAAATAGTCTTGTTCTGAATTTGACTTGAGCAATTTTTTTAACGGTTTTTTGCTGTTTTCAAAAGAGGGGCCCAAATAGCCCCAAAAACCTTTCATTCTTCCGATAAGGTGCCCCGGGCCTGAAAAGACCTGTTTGTAACGATTAAAAAGATCTGCATGAAAATTTTTTAATCGTTCACGTACCTGGGGTTCGGTGTTTTGGGAATCGATGTTCACGCCCTTGATCTGCTCGGGCAAAAAGGGATTGGAAAGAATACCTCTTCCGATCATGAATCGACTGATCCCCGGAAAGCGCAGCCGGATTCTTTCCCATGATACCGTGTCCACAATATCCCCGTTATAGACCATGGGATGGATACAGTTGTTCATTGCCCGTTCAAAGGCATCAACATCAGCAAGCCCTGTATACATTTGCTCCCCGGTTCTGGGATGCAGGATGATTTCGTCAAGTTTGTGGCGATTAAACATTTCAATCAAATCCCGGATCTCTTCTTTGCTTTTACGTCCCAGACGGATTTTAACGCTTAAAGCAGGTTTCATAGCTGGGATTACCCGGGCCAGGAAGGCATCTATTTTATCCGGGTGTGATAAAAGGCCCGATCCCCGCATTTTTTTTGCAATTTTTGAATGGGGGCACCCAAGGTTCCAGTTCACCTGGGCATAGCCCATGTCAAAAAGGTAATCCCCAAGATAGATAAAATCATCCGGCTGATTTCCCAGGATCTGGGGGACGACAGGCAGTGCTTTGTTCAGTTCCGGATCTACGTCTTTGAGCCTGGACGGTTTCAGTCGCCTGCTGCTCATGGTGGAGATAAACGGGGCCATGGCCTGGTCAATACCGGTAAAATGCTGTACGTACGTCTGTCTGAACACCACATCGGTAACACCCTGCAGGGGGGCCAATATCAAACAGGGGCAACTATCTGCCATTTGGGGATGGTTCTCCTTAATTTATAAACCTTGATCAATTAAATATTTTGACAAACCCGGGGGAGATCCTTTATAGAATCAGTATTTTTTTGATCTGCTATACAACAAGATTAAATTCGATTGCAAGGAGTGTTTCCTAAAGTATGAAAGAGCTTAACGAACAAATCAACCGGATGCCGAACGATGATGCTATTAAATCAAGCGATTATCGCATCGGCCCCTTTGAAGTGGAAAGCGCCCTTTTGGAACACCCTAGCGTAGACGAGGCCGCGGTTGTTGGAACCCCTGACCCCAAAAGGTACAAGCTGGTCAAAGCCTATGTTATTCTCAGCCCGGGTGAAACCGGCAGCAGGGAATTGGCCCTGGCGCTGTTCAAACACACCATGAATATTCTATCCAAATTTAAGATGCTCAGGATCATTGAATTTGTTGATAAAGTACCCAAAACCATTTCCGGAAAAATTCGTCGCATTGACTTGCAGGATACCGAAGCGGATCGGCGGGGAAGCCAAGAGATTGAAGAAGCGCCCATCAAAGAGTATTTTTACTGGGACTTTCCCGAATTAAGCAAAAAAAACAAATAAATTCTTATTCCAGCAGCTGCTCGTTATCATCATCCATATTTGGCTTTCCAATCATGTCAAAGGGCATGGCCACTTCAATTTCGCCACTTTCCCCCCGTACAAATTCTGCGTGGGGATAGGTGTGTTTAAACACGCTGATCATTTTCCGATTTTCGGCTAAGACAAGGGCTGTGAAACCGGAATAATTGTTCTTCCGAGCAATTTTTTCAAGGCAGTTCAGCATAAAGGTGGCAATTCCCTGACCATGCAATTCCTCTTGCACCAAAAATGCCACTTCTGCATTCTTAGGGTCCACTTCTGCGTAAGACGCGACCGCCACAATCTGTTTGCGTTTGCCCTGCTGCATAAGGGCAATCAGGGTCATATTCCGACTGTAATCGACCTGGGCCCACATCTGCTGAAGCATCCGCCTTGAGAACACTTTGCGCCGGTTGAAAAATCTAAAATAGATGGAATCTTCCTGGAGGGAATAGTAAAAATTTCTTGACTCGAATTCATCCGAAGGCTGAAGTGGCCGGACTTCTAACTGTTTTCCGCTGGGCAAAAGCATATTGTATTTATATGCAACCAGAAACAGCAGGTCCTGGTTTGTAGGCGGCAACTGGTCGCTGAAAATATAATGACGCTGTTTGGCCTGTTCAATAAGCTCCTTACGGAATTTGGGATGGGCAATCTGGGCCAATTCCATAACCCGCTGGAAAATGCTTTTCCGCCGAATTTCTGCAATACCGTATTCAGTGACCACAAGGTCAATGTCTCCCCGGGTAGTTGCCACGCCTGCCCCTTCGCTTAAATGCGTCACAATCCTGGAGACCTGGCCGTTCTGGGCCGTGGATGGGATGATAACAATGGAAAACCCACCTTTAGACATGGCAGACCCCCTGATAAAATCCACCTGGTCACCGATGCCCGAATAAAACAGATATCCTTTTGAGTCTGTGCATATCTGCCCTGTCAGATCCACCTCCAAAGCCGAACTGATGGAGATCAGGTTATCATTTCTGGCGATAACATTGGGATCGTTCACAAATTCAGAGGACCTGAAATAAAACATAGGGTTGTCGGCTATATATCTATATAATTCCTTTGATCCCATGCACAGGGACGCAACAGCCCGTTCTGGGAGAAAATTTTTTTTGCGGTTGGTAATGACCTTCTGTTTAAACAAAGGCAGAAGGCCGTCCGTGATCACCTGGGTATGTATACCAAGGTCTTTTTTCCCGGCCAGATAAGGCATGATGGCATGCGGAAGATGCCCGAAACCGATCTGCAGGGTGGAACCGTCATCCACCAGCTGGCTGACATAATGGCCGATACGTTCGACCACGGTTTGGTTTTTTGTCTTGGCCAGGGATTCTAAAAGCTCCTCTTCGTATTCCACTAAATAATCGATATCGTCGATGTGCACCAAAGAATCGCCCCAAGTTCTAGGCATTTGGGGATTGACCTGGGCGATGGTCATCCGCGCATTTTTTATCCCTGAAAGGGTGATATCCACGGAAATACCCAAAGAACAATACCCATGAGCATCTGGAGGACTCACCTGAACCAGGGCAACATCAAGGCCGATTTCATTATTCCGGAAAACCTTTGGAATCTGGGACAGGTAGGCCGGGATATAGTCAATCTTTCCTTCAAACGCAAATTTACGCATAAGAACGGAAATAAAAAAGAGTTTAATGGAAAACCGGGACGAAAAATTGTCGTCATTGAGATATTCCGCCAAGGTGGTTGACAGCATTTGATATACAACAATATCCTGGAGAGACTGATCCTCAACCATGGCTCGAATCAGGTGCTGGGGCTCTCCGCATCCTGTACCGATGAATACCCGGGAACCATTGTTAATTTTTTTTACACTTGCTTGTGCGGTGAGTAACTTCTCAGGACAGACTTGTTTTAAATCCATGCAGTTTCTCCTGCCGGGTCAATGCCAGAGTCGAAATCTTTGGGCCCATGTACAGGGTAAAGCAAACCATAAATTGCATTGATAATCAATTATTTTTATTTTGCTCATCCGCCTTAAACTATGCAAAAGACCGGGGTGCGACTCCCCACCCCGGTAAGGCCCATAATCAGAATTAAATCTGCAACATCAATTCTGTCCCGGTGTGATGGTTCGGGGTTCAAAATTTAATGTGGCAAAATAGTCTTCCATGGTCTCCGCCCGCCGGATCAGTTCAATGCTGCCGTCGATTTTAAGCAACAATTCCTTGGGACGCAGCTGGCCGTTGTAGTTAAAGCCCATGGCATGTCCGTGGGCCCCGGTGTCATGGATAATCAGGATATCGCCGTGCTGGGTTTCAGGCAGTTGCCTTTGGATGGAAAATTTATCATTATTCTCACACAGTGCACCCACAACATCCACTGTTTTTAAAGGGGCTGATTCGGGCTTGTCGTGTATATGAATATGATGGTACGCCCCATACATTCCGGGACGCATCAATGCCGACATGGATGCATCCACGCCCACATAATTTCGGTAAGTGTTTTTGTGGTTGATCACAGAGGTCACAAGGACGCCATGGGGACCGGTGATATACCGGGCACTTTCCATATACAATTTGGGGACCCAACCGTTTTTCGATTTAAAAGCCTCAAAGGAACGGATAATGCCATCAGCCATACCTTTCAAATTGAATGGCTTGGCATCCGGAGTATAGGGGATGCCTAACCCTCCGCCGATATTGATAAATTCAAACCGGATATCAAGGTCACGGCTGACATCTTCAATCAACGCCAGCAACATGTCCGCCGTGTCAATCATGTATTGGTGATTGAGCTCATTGGATGCCATCATGGTATGGAGGCCGAATCGCTTGACACCAAGGGCGATCGCCTGCTCATAGGCTGAAAAAATCTGTTCCCGGGTCAGGCCGTATTTGGCTTCCTCCGGTTTCCCAATAATATCGTTTCCCTGGCGTGTCGCGCCGGGGTTATATCTGAAACAAATCAGATCAGGTACAGCCGGCAATTTTGCAATCAAAGAGATATCATCCAGGTTTATGATGCTGCCGCCATTGTCCATGGCCGTTTTCAACTGTTTCCGGGTGGTATTGTTGGAGGTAAACATAATATCGTCAGCATTGCTCCCGACTTTACGCGCCAGCTCTATTTCCGGCACCGAAGAGCAGTCAAAGCCAAACCCCTGGGCCTTGAGAAGCCCCATAATCGTAGGATTCGGCAGTCCTTTTACGGCAAAATACTCTTTGAATCCGTCAATGGGAGCAAACGCGGTGTTCAGGGCCCGGCATGTTTGAATGATCCCGGTTTCATCGTAGATGTGAAAAGGGCTGCCAAAGGCTGAAACGGCCTCCTGGACCACCTTTGATAATCTCTCTTTGAATTCAGGTGACATGGGCATGGTAATTATTCCTTTATTTTAAAATTAGACGTCATCCGGCAGTTTAATCTTGGCACTTTCTTTAAACGTGGAAAGTGAAATAAATGTTTTTGTCGTTTTTACGCTGCTGATATGGGAAATCCGGGTCTGTATCAGTTCTTCCAGCTCATTGTTACCGGACACTTTTATTTTGATCATCAAGAGGTCGCCACCTGCCAGATAATGAACCTCCTGGACCTGTTCAATGGTTGCCAGCTGTTCGCCGGTTTCCCGAATCTTGGATGGATGGGTCACCTGGATGCAGACAAAGGCGGTCATGGCACCGCCGAACATATCCGGGTTCAGGCGCACCTCATAGCCCTGGATGATCTTTTTTGCCTCCAGTTTTTTAATCCGCTCAAGCACAGCAGAAGGTGCCATACCAATGGCTCTGGCAACCTCAACATTGGGGATCCTGGCTTTTTTTTGCAATATTTTAAGAATTTCCAGATCAGTTTTATCCATACCAATACTATTCAAAATATGCTAAATTTATCATATAAGTCTTATCCTTACGGAAAGATATTCGCTGATTTATATAAAGTCAAGAATATTGTTCTTAATAATTACATAAAAAGCATATTTAGTTCTCTTAAAATAAATTTCGTTGGAATCTTAGATGACTTGATTTTGGTTGATAAAATATCGTGTTTCGTATACATGTAAATTTTAAACGAATTCCGATTAACAACAGGTTTAGGTGGATGAACAAGGACAACATTAAAATCCTAGTGGTGGATGATGAAAGCGGCATTCTGGATGTCACCGAAGGATTTTTTGAAAGAAAGGGCTATCAGGTATATACCGCAGGAAACGGGTCAACTGCCCTGGATATTGTCAATCGGGAAAAAATAGATTGCGTTTTTACCGATATCAATATGCCCGTGATGGACGGCCTCGAACTTGCCGAACAAATCCGGCATATTGATAGAACCCTGCCTGTTGTTGTGATGACGGGATATCCTTCCCTTGAAAATACCATCCAGACCCTGAAAAACGGCGTTGTAGATTATCTGATCAAGCCGGTGAATCTCGAGCAGATGGAGTTAACCCTTCGCAGGATACTTCGGGAACGCGGACTTTTTGTTGAAAATCTAATCCTCAAAGAAGAGGTGGAACGCCGTGAACGCCTGCGCCAGCTCAACAACGAGCTGGTTAAAAAAGTGGAAGAAGTCAATACCTTAAACCGGGTCATGGAAGATTTTGCCGCCATTGATTCCAGTTACGAAATTTTTAACAAGGTTGTCCGCTTAGGCGTCGAAGAACTTAAAGCGGATCTGGTCTTTTTCCACGTATATTCAGCAGAGGACAACTGTCTGGTCCTTGTGGATAAAGCCGGTGCGAAAAATAAAAAATATCCAGCGTCCTATGCCACAGATATTCCTGAACAGGAAAAAGCATTTATCATAGACTCGCTTGGAGCGGATCACACGCCCTGTCTTATCGCAGATGCGGTAGGTATCCCTTCAATGAAAGGGCGGGTGCACTCCTTTATGGTTGCGCCTTTGAAAATCCGGGAAAAAATTTTCGGTGTTGTTTCAGCTTATATTTTCCAAGGGCCGCGTTTTTTCGGAGAACAGGATATTTATTATTTAAATTTTATCACCCAGAAAGCGGCCACGGGTATTGAAAATATCGCCTTATATGAAAATATATATGAAAATCTGTTTTCCACCCTGTTTGCGTTTGTCACCGCCTTGGAGGTCCGGGATCTTTATACCCGCAAACACTCCACCAGGGTGGCCCAAGTCGCCCATATGATCGCCGAGGAAATGGCGTGCACTGAAGAAGAACTGGACATGATCAATGTGGCAGGCAGCCTTCATGATATCGGTAAAATCGGTATCAGGGACGATATATTGTTAAAACCCGGACGACTTACTGAGGACGAATACGAAAAAATAAAAGAGCATCCTGCCATCGGTGCTGATATTATAAGCAACCTGGGCCTGTGGGGCAGGGAAGCGCAGATCATCCGGCATCACCACGAACGTTTTGACGGCACGGGATATCCCGATGGCCTTAGAGGCGAACAGATCCCTAAGCTTGCAAGGATATTATCCGTTGCTGACAGTTATGATGCCATGGCTTCGGACAGGGCCTACAGGAAAAAAATAGATAAGCATGTCGTCATTGACATTATAATTAAAAACTCCGGCTCTCAGTTTGATCCTGATGTTGTGGATGCGTTTCTACGGGTGGCTGATCAAAACCTGCCGGATGATTTTTAATGGCTTGAGCCTGAAAATGAAATATGCTAATCTGATCTAGAAAATAATTAAGTATAACATTTTATACCTTTCAGCGTGGAGTGAAATGGCATTGAACATTTCAGACAAAGACGACAGGCGAAAATTTTCCAGGGTAATTTTTACAACTAAAATCACAATTCATATGCTTGATGAGTCAGGACAAGACGTCCATTTTAAGGCCCATTCAAAGGATTTGAGCCAGAAAGGCGTGTTTGTCAAGACAGACAAGCGTCCGTCCTTGGAATCAGCGTGCCAGGTGAATGTCTATCTGTCTGGAGGAATAGACGACATCAAGCTGGAAATTCAGGGGCGAATCGTCAGACATACACAGAGCGGATTTGCTGTAGAGTTCAAGTCCATGGACGTAGATACATATACCCATCTTAAGACATTAATTTTATATAATATCGAAGGATCTGATTAATTGTTCCGGCAGCATATTGGGTAAATTTTAAACCGGTTGGAGGTGTTGTACCTTGGATGTCACACTGATAAATCCATTTATCAATGCAACCATTAATGTATTGGAAACAATGGCCTTTGTCACGGTTTCGGCGGGAAAGCCCTATCTAAAAAAAGACAATATCGCCGTAGGTGATGTGACCGGAGTCTTGGGACTGACCGGCGTCGCCCAGGGAACCATTGCTGTGACCTTTGAAGAGAAATGTATTTTAACGGTTGTTTCCAACATGTTCGGGGAAAAAATGGACGGGCTCAACGATGATATCGCCGATGCCGTTGGGGAGTTGACAAATATGATCTCCGGACAGGCCCGGCGGGAGCTTGATGAAATGGGCAAGGTATTCAAGGCTGCCATCCCCTCAGTGATAACCGGGAGAAGACATACCATCAGGCACTATGGAGATGGCCCTAAAATCGCAATCCCTTTCCAGACCGATGGTGGACAATTTACAATTGAGGTGTGTTTTGAAAGATAGAAGATGGGTTTTAATCCAATTAAGGAGGAAAATGTGCCAATGGACACATCCATCAAGATTTTGATAGTTGACGATTTTGCGACCATGCGCCGTATTCTTAAGAATATTTTAAAACAGCTTGGGTTTAAAAATCTGGTGGAGGCCGATGATGGTACAACGGCATGGGACGTCCTTGAAAGCCAGGAGATTGATCTGATTATTTCCGACTGGAACATGCCCAAAATGACGGGCCTTGAACTGCTGAAAAAAGTACGCGCCAGTGATCAATACAAAAAAGCACCTTTTTTGATGGTCACGGCAGAGGCTCAAAAGCAAAACGTTATAGAAGCCGTACAGGCCGGCGTCTCCAATTACGTGGTCAAGCCGTTTACCGCAGAGGCGATTTCCGACAAACTCAAAAAAATTCTTAAATAAGTTAACGCCCAATGGCCCAAGCAACTGCTGAAAAAACAACAGGTTCTGTTGATGTCCCGCCGAAAACCGCATCGAGTTTTAACCGTAGCGGCATTGCCGGTGTGAGCAAAGGACTGATGACCGTGCTCGACCGGGTGCGTAAAGTTGCGCGCTCTGATTCATCGGTGCTTATCACTGGAGAAAGCGGTACCGGCAAAGAACTTATTGCCCGGGCTATCCATAAAAATTCAGCAAGAAAAGACGGCCCCATGGTGGTAATCAACTGTGGGGCCATTCCCAGCGAGCTTCTCGAAAGTGAATTGTTCGGTCATGAGAAAGGCGCCTTTACCGGTGCCCACCGGGCAAGGACCGGACGTTTTGAAATTGCAGATAAAGGCACAATTTTTCTGGATGAAATCGGGGATATGAGCCCGGATCTGCAGGTAAAACTGTTGCGTGCTTTGCAGGAAAGACGGTTTGAGCGGGTCGGCGGCTCCCAGACCATATCAGTGGACATCAGGGTCATTTCAGCCACCAACAAAAATCTGACTGCAGCTATCGAGGATAACCAATTCAGAGAAGACCTGTATTACCGCCTCAATGTGATCCCCATCAACATCATGCCCCTGCGGGAACGCCCTGAAGATATCATGCCCCTGGTGGATCATTTCCAGTCGGGCTTCGCACAACGCAATACCGAATACGTGCCCAAGATATTTCCAGATTCGATAAAACAGGTGCTCCAGGCCTATGAATGGCCTGGAAATATCCGGGAACTGGAAAATCTGGTGGAACGGCTGTCGGTGCTTGTGGAGGAGGACACTGTCGCCATCTCTGATCTGCCGGGCTGTATGACCGACACCCGGACAGATGCCACCCCGGTCTGTGTGGCCGGCGTATTCCAGAATAACATCGGATTTAATGAGGCCGTGGAATCGTTCCAAAAAGCTTTAATTACTCATGCTCTGAATCAAACCGGCTGGGTAAAAGCCAAGGCCGCCGAAATGTTAAAAATGAACCGGACGACGCTGGTTGAAAAAATAAAAAAAATGGACATTGAACCGGAAGATGAGATGCCGGTTTTTTGACACCTGCCGCCGGAAATCCCCACATCCTGTGCAGACCTTATTTGCGCACTCATCCTCCGAACACCCCTTTAAATAAGAGTATGACGCACAATTAAAGGGATGGCATGTTACTTGCTTTTTAATTCTCCAACCATGAACCTTTTTGGATATTAAATATCATGAGAGAATTAATCCCCACATACCTCAAGGTTTTATCATCGGCTTGGACCGTAGTTTTCTGCATGTTCATTCCAGCAACAACGGTCATGGCTGCACATCCGGTTGTCAAAGCCATCCACGTCAGAAACAACCCCTTTTCAGTGACGGTTAATCTGACTGGGAAAGCCCCTGTAAAAGTTGTCCGTGTCGGAGAGCGGGAAGTCCTTGTGGCAATTAAAAATGCAAGTCTGATAAAAGGGCTTGTAATTGATGGACAGGATAATCCCAACCTTGAATCTCTCCATGTGGAAACGCTTGACGGTAACGTGGTCGCCCTGATGGTGACAGGTAAGCATGCCAGTCAAGAATCAATTAAGCCCTCTTTTGATGCCGCCAATAACCAACTAACCGTAGTTTTAAATAAAATCGAAACGCTTGCGCCGCCGGCACCCCAAGAGCCCACTAAACATGAAACCGAAACCGTAAAGCCTCCCCCGGCACCGGCAACGCCTGCTGTTCCCAAACCTGAAAAACAGGTGCCGATCGCTTCGACCACGAGCCCTGGGGCAAAACACCCCCTTGCCGACGCCGCCACTGATAAACCGGTAGTACAAGGATCTGAGCCCCAGCCCGAACCGACAACGAAAGATGAGGCCCCGACGCCTGTCAAAGAAAAGGTTTCCAGCCTGCCTAAAACGAAAGAGAAATCAAAGGAAGCCCCGATTTATATACCACCGGAGCGTCAGGCCAGTCGTTTTAAAGGCGACATCAGCGATATGTACCGGGGCGAGGATCCGTTGCAAGGGTGCCAGGCCAACGCGGTTGGAAATGCGATGCTTCTGGTAAAAAAACAGTTGTACAAAGAAGCCGGCGCCATTCTGGAGCAGTATCTGTTTGAAGAAAACCCCTTTTGCCGGGAACAGGTCTACTATTTAAGGGCCTATGTCAACTTTATGGGAGTTGAAAACGATGACCCGGCAGGACTTTTGAATGCAGAACGGTTGTTTCAGGACGCCATGGTCACCTTCCCAAAGTCAAGCTATCTTCCCTTTGCCTATGCCGCCATGGGATTGATTCATACCCGTTTGCACAACAGCGCAACTGCTGAAGGCTATTTCGATATTATCACCAAGGACTTTCCGGACTATTCCGGCATGCCTGAGGTCGAGTACCATCTTGCTGAAATCTATAATGACAGAGGGTATAATGACAAAGCCTTGAATCTGTACAAAAAGGTGTTTGAATCAAAACTCAGCAACGGCTATATTTCGTCGGCAGGGCTGGGTTATGGTAAAGCGCTGTTTAGAAACCTGCGGTATTATGACGCATTGAGTGTTTTGAATTATGTCATACAAAATGATGTAAAAAAGGTGTATGAATCTTCCGACCTGCTTAGATACACAGCAGATGCCAACTTTGAATTGGGCCTAAGTAAAGGAGCCCGGGACAATTATATCCGGCTGCTGAATATTTATCCCGATATCGAAGATCCTGACATGGCCTTAAGCAAAGCCGGTGATGCATACGGCATGGAGAATCAGGAAGAAAAGGCGATCAAATTATACGAACTGGTCCGGGAAAAATATCCGGACTCTCCGGGATATATCAATGCCTCCATTGGAATTGCCAGATACCTCAAAACGGATGCGGAAAAGATTGCAATTTACGAAATGGTCAAGACCCGGTTTCCAGAAAACACCTATGCTCGGATTGCCATGATGCGTCTGGCTGAAATTTATCAGAAAAATGGAGAGTATGATAAGTGCATCAAAGAAATTGAGGATCTGTTGTCCACCCATCCCAGGGGCTTGCGCTACGAAGCGGTTAAGCTCATGCAAAAAGCCTACGAAGCATTGTTCAAAGAACAGTTAAAAGCCGACGAATATACCTCTGTACTGATGAGGTATGAAAAAGAACAATTCAAGCTAAACAAAATGGGAGGGCGGCGGCTTCCCTTTCATGTGGGCATGGCATATTTACAGGCCAACCTGTATGAAGAGGCCTTTAATCAGTTGATCTCTGCTTATAAACTTTATAAAAGGTCACAGCGGCCGGCGTTACTGCTGTTTGGACTGGGAAAGGCCATGGATGAGTCCGGCAGGGATGACGATGCGTTAAAACTACTATATGCCTTTACAAAGAGATTTCCAAAGCATAAAAACCGGGTGGAAGCCCTGACCCGTATCGGGCAGATTTATCTGGAAAAAGGGCGTTTTTCAAAGGCAGATGAAGCCTTGGTCTCGGCGTATAAGGCGGGGGGAGACGCGCTGGAAAAGGGGCGAATACTCATGCTTCGCGCAGGCGTTTACCAAAAAAAACCAGACTTAAAAACCACGTCCCAACTCCAGGCCCGTGCGGTAAAAGCGTTCGCCGCGTCTCCCGGCGAAAATTACGAGATACTGGCAAGCGCCTACAAAACGTTGGGGTCAACCTACCTGGAAATGAAATCCTATGGCCAGGCCGCCGATGCCTTTGCCAAAGCCCTTGATTTTTCAGAAGGAGACCGGGCCAAGGCCAATATTGGTTTTCTGCTGGGAGATGCCTACCAGAAAGGCAATGCACTGGATAAGGCGAAAGAAACCTTTGAGCAGGTCGCGCAGTCTTACGATTCGGTCTGGGCCAGGCTTGCACGCCAGCGGTTAAGTACAATGGGACTGGCCGAAAAAATGATAAATTCATAAGGATGCTTTGGCAACGTGTCTGGACAACGATTATTTCTCATAGTTGAAAACCCAAAAGAGCGTATGACCTATACTGACCTGTTCGAAGGGATGGGTTTTCTGGTTGATGCTGTGCCCGAAGGCTCGGATGCACTCACGCACCTGCTTTCCCAAAAACCTGCTGTGGTTGTGGCTGATGATGGTACGCCAGGCTTCTCAGCATTGGATTTTCTAAAACAAGCGGCGGATTCCGACACCAGGGTACCTAAAACCATTATCCTGACCCAAGATCCTGTGATGGATTATGCCGTCAGCCTGATCCAGAACGGTGCCATGGATTATCTGATCAAACCGGTTGATCCAAGACAGCTTGAACTCAGCGTTAAAAAATCTTTGGCCACATCCATTGCCCCCTCGCCTGTAGAAAAGGAAAAACCGGTTAAGCACAAAGCGGTTCAAATTATTACCAAAGATCCCAGAATGGAGAAACTGCTCAAACTTGCCGCCCGGGTAGCGGATTCGTCTGCATCGGTACTCATTCAGGGGGAAAGCGGTACGGGCAAGGAACTGATTGCGAGGTTTTTACACGAAAAAAGTACCCGTCGGCATCAGCCGTTTATCGCTATCAATTGCGCAGCTCTGCCGGAAAACCTTCTGGAAAGCGAATTATTCGGCCACGAAAAAGGTGCCTTTACCGGCGCACTGGCAAAAAAAGCCGGCAAGTTTGAACTGGCAGACAAAGGCACTTTGTTTCTTGACGAAATTACCGAGATGCAATTTCACCTTCAATCAAAACTTCTAAGAGTACTCCAGGAAAAGGTCGTAGACCGGGTGGGGGGAACCCAGCCTGTGGATGTAGATGTCCGGGTTATCGCCACCACCAACCGGGATACCAAGGCAGCCGTAGCGAACCAGGAGTTTAGAGAAGATCTGTTTTACCGTCTCAATACCATTCCGTTAATTATTCCTCCTTTGCGGGAGCGGCGTCGGGATATCCAGCCCTTATCCAATTTTTTTATAAAAAAATATTGCAGGATTGACACAAGGTCTGTCAAAGGATTGACAGACCAGGCGCTTTCCGTACTTCAAACCCACGACTTTCCCGGCAATGTCCGGGAACTTGAAAATGTGATCCATCGTGCTGTAATTCTTGCTGACAACGATATGATCACCCCTGCTGACCTGCTCATGGATGATGGTACGGACATTGCCATCGCCGATGATGATACAGGATTAGAATCCGCTGCAAATGAGGACTTTTCCCCAGGATCACTCAAGGATATGGAACAAAAAATGATCTTCAGGACATTGGATCAAACCGAGGGAAACCGGACGCATGCGGCAAAAATTTTAGGGATCAGTGTCAGAACCCTCCGCAACAAACTAAACGAATACAAAGAACCGCTCTGATTATCCCCGAAACGCACAATCTCAGGCATACAATTTGCATTTTTCGTTTATAACGTCGATATCCCAATGTTCTTGTCCGGATATCTAAAGAAAAATCACCCGTGAAAGACCTGGAGCGTCAATTTAAAATACGGAGGTTAACATGGCCGATTCAAGAATTTTCGGGCACACCTATGAGATGATCGGAAAAAGTATGGACATCTCAACCCGGCGGCACAACCTGATCGCAGGCAATATCGCCAACATGGATACCATCGGGTATACACCCAGCGATATAGATTTTCAAAGTGCGCTCAAACGGGCCATGACTGAACCGGAACCGGATTACCTGGACAAAACCAATGGGAAACATCTGCCTGGAAACATTGACGGAACAACCGAGCGGATTGACGGTATGGACAGCGAGAATGTGGACATCTATCACCTGGATTCGGTGAACATTGATACGGAAATGATGAATCTGATGGAAAACAATGTAAAATTCAGATCCACTGCCGAGATGCTGCTGCGTAAAATGACCATACTCAACTATGCCATTGATGAGGGAGGAAAATAATCCATGGATTTAATGAATGCATCCAAAATCAGCGGAACGGCCCTGGCTGCCCATCGTATGAAACTCAACGTTATTGCTGAAAACCTGGCTAACGTGGATACCACCAGAAGCGAAGACGGCGGACCTTATCGCAGAAAAATGGTGGTTTTCAAAGGTGACGATATCGACTCTTTTGAAACTGTGGTGCAGAAAAAAATTCGAAAAGAGCAGTCCGGCAACATTGAATTATCCGCCATCGAGTTTGAGGATGAAAAAAAGCCGGATAACGGCACCGGTGTCAAAGTAGATCAGATTGTCAGATCCCAGGAAGATTTTCATCTGGTGTACAATCCGGCTCACCCCGATGCAGATCCGGATACAGGGTACGTAAAAATGCCCAACGTGGATCATTTAACCGAAATCTCGGACATGATGGTGGCCCGTCGCAGTTATGAGGCAAGTGTTACAGCGCTCTCCACCACAAAAAATATGATCAGCAAAGCCCTTGAGATTGGAAAATAATTTTAGGGTAAAGGAGTGAACCAATGGATGAAATAAACACACAAGTTCCCGGCAAACTCTCCTTGTACAGGGAATCGGTGGCGAACCGGGCTGCCAAACGAAGCCCAGAATTTATGGAACGTCTGGAATCAGCCGTCCTGGAAGTGAATAATAATCAGCATGTGGCAGATGATTCTGTTGAGGCCGTCATTGAAGGCAGGCTCGGCATCCATGAAGGCATGATGGCATTAGGCAAAGCCTCCACCTCCCTGAAAGTGCTGGCACAAGTTCGGAACAAGGCCATGAGTGCCTATGAAGAAATCATGCGTATGCAGGTATAACCCCTTGCAAAGGCAGGAGAGGCTTAAATGAATCCAGTAGCTGAAAAAATCATTACCATGGTCAAAGAGATGAGCATGGCCCGAAAAGTTCTCTTAGGCGGACTGGTCCTGGTGGTGGTGGCAGGGTTTATCACCATGTTTGTATGGGCCAATCAAACCCCTTATAAAGTTGCATATTCAGGGTTAAGCCAGGAAGATGCCGCCGCTGTCGTGGAAATGTTAAAATCTTCCAAGACACCCTATCGCCTGACCGGTGACGGGACCACCATTATGGTTCCGGAGCCCACGGTGTATGATGTCCGGTTGACCATGGCCAAGGAAGGCATTCCCAAAGGCAGCGGGGTTGGATACGAAATTTTTGATAAAAACGAGTTCGGCACCACCGAGTTCGTCCAGAAAATCAATAAAAAACGGGCGCTTCAGGGAGAACTGGCACGTACCATTGCGGCATTCGAGGCGGTTAAGGATGCCAAGGTCATGATTGTGCTGCCCAAGGAATCGGTTTTTGTGGAAGAAACCAAACAGCCTTCAGCATCCATTTTGCTGGAGCTGATTGCTGATCTTGAAAAAGAAGAAGTGGCGGCTATCGCACATCTGGTGGCTTCTTCGGTCCAGGATCTGACCCCGAAACTGGTCACCATTGTGGATACTGCCGGCCGGATTCTATTTGAAGGAAAATCCGAAGAAGAACAGGCCCGCATTGATGCGGAAAATCTGGCCGATGCCCAGTATCAATATAAGGTACGGTTTGAAGAGAACCTGACACGCAGAATACAAACCATGCTCGAACGCATCGTGGGTGCGGACAAAGCCATTGTCCGGGTGACCTCGGAAATGGATTTTTCCAAAAACAACATGAATGAAGAAATTTATGATCCGTTTGAGCGGGGCGGAGAGTTCATACGCAGCCGAAAAAACAGAGCGGAAAAGATCGTTCAGCTTGATGAAGAGATGGGTATCCCGTCATCGGTAAACCCCATTACAGAGGAAAACCAAGCCGCGAACAAAACCCGGGAGCGGGTCAACAAAAGCGATGATACGGTCAATTACGAAATCAGCCGGCGGGTCAGGGAAACCCAGAAACCCATGGCGGAACTCACAAGGCTTTCGGTTGCAGCTGTGATTGACGGTAAATATGAATTCCAGACAGATGATAACGGCGAGACCAAACGGGTGTATATGCCCAGGTCCGCCGAAGAGATGCAGCAGTTCCAAAGTATTGTAACCAGGGCCATGGGGTACAACGAAGAGCGCAACGATCAGGTTTCCATGGAGTGCTTTCCCTTTGCTTCCATTGACGACATGCAGGGCACCCAGGAAAAACTTACAGGTTGGCGTATGGTCCAAAAGGAATACGGACGCCTCATTGCCAATCTACTGCTTGTTTTTGTATTGTTCCTGTTTATCATTCGGCCGATCATCAAAACGGTTCGCGACATCAAGGTTACTGTGGAACAAGAGGCATTACCCTCACCCGAGGAACTTGCCCAGCTTGAGGCAAAGGATAAGGAAGTCGCCTTTATTGATATGGACGCCGATCAGCAGCGCGAATTTTTTGAAATGATGAGCCAAGAGCAGAAAGAAGATTTCATCCAGAGAATGACCGGCGCTGAGCGAAACGCGTACCTGGCAAATATGAGTGACCAGGACAAGGCCAGGTATTATGCGGAAAGAGACCTGTATAGGACCGTGAATATCATCAAAGGATGGCTTAGTGACCTAGAGGAAGAAGAGGAGGAATAATTCCATGCCACAAGAAATTGATCCGGCAAACCTGAATGGTTGTCAAAAAGCGGCAATATTTCTCATGTATATGGGAGAAGAATATACAACCCAGGTCTTTTCAAAAATGAAAGAGCAGGAAATAGGAGAAATCGCATTTGAGATGTCCAAGGTTGAGCAGATTACCCCTGAACTGCTCAAGGTTGTGTGCGCTGATTTCAATGTCAAATTTGAAGGGGAGTCCAAGATGATTGTTGAAGGGGACTCCTTTATAAAGAATGTGGTGACCAAGACACTCAAGGACAAAGAAGCCAAAGCCATTCTGGACGATCTGGAAAAAAAGAAACAGGCCAAACCGTTTATATGGAGCCGCAATGTAAATCCAGGCACGTTATCCTCATATATTGAAGGAGAACACCCCCAGACCATCGCCATGATCCTGGCCCATATGCCTTCAGAAATTTCCGCGGAAATTCTGATGAATCTGCCGGATGAACTCAAGGGCGATATCTCCATGAGAATCGCCCGGCTCGGCCAAATTTCCGAAGACGTTGTCAGGGACGTAGATAAAGCGTTGAAATATGAGCTCAGCGGTGCGGTGGGCCCGGGCGGCAAGGCCGGCGGTCTGGAAGTTTTGGTGGATATTATCAATGGTGTGGACAAATCCACCGAAGACGCGGTTATGGAATATGTTGAGGAAGATGATGCGGAAATGGCCAATGAAATACGCAAACTCATGTTTGTATTTGAGGATTTGACCAATGTGGATGATACGGCCATGAGGGAAATCCTCAAGAAGGTTGAAGGCCAGCAGCTCACCTACGCCTTGAAGACCGCCACCGAAGATATGAAGTCCAAGATATTTGCCAACCTGTCCCAGCGGGCCGGTGAAATGCTCAAAGACGATCTGGATGCCATGGGTCCTGTTCGCCTGGCAGAGGTTGAAGAAGCCCAGCAGGCAGTCGTCCGGGCAGCCAAAGAACTTGAGGCCGACGGTACCATAACCTTAGGTAAAGGAAAGGATGATGTCCTTGTCTGATCAAGATGAACATAAAGCCGAATCTTTGTTGTCGCAAGAGGATGAATTCAAGGCCATTGATGTAGGCGCTCTTGACAATTTCGATGAAGAGGTGTCATTGAAGGAGCCGAACACCGAGCCAGATTTTGAGCGGTTCAAGCTTTTATTTGACCCTTTGGAAGTCCAAAGGGAGGAAGGCGGATTTGAAGCTGTTTATAAAGTGACCAAAAAGCTTAAAGAGGAGCTGTTCGAACCCTTAATTGAGGGTGCGGATGTGGAAGATTCGTCAGACCAAAAGGATGTCGCAGAACCCTTGGAAGAAACTGAAGGTGCAGATGAGCCGGAAGAAGGTCCCACACCGGAAGAACAGGGTTTTGCCGCAGGGTATGAACAGGGTATGGCCCAAGGCCTTGAAAAAGGAGAGGCTGACGGCCATGCCAAGGGCTATGAAGCAGGATTGGAACAAGGCAGGCAGGAGGGATTCGAGCAGGGAGAGGCCGACGGATTTGCCAAAGGCGAGGCTGAAGGGTTGGAAAAGGGGATGGCAGAAGGGCTGGATGCCGGGAAACAGGAAATTATCCAGGAAATGTCGCAGGTGCTTGATCCTTTTAGACAAGCATTGAGCACCGCAGACAAGATGCTGGAAAACATGCTGGCAAAATACGAAACCCAGTTGGTAGAACTGGTCTGTCAAATTGCCGAAAAAGTGGTGCTGGCCAAACTGGACTCGGATGATACCGTGATCAAGCATACAATCATGGACGCGTTGTCCCAGCTTGCCTCCCCGGAGCAAATTACCCTGAGTGTGGCTGCCGAAGACTATGAATATGTGGAGATGATTAAAGAAACCTTTTTTGAATCTGTGCGCTCCTTAACCCAGATTACGGTGAATACGGATGCCATGATTCCCAAAGGAGGGTGCCGCATTGAAAGTGCCGGTGCCACCATTGCCACTGATCCGGAATCCAAACTGAAGGCAGTTTACGACGCCATTGTCCAGGCAAAGGCTTAGTTGGGGTTATCATGAACGATCTTTTTGAAAAAATAAATTTCAGCGTTTATGCCGATGCGGTGAAAAAGGTCAGGACCGTGACACCCGAAGGCCGGGTTTCCCAGGTGATCGGCCTGATTGCCGAAGGGGACAGTTTAGGCCTTGGCGTGGGAGGTGTGTGCCGCATTATCAATGACCATGGCATGGCAGTGATGGCCGAAGTGGTAGGTTTTCGGCAGGAAAAAGCCTTGTTCATGCCCTTTGGAGATATCCGGGGCATCAGCATGGGAAGCCGGATTGTGCCGGTGGCATCTTCCCCCATGGTGCCGGTGGGTGATGACATGCTTGGGCGGGTCATGGACGGCATGGGCAACCCCATTGACAAGAAGGGGCCCATTTCAGGATCAACCGCCTATTATCTCTATGGAAAGCCTTTGGGGCCCCTGGAACGTAAGATGATCAAAGAGCCACTGGATGTGGGCATCGCGGCCATAAATTCCATGATTACCCTGGGCCGGGGGCAGCGTGTGGCTATCATGGCCGGTTCAGGGGTGGGCAAAAGTGTGCTCATGGGCATGATGACCAAACACACCAATGCGGATGTGGTGGTGATCGGGCTCATTGGGGAACGGGGACGTGAGGTCAAAGATTTTGTAGAGGAGACCCTGGGCGAAGAGGGGCTCAAGCGGGCAGTCCTTGTGGCGGCCACATCGGATTCCCCGCCGTTGACCCGTATGCGGGGAGCGTATCTGGCCACTACCATTGCCGAATACTTCAGGGACCAGGGTAAAGATGTGCTGCTCATGCTGGATTCCATTACCCGGTTTGCCATGTCTTCCCGGGATGTGGGATTGGCGGCCGGTGAACCACCGACCACCAGGGGATATACCCCCTCATTTTTTGTGCAGATTCCCATTCTTTTAGAGCGGCCCGGCGTCCTTGAAAGCGGCGGGTCAATCACCGGCATCTACACGGTTCTGGTGGAAGGTGACGACATGAATGATCCGGTGGGCGATACGGTTCGATCTATAACGGACGGACATATAGTCCTGTCCAGGGATCTTGCCAATCGCGGACACTACCCGGCCATTGATGTCATGGCCAGTGTTTCCAGGGTCATGCGGGATGTCAGTAACCCCGATCACATGGCCATGCGGGACAAGGCCGTCAATATCATGGCGTCATATCGAAATGCCGAGGACATGATCACCATCGGTGCGTATGTGGACGGGTCAGATCCTGATGTGGACCAGGCCAGAAAGCTGATGCCCGGCATCAACCAGCTGCTGCGCCAGCAAATTGCCCAAAAAATGGATATGCAGGCCAGCATCACCGGCCTGAAAAGAGCGCTGGGAATCAAGGGCGCGCCGACTGAATCCAAAAAGAACCGGGCCTAATCCATGAAAAGATTCCAGTTCAGACTGCAAAGCCTTTTAAAGTACAAACGCCACCTTGAGCAGGTCGCCAAGCAGGAAATGGCCAAGGCTGTTGCAGATGTCCTGGCCTGTGAACAGCGTATTACCCAATTGCAAAAAGAGAGAATTTTGGCGACAGACCAGCTTGATGCCCTGGTGGAACAGGGGATTGGGGCAGGCCAGTTCAACCGGTACAGACAGTTTATCACCAGCATAGACCAGACAATCATTCTTGAACGTAAGAAAAAAACAGAGCTTGAAAAAATTCTGGCTGACAAACGGGATATTCTTAAACAAAAAACCATTGACAAAAAATCACTGGAGCGTCTGCGGGAAAAACAGGAGCGGGAATATACCCATGCAATGCTCCGGGAAGAGCAGAAAGGTCTGGATGAAATTGCATCCTTAAAAACGGCCAGGGAGGTGAACAATGAACACACTTAAACGCTGGACGGCATGCCTTTTGGTTAATTTGATTATCGTTACCATCGCCTTTGTTGGTGTTTCATATATACATTACGGGCAGCCCACACAGGTTTTGGCAGCAGATCCGGAAGAACCGGAAAAGGCACCTGCTGAAGGCGAAAACACCGAGGGAGGAGATGCCCCCTGCCCGGAGTGCCCCGAGTGTCCCGAATGTCCCGACCCTGCCAAAGTTGTTCTCCAAGGCCTTGCAGAGAGAAAAAAAACCGTGGACGAGGCCAGTGAACAACTTGCCAAGGAAAAAAAGGAACTGGAAACCTATGAAGCTCAAATTGATGAGAAAATAGAGTCTTTGACAGCCCTTAAAAAACAGATTGAAGCAGATATGGCCCGGCTTGAAACAAAGAAGACCGCCGCAGAACAAAAAGAAGCGGCCGCATTCGAGGCAAAAATGAACCGCCTGGTAAAAATGTATGCCAGCATGAAGCCCAAAGCGGCTGCAGAGATTGTCAACAAAATGGAACTTTCTGTTGCCTATGAAATATTCTTAAGAATGCGAGAGGTTTCCGCCTCCCAAATCCTGGCGTTTGTGGAATCTGAAAAGGCCGCTAAAATCAGCGAACGGCTGGCCTTTAGAAAACGATGATCAATTCCGATTTTAATTTAATCATACTGCATCACCCAACGTCCCGGAGAAAAATAAGATGTCTCCATTTGTCAGCAACCATTCTCCATATTCGACAACTCTTTTCTGATGACAGGGTCAGCAAAAATACCGGCGCTTGCAAGAATATGCCAGAAGGTACTCATGGCAGGGTCTCCCGGACCCTACCCCTGGAATAATCTACCGACAAATAACTATTTTCTTAACTTTCTTCTGGCACCGGCAAGGCTCAGCAGACCAGCACCAAACAGAAACAGAGTCGAGGGTATAGGGACTGATGAACCACCTCCTAAACCATCATCGGTTAGAGATACACCACTTTCTGTGTACGTGTAAACCTTATCATAGAATGCTAACTCGACAGAATAAGTATCATCCTCGTCGATACCGAGTATACTCAAAATAATGTTGGTCAGTGGATCAAAACCATCTTCAAATATCAATGATTCTGAGAAAAAGGTCGTGATATCAATGGATTCAATATCCAAACAGCTGAGAATTATCTCGATTATAGCCTCTTCTCCGATATAGATATCCCCTGACACATCAAAAAAGTCATAAGAATCTGAAGACGCTATTTCTATTTCCATACTGCCCCGAATTACCTCCAAGTCACCGTTAATCGTCAGTGTTCCAGGAGAATTGCCGGGAGCAATCACACCGCCTCTTACGTATACGTTACCGTTTATTGTTCCATCCCCTTTCAGGGTTCCCGAGGCGTACAATGTGACTTGACCGGCATTAACTACACCTGTATCCCTTACGGAAAGAGTTGCAGAGTCCGTTTCTTCATCATAGAGATTTGATGATGTTGAACCCACAATGATATAATTGGCATTCAATTCCCCCATATCGCTGATATCAATAGAGGATTGCCCTGCATCACCATCAAGCCAAATAAGATCGGCTTCGACCAACCCATAATCCGAAATAGTCATGGTGTTGCTGGTATCTGTATCTTCGAGGCTGTTACTGCAAAAATTAATATCATTATTAACAATCAAAGTGGACTTGGTTACAGTCTGAGTCGCAAAGCTTTCATTGCCAAGCAGAACGGCCTGTTCATCTTCAGACAATGTTTCAAAAAATGATGAGGAAAGCTGCCCCGCAGACTTTAACGTTTCATACTCTTCTTCAGATAAGCTACCGACAAACGCCTGGTATTTAGAGTCATAAAACCAAAACAGGTCCTGATCGTCGTAATTTAAGCCATCAACGAAACTGATAGCATCCTCTTCAGACAGATCTTCCCAAATAATCCATGTCTCTACCGACCGGCCGCTAACGTTGACATTATTTGTGGATCCTGTTCCAGAACCAATCTGAATATTTCCGCCCTGAATTAATCCACCGTTTGTGATATTGACTGTGGACGTGCTGTTGCTTCCCCCCAAAACGGATCCTTCATCAATTGTTAACGAGGAGCCAGCGCCATCAACATTTATCGTGCCATTATTACCGCTACCATTAAACGCTAATCTCAACTTATTTGCACTAACAGTACCACCGCTATCAATATTAAGCGCTCCAGTTGTCGAGAGGGTGGCGATAAAAAGGCTACCGGTCGTATCAAAACTCCCGCCATTTGAAACATTAAGCGTGCCACTGTCACCATAGCCGAATTCAGCGTATCTGGCATCCGTTGAAAGCTTTGCGGAACCGGATTCTCCATTGCCAATGATATTGACCACAGCGCCATCTCTGACAATAAGACTGCTGCTTAATTCAACCTCAGTAGTATCACCATCAGCATTAATCTCGTAAGTCCCTCCATAGAAATATAACCAGTCTGATGTCGTGAATGTACTGTCAATATTATCTACTACTGCCGCTAACGACAAATTCGCAAAAAAGAACAGCAATATAAAACAAAACAAAATATTGCGTAAAAACCTTCCAGCCATGAACATTACAATCTCCTTTTTTTAAAGCGTTTTAAATCATATTTTCCTTCGTAAAAATCAAGTCCCTTGGGTCCCAGGATTTTTATGCCAGATTCAATATTGTATACAGAATCAGTCCATACACTTTGAAGCGTATGAATCATTTTAACTACTTAACTATATTAACGATAGCAATATGCAAGCCACTCAGTCTTTACGAATTATTGTCTAATGATAACGGGTGTAAATATGACGAATCTCATGGTTAATTTAGCCGGAATTCCAACTGGTTGCTTTAATAATGTTTTCATTGTGAAGATAATTTTAAGGAGAAAAATACTTGGATATCTATTTGACGTTTCGTCAAAATTATGAAAAATTTTTCTTGGTAGTGAAAAAAAGTACATACAGCTCTGGTGGCCACTTCAAAATCCCCGACCCGTGTCCCGGCGGGGCATTCTCCGAAAAAAGGGAGGTTGCAAGATAGCGGTAAAAGGATAGTCTGTATCGATTTTTATTTAATCATATGACATGTGCCAAACGTCCCAAAGAGGAGTTTTAAAATATTTCTTGATCTTTGCTATCGGTTCTCGTAGTCTTAAAATATACTTATCCCGTAAGCATACTTTTTGTGCGTGATTACCCCATTTGGCAACAGAATCAAACTCTGTAATTTCAAAAATTTCAACTGATCAGTAGACGTTCCGGAAAAATCATTCTGCTTAAGGTTTAACAATTTATTTATGCAGTAAAATTTAAAAACCACGAAAGGAAGATTATCATGGCAATTAAAGTTTTCATTAAACGTATCTGTGAAGATGCCGGCAAAGAGAAAGAGTTGATCACGCTTGTACGAAAAATTAGAACTATTGTTCCTCTTCAACCAGGCTATCTTTCAAGCAGATATGTAAAAAAATTAGACCCACCAAAAGACATTGTTGCTATCAGTACCTGGGAATCTTTGGAGGATTGGCAGAAATGGTACCAAAGTGAAGAAAGAAGTGAGGTGCAATCCCAAATTGATGCAATTCCAGGTGTTAAAACAGTATATGAAATCTATGAGGATGCAAAAACAGAATAATAAGGGGTTCTCAAGAAAGAGCGCAAGGGAGACGTCATCTTCGCTGAGGGATAAAAAAGACAAGGAGTCCATCGTACTTGTTCCTGTACCTATGGACTCCTAAAAAAAAAGCAGAACGGAATCAAGGCAATTTAAACCGCTCTCCAGGTGTGGGGACAAAAGCATTATATCCGTTCTCATTAAGACGCCGGGCAAATGCTGCGCTCTGATCCGCTTCACCGTGGACAACGGCAATATCTTTCACCCGAAGATTGGACTCTGAGACTACCCGCATCAGTTCATGGCGATCTGCATGGGCGGAAAACCCCCCGATTTTTTCCACATGGGCTTTCAAGGGATAGGATTTTCCCAAAATTTTAACTTCAGGCGCCTTGTCTGCAGTCTGATTTTCCTGCAACCCAAGCTCTTCAATACGCCGCCCCAAGGTGTGTTGGGCCATATACCCCACAGTAAGAATGGTATGTTTCGGATTATGGATTTTATAACGCAGGTGATGAAGGATCCGGCCCGCCTCACACATGCCTGACGCCGAGATCACAATATGCGGGGTCTCGTCCTGGGTGACGCGCATGGATTCCTCCACCGACTCAACAAATTTGATGTTTTTAAAATAAAAGGGGTTAATACCTTTTTCCAAAAATATTTTATGGGTTTCCTTATCATAGGTTTCCGGATGTTCTCCAAAGACCTTTGTGATATTTGATGCCAGAGGACTGTCCACATATACAGGTACTTTGGGAACGGTACCGGATTCATACAACTGGTGAAGAATATAAATCAGCTCCTGGGTTCTGCCAAAGGCAAAAGAAGGAATTAAAAGAGAGCCGCCCCGTTCAACTGTCCGGATCAGGGTATCTTTCAGGCTGCCGGAAAGATCAGCCACCGGCTCATGCTCTCGGTCCCCGTAAGTACTCTCGATAATCATCAGATCAATGTCCCGATCCTCTTCATCAAATTCCAGGGTGGGATCCTTTAGGATTGGTTTTTCAAATCGACCAATATCACCGGTAAAAAGAATTTTAAGGGGTTTGCCGCCATTTTCGGGTGTCACTGTAATCACCGAAAAGGCGGAGCCTAGGATATGACCGGCCACGTAGAATTTCACCGTGACTCCCTGGCCGATGGTCACTTGTGAACCAAATGGGTATCCGTCAATAAAAGAGAGGGATTCCAGTGCATCCGCCTGGGTATACAGTGGTGTCACCATGTCAAGGCCACACTCCTTTTGAAGTGCGGCAATGGCATCCACATCCAGCTCATGGGGGCCTTTTTTCAGCAGTTTTTTAATCCTGGATTTTTCCTTGTTGGAAATCTGCTGTTTGGTTTTGGACTGTTCCGCCTGGTACAAAAACGTACGCAGGGCTTTATAATTCAGGTACAGGGCATCAGATTCCTGGATATGTCCTGAATCCAGAAGCATGTAATCCAGGGCATCTTTGGTGGGGCGGGTGGTGACAATCCGGCCCGAAAAGCCGTCTTTTGTCAGCAGCGGAATCCGGCCGGAATGATCAATATGGGCATGGGAAAGAATCATGGTCGTAATGTCAGACCGGTTTATGGGAAAATTTTCATTTTTTTCCCGGCTCTCCTTTCTTCTGCCCTGGAACATGCCGCAATCCAGTAAAATCTTATCAACGCCTGTATCCAGCACATGCATGGATCCGGTCACCTCTCCTGTTGCTCCGAAAAATCCAACTTCAACCATAGGTGAGTCCTCTTCTTAAAAAAGTTTGAGCTAAAACTTGCCCAGATGCAAGGCGCAAGAAAATCTGCAACCCTTAAGCATGAACCAGTATGCAAAGATTGCAGATTTTTTGCAACAACACCAAAGAGGGGGAGTTTTATCTCAAATATCAGTTAAATAATTTTTTTAACAATGCCGTCGTCTGCTTTGCCGGATTTTCCCGGATCGCTTTTTCCTCTTTTGCCAGATAATAAAAGATGCCGTTCAGGGCTTCCTCAACAGCATAATTTGTTAAATTGCCCTTTACGTCGGGAACCAGAGGCATGGATTTATACTGCGCCATCATCTGGTCATAGGATTTTACGACCCCGACTTCTTCCAGGGTCTTTTCCACCACCGGGGTGAAGGCCTCGGTGAGATCGTCGGACGTTTTTTTCTTGAAATACTGGGTCGCCGCATCATCAGCACCATTAAGAATGCTGGTGGCGTCGTCAAAGGACATCTGGGAAATGGCATTCATAAACAAGGCTTTGGCTTTGGGTGTAGCTGCTTCGGCGGCCCGGTTCAACTTCAATTCCAAATCATCGGTATAAGACCCTAATCCGGCTTTATCCATCAAAAACTGTGCCTTGGAAAGATATGATGGCAAGGAAATATGAATGCTTGAATCGGAATTAAATCCGTTTTCAGCGCCCAACTGACCGATAACGGTGCCAGCACCTGTTTCCAACGCCTCTTTAAGGCCGGAAATAATTTCGCTGTTGCTCAGACTTCCAGAGTCGGAACCGCCACTGCTACTACTTTCACTGCTGCCACTTTTGTTCAGGGTGTTAAGTAATGAAGCGCCCTGGTCCAGCAGGGAATTTCCGGCGAGAACATACGCCGCGCCTCCCAAAATGAAGGTAAAAACAAAAGCTACCGCTGCAACGCTGATTCTTTTTTTACACATTTTTAATACTTCTCCTATAGTTAGTATCTGAACGAAAACCTGGAAATTTTGTTGAGTACAAGGCGGCCTGAAATTTTAACCGGAGGAATACATGGCGTATTTCGAGGATTAAAATTTCAGGCCAACGCTGTAATCGGTAAAATTTACGGTTTTCGGTCGGGCACTAGTTAATTTAAAAGCCCTTTTATCAGTCCCCTGGCAGTATCCTTAATATCCTGTTTCTCACCAGAGTCCGATTTTTCACCTTTAAGAAGTTGTTTAAGCTCATCGGTGCCGGGCAACTGATTTTTTAATATGGCTTCAAGGTCCGGCCGCACCTTTGGTTTTTCCCAAGTCCCTGTTACATCAAGAGGAATTAATAGTCCCGTGCGATCCTTTGTATCCCCCTGCCCCTTAATTGTGGCCACCAATTTTGGTTCAATCCTGAAATCAAGATTTTCTTTTACCAGACTGGTCTGTCCGTTTGCAACAAGCCTTAACAAAGGAGAGACAAGGGAGGCCTGCGAAATTTTTACAAGTCCCTCGGATGCGGTATATGGGAGCTTAAGTTCAGCAAAATCAGTTTTAGGCTTTTCCGTTATGGCCTCGCCCAGACCAATACCGGCCTTGGCGTTACGAATGGTTCCGGCAATATCAATCCCCACGATGGCACCATCCATAAATTTAAGCTCTCCTTTGCCGCCCAGGCTTTGTTTGATCATATCCGGAGTGTCACCTGTCATGGAAAGAGAAATATCCGAGGTCAATGCCCCTTCAATGATATCTTTTTTGATACTATCCTGAATGACAGGCCCAGCCTGAACATTGCTGGTTGTAAGGGAAAGGTTTGTTGCCGGGTACTTTTTGCGCACATCGATCCTGGCCTTTGCCCCCGCTTTTCCCTTATACAGATCCAGGGTAAACGGATCCAGGTTAAATATGCCATTTTTACCAGTCAGAGCGCCTGTAACATTGCTCATGCTTAATCCTGAAACCTTAAGACTGCCGATATTCACCTTTGCATCCAGTACCAGTTTGCGCAACGGCGTATAATCAACAGAGCCGGTTTTTTTGCCGCCTTGACCGGTACTTGCTGCCGGTGCTCCGTCCTTGGCCGGGGCAGCCTGCCCCGAATCGTTCTTAGTAGCCGAAGGCAGATACCGGTCCACATCAATTTTATCCAGGGTCAGGGCAAATTTGAGGTCTGGTTTGTCAAATGCCTGGGCCTGGGCACTGAAATTCATGGTAGAGTCATCCAGTACCAGGGTTCCGTCTGAAACGGTCACAGCCTGGGCTGACCCTTTGACAACAGCTTTCAGGGAAAGCTTATCCAGGACTGAGGCATCACTGGGTTCAATGGGCAACGGGCTTCCCAGGGCGTCAAACAGCTTTTTAGGCGAAAACGGAGCCAGATCAACGGTAAGATCAACAGTCTGTTCGGTCAGGGGTTTAATCAACCGACCTTTAAGGGAAAGAGCCAGTTGATCCAGTGCCTTGACCATCAAGTTAAAATCAATATCCGTGCTACCGGGATTTTGCCCAAGAGGTCCGGCAGTTCCGGTTAAAGAGACGGGCTTGCCGTCCACTTTGGCATCGAATGTAATGGCAATAGCCTTATCGAGGCTGATGCCGGACAGTTCTAAATTAAGATCTGAAATCTCTTTGGAAAGGTCGCCACCCTCATCCACATAGGAAACTGCCCCGTTGATGACGGCAAACCGGTCAACGAGAAGCGACTCAATGGGAAGGGCTGCATTATCTGTTTGTGATTTTGTACCGGTATCCTGCGGGGGGGAATTGGATTGAGCCTTAGTGCCCTTATCCGGATCGCCGGTTGCTGGAGAGCCGATATGTTCCCAGTTCCCCTGCCCTGCTTTATTTTTAACCAGCGCAATACTGGGTGACGCCACAATGAATTTTTCTACTTGGATCTGTTTGGACAAAAGGGGTAGAACTTTTACCCTGACTTCAAAGCTCTTCACCGAAATCATGGGCTTTTTTTCAAAGTTTTCAGGATTGCCCAGGGTTAAATCAGACAGCCGAATTCCGGCCCAGGGAAACAGGGAGAGTTTGATATCATCCCCCATGGAAAAACTGCGTCCGGTCTGCCGGGCCACCATAGTTTCAATGTCCGGCAGATACTTTTTGACATCCACAAACATGGGGACCAATACAGCAGCCCCGATAATCAGCCCGGCAAAAATGACTATGGTTATAATGACCCACTTTAAGAATCTGACCATACCTACCTCCTTGAGGTGTTAAGGAACGGCGCTTATTTGGATAAATAGAAATGCCCATCCGGAAATAATTTCTCAGCCGGTTTCCGAATGGGCGCTCGTTTTTTTATAGAGTCCCTTTGCGTTTAGCTGTTAGGACAATGCAGCCAGCGCAGATTCATAATCCGGCTCTTGTTTGATTTCCGGCACAAGCTCGGTATAAACCACCTCGCCGGATGCATTGAGAATAACAACAGCCCGGGCAGTAAGGCCTGCCAGAGGGCCGTCCTGCATGGCCACACCATAGTCAAGGGCGAACTGGGGACTGCGGAAGGCAGAAGCAGTCACAACATTCTCGATGCCTTCTGCAACGCAGAACCGTTTGTGGGCAAAGGGCAGATCCCCTGAGATACAGAGTACAACGGTATTTTCTTTGGTACCTGCTGTTTCATTGAATTTACGAATAGCTGTGGCACAAACCGGGGTGTCGAGGCTTGGAAAAATGTTGAGTACCACCTGTTTACCGGCATACGCAGACAGTTTGACGTCTGACAAATCCTGGCCCACAAGGGTAAAGTCCTTTGCTTTGTCACCTGTCTTAGGAAAATCACCAGCCAAAGTTACCGCGTTGCCGCCAAGCGTAATAGATCCCATGAAAGTTCTCCTTTTTTGTTTTCATACGTTTCGTTTGAATCTTCGTGTGTCGGTTTGGAAAAATTATTCACTATAATATCTTCCATGCCTGTATTTTGTAAAGAGTAATGGCTATATCTGATATTTCAAGTTTTCCGAAGCGCTAAAAAACAGAGAACGCCCAATGCCATAAACCTTTACGAATTCACCGAGACTCTTGTATAACGGCCACGGGCCGTCCTTGGTCTATCAGCACCCAGGCTCGCCCCGATGCCACCCAATTTGAACTTTGCTATATATTTTTTGTTATAATAATATATATTTTCTGCCATTTTTATGTGTAATTTTTGCCATAATACGACCTGCTTTATAGAAAACAATCTCCCATTAACCTACTGTATACACAAGACAATGTAATTAATTACAAGATCTCATGAGAAATCGGCATAATTATTGCGTTAAAATTTCAAATACAATGAAAAAGTTGGATACCACTCGCTCTGACCGAAAATAAAAGCGCTCTTTTCATAGCTCATTTTCATTATTGACTAAACGACCACTGTATTCAAAATAGTGGGATTAAAGCACTGCGGGCTAAATAGCCGTCTGAACAACGGTGGTTTTTCCAAGGGCTTAAAAATCGGCTATCAATTGATCCAAAATTAAGCAGTTTTAACATCATTAAGGAGGGGGAGAGATGAAATTTAAAATTGTAACTATTATTATTTGTGGCTTTTTATTTTTTTTCACAACAGCAGCAACGGCTTCGCAATTAATTGTCAATAGTGGGTTTGAAACTGGGGATTTTACAGGTTGGAATGTACACTCACCTCCGGTTTTTGATGGCAGCATCACAACTGCAGATGCACATTCCGGGACATACAGCCTTGCAATGGGGGCCGTTGACTGGATTGATCAAGCTTTTGCTTCTGTTGCAACAACCGGAGATTTAAGTTTTTGGGTCAAAGGAACCGGATTTTCAGGTCCCAGCAATATTACAGTGCTTTATTCAGATACAACGTCTGATGATTTGACAATAGGAGGGTCAGCAATTAGCACCACTGAATGGAGACAGTTTACTATAAACATCGACAATACCAAGTTAGTTAATAAGATTACGGTATCAGTTGGGGAATCGGAAGACATTCTTTTCGACGATTTTTCATTGGAAGGGCAAAACGCTGTTCCAGAACCTGCCACTATTCTATTTTTTGGCCTTGGACTTTTAGGTATTGCAGGAGTTAGTAGAAAAAAAGAGGGATAACAAACTTCTTAAACAATTTTATAAGAAAGTCTGGGTAAGTTACTAAGATCTTTCAAACTTTATTGAGGGCTCTGCCTGACAGCTGATATGTCAGGTCAGCCCGTGGCTGTTTTATAAAAGGCAGAATCCGCATTGGGTTCTGCCTTTTCAATTTTATTACAATTCATAAAGTAATAAAGGGGCAAAGCCTGCTCGTGCCTCATTGTCAGGGTTCTGGATCAAAATCAGGAAATAATCCTTCGGCAACCTTGGATTTTTTCCCGGAGGATTTGGGCTCAGCTACGTTGATGGGCTGGACAGGAAATGCATTTACGGTTTCCCGGGACGGCATGTTGTAATCAACAATTATACTTTTGTCACCCTGTTGTTCAACGGATACCGGGATATTCAATACAAGTTCTTTTTCCTGGCGCGTTATTACGGGGAACCCATAATAGGAATTTTCATATTTGATGGGTTTTCCGTCATCCAGACGCCCCTGAACAAATTCACTATGAAAATCTATGCGGTGCTGGATGGCAGAAGAAAACCGGCTGATGGAATCCTTGCATTTATCGTAGAAATTTTCCAGTAGCGTTGGGTCTATTTCATATCCTGCGCTATTGCGCCCGGCAGCCATGGCCGCAAGTGTTGTGGTGCCCGTACCCATAAACGGATCCAGAATTAGATCGTCTTTCACGGAATACATGTTGATCAGGCGATAGGCCAGTTCAAAGGGGAAGGCACCGCTGCGGTTACGGTTCTTTTTCTTTCCCATGGCCTGGCGGGTGCCTTTAAGATCCATCCAGACGTCTGAAAACCATTGGTTGCGCTCTTCCCAGAACAAGGCGCTTTGCCGACGGTTCTCCTTAGCCGCAGCAGATGTAAATTCGCGTTTTCCCCCTTTTCTCAAAATAAGGATGTATTCATGCTCCAACGTGACATAGGCCCCGGCCGGCAACATGCCCGATCCCATGAATTTGTTGGGTGCATTGGTCTGCTTGCGCCATAAAATACAGGGCAAGGCCGTAAATCCTAATGCCTGGGTCGCAGTTAATATCCTGGCGTGGTTGGGATAAAGGGCAAAGCGTTCCCTGATGGTGCGTGTGGCATCGCCGATATTGATACAGGCAAACCCGCCGGGAGAAAGCACCCTGAACACCTCTTTCCAGATCCGGTCCAGAACCTGGTGCATGAGTTCAAAGGCAAGCGGCCCATCCGATTTTTTAAGCGCCTTGTCAATTTTGGAATCCTGGCGGCTAAAAATTTCATCCCACATATCAATCATGGGATACGGCGGTGATGTCACCACAAGACTGACACTCCTGTCAGCCAATTTCTTCATCTTTGCGGCATTGCCGATATAATGGGTATGAACCGTTTTCATAGTTTTAAAATCAGGCGCCAAAAAAGAGTGCAGGAATCAGTATTTTCAAGCCAAGTCCAATTAATATAATGCCGCCCACAACCTCCATTTTACTGCCAAAGGCCGAGCCCACCCGCTTGCCGATGTATATAGCAGCCACGGACATGGCGCATGTAATAATGCCGATCAGAGCAGATGGATACCAAATATTGACATCCATTACAGCCAAACCCAGGCCGATGGCCAGGGCATCAATGCTAGTGGCAACACTGAGCATGACCATGGTCAAGCCCTTGGAAGGATCCCTGTGAAGGCACTCTTCGGTGTGTGTTAAGCCTTCGCGAACCATGCGCCCGCCAACAAAGGCCAGCAGGCCAAAGGCGATCCAGTGGTCCACGGCACGGACATATGCGACAAATCCAGTCCCGAGAAACCAACCGACCACCGGCATCATGAACTGAAACAAACCAAAGTGAAACGCCAGACGAAACACGGCCCGCGGGTCTTGTGCATACCCGCAGGCCGCAGCAGCCATGGACACCGCCGAGGCATCCATGGCCAGTCCGATGGAAATGACAACAATATCGAACAAATGCATTGTATGTTTATTATCCGTTGACGGCGGCAAAGACTGCCGCCATTTTAAGCCATTAAAATATTTTACTTACCGCAGCCATCTCCACCACCGGCAAAGGCCCTAACGGATCGCCAGGCAATTGATTGAGAATTTTCTGCGGCATGGACCGGTACAGCAGGCGCGCGGTCAGCGTGTACCCACTTTGGGGGACAGGATCTAATCCAAATAGATGGGATACGCTTTCGCCTACAGGAATCCGGGTGTCAGATAAAATTTCCTTGGCTTTGGCAATGTTGACCACAGGGTTGCCGTTGCCGTCTCCAAAAATGGTATTAAATATCACCGTATCTTCCGGCAGTTCATTGTTTTCATCAGGAACGCCGGTCTGGTATACGATGCTTCCATCGCTGTCCGCCAATGTCACTTCAATCCATACCTGGCGCATATCCGTCAATCCCGTGGGCAGGCTGTGTCCGGCGCCCGTATTGGCGACCACCACCCGGACGGCGTTATCTTTTTCCACCTCTAGATAAAGTTGGGCCGCATGCTTTAGACGCGCCACAGCCATATCGGATTTCTCCTGGTCGGAAAACATTTGGGGCAGGCCGGAATTGGCACCCACAAAATAGTGGGTAAAAATATGGGGACGCTGCTTTGCGTCCGGTGTGGCACTGCCCGGATTTTCAGGCCTCGGTGTGGAGGCGGTGGCAGGTACGCCCGGCCGCTGGTACATATGACACCCCTGGCAGGAGATATGTTTTTCAGGGTCAGGGCTGTTGTACGGGCCCTTTTCCCATTCCGTGTAAGTGGTTTCAAGGTCGGTGCCGAAAGCCACATGTTTAACATTATGGCAGGTACCGCAAATTTTTGAATCGGTATGCAGTTTCGAATACGCGGCATCGTGGAACTCAGGTTCCGTATCGTCAAAAGGCCCATGCTTGATACCGGGATCATCCTCGCCCTGACCGGGGGACAAGACCAAACCGTTGTTGTACATCTTGTTGACATCTACGGCCACATGACAATAGTCGCATTGAATACCCTGGGCAGGAATTTCCTGAACGTCTGCAAACTCATCGGACACTTTTTGGGGAAAACCACTCACATATCCCACAGGGGTATGGCACTTCACGCATGACTCAGCCTCCTCAATATGGCCTGCTTCGGTCAGACCCTCAAGATAAAATTTTGCCACCCGAGTATATACCGGGTCTTGATGGGAAAGATGATGCATGGAATCCTGCCACTGGGCCATAATCTCATCATGGCACCCCCCGCAGGTTTCAGGGTCAATGAATTGATCCAGATTAAAGGTCAGTTCTTTGGAATGGGTGTCAACGGGCGGGGTCTCACCGCGAAAAATCCACACCAATACAAGACATAGGCAAACAAGCCCGCAAACTGTAGCGGCAGCCTGAATCCTTACTTTTGCTTTACTCATGATAGCACAATCCTTTTTCAAAAAATGTCAAAATTTCCAGTCCCACGGACCGATCATTTTTTCGGAGCTCAGTATTTGCATGGGCCGCGCCCCTGTTGGTTGGCCCTTTGGGTTCCATTTGCGACCCACTCAAAATAGCGGACAATAAAATTTTTTTTCTTCTCTTTCTTGGTGCCTGGTTTTATCCCGGAAACGTCACTATGCTTCATGGCTCCCCACATGATAAATGAGTAAAAGATGCCCATCTCCGAGATCCTGACAAGATTCAAGATTAAGCGCCGTGTCAAGATCAAGGGGTGGTGCAAACAAGGACAACCCTGAACCAAACAGCCTGGGCACCATGGTCAAATGCACCTGCGTGATCAGGTTGTCCCGGGCAAACAAGGTGTTGATGGTGGCTCCGCCAATTAGAGCCGCGCTGGTGTAACCCTTATTCTCAAGGTCGTCAAGAATTTCAGCCGGGGACAAATCCGTAAATATCAGATTGTCCTGATCACTTTGCCTGGATTTATCCCGGGTCATAACAATATTCAGGCGACCGGGCAATGGGGAGTCAAGGGTATCATAACTTTTTGATCCCATGATCATAACTCCTGCCTTTTTGGTCAGTTCCACAAAATATTTTTTATCGGCCTTGCCGGTCCAGTCCACAAGCTGACTGGAATGCTTTGCAATCTTACCGTCCACGGTTGAGGCCATCAGCAAAATGACTTCCATATGACTTTCCTGTTCAGATGGAAACAGGACAGACAGACACCGTCATAGATCCGGCAGCACTGTCTATCCTGTTTGACTTTAAAAAAAAATCGAATATAAAATTAAGACTTATACCAGGCCCTCAAAAAAATCATTGCCCTTATCATCTACAAGGATAAATGCAGGAAATTTTTCAACCGTGATCATCCATACGGCTTCCATGCCCAGTTCTTCATATTCAACCAGCTCGACATTTTTAATAAAATCTTTGCCAAGACGTGCGGCCGGACCACCAGGTGAACCCAGGTAAAAACCACCGTAAGTCTTGCAGGCATCGGTAACGATCTGGGAGCGGTTGCCCTTGGCCAGCATGACCATGGAGCCGCCTTCTTTCTGGAAGATAGGTACATAGGGATCCATGCGGCCGGCGGTGGTGGGGCCAAATGAACCGGAGGCTTCGCCTTCAGGTGTCTTTGCAGGCCCTGCATAATAAATGACGTGATTTTTAATGTAATCGGGCAGCCCTTCGCCCTTTTCATACCGTTCCATGAACTTGGAATGGGCAATATCTCTGGCCACAATAATTTTACCGGTCAAAGACAGACGGGTGGATACCGGATATTTGGTCAATTCAGCGCGAATTTCATCCATGGGGCGATCCAGGTCAATTTCAACGGCGGGGGCCATTTCAGGTTCACTGGCGGGCAGGTATTCTGCCGGGTTTTCAACCATCTGTTCCAGGAAAATGCCGTCCCGGTTGATTTTGCCCTTGATCTGACGGTCTGCAGAGCAGGAAACGCCAATGCCGATGGGACAGGATGCGCCGTGGCGGGGAAGTCTTACAACCCGAATATCCAGAGCAAAATGTTTGCCGCCGAATTGTGCGCCAAGGCCTAAGCCTTTGGAACGTTCCAGAACTTTTTGCTCAAGGTCAACGTCCCTGAAAGCATGGCCGGTTTCGCTGCCCTTGGTGGGCAGGGTGTCCAGATATTTGGCCGAAGCCAGTTTTACCGCTTTGAGATTGAGTTCCGCAGAGGTGCCGCCGATGACAAATGCGATGTGATAGGGAGGACAGGCGGCAGTACCCAGGTGCTTCATTTCCTTGAGCATGAAGTCAATCAAGCCCTCTTCGGTATTGAGAACGGCCTTGGTCATCTGGAACAGGGCACTTTTGTTGGCAGAGCCGCCGCCTTTTGCCATGAACAGGAAGTTGTATTCATCGCCCTGAACTGCAGCCAGATCCACCTGGGCCGGCATATTATTTTTGGTATTCACTTCGTCGTACATGGTGAGCGGGGCATTCTGGGAATACCGCAAATTGTTTTGGGTATAGGCTTCAAAGGCACCTTTGGACAATTCGCGCTCATCCTCGGACCAGGTCCAGATCTGCTGGCCCTTTTTACCCATAATAATGGCGGTACCGGTATCCTGGCACATGGGATAGACTTTTTCAGCCGAAATTACAGCGTTTTTCAAAAGCTCCAGGGCTACATAACGGTCATTGTCAGAACTTTCGGGGTCATCAATTATAGCCTTTACCTGCGCCAGATGTTCGGCCCGGTACAGATGGGCAACGTCCTTAAACGCAGCGTTGGCCAGCAGAGTCAATGCAACGGGCTCCACCATGACCACATCCTTACCCTCAAACTCCCGGACCCGGACATGGTCCTTGGTCAACAGGCGATATTGCGTAGCATCCTTTTTCAACGGAAACATGGGTTCATAGTTAAATTCCATTCGTTTTTCCCTCTTTAGTAGTTTGTCCCTCTTTTAGAAGATCTGACAAGCAGCAATATGACACCTAAGCTGCCTGCCGCCATTATTTGAAATAGTTAATATAAAAGTCCGAACCAATTGTCCATTTATCTTTTATATTTTTCCCTGCGCCTTAACAGGGACAATGCATCCTTGCAGACCTGCCCTATTTCCTTAAATTTTTTATATGTATGAAAGTACCAATAAGTTACTTTCATGCTTTGTTGTGGGGCGAGCCTGGGTGCTGATAGACCAGGTCGGCCCGTGGCCGTTATACAGACAATGGACATTATTTTTCTCAAATGCATTCATTCCGGCCTCTTTCAGGTTTCGCAGTGGACCTGGGATGAGAAAATGACACAGATATTCCCATCCGCCATCCTAAAGACCAGTCAACACTGGTAATAAATCCAAATCACGGGTTTTGTCAAATATTTATTGTCAGAGACACTACCCTCAAAAAAATAGTAAACAAAGGATAATGACGTCAGAAAAACTTTAATGGAAATATCTTTTCAAACGCCTGGCAATTTTACAGCAAAAAAGCCTGTATTTACTCAAAGTTGCCGGGATTGTTTATTTTTTCTTGCAGTTTTACCCTTGATGCGCCACAATAAGAGAGTTTATTTCCAACCTGAACAAATCTTGATAAATAGCGCCGTTTATAACTGTAGTGCGGTTGGCATGCTGCAACAATATGATTTTTCATTCAATACGACGATCTATATGCTAGAAAAACTTGCTTTACAAAAAAAATTCATTACAAACGCACAGTGCGCACAGGCGCTGGAAGCATGTCGCGACGCAAAGAACCTTGATCTTGCGTTAAAGAACTATTTTGAGAAAGAAAATATTCTTACCGACAAACAGATGAAACAGCTTCTGGCCAGCTATGCTGCGTTAAAAACCATTCAAAACAATCAGGTATTCGGAAATTGTGCTGTTGATCTAGGTCTTGTCAGCAAAGAAGATTTCCTTGGGGAGATGACCCGGCAGACAAACAAAATTGCGGAAAAAAAGCAACCGGAACTTATCAGTAAAATATGGATACAAAACCAAACGCTTAACCAGGAACAATACCAACAGATCGTACAGCAGCTTCAAGGCGAACAGCCCTCCAAAAGTGCAGTCAAGCCATCTAAACCTGTGGCTGAGGCTGCCCCCCCACAGATAGATTACTCCATAGACAGAGAGATTGACGGCGGAATACATCTGAAAGTTGATGCCTTGGGTATGGCGGCATTGATAAGAAAAACCAAAAAGTTCAAAGACACGGTATCTGCCTCAAAAATTATTGAGCAATTGGAGGATAACGGCATCGTTTACGGTCTGGTTAAATCGTCAGAGGTGGAAAAATTCATAAACTCATCAGGATTTAAAACCAAACCGTTCCGGGTGGCGCGGGGAACGGATCCTGTAAAAGGCAAGGATGCCAGGATCGAATATTTTTTTGAAACAGATTACCTTAAAGCAGGTGGGATTGATGAAGACGGCAACATCGATTTCAAAGACAGAGGTCCCATTCCCTGGGTGGAAAAAGGCAGCCTGCTGGCAAAAAAATTCCCCATGACCAAAGCCCGTGAGGGAAAAAATATCTTTGGCGAGGAACTTTACGTTACTGCCGTGGCAGACGCGGCCCTCAAATACGGCACAGGGGTTATCCGCTCTTCAGACAGTTTTAAACTGTATGCCGAAATCAACGGTACGCCCACACTTGACCCATCAAACAAAGTTCAGGTAAGCCATGTCTTTACTGCGCCTGATGATATTGATTATGAAACCGGACACATTAACTATGATGGTGATATCGTCATCAAAGGAACCCTCAAGTCCGGATTCAAAGCCGTGGGCCATGTCGTCCGCGTTGACACGGTGGACGGCGGAGAAATCCAGGCTGCAGGAGATGTTACAGTTCTGAACGGGATGATCGGCGGCTTTGTCTATGCCCGGGGCAATGTCAACATAAAATTTATGCGAAACTCAACTATTTATTGTCTTGGCAACCTCATCGTGGACAAAGAGATTCTGGACAGCCGAATCATCACCTCTGGTGCAGTGATCATCAAAAACGGCGAAATTATCTCCTCGGACATCATCTGCAACAAAGGGCTCTTCACCAAGCATCTGGGAACCGAGAAATCAGCGCCGAACACGATTACCTTTGGTGTTGATACCTTTACCACCCGTGAACTGAAAAATATCCAGGACCAAATTGTGCGTACCACGGACGGGCAGGAATATATCCATGAAAAGCTTGATTCCCTGTCCGAAGAACTTTCCCGGGACACAAGAGATACATTGGCACTGGTCCACGAAATCGACAGGGCAAGACACGAAAACTTTTTGTTGTCAAAAAATCAGGGGGATCCCACCGCATCCGGGCTAAAATCCCAGAGACAGGTAAACAGCCGGTTGCTGGTGCGTTTAGACGGAGAGCTTAACCAGCTGCTTGACCGCATTGAAAAAAAGAAAAAACAAAAAGAAAAATTTAAGACTGAATTGACCCAGCTGGAAAGCACACTTGAAAAACTAAGGGGCGAACAAAGCAATTTCACCTTGTGGCAGCAACGAAACCCAGGAGTTTCCCAAGCGATTGTCACAGGTCGGGTCATTGCAGGAACAATAATAAAAGGTCCGGAGGCATCAACGGAAATCCTTGAAGTACGAAATAATATAAAAATCCTTCAAACCCTTGTTACCAAAAATGAGGATTCTGAATTGGGAATAGATATCGTTGACAATACTTAACAAAAATAAAGTCCGGGCGTTCCGGGACAGGTTATATACCAATGACATGCCGAAAATCATGCGTAAGGGGGGAGAAGGCCTGACGCCGATAAAAAAATATCCCGATGACGATAACGGGTATCCCCTTGTTCCCATCAAACGAATTACCCGCTTTTTCCTCGAAGAGATGGAAAAAGCGGAATTTGTGCTGCCGGACGAGCATATTGAGGCGCTTTATACACTATTTAAAATGTTGATCCAAGATATGCCGGCGGTCTCATTTGATCTAGGGGCCAGCATTTCCCAGGAGGACATCCAGGAAGCGGATAATAAAACCACCATTGAGCTGCTGACCACCAATGTGATCATCACCTATTTTGACCTGGCAAAATCAAATCTGGGGAACCAGGACGACAGCCTGATTAACCCTGATATGCAATCCATTATAAAACAAAGCACGGCGGGCAGAGATTATAAGCGACTTGTGGCCAATACCCTGAAAGGCCTCATTTTCAGCCTGGCCCAGGACAAGCCGTGGTTTGAATATATCGAAGATATTAATGACGCAGACCTGGTCTGCCGGCTGGCCGGGGCCAGACTGCCGAGCATGGAAAAAACAACTCTGGGTACAATCACCAATAAATCCCGGCTGGAGATTACCGGCTACAATGATATGTTCACCAAACTGCTTTATACCCGTGCCCGGGTGGTAACCAGCCAAGAAAATAAAAAAGAGTACGTCAAGACCATGGAAAAGCTGGATACAGCCATCTATGGTTTATTAAAAAAGATGGACCGCTTCCTGATGCTGGCGTATCGGTTGAGTGAGATTTTGGATATTCCGATTAGATCCATCATTGGCGAGACATTTTCCAATCTCAGGCAAAATATGCTGTGGCTGTTTTTTGAAGTGTGGCCCAAAGCTCTTGAACCGGGGGACATGCCGCACCAGGTCGCTGTTTCCGCCCTGAGGCACAGGATGAATGTCCTGTTCAGCGTGCGCCACATTACACGGTTCTGCCGGGAATTTACACAAAACCCGGCATACCAGTCTCCGGTGAATGATCTTTTCCAGCAGATGTTCAAGGGGCTTGTCAAAAAAATTAATCTGGTCTCCATGCAAGAAGGAAACATCGTTACCGGTCTGGAATGGGTAGAAAGCGCATTATTTGAAATCCGGCGAGCCATTGAAAACTTTGATCTGGATGAGTCCCGGCTTTTGGATGAAAAAAAAGAGGTCAAAAGCGCGTATATCGATCTAATCTCTAAAACCAACTTTGAATCCTTAGATGCAATTTTGAATCTTTGTGATATGATCTGCGAAGTAACCCATGACACAGACCGGGAAATTATGGCCGGCATCCGGGCCGTCCTTATGGAAAACAGTTTCTTAACTCTTAAAAAATATTCCGTTAACAAAGTTCTACCCAAAGATGCCATTCCCGAAATCAGCAGACGCCTCCAGGCGTTTGCCGTCCATTACCGCCCCCAACGTGAATTTTACCGGATATTTTTCAACACCTATATCATTTCCAAACCCAGGCCCGAAAGCCCCCATTTCAGCCAGTTTCTTATGAGCAACAAACACTTTGCTCAAGCCATGCTTATGCGCTTTTCAGATGACAAAGCCATGAAAGATCTTTTGTCGGGAGCCTATATTCAAAAAGCCAAACACCTGCTACGGGATCTGCTCGATAAACAAGGGGCTACAGTCTGAATACAATAAAAGTTGGAAGATCCTTGCAACTTACACAGACTATAGTCTAAAAAGCAATATGGAAACTAGGCAACCTAAATACCGATTTAACCGAAATGAATTTGCAGGCGCCATGGGAGATCTTGGCACCATCCTGCCCATAGCACTGGGGATGATCCTAGTCAACGGCCTGGACCCTGTGGGACTGTTTTTTTCCACGGGCCTGTTCTACATTGTCTGCGGTGTATATTACGGCATCACCGTGCCGGTACAACCCATGAAGGTGATCGGCACCTATGCCATTGCCACGGCCATGTCAGCCGCCCAAATCCAGGCGTCAGCTTTTCTCATGTTTATCTGCCTTGTGGCGATCGGTGTTACAGGTTCCATGGATAAATTCAGTAAATACATTCCACGATCCGTAATTCGGGGAATTCAGTTGTCCACAGGACTTTTGCTCATGATCAAAGGAATGAAAATGATCCTGGGCAAAGCCCTGCTTAAAGGCGCTGAGCTGGTCGCCGAACCCTACCTTCGAATCCAGTCTGCAGGCGTAATTCCCATTACCGTTGTCATCGGCATTTGCGGCATCGTTGTTACCCTTATCTTTTTAAACAATAAAAAACTGCCGGCCGCCCTGATTGTGATTTCCCTGGGCCTGCTCTTCGGTTTGATTCTGGGTACAAAACAAGGCCTTGACACCCTTAAACCGGGCTTGTATTTTCCCCACCTGTTCCCCCATGGTTTTCCGGTTTCGGCAGACTTCACCTTTGCCCTGTTTGCCGTGGTTCTTCCCCAAATTCCCATGACACTGGGCAATGCAGTCATCGCCCAGGCAGATCTTTCAAAGGACTATTTTGGAGACAATGCCGAAAAAATGACCTACACAGCATTGTGCTTTTCCATGGCTGTCGGCAACCTTTTAAGCTTTATTTTCGGGGGTATGCCAATGTGTCACGGGGCCGGCGGTCTTGCCGCTCACTATCGGTTCGGTGCCAAAACCGCCGGTTCAAATCTGATCATCGGCACAATCATGGCAGGCCTTGCACTGGTTCTGGGGGCGGGGTTTCTTTATGTGCTTTTTCTGATCCCCATGTCCATCCTCGGTGTACTGCTGGTTTTTGCCGGAGGCCAACTTGCTTTAACCATCAGCGATATGCACACCAGAAATGAATTGTTTGTCATGGTGATCATCGTATCCTTAACCCTATCCGCAAACCTGGCTTTAGGTTCTATTGTCGGAATTATTCTGGCATACGGAATCAAACGCATCCAAATTTAACGCCATGGTGCATAACATTTAATGAAAAAAAAACATGAAGCCATCACAACCATTTTCTGATCTGAAAGCCATATACAATGCAGCAATCAAACGGGTCGACCCCTATGCCATGATACAGTCAAGGGTAACCCTGGACAACAACACCCTTAAAATCCGTCTCGACAACCAGGAAAAAAGCCTTTGCCTAGAAAAACTTAAAACAATATATGTGCTTGGGGCAGGCAAGGCAACGGCCCCCATGGCAAAAGCCATGGAAGAAATCCTTGGACCCAGACTGTCCGGGGGGCTTATTTCAGTTAAAAAAGGGCACACGGACACCTTAAACAAAATTAAAATGATTGAAGCAGGTCACCCGGTCCCGGACGAGAACAGCCGTTCGGCAGCGCAGCAGATCATTGACATTGCAGCAAAGGCAGATGAAACCACCCTGTTCATTAATCTGATTTCCGGTGGCGGTTCAGCTCTTTTGGCCTGCCCCGGAGAATACGGAGAAGCATCCATCACCCTTGCAGATAAACAGAAAACCACTCAAGCCCTGCTGGCCTGCGGGGCCGAAATCAACGAAATCAACAGGGTGAGAAAACAGCTGTCCGGCATTAAGGGCGGAAAACTGGCCCGGCACATGTACCCGGCCACATCCATAAATCTGATCCTTTCCGATGTGGTGGGCGATGACCTCAGCGCCATTGCCTCCGGCCCCACAGCTCCGGATTTCACCACCTTTGCCCAGACTATCGGCATTGTAAAAAAATACGGATTGTCAACTACATTGCCGCCAAGGGTAGCAAAAATTTTTGAATCCAATGAGATGCAACAGACGCCCCAAGACCCAATCAGTGATGATCTAATCTTTTCAAAGGTTGACAACATCCTTCTGGGCAATAATTTATCTGCCCTGAATGCCGCCCGGCAACAGGCGGAAATTCTGGGTTACAATACCCTGGTGTTAAGCTCTCGGATCACCGGCGAAGCCCGGGAAATTGCCCGGGTATTTTACGGCATGGCCCAGGATATTGCCCTCGGCAACCTGCCCCCCCAACCTCCGGTCTGCGTGCTTGCCGGTGGAGAAACCACGGTAACCCTAAAGGGGAACGGTAAAGGCGGACGAAACCAGGAAATGGCCCTCTCCTTTCTTCAAGCCCTTGAAGCCGCTCCTGCCGGAATTGAAAACATCTTTTTTCTTTCAGGAGCCACCGACGGCAATGACGGCCCAACGGATGCGGCCGGGGCATTTGCATCCCAGGCCGTTCTGAAAGCTGGCAAAAAGGCGGCACTGGATATAAATGAATACCTGGGCAACAATGATTCATACACCTACTTTGATCAGGCCGGTTATCTGTTTAGACCCGGCCCCACCAATACCAATGTATGTGATCTTCAGATCCTTATCGTAACATAACGACGGTTTGTTACTACGGGTATTCCGTATTCTTCAAAATTTCAAGTTGTTCAATGGTTTTTTCCGCCACTTTCTTATTTTTAGTAAAAAAGCGTTGTAAACGTCCGACAAGCTGCTTTTGCATTGTCTTATCATTGGCATAATATTCATGCCCTAACAACTTTTTTGCATAAGCTAAATTGGATTGCACGTCTTCAGGAATGCGCTCCCCGTCATGACGAGCGGCATCCTCCGGGCATACATCGTGGCAAACGCCACATCGGATGCAATCGTCATCCTTTATAACCGCAACATCGTTTTCCATGCAGATTGCCCCGGCAGGGCATTCATCAACGCATATTCCGCATCCCGTACACGATTCTTTATTAATCCACGGCATTTATCTATGTCTCCCTTATGTTGATAAACCTTTTACTATAGAACTGATTTTGATACGACCATATCATTCTTACGAACACCCAGTAAATTTGCTATGGGTTCGCATTTTGCGATTAAGAGGAAAAAAACTTTTGGATGGCTGCTCTCCATGAGTCCTTCAAAATTGCCCTGTCCTTTAGATATGATAAGATCAGCACGATTATATTCTTCTATAAATTCGCCTGAACAAAATTCAAGGAGTGTTGACGGAGCATCAAACCCATTGGAAATCACCCTGCAAACCTTATCAATACCGACCTGAGTTGCATCTTCAAGTGTTGCATCATTGATTACAGGTTTCCCCCGTACAGCAAACGTAATATTTTTATGCTTCATGGTTTCAATAAACAATTTATCAAAAACGATTTCTCCGCAATTATCTCCCAGGTACAAAATATGTTCAGCTTTACTGACTTCATTTTTTAATTGCACCGTCATATCAATTTTTAAATCTTTCTGAAAAAACGATTCAATCTGCGCTGATATGTCGTCATTCACACTTTGGGCACCATAATCAATGATATTGCCGATAACCGACAGTTTTGCGGCGGTGAAAAAAGGATCTTTACTTTCATTGATCATGGTTTGCCAATATGGGTATTCTTGAAGAAGAAGATTATTGGCCTTTAATTTTTCTTCGGCATACAGGTTTGTATTGCTTAGTTGACTCTTGGCCATACGATGAATTTCAGTTGCCAATTGGGGATTGGATAGGTCCCGTTTTGAATCAATCAGCTTGTGGACTGAAAAAATAAAATTTTGTGCAACCTTTTCATCCGGTCTAAATTTATCAATCAGTTTTTCAATTGTCCTGATGTGGCAGAAATAACATTCGTGTCTCATATTTGACCTCTATTTGATACCTTATTTTTGGCCGATCAAAAAAAACGTTTGAATATTCGATGCAGACGTCACTGACATTTTATCCGGCAGACAACTCTTACGGTCCGACCTTGGGCAGGACATCTTTAAAAACAACGCCGTAAATATCCCAGATGGTAACAAACAATGCGGCAATAATGGGACCGATGATGATGCCGATGATACCGAACATGGCAATCCCCCCAAGGGTAGAAAATAAAATCAAAAGATCGTGCATCTCCGTATCTTTGCCCACAAGCCGGGGGCGCAGTAGATTGTCAACACTTCCCACGACCGCACCACAAAAGACAGCAAGCACAACGGCCTTGATCCATGCCCCCTGGGCGGCCAGCCAAAGCGCTGCCGGAATCCATATCAAGGCGGTCCCAATACCGGGGATAATGGATAAAACCGTCATAACAGCCCCCCAGAAAACAGAGCTGTGGATGCCGACCAGTGCAAACGCGATGCCTGATGCCCCGCCCTGTACAACACCAATGATAGCCGTGCCCTTGATCGTGGCGCGCGCCACAGAGGTAAATCGATCAAGAAGCCGTCTTTCATCCTTATCCTCCAATGGCATGTAAAACAAAATTTTCTCAAGCAGCCTGTTTCCGTCTATGAGGAAAAAAAACATGGTGTACAAAAGAATGGCCACCATGAAGATAAAATTGATTGTTCCCATGGTGGCAGCTTGAAGCCCGTTAACAAAAAATTGGCTTGCAGCGCCGACCAATTCCCCGGCCTTGGTGTAGATGGTGAGCCGGTAGGGTACTATGTGCTCATAAAAGGGAAGGCCTTCCAGCCACTGGGAAATTGCGATGGGAGAAGACAATTGCTTCTGGACCCAGGGCGTGGCGGTCTGGCCGACCTTGATGGCCTGACTGGTTACAATGCCTAAAAGGCCGCTTAAAGGCAAAAGAACGATAAAAACAATAATCAGGATGGTGATACCGGAGGCGGCGGCCTGCCTGCCTTTCAACCATTTGTTCAGCCGCTGGTACAACGGATAGGCCAGAGCTGAAAAAATGCCTGCCAGCAGAATAGCCATGAGAAACGCTTTTATCATTACAAGAAAAATGGCTGAAATAAAAAACACAAGTAACAATAAAAATGAGGGTTGGATCAGGTCTCGATTCATGAAACGGTGCCTCCGGTAAAAATTTTTCAAGCCCTACTATAGTGTCTGAACGAAAACTTGAAAATTTTGTTGCGTACAAGGCGGCCCCCCAATTTTAACCGCAGGCATATATCGAATACTCCGAGGATTAAAATTGGGGTCCAACGAAGTAATCGGCAAAATTTACGGTTTCCGGTCAGGCACTATCCTATAAACAAAGTAGATTGAAATCAATACGCCGAAACTAATTCTGTTTTTCTGCCACAACCAGAAAACCTGTGACCGGATCACCGGCCTGCTTCCGGATATCCGTGCTGTCCAATGCCAGCAGGTTCAATCCATACCGGTTCAGACAGGTTTGAATATATCTTTGTGAATGTGCGTACCGGCCGCTGGGGTAAAGTACATAATCTTTTGAATTGTCTTTTAGTTTCTCCACTGAGAACGCAATTTTTCCGCCCGGCGCCAGGGCTGCGGCTGCCGATTTGATCACTTGATCCAAACTGCCGAAATAGACAAAGACATCCGAGCTGTAGATCAGATTAAATCTAACCGGGAATACCCATGGCTGCATGATATCAAACACGTTAAGGCTGCTGTAAATTTTCTTTTCAGCTGCTTTTTCAAGCATCTTTTCCGATACGTCAACCCCGGTCAGACGTTTTGCAAACGGCTGGTACAACACGGCACCGAGCCCCGTACCGCAGCCAAGATCCAGGATCTCCATATTTTCAGTTAGATAAGGACGCAGCAGTTGAAATAGAAGTTCAGGGGTTTGATATTCAAGGTCTCCAACCAGAATGTCCTCAAAATTTTCTGCACACTGGTCAAAAATACTGCGAACATGATCCACCGGTGCGGCATCAGGGGTAGTCGCCTCCCCGCCGAGACTCTGGAGCATAAACTGTGCAATTTCGTTTTTCGGATGGATTTCAAGCACCTTACGGTAATAGCTTTCGGCTTTTTCAAACTGTTCGAGTTTTTGAAATATGATTCCGCTATTCAAGTGTGGAGAGACATAATCCGGCTGGATTTTAATGGCCTTTTGGTATGCGTTTAACGCCGGCTCTACTTGACCCTGCTCATCCAACGCCACCCCCAAATTGTTCCATGCCTCGGCCAGTTCAGCGGCGAACCGGACAGCGGCACGGAAACTTTCCATCGCGTCGTCAGTTTGCCCGGTTTCCCGGTAAGCCACACCCAGATTATTCCATACTAAGCCGGCCTGGGGTTGCTGTTCAAGCATCAACTGATATATGGGGATGGCACCTTGGTGATCATTTTCCATCTGTTTCAGGCGGCCTAACTGATAACATGCAGACAGATCCGGCGGATTGAGGCCGGCTGCTCTTTCAAATAAAGGGATCGCCTTGTCCGTCAGGTTCTGATCCAGGTACAAAATCCCGAGTGCGCTCATGGCCTGTCCCCATTCCGGTTTTATCTTCAGAATTTGCCTATAGCCTTTTTCCGCCTCGGCAAATCTGCCTGCCTTGTGACTGGTATATGATTTTTGAAAAATCCGTTCGACATCATTTCTTGCTTCCTTGTTCATATAACGTATCGCTTTCCTTCACCGATGCGTATTGTGCACAATGCAACATCGTCTAGACATCTATGATATCCCTGCATTTAATAATACAAATCACCTCAAAAGGTTCTGCAAGGGTCTTTTAAAATTACGACCAACGTAACAAGGCAGGCAAAATTGATCAACACTTGATCATGGAGAAGTCAGAGCCCAGCCGGCCGGTTTGAACGACATATCAAAAGTTCCTATTTTTCCGGGCCTTGATTAGAATATTTTTGCAGATAAAGGGCAGGATCATTAATTACCAATGACTGCAGAGTCATCGCGGCGGAAAAGCCGATAGTGTAAATGGGTTTAAGATCAGCGCCCACACCGGTGATTATCCCCGGAGAGGTGTGGATAGTACCCAAGGCAATGGACTATAAACGGATAAAACCGGCAAGGCCCGGGATATCGTCCAGGGCAAAAATCGGAGGGCATGTTTTTTCTATTTCTGCCGGGACCCTGTCGCACACCAGGGCGCATACTTTTCCCACATCGTTGAATAGTGGCGCTTTACCCACACATTGCCGCCAGATTTCTATTTTAGAATAGGGGCCTGATATCCATCCTTCAATAAGAACAAGGTCTGCATGGCGGTAGTAGGTTTGGATCAATTTTTCGGGCCGGGTGACATCAGAAGCCGGGAAATATAAGGCCGCCATTTTAGCATTGACCATGGCGGCCGGACTTGCCCCGGCCTGCCTGTGTAGATGGGAATCTTTGCCCGGCTTGTCCAGTTCGTAGGCGTGGCTGGAATGTTTTAATGTGCCGACACTCAGGCCCTGTCCAGTAAAATAGCGCACAAGCTGAGCCACCAGTGTGGTTTTGCCGGCACCAGGCTGGCCGACGATTTGAACAATGGTCTGCATGGGGTGTCCTTAAACCATAACCTTAACCGCGTTGGCTGTTTTCATCCGTGTCCACGGGTTCATAATAGGTTCCCAGGGCACAGGGGCGGCAAAGGATCTGATTATTTTTAAAAACCTCTTTTTTATCCCTGACCACAATGCCGCACCGGGCACATACAGTCTTAAACTGTGTGGGACCCGGCATGTCCGGAGCAGGTACATTTACGTTTACCTGGGCAACCGTAAACAAATCTGAATCATCCATGATTTTGTAGGCTTCAAGCTGGGCAAGTCTTGGATCTTCAATGTGGGGCATCAATTTCAAGGCAAGATCCCGGGCAGTTTCCGTAGAAACAATTCGGAACGCCTTTCCGGTTTCAAGGTTCACAAAGGTGGCCGCCATGATGCCGTTGTCAATGAATTTTAAGGACCGCCTGCCAAGCTTTACGCCTGTGACATAGGAGATGGCGTCTGTGGCACACCTATCTATCTCCACATATACAATGATTTTTTTGATCTGGGGCAGTGTTGCTGGTTCATCCAGGCCAATGAGCCGGCAACCGAGCATGGCCATGCGCACCCCGATCACCTGCCCTGAGCACAGATGCCCATGGGCCTTTGCCGACCCTGCAAGCAGTGTATTAAAATCTTTCAATGTGTCCCCGGCATGTTTCGGTTTAAATCTGTCTTTTTTACAATCTTTTTTTATAAAAAACTCGCTGTGGGCTATGCCTTACAGATGATATGTCAGGTCGGCCCATGGCCGTTTTAAGAATACATCAAATGGGGGAGAAACAAAATAATACCGGGAAAAGCAATGAGAATAATAACCCCGATAATCAGGGCAATAAGAAACGGGGTAATGCCCTTGAATATTTTTTCCAGGGCAACGTGATGGGACAGCACTTTTTGAGCCACCCCGTAAACCACATAGACATTGATGCCCACCGGCGGTGTGATAACCCCCATCTCCGTGACCATGACAATGATGATGCCAAACCAGATAGGATCATAGCCCAGTTCCATGACCACCGGGAAAAAGATAGGCACCGTGAGGGTCACAAAAGCCAGGGCATCCATAAAACAGCCGCCCAGAAAATAGATAAAAATGATCACGGCAATGACCAGGGCCGGGGCCATATCAAGTCCGCTGACCCAGGATGCAATCTCAAACGGAATCCGGGTAACGGCCAAAAATTTCCCGAAAATAACGGCCCCTGCGATCAGCATTAACACCATGCAAGAGGTGGTCAAGGTTTCCATTAAGGATTTTACGAACCCCTTCCAGGAGAGCTGACGCTTGGCCACAGCAATAACCAGAACACCGAAAGCACCCACGGAAGCCGCTTCCGTGGGGGTAAACAGTCCGTAAAAAATGCCCCCCACCACAAGGGCGAAGATAATCAAAGTCTCGCCAAGGCCAAAAAGCGCCTTGAAACGTTCTGCCCAGGAAAATTTTTCCCCGGCAGGCCCGGCGTTTTTGTCCATAAGACAGGTTATATATACAGCATTGATAAAAAGCACGGTCACCAGAAGGGCCGGAAATATGCCGGCCACAAACAATTGGCCAATGGACTGTTCCGTTAAAATACCGTAGATGATCAGCACCACGGACGGAGGCATGATCATGCCGATGCCGCCGCCTGAGGCCACAGAGCCCGTGGCCAGCGCATCGTCATAATTAAACCGCTTCATCTCAGGCAGCCCCACCGTAGCCATCGTAGCCGCCGTAGCCGGACTTGAGCCGCATACGGCCCCGAATGCCGTACAGGCGGTGACCGTTGCCATGGCAAGGCCGCCGCGCACGCTGCCTAAAAATTTATACCCGGCGGAATAAAGCCGCTTGGATATGCCGGAGTTAAATCCAAGCTGCCCCATGAGAATGAACAGTGGGATCGTGGTCAGATCATAGGAAGCAAAGGTTTCATAGATATTTCTGGACAACAGGACAAGCCCTGCGTCCGGGCTTGTCATAACTGAAAATCCAACAACCCCCACAAGGGCCATAACAAACGCAACAGGCATCTGAGTCATGAACATGATAATCATGACGGCAATGCCCACAATTCCTGCAAGAACGGGACTCATCCGGCTGTGCCTTTTCTTAATTGGTTAACGGTGTCAACAATCCGCTGAAAAATCGTTCCTGAAAAGAAAGCAAGGCATACAGCCAGAGAGAGGACAATATAGTGTAACGGAAATTCCAGATTCATGGATACTTCACCGGCCTGCTGCATGTCTTTGGCATAAACAAACATCTGCCAGGCAACAACGGCAAAAAGAATCAATGTCAGGGTCCGGGTAAACAGGTCCAGCAGCAGACGGATCTTGCGGGGCAAAAGACGGGTGATGATCTCCACCCCCACGTGCCCGCCCACTTTATAGGTGTGGGGCAAAGCCGCTGCCGCCACGGCAACAGCTAAAAACCCCACAATTTCCACAGATCCGAAAATGGGATGTTTGAAAAAACGGCCAACCACGTCCGCCACGGTAATGAGCATCATCAGTGTCAGGGCAAGGGCACCGGCAGATCTGAGCAGGTTGGAAACAAAGTTTAAAAAACGGTCCAGCAACTTCATAAAACTACATGTTGGATTTAATAAAATCCACAACAGCCTTTCCATCTACGCCCTTTTCAGAGACTTTTTGAATATAGTTCTCAAGAACCGGCAGAGCAGCCTTGCGCCACTTTTCAGATTCTTCTTCTGATTGGGGGATGACAACACCGCCTTTTTCTTTGAAAAACGTCATGCCTTCCTTGTCGGATTCATCCCAGGCCTCGCCGTGTTTCACGGCCCACTCCCGGCTGATTTGTGTGATGGCATCTTGTTGTTCCGGCGTAAGTTTGTCCCACTGCCTTTTGTTCATAAACACACCAAAGGTGGTGGTATAAGCGGTGGAGAAATTCTGGATCATATAATGAACCACTTCACCCAATTTCCAGCCCTTATTGGATTCAATGGGATGGCAGGAACCGTCTACCACGCCTTTTTGCAGCATCTGGTAGCACTCCCGCATGCTTTTGCCCACAGGAGATGCACCTAACGCCCCCATCACCAGACCGCTGGTCCCTGTGCTCCTGATCTTAAGGCCTTTTAAATCTTCAAGGGTCTTTATCTCTTTTTCCCGGGTGTGAATCAGGCCCGGACCATGGGCATGGAAGAACAGGATGTGGGTCTCCTTGAATTCTTCAGGCTTGAACTTTTCGTACATGGCATTGGCCACAGCTGTGGCCTGAACTCCGGAGGTGTATCCCATGGGCAGATCAATGGCCTCAGCCACCGGAAACCGGCCCCGGGAGTATCCCAAAGCGGTCATACCGATATCGGTAATGCCCTGGACCACCCCATCGTAGGTTTGGGGGGCTTTGGTCAGCGTGGAGGCAGGGAAATACTGAATAACCACTTCTCCATGGGTTCTTTTTTCAACTTCTTTACACCAGCTTTCTGCAAGCTTGCTCTGGATGTGTGTGGGCGGGAAAAAATTAGAGTATCTAAGGGTGGTTTTGGCAAAGGCATAGGATGCCCAAGACAGACACAGTAAAACCATTATTAACACAGACCATTTTTTCATGGTACCTCACAATTTAAAAGTGTTTATAATTTAACTATAAATAAGTTCTAAGGATATCGGCCTATACTATCCGAGCAACCCAGGAGTCAAGAAAAAAACCGTTTGAAAGACGGGCTGGCGTGGCAAACTTAGTTGCGCAGTCAACCACATTCACCATAAAAAAGTACAACAGCAAAGATATTTTTATAACTCATAAAAAATACGGCATGTTCTAAGCCCATCCCAGGTATGATCCGATAAATACAACGCTTAAGCAGACGAACAAATACACCTTAAAATCAATTCACTATTCATTGCATGATCAACAATAATAAATCCGTTTACCAAATCAGTTCGAAAATCACTTTGGGTTACATACTTTCCTCTTGCTTTTTTCTCCCTGTCTGATAGCGTCATGCTCATTATTCTCTCATGGAAACCTTACAATGATCAAACAGCTCAAATTTATTATTTATACTCGACCTTTTATCTGCTTTGTATATTATTTCATACGCCTGTATTCCTGGACCTTCAGGTTGAAAATTGAAAATGAAAAAAGCTGGCGGTCCATGCTCGATGATAATCAGCCGGTAATTCTGGTGACCTGGCACCAGCAGTTCTTTTCGGCCATCCGGCACTTTAAAACATATGCCCGGTATCACCCGGGTCTGATGATCTCCAGAAGCCGGGACGGCGAGCTTATTTCCGCCGTGGCCCGGCGCAGTGGATGGCACACGCCAAGGGGCTCATCCTCAAGGGGTGGCAAAGAGGCCTTGACGGAAATGATCGCCCATCTCAATACCCATGGGTTTGGTGCCCATATCCTAGACGGTCCTACCGGTCCCATGGGCAAAGTCAAACCAGGCATCATAAAAATGGTATTGCAGACCAATGCCGTAATCGTCCCTTTTTTTACCGATGCGGATCGGGTCTGGTTTTTTAATTCCTGGGACCGGTTCATGGTGCCCAAGCCCTTTGCCAAAGTCAGGCTGCGTTTTTTAGATCCCATCCAGCTCTGCGGGCAAGATAATGAAAATTTCGAAGCCTTGCGTGAGGGGCTTGAGAAGACAATGCTGCCGGGGCTGCATCGCTAAACCAGATGAACAACCACAACCCCGCCCCGATCATATCCAAAAGGCCGGAACACTCCGGCATACCGGGTGGCGATCCCTTTATAAAATCTGTTAAAGGGGATATCGTATGCCGATTTCTGATCAGGATCGACATCCAGAATTGTGACCAAACCGGTTGACGGATCAAAGCCGCCCACCGGGGAAATATGGGGAATGTTCATTTCCTTGATAAACGAGCCCTGGTCAAAATGGGCAATGATCAAACAATTGTCCTGGAATTGAAATTTTTTAAGACGTTCAATAATCTGCTGCCTTATCCGGGCCTTACCCTGGTCTAAAGCACCCTGAATCATTTCAACACGTTTAAAGGGAATATCATAGGCCATAAGACTGTCCTGCACCACAGCCCTGAGGACCGCCAGCGGCAAGCCCCGCCGCCCCTCATATCCGTCCGGCCCCATGCGCTCTTTCCAGTGGGCGGTTCTCACTTTTTCCAAAATGGCCTGCTGGGTGATTGTGGGGCCGGGGCATTTATATCGTTGCTTTAATACATTGACCACACACACCACTGACGCCACGGAACATGAAGATTCATGGTATTGCTTGACATGATGGCGAAACAACGCCGCCTGAAGACTCTGTCCCCTGGACAGCCCAGAGGACGAAGCAACAGCGCTGGCCTGGCCCGGACCAAAACTGCCTGTGCGTGTCGCCTTATGAAAAAAATATCTGATGATCAGGTAGCTTCGGACAATGCAAACTCTAAAAAAATTCATTATAGCGCCCCAAAAAATGGATTTACTTCTCACGAATAACCATCTGTGTCCGGCCAAGTTTAAAAACAAGGCCCTGGGGGGTATCTGTTAAAAACACGGACATCTGCGCCAAAGCTTTCTGGGTGAATTTAACCAGATGGGCGTTGGTTTCCATAAAAAGAGCATCCGCTTTGATATAAAGCGCTTCAGGATCAAGGGCGAGAATATCAAGGGTGTTTAAGGTCAATTCAATCCCGGCGTCTTTTTTAACAAGATCCACCACAAAAACAGCAGTCTCTTCATAAGAAAAATAGACCTTTTCTTCAACATCATTTATGGTTTGACATAAAAAGTACCCTTGGTGGTCTTTTCCAATGGATTGATTGAAATATTTTATAATTTTCGGATGTTCCAACTTCCCGTGTTCATTGTGCCAGACGCCGTCCTTGTCCATCCAGAAAACCGCCTGCTCTTTGGGGATGATGTTCTGCTTTTTTGCCTGGGCCATGGGTATTTCCTTAAATTAGGTACTTCAAGCTTTTCTTGTATCTGAAAACAAAACCGGATACAAGTGGCAAACGTTTTTAACGACATGGAGAACCACCTTGTTATGACCCGCCATTTGGAAAACGGCCTTTCAATTCTGCCCGACCAGGTAAAAAATCGTCCCGGCATTGCGGACTTGCCTGTGGTATCGGTGCTGGCACTATTGGACAAAGCCCTGGAAGAAAAAGGGTGTGCCCTGCTTGCAGCCCCGCCGGGTGCCGGAAAGACAACCCTTGTGCCGTTAGGCCTGATGAACCGCCCCTGGCTTAAAAATAAAAAAATCATCATGCTGGAACCCAGACGTCTGGCAGCCCGGGCCTGTGCTGCCCATATGGCAGCGCTTCTCGGGGAAACGCCAGGTCAGCGTATTGGATACCAGGTGCGCATGGAACGATGCATTGGCCCAAAGACCCAGGTAGAGATTGTCACCGAAGGGATTCTCACCCGCAGACTGCAATCTGATCCGGGGCTTGAAGGCGTCGGCCTTGTTATTTTTGATGAATTCCATGAAAGGCATATCCATGGAGACCTGGCCCTGGCCCTGAGCCTTGATGCCGCCGAAGGCTTTGCCGACGACCTGCGCATTGCCGTCATGTCCGCCACCATGGACATCCAGGCGTTGTCCGATCTTCTGGGTAATGCCCCGGTTATTTCATCCCAGGGCAAGACCTGGCCTGTGGAAACCATATATGTGGATCCGCATAGTCAAAAGGGGACATCCGATACCAGGCCCGGATGGGCCGGTATTCTGCCGGCCTGCCTAAATACCGTAGTCAAGGCTGTGGACCGCCATGATGGAGATATTTTAATATTTTTGCCCGGCGCGGCACCCATCCGAATACTTGCAGAAAAACTAAATGAAAAATTTAAGCAAGACCCATTTGTAAACATTATCCCTTTGTTCGGCAGTCTCTCTTTCAAAGACCAGAAAGCCGCCATTGAGCCGGCAGCACCAGGGAACAGAAAAATCGTCCTGGCCACCCCTATTGCAGAGACGTCCCTGACCATCCAGGGTATCCGGGTAGTGGTGGATTCAGGTTTGGTCAACCAGCCGGAATTTTCACCGGGCCGGGGCATGACCCGCTTGGAAACCCGGCCTGTGTCCAAAGCGTCTGCAGACCAACGCCGGGGCCGGGCCGGCCGGACTGCTCCGGGCACCTGCTACCGGCTGTGGCCCCAATATGTGCACCAGGGCCTTGTGCCGTTTAACCGTCCGGAAATCCTCAATGCGGATCTGGCCCACCTGGTCCTTGAACTCTCCCTTTGGGGGGTGCGAGATCCGTCCGAACTCAAGTGGCTGGAGATGCCGCCCTCCCGGACGGTTGAGGCGGCAAAAGAGCTGCTTGTCTCCCTGGGTGCCCTGGATCATGAAGGCGGCATCACGGCCCATGGCCGGGAGATGCTCACGGCGGGCATCCATCCCCGGCTGGCCCATATGGTTCTTCGGGCCAAAGAGATGGGCCACGGCTTCTTAGGGTGCTGTCTGTGCGCTTTGGTTGAAGAAAAAGATATTGCGGGCCTAGTACAAGGACGCCGCGACCCCGATATCGTACTGCGCCTGGAAATACTAGCCAAACTGTCACAATCCAAAACCCAGAAAAGCACCCTCTCCCACCGGGAACGGGCTTTATCCATCCTTACCCAGGCCCGGCGGCTGGCAGGCCTGTTTAATATCCGAGGCCGGGACCTGGATATGAATGCGTCAGGCAGGCTTCTTTCCCAGGCTTTTCCAGACCGGGTGGCAGTAAGACGCAGTGCAGGAGCCCTATCCTTTATTTCGGCCAAAGGCAGCGGTCTCTTTTTTGACACGGAGAATACGTTATCTGCCCGTGATTTTATTGTGGCCGTTGAGGTGGATGGCCAGGCAAAAAATGCGCGTATTTTTCTGGCTGCGGCCCTGGACCGGGCGGATTTGGAAAATGATTTCTCAACGAAACTGGAAACACAGGATATCGTGGAGTGGGATCAGGGGAGCGGTTCGGTAAAAGCGGTCAGGCAAACCCTGTTCGGACGAATCGTTGTCAGCCAAAAGCCGTTACCCAAACCGAATCCTGAACTGGTAAAATCCGCCATGATCCGGGGGATCAAACAAAACGGACTTCAGGCACTTGACTGGCAAAAAAACACAATGAATTTCAGGCACCGGGTACTTTTTTTAAAAAATTTTGCAAAAGACTGCCCCAATTTTGCCCAATTACCTGATTTGGGTGATCAAAAATTGACAGACACACTCTCTGACTGGCTTGCCCCCTTTCTCTCCGGGATACCTTCTGCAGCCGGACTGAAGCATGTGGATTTGGATGCCGCAATAAAAGCGCTTTTCACCTGGGACCAGTTAAAAATGGTCGACCGGCACGCCCCCACCCATATCCGGGTGCCGTCCGGATCTAACATCCCCATCCGGTATGCGGACCAAAACGGACCTTTGGCATCCGCCGTACTTGCTGTCAGAATCCAGGAAGTATTCGGCATGGCGGCCACCCCTGTGATCGCCGCAGGCCAGGCCCCTTTGACCCTTCATCTGCTGTCCCCTGCATCCCGGCCTGTCCAGATCACGAGCGACCTTGAACATTTCTGGGCCCATACCTACCAGGAGGTAAAAAAGGATCTCATGGGACGTTATCCCAAACATTACTGGCCCCAAGATCCGCATACGGCCCAGGCCACGGCCAGGGTTAAACCCCAAAAGCATAAATAACGCCGACAGGGTTCATAAAGAATTTGAAAACCTGGATAGAGACCTGGACATGCTGCATAATAAACTCCAAATACCAAAGAACCTGACCGCCATGATAAAGGATATTACTGTCGGCACCCAGACAATTGACCAGTCGTCAGGCGAACTCTCCACGGTTACCGATGAGATTACTGCCGATGTCGAACAGACATCCGATCGGGCAAATAATGTATCGGCGGCTGCCGAAGAGATGTCCGTGAATATGAACAGTGTTGCGGCGGCAACAGAACAGACCACAGCCAACCTTCGAACCATTGTTGCCGCAATAGAAGAAATGAGCTCCACGATCAATGAAATTGCCGGCAACACAGCCAAGGGAAGCGAAACCACATCCAGGGCCGTCAAAACGGCTGAAACCGTTTCCGGCAAAATGGACGAGCTGGGCGCGGCAGCCAATAAGATCAGCAAGGTGGTCGCAGAAGTCAATCAGGACATCAACCAGATGAATCAGGCAACTCATAACGTAAAGGCCGGTGGACTCAAGGTCCAGGCCAGCGTGGCACAGCTTTCCGACCTGGCAAAAAACCTGAATGACTTGGTGAGTCGATTTACGATTTAGGCCAACGCCGTAATCGGCAAAATTTACGGTTTTCGGTCGGGCACTATTTACATTCGGTTGTTTGGCTGTTATTTGAGGGCTATTCTGTTTTAATTGTTTCTAACGGAATCACATTATAACCATCGGCTTTAGCAGGAAAAGCTACAAAATCACTTATTATACCTTTAAACAAAGAGGCATTAAATGAAAATTAAATCAGTTCGTTGTGTATGCTTCTCTCCAACTGGAACAACAAAAACAATTGCAGAAAGTATTACTCAGGGCATTAATTCTGAAATTATTGAAATAATAGATATAACTAAAAGGTCGCAACGCAATGGACAACTATTATTAAGCCAAGACGATATTGTTATTCTTGCCACTCCAGTATATTACGGTCGTGTACCAGAAGAAATTTTGCCATATTTAACTTCATTAAAAGCGTCGCAGACTCCTGTTGTGCTTGTTGCAGTATATGGAAACAGAGCATTTGAAGATGCCCTCAAAGAATTACATGATATCGCGATTGATGCTGAATTTATTCCAATAGCTGGAGGCGCCTTTGTTGCCGAGCATTCGTATTCCTCAAACGATTATCCGATTGCACAAAATCGTCCTGATGAAAGCGATATCCGAAAAGCGCAGGAATTTGGTGCTGCGATCCGAAAAAAACTTCAAAATGTGGAATCATCAACGTATTTAACAGCTGTTACAATTCCCGGCCAGTCGCCCTATATCGAGCCTGTGAATCTGAATATGATAAAAGAAGCGCGATCGATTGTAGCACTAACTCCGGAAACAGACGCATCAAAATGCACAAAGTGTGGACAATGTGCCGACGTGTGTCCGACCGGAGCAATTTCCCCTGAAGATGTAACGCAGACAGATAGGTGGCAATGTCTTATATGTTTTGCATGTGTGAAAATCTGTCCAGAAGAAGCAAGGCAAATGATCGAACCGAATTTTCAATCCGCGATTCAAGCACTACATCAAAATTGCCAAGATAGAAAAGAACCGGAAATATTTTTATAACGGGCACGGGCCGTCATTGGTCTGTCTACACCCAGGCCTTTTAAAAAACAGCATTGAATAACAGAACCTTTTCGGCTACTGGCCGGCCAGCCCCTTGTTCCAAATGCGTCTCAACTCGTCCATGTGGGTCATCAGGATTTCCATATACCGGGCTTCCAGATCCAGCATCTCGGTATCATTTTTCCGGAGCCATTCAGACAGCCAGGCAAAACGCAGGGCCAGGATATACTCCGGAAACAGGTCCCAGCCTTTTTGGGAAATGATGTTGGCGTTTTTTAACTCTTTGATAAAGGTCATGACCATGGGCATACCCAGGCCTTCAGGATCTTCGATGCCGGCGCAGCCCACCAGGTTGGCCGCATCAAAAATTTCGGGTTTGAATCCGGTGAATTCCCAGTCAATTACCGCTTTAATTCGGTTTCCGTTCCATATCACATTAAGCGGGTGAAGGTCCCCGTGGCAAAAAGAGGTCGGAATCGTATCGTGCTCGGGGATAAACCGAATTTCAAGAAATTTGACAAAGGGCAGGTAATGGGCATGGACTCCTGGATTGTTGTCTTTAACCTGGTTCATAAAAACGGAAATATAATCCGGCAGGGAAAAAGATTTCCCGGAGACAATGGATTGAATACCCATGGACGCTTTATGAAGCCGAATTAAAAAATCGGCAAAATTTGCACCCATCTCCCCGGATGCCAGGTAATCGGGCCGTTTAAGTTCTGTGCCGTCCAAGAAGGCGGAAACCTGAAAGCAACTGTCCCCGTAAAAGGGCAGGCTTTGTCCGAATTGGTTCGGTATGCAGGCCAGTGCCTGGGGCAGTCCGTTTTGATTGAGGAAATTCACGGCCCGGGCAACAGTATGACGATGATTGAATTTATCCCGTGAATATTTTTCCAACAAAAAGAGCGGTCCGTTTTTATCCTGGATCACTGCCCGTTCAATGGTCCTTTCAGGACTGCCATGGATGTGGCAATCATCCCGGAGGCAGTGAAAATCAATGCCCCATTGTTCAAAAAGCCAATGGGTGAAATTCCTGAACTGAGGTTCACCCGGCTGAAAATCAGATAATTCGTTCAATCTGCTCTTCCATGGCGTCTTTGGCCCCGGCTACCGGGTCAATGCCCTGCCCGCTTTTCACCAACAGCAGGGTGGATAAGCACTTTCCACACTTGGGCCCCTCATCCAGGCAGGCTTCCGGCACCCGGTTCCCGGCACCGCATTCTGTGCCTTTGATTTTCAAACTGTGGTTGAACATCTCTTATCTCTCGTCATAAATCGATTAACTGCCGGTCGTCAAGCGTCAGCCATTCATACTGGGGGTCCCTTAACATACGTGCAACCAGGGGCCATTTGAGATCATACAACTTTAAACAAAGGTCTGACAATCCATATTGCCCTAATTCGACTTTTATGGATTCAATTTGTTGTTGTCCTTTTTCAACAGGCGACAGGGTCTACACCTTATTTCTTTTGACTGACCAACACCCCGAACCCCACCAAAAAGGCTCCGCCGGCCTGCCCCAAAGACAATGATTCGCCAAGCAAAGTCCAGCCAAGCACCACGGCAATCACCGGTACCAGGTTAATGAAAACAGCCGCTCGGCTGGCCGGTATCCGGGCCATGGCCCAGTTATATAAGCCAAAAGCCCCCACTGAGGCAAAGGCACCCAAAAGAATCAGCACCCCGATTAAATCAAGCCGGAAAAAATTTTCAGGTGCGCCGACAAGGTGGACAATTCCCGGAGAAAAAAAGATGAGACCGGCGATAAATTGAAGCCCAGTCAGGGTCCAGGTATTATACCGGGTGCTTAAACCTTTAACCAAAAGTAGATTGCCTGCGGCACAAGCCATGGCGCCAAATTCAAGGCAATTGCCGACCAACGGGTTATCCCCCACCCGGACCGGACTTGCCTGAACGGTCAAAACCACCACCCCGGCCATTGATACCACCAGCCCGAAGACCACTTTCATGGTGATCTTTTCCGATAAAACAAGCCAGGCACCCAGGGCCACCAACAAAGGTACCGCCGCCGAAATAACCCCGGCCTGGGAAGAGGTGGTCAGTGTCAGTGCTTTGGATTCCAAAAGAAAATAGAGGCAGGGCTGAAGCAGGACCATGGGAATGACCAGCTTCAAATCTTTTACCGACCAGACCGCCGGTTTCAATTGCCGGGCAAAGGGCGCCATGATCAGACAGGCAACCGCCATGCGGCAGAACATGACCGCCTTGGGGTCAAGCAGAGTGACGGCAAAGCGGGCCGCCGGAAATGAGGCCCCCCAGAAAAAAGCGGCGGCACCAAGGGCTGCATAGGGTATTAAAGCGGACTTTAAATCTCGGGTTTCCGGAAGGGTAAGCCTTCTAATTTCTGCCGTTTGCATGTGAATCTCCTTGAATAATCAATGAATTTCAAGAAGACCTACACCATCTTTTTTTGAAGGTATTGCAAAAAAGTGCGCTTTAATAAAATCATGCCAGATACTGCCTTGGCGTAGCCCCCACATACCGGCGAAAGGTATTTGAAAAGTGACTCTGGTCGACAAATCCGGTCTCAAAGGCGACCTGGGCAGGCAGCATGCCCTGGGACAAAAGTTTTTTTGACAATTCAATCCGCTTAAAGGTCCGGTAGTGGTGAGGAGAAATACCAGCATTTTCCTTAAAAATCCGCAGAAAATGAAACCGGCTCACTCCCACACGCCTTGCCACCCGGTCCAAAGAGAGCTTTTGATCTAGATCGGAAGCAAGAAGCCTTTTGGCCTCTTTTACACAATGACACCCCCGGGGCCTGTCTTCTGCAACCAACGTTCCGGTTACCCCGTATTTTGAAAGGAGAAAATGCAACGTTGAAACCAGTAGAGCCTCCTTTTCCAGGCTGTCAGGGCTTTCCATCATGGTAACCAACAGATGCCGCACCATGGCGGTGAGCACAGGCTCATTTAGAATAGATACCGAGAACTCCGGAAGACCACCCGACATGAAATTGGATGCCAGGTCGGCCATGGCTTTAAGTGAAAAATAACACAACGCATAGTCCAGGGGCCGTTCGTCAGCAGGGGCACCGGTATGGATCTGTCCGGGATTAATCAAGGTTACCGTTCCCGGCTCGGACACCTCTTCCTGCCGTCCTTTTCCCAGACAATAGCAATGACCGGATGTAATCATGCTGACAATATACAAATCATCATGGAAATGGTCCGGGAAATGGTGACGGCTTTTAACCACCCGGCAAACGTCAATTCCCGGCAAGGCCTTATCCCTGTAATATCTGACATCGGTCTTGGGTCTCATGCCGTCAGTTTAGTTATCTTTATTTTAAAAGTATTGTAAAAAATTGCGGTTAGCTTCCGTTCCCTATTTTGGCCATTTCGTTGCTCATGTTTTCCATGGCCTTTTGGACCGCAGGATCCATCATGTATGATGCGGTTTTCATCATGGCTGCCGGCACCCTCACGGACAGATCCTCCAACCTTTCAGCCTCTTTTTCCAACGCTTTGGGAATATTTCCATCCCTGAATCCGGGATATGTTTCATCCAAACTTTGAATTCGGGGAACCAGCTTTTGCATGCCGGCTGTATAGGCGTCAACAGCCTGGGCCACATCCTGGGCGCTGTGAGCCTTTTCAAGGCTGTCTACAAATTGTTCCGTAACATCTGCTTGCTGCCTGATCACATCAGCCGCATCATCACCCGAAGATCCGCAGCCAAACATAAGAAACCCGGTCAATGCCAACACTGCCATAATAGAAGCTATCTGTTTCATCTCGTCCTCCTTGGAAAAATGTTTAAAAAAATCTGTGTAACCTACACAGATTTTTTAACTTTTGCTGTGGATTGAGTCTGGGTGTTTAGAAACCCGCTCAGCCCATGGCCGTTATGAACTTTTTTTCGTGTTTCTTAGATCGTATTGCTTTTTTGGGGCAAACGTTGGTGCAGGAGGGCTGCACCAACGCTTAAGTCGCATCTGGCAAGATGCCATTTCAGCGATGAATTGCTGAAGTTCAAAACAGAACGCTTCTCATTCGGGATCTGTACGATAAAGCGATCTGCTAAATGGGCACATGTTAACGCAAGGCTTTCATGGCACCCATATATCCACGCAGTTTTTTACCCACAATTTCCACAGGATGGTTCCGGATGGCATCGTTGACCTGGATCAAACGAATATTATCCACGCCGTCATCTTCACAAGTCAGGCCTTTACCGATCACATCGGTACCCAAGCCTGCCATGAACTCTTTTAGCATAGGAACTGCGGTATGGGCAAACAGATAACAGCCGTATTCAGCCGTATCTGAAATCACCACGTTCATTTCATACAATTTTTTCCTGGCAATGAGGTTGGAAATCAGGGGCACCTCATGCAGGGATTCGTAATAGGCGGATTCGGCAATAATGCCGGCAGATACCATGGTATCAAAGGCTAATTCCACGCCGGCCTTGATCATGGCCACCATGAGAATACCGTTGTCAAAATATTCCTGTTCCGGGATGTCCGCGTCCTGGGACGTTGATTTTTCAAAGGCCGTATCCTGGGTCTGGTCACGCCATTTAAGCAGGTTGGCGTCATCATTGGCCCAGTCTTCCATCATGGTCTTTGAGAAAAAACCGGTCATGATGTCGTCCATGTGCTTGTTGTACAACGGTGCCCAGATCTCCTTGAGCTGTTCGCTCAATTCAAAGGCCTTGATTTTAGCCGGATTGGACAGCCGGTCCATCATGTTGGTGATACCGCCATGTTTCAACGCTTCGGTCACGGTTTCCCAGCCATACTGAACCAGTTTGGATGCATATCCTTCATCCATACCGTTTTCCATCATTTTGTCATAACACAGCAAAGCACCGGTCTGCAGCACCCCGCATAAAATGGTCTGCTCGCCCATGAGATCCGATTTCACTTCGGCAACAAATGAGGACTGTAGCACACCGGCTTTATGGCCGCCTGTGCCGGCCGCATAGGCTTTGGCAAGATCAAGCCCCTCGCCTCTGGGATCGTTTTCCCGGTGCACGGCAATCAGGGTAGGTACGCCAAACCCTCTTTTGTACTCTTCTCTGACTTCAGTCCCCGGGGATTTGGGCGCCACCATGATAACAGTGAGGTCCTCTCTGATCTGCATGCCTTCTTCAACAATATTGAACCCGTGGGAATAGGAAAGGCAGGCATCCTTTTTCATCAAAGGCATGACCGATTCAATGACATTGGAGTGCTGTTTGTCCGGGGTCAGGTTGATGACCAGATCCGCTGTGGGCAGCATCTCTTCATAGGAACCCACGGCAAAACCGTTTTCCGTGGCATTTTTCCAGGACTGGCGTTTCCCGGTGATAGCAGCTTCCCTTAACGTATAGGATACATCCAGACCGCTGTCTCTTAAATTGAGCCCCTGGTGCAGGCCCTGTGATCCGCATCCCACAATCACAATTTTTTTCCCCTTGAGAGCCTCAACCCCGTTGAATTCCGAAGGGTCCATGAAACGGCACTGGGAGAGTTCTTCAAGTTGCAGCCGTAATGGCAGGGTGTTAAAATAGTTGGTGCCCATATCTTGTCTCCTTAATTTAGTGCTTCAACGAGAAGTCACCCATCTGCGGCATTGCAATTTTTCCTGCGCCTTGCATTTATGCAACTTCTCGTCCAAACACTAGGTAAATGTTGTAAATAAAATGGCTTAAAATTTTTATTGCGTCAAATGAATCATTTGCAATTTTACATTGCAGATAATGAAATACTATCTTAAAATATTCAAAGCAATAATTATAGACCCTGTTAAGGCGAAAAAAAAGAGATGGATATACGTACCCTTGAATTATTTCACCACTTGGCCGGTTCCCTGCATTTCTCCCGGACAAGCCAGAGTTGCAACATCTCGCCTTCAGCCCTGACCCGGGTGATCCAGCGCCTGGAAACAGATGTGGGAAAGCAACTGTTTATCCGGGGAAACCGCTGTGTGGAACTTACCTATGCCGGGCAGGTTTTTAAAAAATATGCCGAAGATGTGCTTGGCCGGTTTGAACAGCTCCAGGGCGAATTGTCAAAGGATGCCGTCCTGTCCGGCCAGCTCAGCCTTTATTGCTCGGTGACCGCGGCATACAGTATTCTGCCCAGCTTTATCCCCCGCTACCGGGCCGTACACCCCGGCGTTCAGATTTACCTTGAAACAGGAGACCCTGCCCAGGCCATAGAACGCCTGATGAGCCGGGATGCCGATGCCGTCATTGCAGCGTTGCCGGAAAAACCTGGGGGCCAGATCAGTTTTTTGAACATGGCTGTCAGTCCCCTGGTGTTTATCGGGGCCCAACATTATCCTGATGTCCTGGTGACAAACGACAACGGGGGGCCGGACTGGCAAAAATTTCCTTTAATTCTCGCAGACAAAGGCTTAAGCCGGGAGCGTATTGACAAATGGTTCGTTGAAAACGCCGTGGTTCCGAGCATCTATTCTCAGGTCACAGGTCATGAAGCGATTATCGCCCTGGTCAACTTGGGATTCGGTATCGGCCTTGTGCCCCGGCTGGTTCTTGAAAAAAGCCCAATTTACCGGGATATTGTTGTACTGGACAACATGCCGGAACTGCCCCCTTATGAAATAGTTCTTTGCACCCGGGATGCAAATCTTTCCAATCCCCGGGTCCGGGCTCTGTGGGATATCGTTGCCGGGGTGTCTTGACTTCGGTTTTAATAGACTTAGTGTTTCTCTAAGATTTTTATTGTAGCCATGCAAGCCAATTCACCAATATCAAACAGCCTCTAAGCTCACCAGGAAAAAACATTGATTCATAAACAAAAAAAGAGACTCAAGTTAAACGGTTGGTATTTAGTTATTGTTTTTTTTATCTGTGCGGTGATTTTATCCGGTTTATGCCGGGGCCATGTCTGGGCCGCGCCAGACGCTTCAAAACCGTTGACCATTGCCTGTTATCAGGATTATCCGCCCTATTCAAATGTGGATGACCAAGGCAAACCCCAGGGGCTGTTGATTGATTTCTGGCAACTGTGGGCGCAAAAAAATCAGATATCCGTAACCTTTTCCCCGAGTCCTTTAGCCCAGTGCCTGGAGCAGGTTAAAACCGGCCGGGCGGATTTCATGATCGGGCTTTTCAAATCCGAAGCGCGTTCCGCTTTTATGGATTTTTCCAAATCATTGATGTCGGTACATACCAATCTGTATATTCAGCAGGATATGGACATTGATACCATTGAGCAACTGCCTGCCGACATTGTGGTCGGCGTGGTCAAAGATGATTTTGCGGTCTCTTTTTTTCAAACTCGGTATCCAAACGTAAAAATTCAGCAATTCCCCAGTGCCAAAGCCGTCCTGGAATATGCCATGGCAGGAAAAATAAAAGCCTTTGCCTTGGATTTTCCCAATGCGGTAGTGCTGATGGCCGAACACAATTCCCTGGAAGAGTTTAAAAATCTAAAGACACTGTACACTGAAAAACTTAGAGCCGGTGTGGCCAAAGGCAATAAAGAACTTCTGGAAAAAATTGACAGGGGAATTGCAGCCATACCGGAAAAAGAGCTCCAGGCACTGTACAATAAATGGGGGATTGCCCCCAGACCCTTTATTCTGCAGCACTGGGGCCTGCTGGCAGGAACGGTTATTGTGCTGCTTGCAGGCTGCATCGTCTTCGGGATATATGTATTCAAGCTTAAATCCAGAATCCAACTGATGAAACAGGCAGCCCCATCTCTTGATATGGATGAATGGAAACAACTTATTTCAGGCGGAGAAAACGACACGGTGGAATTCAAATCATCCCTTCGCTGGAATATCAAAGAAGAAAAGATTGATAAGCGCCTGGAGGCCGTTGTGGTAAAAACCTTGTCCGCATTTATGAATGCCCGGGGCGGCAACCTGTTCATCGGCATTAACGATGCCGGAGAACCTGTGGGCATTGAACCGGACTACAAAACCTTCCAGAAAAAACCCAATCAAGACGGGTTTATGCTCAAACTCTCCGATCTGATTTCCAAAAACCTGGGCGCCCAGAGCCATAAATTCATTGTATCCGAAATCCAGTCCATGGCGGGCAAAGAGGTGTGCAGGATACAGGTATCGCCTTCGGACCGCCCAGTCTTTGTCACAGACCAGGGCAAAGAAGCGTTTTACATTCGGGCCGGGGCATCTTCCATTCCCCTTGGCATGAGTCAGGCCCATGAATATATCAGCGCCCGCTGGTAACCCAAGCGTTTATTTTCGTTTAAACGAAAGAAAAATTGCCATGGGATTTACCGTTTCATAATAAATCAGGGTGGATTGGTCCCGGGCTGTCAGTATCTCAGTGGAAAAGGCTCCTGCGTTTTCCATCGTCAAAGGCGTTTTATCCGGAAAATAGATATCGGAGTAGTACTCCGGATCATAGGGCGATACCACGACCTGCTTGGGCGTATCCGCAGCCAAGACATGGCAGGGTATGAAAAATTCATAGCAGACGGTGCCGTTATCAAGCCATGCATTAAATGTCTTGATGAACTTCACCTCAAAGGGTTTTCCGTCAATTTTAACATGGATATAATAATTGTACGGGGCAATATATCCAAAGGCTTTTTCTTTAATCACCGCCACTTCTTGGGCATCCAGGACCTGGTTATGGTCCGAGTCAAAATCCTCGCTGATCATGACGGAAAACATTTCGTCAAAGGTCCAGTTCACCCTGAAACCAGCCAAGCCTTTATCATCAAACACAAAATCAGTGCGCTGGGAAATGAATACATGGGGATGAGACAACCCGGGAAAGGGAAACAGGATAATAAAAAAAAGGAGTTGTAGTCCAAAAAGCCAATTGAGTCGACACATAAAGTATAAATGCTGTTGTGTATATTAAATTTTTCTTAATTTATATATGTATCGGTCCGTATTTTCAAGGCTGCGAATCAGGGCAATCCCTGTGCTTTGCGCCAATTCATCTTAATTGGAAAAGACAGTTCAAACAGGCCTGGAAGACCAAGATGCAAAGAGACTTGAGCCCTTGAATTTTGCAAATATCTAATTATACTTCATCGCAGTTTGAGCGAAAACAAAGGCCCAACCGGCTGTTACAAAGCCATCGGAGACCACATATATGGCACAACAAAACCCCTTCATTCAGGAAAAATAATGGAATTAAATACAACTTTTGTAAGCCCTGACACCTTGAGCACCCGGCAACCCTTTAAAAAACTGTTCCCTATCCAGGAAGAGACCCTGGCCGCCATCAGCCAAAATATGGAGGTCAATGGATTTGACCCCGTATTTCCCCTGGTGGTCTGGAAAGAGGAGAATGTACTGGTGGATGGTCACACCCGATTTACAGCAGCCAAAAACACACAGCTGGATCAGGTGCCGGTGGTATACAAATCTTTCGAAGACGAGGATGACGCGCTGCTTTACAGCTTTCATGCGCAGCGTAACCGGCGCAATATGTCTGACGATGATATTGTAAAGTGCCTGGCGCTTTTGGATAATATACACAAAAAAGATGCAACGGTTGAAAAAACCACGCGCAAGGCGGAAAACGAAATCCGGGCCAAGGAGTTGGGGATCAGCCCCCAAAAGGTGGACAAAGCCAGAAAGGTGATGGAACACGGCAGCCCCGACATCCAGGAACAGGTTCAATCCGGGGAAAAATCCATCAACAAGGCCTTTAACGAAGTCCAGGCCCAGCGCCGTGAAAGTGGTGAAATTAAAGGCAAAGAGACTGACGGGCTTGGACTTTCGGCAAAATACACCCAGTCCCTGGGAAGGTTTCTCAAAGAGCTAACCCGCATCCGGGAGCAGGGATGGCAGGAGGTCAGCCGGGAAAAAGCGGTAGCAGATATTGAAGCGATACTTGACCTGATCAAAAACTAAGGCATTGCGCAAAAATAATATTAGGTACACTTATCGATTTTATGTTAAATTTATTTTTTCGTATATCTATTTTTAAACTCATACGCAGGATCGGGGCGAAGATAACGCCCCATCAAAACATTCATTAACAAAAATCGTAAAGGTTCTCGGTACCTAAAACTATTGTTAAAATCATTATTAAATATAATTAAAGCGTTTAGACGCCTATCGTCTATAAACAAAAATTTAAATTCCGAAGAGGAATTTTATTCTGCTTTCAACGCAATGAAGTCAGGCGTCTGGATTATTGACAAAGAGCAGCGTATCCTTAAATCCAACAAGGCTGCCGAACGGTTATTCAATCAAAACAATGTGGAAATAATCGGCAAAAAATGCTGGAAAATTGCTCATGGGACTGACCAACCCATTAAAGAGTGCCCTCTTTTAAAAGCCAGCCAGAGCTTGCAGCAAGAATCGATGGAACTTCAAATTAATGACAGATGGTTTGAGGTTGTTGTAGACCCGATTCTCGATTCCTGTGGGAAACTCTCAAAGTATATTCACATCATCACTGATATCACAGAATCCAAAATGGTGGCGGCTGAACTTTCCGAACAATCGAAAAGAATAAAGACCTTTTTCAATTCCATCAACGACGCAATATTTATTCATCCTTTGAAACAAGAGGGATTTGAGCCATTTGTTGAAGTTAATGATATAGCATGTAGACGATATGGGTATACCCATGATGAGTTAATGAAGCTTTCAGCTTCTGACATAACGGCCAGGCCTGATGTTAACGGGCATGCAGCCCCCGATTGCAGGAAAACATTGCTTGAAAAAAGGCAGCTGGTTTTTGAAACGTCCCATATCAAAAAATCGGGTGAAACATTCCCCGTTGAAATAAATTCAAATATCTTCCATCAAAACGGGAAGCCATACATTCTTGCCGTTGTTCGGGATATTACCAATCGCAAGATTGCAGAAAAAGAGCTGCGAAAAAGTGCACAGGCATTTCGGAATCTGTTTGATAATCATGCAGCCGTAAAACTCATTATTGATCCGGATACAGGCAAGATTGTGTCGGCCAACAAGGCTGCAGTAGATTTCTATGGCTGGCCTTGCTCTACCCTCACACAAATGAATATTGATCAAATCAACATAAAACCACCTGATGAAATTAAAAAATTGATGGGAAATGCAAAGATTCAGGAACGCATACTCTTTGATTTTCAGCACCGATTGGCCGACGGCTCAATACGCGACGTTGAGGTATTCAGCAGTGGTGTTGAGATAGACGGACGACAATATCTGCACTCCATTATTCATGACATCACTGAACAAAAAAAAGCGGCGAAAGATATGGAGGAACTTCGGATTCAAAATTGGCACCTCAAAAAACAGGAAAGTCTCAGCCGCATGGCCGGTGCGATTGCTCACCATTTCAACAATCACCTGATGGGCATTATGGGCAATCTGGAGCTGAGCCTTAAATTAATTGATAGGGGGGACTCCCCCCTTAAAAACATTATAAAATCCATGCAAACTGCACAAAATGCAGCCAAAGTTAATGGTTTAATGCTCACATACCTCGGAAAAAGCACATTGGGAAAAATGCAAATAGATATGGGCAAGGTCTGCAGTATGACCCTGCCTCTTCTTCGGGCCTCATTGCCGGTCAATATTTTTCTGGAAGCGGATTTCCCAACCCAGGGCCCTATGATCTATGGGAATGAAAATCAAATTCAGCAGCTTGTCACCAACCTTGTTACCAATGCAGCCGAGTCCTATCAAAAAAAGGGTACCATTTATCTTAGTGTAAAGATCATCTTCGCCAACGATATACCTAAAAAGTATCGTTTCCCTGTGGATTGGCAGCCTGATCACGATGACTATGCCTGTATAGAGGTTGCAGACTTCGGATATGGAATTGAGGAACAGAACATCGAAAAAATATTCGATCCGTTTTTTTCGACCAAGGCCACCGGGAGAGGTCTTGATTTACCTGTTGTTCTGGGGATTGCACAAGCAAACAATGGCGTAATTACGGTAGAAAGCAAACTTGGTGAGGGCAGTACTTTTAAGTTCTTCACCCCGGTGGTGGCGCAGTCAAATCCACAATAGTTAATGTCTGCACGCAAAACTGAAAATTTGCGTCGGACTTGTACTTGACAAAATTTACGGTTTTCGTTCGGACGCATTAGTTAAATCTTGACATAGTTTGTTTCCCCTTATAAAAACGACTGGCTTGTTTCTTTTTACAGAAACATAGTTGTACAATAAATTAATAACTATTTAATAAAACAAGGAATCGGATCATATGCCCACTAAAATTTTTTTAAGCGAAGATGAAATCCCCCGCCAGTGGTATAACCTGGCTGCAGACCTACCCGGCACCATCAACCCGCCCCTGGGACAAGACGGCAAACCCATCAGTCCGGATATGCTGGCCGCCGTATTTCCCATGAACCTGATCGAACAGGAAATGTCCCAACAGCGCTGGATCGATATCCCCGAGGGGATTCTGGATCTACTGTACCGGTGGCGCCCCTCTCCGCTGCACCGGGCCATACACCTGGAAAAGGCGCTGGGTACACCGGCAAAAATTTTCTATAAAAACGAAAGTGTCTCCCCGGCCGGCAGCCATAAACCCAATACTGCCGTGGCCCAGGCCTGGTACAACAAGGAGTTCGGTATCAAACGTCTGACCACGGAAACCGGTGCCGGCCAGTGGGGTTCTGCCCTCTCCCATGCCTGCGCCCTTCTGGGCATGGAGTGCAAGGTGTTCATGGTCAGGATCAGTTTTGACCAAAAACCGTTCAGAAAGTCACTTATGCAGACCTGGGGCGGAGAATGTATTGCAAGTCCGTCAAATGAAACCCAGGTGGGCCGGGATATCCTGGCAAAAATGCCGGACACCCCAGGGTCCTTGGGCATTGCCATTTCAGAGGCCATTGAAGCGGCCGTCAGTGATGAAACCGGGGGAACCCGTTATTCGCTGGGCTCCGTACTCAACCATGTCATGCTGCACCAGACCATTATCGGGCTTGAAGCAAAAAAGCAGCTGGACAAGTTTGGAATCAAAAAAGTGGACACCGTGATCGGCTGCGCCGGCGGCGGTTCCAATTTTGCCGGCCTGGCCTTCCCCTTTGTCCTGGATAAAATCAACGGGGAAGATATTGAGATCATTCCCGTGGAGCCTGCCTCCTGCCCAACCCTTACGGCAACCCCGTTTTCCTATGATTTTGGGGATGTGGCCCAGATGACGCCCATGCTGCCCATGCACTCTTTAGGGCATAAATTCATTCCGGCCCCCATCCATGCTGGCGGATTACGATACCACGGCATGGCGCCCCTGGTATCCCACGCTGTTGAAGCCGGACTGATGAGCCCCATGGCCATCAAACAGCTGGAATGTTATGACGCAGGCCTGATGTTTGCCCGCACCGAAGGCCTGGTTGTGGCCCCTGAGACCTGTCATGCAGTGGCCTGCGCCATCCGATCCGCCAAGCAGGCCAAAGAAGAAGGAAAGGAAAAAACCATTATATTCAACCTGTCAGGTCATGGGCTCATGGATCTGGCCGGGTATGAAAAATTCATGGCAGGGGAACTCCAGGATATTGTCATGTCTGCCCAGGATGTGAAGGAATCCAGGGGTATCAGCATTGACGGGTATCCTGTGCCCAAAATTTAATCTGCTCAAATCCAGCATCTACCCCGGCTGTATCGGGATAGATGTTGGAAAAACAGGTAATTATTTCCTTTCCGATCTGTTTATGGGAAATTCCTGCCCGATAACGGTAATAGTCTTAATTTCAGACAGAACACTCCACATCAATAACATACTGAAAACATATAATATATTATCACAACTCAATTATTTGGCATGATGGTTGCTTTTTTTGACAATCAAACGAATGAAAAGCCCAATAAATTAGAGGTGACTCATGCTATCCAATACGTCAAACATCAATGCGTTACTGACAGGAAGTTCTTCAGACGCCCTCATGGGTGCAACCAGCAGCAGCACAGCGGTCAAAGACAGTGACGTTGGTGTATCTGAATTCCAGGGGCAGCTGGACAAAACCATGCAGCAGGCCTCGGACATGAAAAGCACCAGTGAAAGTGACGCTGTTGTCGAAAAAACGACGAGAGAAGGAGACACTGTTGCTGAAGACACGGATGCCTGCCTTTCAGAGACGTGCAGCGGGCAGACCGAGGATGCCGTGCTTGACACGTCGCAAAAACCAAATCTGTCCACGGGGGAACAGGACACAGAACTGTCCACGGTGGAAGAAGCTTGTTTTGTTGTCCGAAAGATGAAACAGAAGGTTTCAGATATTGAAGACGCGTTGGAAAATGGCGGCGGCACTGAATTTCTCACCCAGCTAAAGAATCTGCTTTTATCCCTTTCCAATGGCGACCTGGACAATCTATCTTTGGATGAGGGCGGACTCGAAGCCCTCGGAGATCTGCTTGTTCAAGCAGGTTTTGATCAGGCTTCCGTTGAAGAATTAATGTCTGATTTGACCCTTACGCTTGAAGAGGACACCGACCTGATATCTGTATCCGATTTCATGGATGCGTTGTTTGAACTTCCCCTTGCCGAAGAAGAGGACATCACCCAGGCAGAGACGATCATGCCCACCTCTGATCTTCCCTATATCAAATCTCTTTTGTCAATGATGGGTGTGGATGAGCAGGAAATCACCTCAATTATGGATAATGTCTCCGAAGGGTCCAGGGGATTTGATTTTGACGAATTTATCGTACAATTAGAGCAGCTTTTGGAAACGGCCAAAGAATCCGGCTCGACCTATCAGACAGATGCTGAAGACGATTCATATACGACCCTTTTGAAACAGCTTGATCTGGATTCTTTTATTGAAGAATCTGACGAGCCGTTGACCCTGGACACGTTAATTAATGCCTTTGCCCAAAAGCTTGACCTGATAGAAGATACTATATCGAGCCAAACTGAACAATCTGTATCAGACAGATTTACCCCCCTGTCAGACATATTTACAACGGATTCGTTTGATGCACTTGCAACTCAGTCCGGCCGACACGGATTACTGAATCAGCTTTTTTCCGGACTGACGATTCAGGGCGACAGTGAGGAGACTGTCGATTCCGCCATAACGATCAGCGCAAATTCGGACGCCATGGTCAAAGAAATCGAGGGCCGGTTCCAGGTGCAGTTCATGGATCAGGTAAAAGGAAGCGACGTGAAGACACAAACGACTGCCGAGGCCCAGGCATTAGAGAATACGGTCTCCAATGATATCCAAACAGCGGCAGCCGATTCTGATAGATCATTAAAAATAGCCAACGCGGTTTCAGACACAACAAAAACAACCAAGGAATCGACATCACAGATGACCATCAAAGCAGCAGCCCCGTCCGATGCCGCAACGCTGGAAAAAACGGTGTCCACCACCAACGCCCTGTCAGGAGAGACAACGTCTAAAAGTTCAGAAACCCAGCCCCTTGTTTTTGGCGTGGAAAAAGCCACCACAACCTCGACGGTAGGAACTTCCGGCACACAGCGCACCCAGCAGGCCACATCCACACTGCCGGACTTTGTCACCCGGCAGGTGGGAAAAAGCATTGCCCGGTCGATCAATACGGGTAACGACACCATCCGGATGCAACTAAAACCCCCTGAGTTAGGCCGGGTGTATATGAATATCGACCATAACGGCAGCTCCATGAAGGTCAGCGTAATCACCGAGCACCAGTCAGCAAAAGATATTCTGACAGCCAATGTCAATGAAATCAAAACCATGCTCTCTTCCTCGGGGATCAATCTTGAGAGCTTCGAAGTTGATATGAGCAGCGATTTCCAGCAGTCCATGGCGGATGCAAGGACCCAGCATCAGTCAAACGGAAAACGACAAGCAAAACGTGGGGCCGATGACGAGACCCAGGAAGGCACAGCAGATCTTTTAACGATTCAGACCGCTACTGTAAATGACAGTGGGTCGCTGCACTTTGTTGCATAAAGCCCCCCTCCCGCTTTTTGCCATGGATCTGTCAATGTTTTGACAGATCCATGGCAAAAGTGACGATTTTCACCGGATTATTGTGCGCAGGCGCGATATCCGGTTTCTTATCCCCTACGATGGGGTTATCTATCAATAAATAATTTTGCAAAAAATGCTTCTTTCATATAACCTTTACCAATAAACTTTTGTTTCCGCACGATCCAGGTAAAAACCCATGCAGGCTGGCATAAGGTTTGCTAACATTTTCTTATAACGGCCATGGGCCGACCATAAACCTGATTTATCAAAAATATTCGCAATTGCCGCCTGCAAGGGCCGCCTGGATAAACGACCAGATTATTTTGGGAGGAATTGTGGCTGACGATCTGCTGGAAAAACTTGAAGACGATGAACTGATTGAATCTATGAACGATGAAGACGGGGATTCAGATGAAAAACCTGTCAAAACTGGATTTATCGGCAAACTGCTGTCAGGAAAAAAAAAGCTGATCATTATTATACTTTTGGCTTTATTTTTATTGATCGGGATTGGGGCAAGCGTATTCCTTCTCCTGTCCGGCGGCAAGGAAGAAGAGGCACCGGAACAAACGGCCGGAGAAGATGTCGTGACGGAAGAAAGCATTCAGGCGGCCTTAGAAGACCAAAACAAAGCAATATTTGAAGATATTGTACAGCTCGAACCCTTTGAACAAATTTTTTTAAGACAAGATTCAACGATGCATTACATATCTCTGGGTATCGCCCTTGAAATGATCGAGCCGGAATTTCGAAGACAGGTGTATACCATGGAGCCCAGGATCAGAAAAATAATTGAAACCCAGATGCGACAAATGAGATGGATGGAGCTGCGAACCCCCCAGGGCAAAATTAAACTGAAAGTCGCACTTCTTAACCGAATAAATCAAATTTTCCCCAAAGTTGCGATACGGCATATTTATTTTACTAAATTTTTAATGCAGTGATGGTGCCATGAGTGAAATACTATCCCAGGACGAAGTTGACAGTCTATTAGACGGACTGGATTCCGGAGAAGTAGAAACCGAAACCGATATTCCGGATATTGCTGAGGAGCCGGTTGAAGGGGTCGTTGCCTATGATTTTACCAGCCAGGACAAGGTGGTCAGGGCAAGGATGCCTACTTTTGACGTGATCAACGAACGCCTGTCCAGGGAAGTTCGGGCCACATTGTCTTCCCTGCTCCAGACCAATGTTGACGTGTCTGCCAACCCATTTGACACCCTGAAATTTTCTGAATTTGTCCGCAGCCTTCCGGTACCCACAAGTCTTCACGTATTCAGGATGGAGCCGTTAAGGGGACATGGTCTCGTGGTGTTTGAAAGCCAGCTGGTCTATAACCTTATTGACACTTTTTTTGGCGGGGAAGCCTTGGGAAAAGCGAGGGTGGAGGGCCGTGAATTTACCCGCATTGAAGAGGTGATGATCAAAAAGGCCGTGGTGGCTGTTCTGAAAAATATTGAAGCGTCCTGGGCCCCCATAGAGCCGGTAAAGGCATCCCTGATCCGGTCGGAAATGAACCCCCAGTTCACGGCAATCGTACTGCCCACAGACCTTGTCATTGTCACCCGGTTTGAAATCGAACTGGAGCAGGCCGCAGGCAACCTTGTGGTCTGCTATCCCTATTCCATGATCGAACCCATGCGAAATAAGCTGTCATCGGGTGTCCAGGCCGAAATTGAAGAGATTGATTATAACTGGCGGCGGATGATTGAAGAGGTCATTCTTAACTCCCAGGTCGATTTAAGAATTCTTCTAGGCAAGACTGAGATCACCGGCGAACGGTTGTTATATATGCAACCCGGGGATGTCATCCAACTGGATAACGACGCATCGGACCCCTTGTCATGCTCCGTGGGAGGGCTTGTAAAACTAACAGGTTTCATTGGGGTCCAGCGGGGATTTCAGGCATTTAAAATCAACGAAAAACTTGTAACCGACTGTGAGGGCAAACATGGTAGATGAAAACGGCACCACAGATGAAGAAATCCTGGATGAAGACTCCGAACAAAGCGAGGAGCGTGGCGCAAGGGAGTTGGATTTTATCCTGGATATCCCTTTGGAACTTTCCGTGGAACTGGGCAAAACCAAAATGCTGGTCAATGATCTTCTGCAACTGGCCCAGGGGTCCATTATTGAATTGAACAAACTGGCCGGAGAACCCCTGGAGGTTTATATCAACCGTAAACTCATTGCCAGAGGAGAAGTTGTGGTGGTCAATGAAAAATTCGGCGTTCGTCTCACCGACGTCATCACGCCCATTGACCGCGTCAAATCCTTAGCCGCGGAAGATCAATGAGTCCCCATACGAATATGTGGGTGGAGTTTGGCAAAAGCTTCGGTATGCTGTTTGCCGTTCTGGCTTTTTTTCTGATCGCCCTTTATCTCGTTCGCAGATTCTCGGGCCGGTTCGGCAGCAAAGGCTCCATGGCACTGATAAAGATATTATCCGTTCATCATTTATCCCCCAAAGAAAAACTCGTGCTGGTCGCTGTCCAGGAAGAATCGATTCTCATCGGGATTTCACCGGCCGGCATTTCGTCTTTAGCCCGCTTTGACAAGCTGCCGGAGCCATTGCCTGCATCTGAACCCATTGAAACAGCAAAAGGATTTCAGAATCTGCTCAAAAAAAGCCTGATGAAAGGCAACGATGTGCAAAAGATGTCCGTGGGAAGTGATTCTTCTGATTCCGGTAAAGGAGACCGATCATGATCAAATACCCCCGGCAGGTTTGCTGTATAGGATTAATCATGGTCACAGCGATGATCGTTCTAACCTTTGCTGATACGGCAGAAGCTGTCACCTTCCCGATCCCCTCCCTGGAACTTAATGTCACCACGGCCCAGGAACCTGAAGAGGTGGCGGTGGTCCTTGAAATTATAGCGCTTTTGACCATCATCACTTTGGCTCCGGCGATTTTAATCCTCATGACGCCTTTTACACGCATCACCATGGTGTTTCATTTCCTGCGCCAGGCCATCGGAACCCAGTCAAGCCCTCCTAATCAGGTGATTGTAGGCTTATCGCTGTTCATGACTTTTTTTATTATCAAACCTGTGGCCTTAGAGGTGTATGACAAAGCCCTGAACCCATATCTTGAACGTGAAATCTCCTATGAAACGGCCTTTGTTGAAGCCCAGAAGCCCATACGCAAATTTATGCTGCTCAACACCCGGGAAGCCGACATTGCCCTGTTTGTCAAAGAGGCTGACATGAAAAAACCTGACACCCGGGATGATGTATCGCTTTTAACCTTGATTCCGGCCTATGTGATTTCCGAACTTAAAACTGCCTTCATCATCGGCTTTATTCTGTACGTCCCCTTTCTTGTGATTGATATGGTCGTGGCATCGGTGCTGCTGGCCATGGGGATGATGATGCTGCCCCCGGTTATGATTTCCCTGCCTTTCAAACTAATGCTTTTTGTCCTTGTGGACGGCTGGCATTTGATTGCAGGTTCTATGATTAAAAGTTTTGGAGTGTAACATGACACCAGAATTTATACTCGCATTTGCTAAACAAGCCATCACCCTGACCATCCTTTTGGCCATGCCCATGCTGGGTTTAGGCCTGATTGCAGGCTTGGCCATCAGTGTGTTCCAGGCGGTCACCCAAATCCAGGAGATGACGCTCACATTTGTGCCCAAGATCCTTGCCGTTTTTATCGGGCTTTTATTTGCCGCCCCGTGGATGATGGAAAAGCTGATGGCATTTACGACCAATATCATCACCAATATTCCCATGTATATCCGGTGAACTAATGTTTGAACGGAAAGTCACCCACCTGCGGCGTTGCTGCACAAAGCTGCAATCCTCACGTACTATAGTACGCTCCGGTTTCAGCTTTGTTTGCGCCTTGCATCTGGGCAACTTTTCGTCCAAACACGGGAATTCGTTCAGACACGAATTAGGAAAAAGCGGCTATGGAACTGCTTGATCTCATTGATCCCATTCGCTTTAGAATCTTTATGCTGGTTCTGGCACGGGTATCCGTGTTCTTATTTTTGTTTCCTATTTTTGGGTCAAATATAATTCTCAACAGATTAAAAATGGCGCTGGCCCTAGTTTTAACCCTGTTGTTCTATACGGTGGTATCTGTGGATCCGGCCCGTTTTCCAGAGGATGTCCCCACTTTTGGCCTGATGCTGGGCGCAGAGATCCTTGTGGGCCTTACCCTGGGGCTTTGTCTGCGGATTTTTTTTGCGGGCATCCAGATGGCCGGCCAGGTCATCGGTTTTCAGATCGGATTTGCCATGATTAATGTCATGGACCCCCAAAGCGGTGAGAATGTGTCAATCATGGACCAGATCGGCTACTGGGTCTGCCTGGTCATTTTTCTTATACTCAACGGCCATCATATTATCATTATGTCCATGATTGACAGCTTTGACCTGGTCCCGGTGGGTGGATTTGTGATGCATTCCGCACTCATGCCCCGGCTTCTGGATGTAGGGGCCGGATTGTTTGTGACGGCCATTAAAGTTGGTGCTCCGGTCATTGCCGCACTGACCTTTGTCAATACCGGTTTTGGATTAATCGCAAAATTTTCACCCCAGACCAATGTGATGATTGTGGCGTTCCCGGTGAAAATCGCCGTGGGTCTGATTTTTTTTTCCATGACCCTGCCCATCATCGCCATAGTTACCCGGGATTACCTGGAACCATGCAGGAAATTGCTTCTGGCATTATTATTTTATATGGGCGGAGGATAAAATATGGCCGAAGATCCAGAAGGCGGCGGCGAGAAGACCGAAGACGCATCGGGGCGAAAACTCAAAAAGGCACGTGAGGAAGGCCAGGTCGCCAAGAGCATGGAAATCCCCTCGGTGTTTGTGGTGCTGGCCGGTGTTACGGCGTTGTATGTCACAGCATCTTTTTTCTACCAGAACTGCGTGGAAGTCTTTCGGTATAACTTTATGTTTGACCGGGTGCCGGAACTGAACCCGGCAGATCTGACGGTCATGCTGATTTATCACGCCAAAAAAATTTTTTTAATGTGCCTGCCTGTATTTGCAGCCGTCGTTATTGTGGCGGTGATTTCCAACCTGGCACAGGTTGGATTTCAGATATCCTGGAAAGCCTTGGAACCCAAATTAACTAAACTGAATCCCATTAACGGATTTAAACAAAAATTTTCTTCATCGTCCGCCGTCGAATTTCTTAAATCACTGGTCAAACTTGCGGTAATCTCAGTGGTCTGTTATCTGGCCACACGGGGTGATTTTACCAAGTTGCTTACCCTGTACGATAACTCCATAGCCCAGATTCTTCTTTTTCTGTTTATTAAATCGTTTTGGATTTTTATAAAAGTCTGTCTTATCATGATCTTGGTTGCCATACTGGATTATACGTTCCAGAAATGGAAATTTTTAGAAGACCAAAAGATGACCAAAAAAGAGGTCAAGGATGAACGTAAGCAGACAGAAGGGGATCCGGCTGTTAAATCCAGGATTCGCCAGCTCCAGATGGCCGCAGCCCGAAAACGTATGATGGCGGCCGTACCCCAGGCGGATGTGGTGGTAACCAACCCGACGCACCTTGCCGTGGCATTGCAGTATGATAAACAAAAAATGGATGCCCCGAGTGTTGTGGCCAAAGGCGCAGGTGCCGTGGCCGAAAATATCAAAAAAATTGCCCGGGAAAATGATGTCCCGGTGGTAGAAGATAAGCCGTTGGCCCGAAATTTGTATAGAGTAGTAGATATCGGTGACCAGGTTCCATTTGAATACTATCAGGCTGTGGCGGAACTGCTTGCCTATGTTTATGGGCTTAAGAACGATTAAGTAAACTTAAAGTCAATTTTTTGGCACCAGATGTCAAGCTTCCATCAGATAGGAGTCAAAGGTGATCACATTTATAATTTTGCCGGCTATTTTAACTTCGCTATCGCAATCGAAATGCCCATTGTTTTCGATTGCGATCCCGATGACCTTTTCATTATAAATGCGGTTACCCTGAACAAGGAGGATAAATGGCAGCAGAAAACGTGGGTATAATGGCCACGATGAAAAAAGAGTCATCAGATATCCTGATGGTTCTGGCCTTTATCGGCATTCTGATGGCAATGATTCTGCCTTTGCATCCCATTATCCTTGATTTCTTTCTGGCGCTGAATATTTCCCTTGGTGTTGTGGTACTGATCACCACCATGTATACGCAAAGGCCGCTTGACTTCAGTATCTTTCCCTCCCTGCTTCTGGTACTCACCCTTTTCAGGCTCTCGTTGAACGTGGCATCCACCCGGCTGATTCTTTTACATGGCAGCGAGGGGCCTGAAGCAGCAGGGGCCATCATCATGTCATTCGGATCCTTTGTGGTGGGCGGCAACTATGTGGTGGGCCTGATTATTTTTATAATCCTGGTGCTCATCAATTTCATGGTCATCACCAAGGGTGCCGGTCGTATTGCAGAGGTCGCCGCCCGTTTTACGCTGGATGCCATGCCCGGCAAACAGATGGCCATTGACGCGGACCTCAATGCCGGTATGATCGACGAATTAGAAGCAGGGGAGCGAAGGGCAGCCATTGCCAGAGAATCGGAATTTCATGGTGCCATGGATGGTGCCTCCAAATTTGTACGTGGCGACGCCATTGCCGGCATTATCATCACGTTGATTAATATCGGTGCAGGCTTTATTATCGGCGTAGTACAGCAGGGCATGCCCCTTGCCGAAGCGTTGACCAATTACACGCTGCTCACCGTGGGTGACGGCCTTGTCTCCCAGATTCCGGCGCTGTTAATCTCCGCGGCCGCAGGTCTTCTGGTCTCCCGATCCGGGGCGGAAAACAAGATGGGCCAGGAATTTGCCAAACATCTATTTTCCAGTTCCACCCCGGTCATGGTCGGCGGGGTCATTGTTTTTCTTATGGGCGCAATCCCGGGTCTGCCCACCATTCCCTTCATGACATTAGGCATTACCATGGGGACCGTTGCCTGGTACTTTTTAGGGCAGCAAGAGAAAAAAGAGGAAGAAAAACAGCAGGAAATTGAAAAGGCCGAGACCCAGGCCCAGGAAGAGACACCTGGAAAGCCCGAGGATGTGGATCATCTGCTGCGTCTGGATACCATGGAACTGGAAGTGGGGTATGGCCTGATTCCCCTGGTGGACAAGCAGCAGGACGGCACGCTTCTGGGCCGGATCAAGGCCATCCGCCGGCAGTTTGCCACGGAGATGGGTATCATTGTACCGCCCATCCACATCCGGGATAACCTGAATTTAAGCCCGGCCCAGTACCGTCTTATGATCAAGGGCGTTGAGGCGGCAGGGTCGGAACTGATGGTCAATCACTACCTGGCCATGGATCCGGGGGGTGCAGCCAAAGAGATAGACGGCATTGATACGGTTGAACCGGCCTTTAACCTGCCGGCCCTGTGGATACCCATGTCCAGGGAAGAGGAAGCCAAGTTTGCCGGATACACGGTGGTAGACAACTCCACGGTGATTGCCACCCACCTGACCGAAATCATTAGAAACAACGCCCACAACCTGCTCAGCCGTCAGGATGTCCAGCATCTTCTGGATAACTTGGCCAAAACCAGCCCCAAGGTGGTGGAGGAGCTGGTGCCCAATCTGTTAAGTGTCGGCGCTGTCCAGAAGGTGCTCCAAAACCTCTTGCGCGAACGGATCTCCATCCGGGATCTGTTGACCATCGTGGAGACCTTGGCAGACTTTGCCCCGGCAGGCAAGGATCCGGATCTATTAACCGAATATGTACGCCAGCGTGTGGCCAAAGGAATGCTCGCGCCCTATCTGCAGCCCGGTAAAAAGCTGCAGGTCATGACATTGGACCGCAGGCTTGAAGAAATTCTAACAAAAAATATTAAACGGACCGACCATGGAGTTTACTTAGCCCTAGAACCGGTATTAGTCACGGAATTTGTCGGTGCCGTATCCAAACAGGTGGAAAAGCTCATCACATTGAACACCCAGCCGGTACTCATGACCTCGCCCACATTGCGCCGTCATGTCCGTCGTATGATTGAGCCCTCTCTTCCCAATGTATTTGTGGTATCCCACGCAGAGATCGTGGACGATATAAACCTGCAGGCTGTCGGAAAGGTGAGTTTAAAGAATGGATAAAAAAATTTTCAGGGGAGCCAGTATCCAGACAGCCCTTGCCGGCGTCAAGGAGGAACTTGGGCCCGATGCCATGATTCTTTCCACACGGAAGGTGCCCAAATCACCCAAAGACCCTTACGGGAAAATCATGTTCGAAGTTGAGGCGGCAATGCCTTCAAGCGAAGATGATAAGCCTGACGCGCCTGTTTTGCAGGATGTGGAGACCCTGAAGTCGGATATTGCGGAGATCAAGGACATCCTCTCAGTGGCAGGTTTGGGTTCCGGTGTGCAATCTATTTTGTGCAACCATTTTGAATCCGTGGGTGTGCTTGCCTCTCTGCTTCGTTGCGGTGTCAGCGAGCGCCTGGCAACAGAGCTTGTCCAAAAAGCGGCTACAGAACTGGATCAAGACCTTGATAAGGTTTCGCAAATGAGGCAGTTAAAAAAGAAAGTGATGGGGCTTTGCCTGGATCAATTTCGTACCAAGGATTTTTTCACCCGGCAGAACTCTTCCGGACTTCCCCAGGTGGCGGCCTTTGTGGGACCCACGGGTGTAGGAAAAACCACCACCATTGCCAAACTGGCCGCCTGTCTGAGCTTTACCCGTAAAATGAAGGTGGGGCTGGTCTCCATAGACAACTACAGGATTGGGGCCTTTGAGCAGCTCAAAGCCTATGCCGGCATCATGGGGCTGGTCTGTGTACCGGCCTTTTCACGCCAGGATCTGGCATGCGCCCTGGACCGAATGAAATCCATGGATCTGGTACTGATTGATACGGCCGGGCACAGCCATTATGACAAGGAAAAAATTGACGAAATCCTTGAGCTGATCAAAAATGATTTCCAGATCAGCGTTCATTTAACCTTGAGTGTTACTTCTGAATTGATTAATATGAAAGAAGCGGCATCTGCTTTTTCCGTATTTAATCCAGATACCTATGTGTTTACAAAAATAGATGAGACAAAAAGATGCGGGAAAATTCTTGACCAGGTGGCAAGCCACGACTTGCCGGTGTCATTGGTGACCAACGGCCAAAAGGTGCCCGAGGATTTGATTATCCCGGACCGCCATGAGCTTTTAAAGATAATTCTAAAAAAAGAGCCCAAAGGAGATTAGGTGGATCAGGCAAAAGGACTGCGGCAGATGGCCAGGACAAATGCGATGCAAAAACGGGAACGGATCAAAGATTCCAAAGGCAGTGCATATCCCAGGGTCATAGCGGTGACCAGCGGTAAAGGCGGGGTGGGTAAAACCAACATTGTGGGAAACCTGGCCGTGGCCATGACACGACTGGGCAAAAGGGTAGTCATCATAGATGCGGATGTAGGCTTGGCCAATATTGACATCGTATTTAACTTGAGACCCAAATATAACATCCGCCATCTGGTATCCGGGGAAAAAACATTGCGCCAGGTAATGGTGACAACGAATCATGGTATCGGCATTTTGCCCGGGGGATCAGGATTTGCCGATCTGACCCGTTTCAGCGAAGGTGAAAAACTGACACTGCTGTCTGAATTCGAAGCGTTTTCCGATATGGCAGACATCATTTTGCTGGATACCGGGGCCGGTATTTCATCCAATGTGCTCTATTTTAACGCATCTGCGGACCAATGCCTGGTGGTGGCCACCACAGAACCCACCTCCATTACCGATGCCTACGCCCTGATGAAGGTCATGTCCCAGGAATACGGCATAAAGCATTTTAAACTGGTGGTAAACATGGCGGACAACCGAAACGGGGCCAAAAGAGTTTACGGATCTTTAAGCAATGCCCTGGATAAATTTTTAAAAAATGTGGTTCTGGAATATTGCGGCTATATTCCCTTTGATCCTGCCCTGCAAAAAGCGGTTCGAAATCGCAGCATCCTTTTGGATAATGTAAAGCACAGCCCTGCAGCCGATGCCATGTCCGATATTGCAAAAACGCTGCTGAATGACGGTAGAACGAACCAGAACCAGGGGAATCTGACCTTTTTTATGAACCGGGTGTTTGCGGCGGCCCAATAACGGCCATGGGCCGAGCCGGTCTATCAGCATCCAGGCACGGCCCAAAACATAGGTTGAAAGATCTGAGTAACTTAGCCAGACTTTCATATAAAAAATGATTATGGTCATTGTACGAAAGGAAACAATACTATTTCCATGAAATACCCCTTTAAAAAAGACAAGGCGGCGTGGGAAGCCTGGCGGCAGGAAAGCATTGTCAATTACGCATATCTGGTCCGATACATTGCCTCCCGGTTCGCCATGCGTCTGCCTGCCAGCGTGCTCTTTGACGAACTGATGTCAGCAGGTTCATTAGGCCTCATTGATGCGGTGGACAAATTTGATCCAAGCAAACATGTCAGCCTTGAGACCTATGCCCGTTATCGTATCAAAGGCGCCATTCTAGATGAATTGCGCAGTATGGATACTTACTCAAGATCCATGCGAAAAAAAATCCAGGATATCGCCCGGGCGGCAAAAACCATTGAAGACGAAAAGGGGCGGCCGGCCGATGACGATGAAATATGTGAAGTTTTAGGCGTAGATCTGGAAACGTACCAGAATATGCTGACCGATATACATGGCGCGGCTGTTCTCAGTCTGGATGATTTCATCAAGACCAAAAAAAATGATATATCTTCCCAGACCCGTTTTCAAGCCGGTCTCAGAGGTGAGGAAAATCCCGAAGAAGACCTCTACCGGGCAGAACTGAAATCCATTCTGGTGAAGGCCATCAAAAAATTGACGGAAAAAGAGCAGATGGTTATCTCCCTTTACTATTATGACGAGCTGACCTTGAAAGAAATTGGAGAAGTTTTGTCTTTGACTGAATCCAGGATATGTCAGATCCATACGGCGGTTCTGGTGAAATTACATGCTAATTTGAATAGTTATGGAACATAATTTGATTTATTTGGCCTGATATTTGCTTTACTATAAATAAAGTATAAATAAAGTAAATCTGCATAAAACAGTAAAGCCATATTCATTTTTTTAAATTTTTAGGGGGAGTTATGTCAGATACAATTTTAGAAGAAGACGATCTAATTTCCCAGGAAGATATAGACAGTCTGCTCAACGATTCCGGCCAGGATGAAGAAGAGTCTAACATCGAGGAGGAAGATGCCGGCGAACTATCTCAGGACGACATCGACAGTCTGATGACCGATAACGTTATGGATGACGACGACCCCGAACAGGACGATGCCGGCGAATTGTCCCAGGATGACATTGACAGCCTGCTTAACGGACCCGACCAGAATGATAATGATTCCGATAACGGAGAAGAAGATGCTGGAGAGTTGTCCCAAGACGACATCGACAGCATGATGACCGATAATACCATCGATGACGAGGCCCCCGAAGAGGATGCCGGGGAGTTGTCCCAGGACGACATCGACAGTCTGCTTAACGGACCCGACCAGGATGATGATGATTCCGACAACGGAGAAGAAGATGCCGGCGAGTTGTCCCAGGACGACATCGACAGCATGATGACCGACAATGCCATGGATGATGACGACCCCGAACAAGACGATGTCGGCGAGTTGTCCCAGGATGATATTGACAGTCTACTCAACGGACCCGACCAGGATGATGATTCCGACAACGCCATGGATGATGGCGATGATGACGAGTTGATCTCACTGGAAGATATTCAGGGCGCAATGAGTGACGACGATACCCAGGAAAATGACGTCTTAGATTCTGAACCGGTTCCGGCAGCAGAAACGGAACCAGAACCTGAGGCATTAGATCCTGAATCAACCATGGACAATGTGACGGAGCAAATCCAGGAAGATGAGGACGAGGCGGTTGACGATGCGCCGGTTACCGAAGCTTTGGACCGGGATGAAGACCCCTTAGATGACCCCATAGATGAAGACCAGGCTGCAGATGCAGCGGATTGTATGCTCACCCAGGAAGCCATGGATGCCCTGATTGAGGCCGGCCTTCCGGTCCAGGATGATCTGGAAGGGGATACGGGGGAACGTCAAACAGATGACGGCGACGACGAAGATGATACGCTGCTGGACGAAATAGAACAGATCTCTGAAACTGATGATGACTGGGAGGACGATACCGTCCAGGAACAAGAGGATGACGTCACCCAGGAAGATATTGATGCCCTTCTCCAGCAGTCAGATGAGACCGATGATTTTCTGGATGAAGATGAGGACATCCTCATATCCCAGGACGACATCAATACCCTGCTCATGGCCGCAGATCAGGAAGATGAAGATCTACTCGGCGATATTGAGGGAGACGACGATGTGTCTGATCCGGCGGACCAGTCCCAAGACCTGAAACCCGATGCGGATCAGGTGGTTCTGGAAGGTATTGAAGGTGCTGAAATATCCGCCCCCAAAGAAGCATCTGCGGAAGACGCGTCTAAAAAAGGCGGAAAGATAAAAGCCCTTTTCAAGTCAAAAATCGTACTTGCTGCCGCTTCTGTCCTGCTGTTTATGGGTATATCCGTTCCCTTAAGTTATTTTCTGTTTTTTTCAAATGAACCTGTCCCATTGCCTGAAAAACAGACCGCCTCTTTGACGGAAATTGATCTTATCCGGGACGGCCAGACAAATATTTCCGGAGATGGAGCGATTTTACCGCCCAGCCGAAGGTCAGGAACCATTTTGTTAACAGATTTTATAATTCTTGCATCCGATCAAAGCCGGACCATGACCTATGTGTATGCAGATGTATCTATTGATTATTCAGATCAAAGGGCTTATGATGAAATAAACAATAATCTTGCCTTCTACCGGGATTTAATATACGGGGCTATCCAGACCCGGCTGGTATCGGAAAATAATAATGAGGTGACTGAAGCTGATCTGCTGTGGGGTGTGGAAACTTCATTGAAAAAGGTGTTACCCCCCCAATATATTGACAAGATCAGCTTTAAATCTTTTAAAGCAACTTAATGCAGGGAACAAATGACCACAGTTCATGGACATAACCAGATTTTTCAGCAATCCGGTATTGCCCAGGATTTGAGCCACCAGATCCAGTCTCCTAAACCGGATCCTGATCAGGCCGCAGTGCAACAGCAAAATCAGCAGGTGGAAGAAAACACAACGGTTCAGGAAAGCGAAGAGACGCTCTCTTTGAAAAAGGATAAAGAGAAGGAAAACGAAAAGAAAAAACGTAAAGAAGCCCTGAAGGCCAAACGTGCAGAGAAACAACCACCTAAAGATGACCTGCCGCCGGACCCGGATGGACCGGGCAGACTTCTAGATACCACGGCATGATGCTGAAGGTTCCCACTGAGTTTCTTGTTGTCCTATCTCTAATCATTGATCTGTTTTTAATCTTCCTGCTGTGTCTTTTTATCCGGCGGGCCAATCGACTTCAACGCAGTCCTAACCCAATGCAGGAAAATGATTTTGACGACATTGCCGCCCAGACGCGTGAAAAAGCCCAGGTTGTAGCCAGGGAGGTGCTGACGGAAACCTCTGCGATGATTGAACCGATTTTGGAGGCTTCAAAGGATGCGGCCGTGGAATTTGAACGACTGGTACAAGAGAAGCAGGCGCTGACCCGCAAACTTGACAAGTCTCTGGATTCAAAAATCATCAGCATCAATCTACTGCTGTCCCGGGCCAACACCCTTTACAGCCAGCTTGAAAACCATCACAATTCCCTGCTTAATACCCAGCCCAAAGGAGCGACGGCCTTATATCACAAAGAGACCGATGTTCTCGATCAGCAGCAACGGATCATTGATCTTTACTATCAAAAGATGGATGTTGACACCATTGCAGAAAGGCTTTCCATACCCAAAGGGGAGGTTGCGCTTGTCATTGACCTCAAGGAAAAATTTATTGCAATGGAGAAATCCAGATGATCCCCAGCCTGCCCTTTGCGGCCTTGAAAATTATCAGCGCCAATCACGAACACTCCCGCCTGTCGGATCTCATAAATTTAAAGCCGGGCCAAATTGTCGATGCAAAGGTGCTTGATGTCAAACCTGAAAATCGCGTGCAACTGCTTTTATCAGGAAAATCAGAAATCGGCCCCGGCTCGGGGGCGCTTGTTCAGGAGGACACACAACATCTGTCAGGTGCCGGGAAAAAACCTGTTTCAACAACCTCAACAAGCCTCTCAAATCCACCCGGCAAACCGTTGTCGGCCGGTCAAAAAGTTGACGTTTTAACGTCACTGTCATTAAAGCCGGGCATGTCGCTGACCTTGACCGCTGTTGCCACCCGGGAGGGTCCGGTGCTAAAACCGGTTCCATCCACCTCTTTATCTTCGTCCCTTCCGCTGTCTTCCACCGGCACGGATGCTGCGCTTAAAATTCTTCCCGGCAAACAAACGTCTTCCACATCGATCGAATCAGGTATAAAACCCGGTCAAACAATGGAGGCAAAAGTCCTTGATGTTACCGCCCAGAACCGGGCCCAACTGCTTGTAAGCGGCCAAAAATTATCTGTTTCCACCCAGCTTACTTTGGACCGGGGCATGAATCTTCCCATGAAAGTGATCCACTCCCCGGACGGTATTGTGCTAAAGCCAATTCCGACTCCGTCAGTACCTGTATCCAGCCAAACAGCAGGCTCCGCAAAGAATGCTGAAAGCCCGATGCCTTTCGTGCAAACAGCCTTGCCCGATTCACAGACACGTGCCGAGACAAAAGAATCGTTTCGGCCCACACCCTTTCAATCCTTTTCCCCGGCAAAAATTTTCCTGGGTTTAAGTGCGCTTAGCCAGGCCAAAGAACCGCTTCTGAATGATATTCTAATGGGGCTTTCCCTGAAATCCGATGTTCGGGATGATCATTTTTTGCCTAAAATCATAGAGAATATGGGCCTGAGTTTTGAAAAGAAACTGGCACACAGTCTTGAAGATGCCCCGGATAAAAAAACGGTTGCCCAAGTGATCAAACAGTTGGCGGGCCAGGATCTGAAAGCGGCCACGTTGTCCCTTACCGGCATGGAAAGTGACTCAGATAAAACCACTGCTGAAACAACTGTTAAAGCCACCGTATTAAAACATATCTCAGATGCGTTGGATCACTTTGCCCAGGTAAATGTCAAATCAGGGGACAGCGGACAACCCCAGGATGGTGCTCGATTTCTGTTGCCGTTTCCTGTGTGGCGGGAGAATGGCTTTGATTTTGGTCAACTTATGGTGGACACAGGCAAAGCAGGCTCAGCAAATACAAAAAAAATGCTCAGCATTTCTTTTCTATTGAATATGACGGTTCTTGGCCCTTTACGGGCGGATTTTTCTATTCTGGATAAAACGATTTCCGGCCGATTTCTGCTGGAAAATCAGGCAATCTGTGACCACCTTATCCCTAAAATTACAGAGTTGAGACAACGCCTGTCAAAAATTGGATATCAGGCAGGAAACATCGACTGCCAGGTCGCTAAGCCGGAACAGATTGCCCCGACCAGTTTAATGCTTTCCATGAAAACACCCGATGACATGCACGGTCTCAATATTGTGGTTTAACCATGACACCAAAAGACAATAATATAAAAAAAGCCGTTGCCCTTAAATATGACCGGCTTAAGGATGCGGCACCAGCGGTAACAGCCAAAGGCCAGGGAAAGGTAGCTGAAAATATCATCGCCCTGGCTTTGGAGCATGGGGTTCCGGTAAAGGATGATCCGGATCTGGTAGAGGTCCTGGCATCCCTGGACATCAGTCAGGAAATCCCGGCTGAAATATATGTGGCAGTGGCCGAACTTCTTGCGTTTGTTTATGGGGCCAATGCCGAAGCTCCTAAAAAAAAGTCATAGTGAACTTCACAAATCATTATTCTTCAAGTTTTGCGCTGTCAACAAGGCGGTTGCATTTATGGCAGGCCATTTTATAATCCCGGACCTTGCCCCGGAATAATACTTCACCGCAAAACGGACAAAAATAATCTTTAAACGCCAGTTGAGCATGCTTTATCCGGGTTTGCTCCAGGCAGGACAGATGATGGGAAGGCATTGCTTGTAAAGTCTCTATACCTGCAGGGTGCTGGAAAGAGGGATGATCCAGGTCAGTGTAATAGCCGTCGTTTCTCATAAATTCCCTTCTTATCTTTTTCTTAAGTCCTCACATAATGCGATTTTTGCTTTATACCCAAACGGGTCAGGATGCAAGGAGATTTTTATTGTCCCTCCGATTGACTGCGACAATGGGCGCGTTCAATGAGATTCTTTTTGACCCCAAACCAAATGGTGGGAAAATTTTTCTGGGTGCGTCAAATTCGACGATCTCAGATGTCGGCCTTTTGGCACATTATTTTTAATAATCAAATCGTTTTTCTTTTACTATAAGCCCTAAAAGATTTTTTTTATAAAAAGAGCGTCGCTCTAAAGCCAGGGCTAATTGGTTCTGTGGATTGTTATATCATTTGATGATGAACATCCTATTAAAACGGCTAAAAGCTATAACAACCACAAAGAACACGAAGTTCACGAAAATAATTCTTCATGGTCTTCGTGTTCTTTGTGTCCTTCGTGGTGACATAAAAATGCCTGTCCATAGGAAAGTCCCCCGACCCAGAGTCCGGCATGAATGAACAAAAGATATGGCACCCCATTTGCATAGACAGAGGGTAAGGTGAAATCAAACCAATCAATGCCGCAAGGCACATCGGCAAATCATGCAAAGGAGTGAACGGCCCTATGATTCTTGAAATGACGCGGCCGACCCAGGGCGGGTTAAGGCAGGAACGAAAACTCGAAGCAGTCTCCAATAACCTGGCCAATGCATCCACCATCGGGTTTAAAAAAGATTTCGTCAGTTTTGACAAAGCGTTCAGGGCCCGGGTAGATCAGGATTTCACCCAGGGGAATGTGACCAAAACCGACAATCCTCTGGATGTGGCATTAGGCCCCCAGGGCCTTTTTAAAGTGGAAACCCCGGACGGCATCAAGTACACAAGAAACGGCAATTTTTCTTTGAGCAGTGAAGGCATTCTTGTGGATAAAAGCGGCAATCCCGTCATGGGTCAGGGCGGTGCCGTTTTCATGGATACTGTTGACCCGAATACAAGTGTGAATATCGATGAATACGGGCAAATCTTTTTAAATAATGCGCTGTTGGACACCCTCGATGTGGTCTCTTTTGAGGATATGGAGAAACTTGAAAAAACCGGAGACAATCTATTTGTCTATACCGGGGATACAGCAGATGAAGTACCCCTTGACAATGTCAGGGTTGAAGCCGGTTCCCTTGAGCAGGCCAATGTGCAGGTCGTAGAGGAAATGGCGAAAATGATTGATTATCAGAGAATGTTTGAAACCTACACCAAGTCCATGAAAACATTTGATGAAATTGATTCAAAGGCAATCAATGAAGTCGGGCAATTTACATAAAGGAATCAACTTATGATACGCGCACTTTGGTCGGCAGCCACGGGAATGATGGCCCAGGATACCCAGATTGGTGTTACCTCCAATAACCTGGCAAACTCTTCCACCACCGGGTTTAAAAAATCCCGGGCAGCATTTGAGGATTTAATGTATATGACCCAACGGGTCGCAGGGCAAACAACCCCCGGCGGGGGCCAGGTGCCGACCGGCATTCAGGTGGGTATGGGCGTGAACACGGCGGGTATTCAAAAAATATGGACCCAGGGCGATTTTCTTCAAACCGATAATCAGCTCGATTTTGCCATCCAGGGTGAAGGCTTTTTCAGGGTCCTGCATGGGGATGAGGATATGTATACCCGGGCCGGGGACTTTTCCCTGGACAGTGAGGGATACATCACCTCCCAGGCAGGGGACCGTCTTCAGCCTGAAATCGCCATTCCTGCAGAGGCTGTTACGATTACCCTGGACGATGACGGCACCCTGACCGTATTTGCCGACAATGATACCATTCTGGCAACAGAGCAAGTGCTTGTAACGACCTTTGTAAATCCCGCCGGTTTATATGCTGTGGGTGGCAACCTGTTCAGGGAAACCGAAGGTTCGGGCACCCCCCAGGAGAATACACCGGGGGAGAATGGGGCCGGGACCGTGTTGAACTACTATATCGAAAGCTCCAACGTGGATGTTGTAGAGGAAATGGTCAGTCTGATATCAGGCCAACGCACCTATGAGGCCAATTCAAAATCCATCACCACGGCCGATAGTATGCTGGGAACGGCCGTCCAGTTGAAATCTTAAAAAACGTTGAATGGATTCCGCCATGAATACCTGCACAAGTTATAAAAGATATCTGACGGCAGTATCCTGCCTAATCTGCGCACTCCTTTTCAATTTGCCGGTATCGGCCGCAACACCGGAAAAAATTCTTATTGAGATTGCCAGGACAGCAGAAGTTACGCCCCCCGTCATATATTTAGGAGAAATTGCCAATATCACAGCACCTGATTTCTTTAAAGAGGAACTGACTCGCATTGATCTTGGAAAATCCCCCCGGGCAGGACGAATGAAACAGCTTTCAGGTGAAAGGATCACAGCGGCAATCAATGCCATGGGACTTAATGACTATGACATCAATATTCAGGCACCTAAACGGGTATTTATCAAACGCGCCAGCCAAGAGATTGACCCGTCATACGTCGAAAAAGCACTTCGACAGTTTTTAGCCAAATTTTTGCCAAAGGAACAATTCAAGCTCAAAGCCTTCAGAGTCCGCGGGATTGAACCCTATCCCCTGGGTGATTTATCCCTGGTCTTTGATCCACGTTATACCCCTTCAGGCAATGACCGCCTCTCTGTTCATGCCGAAGTCTGGGTGGACGGCGTCAAACAAGACCGATTGACGGTCACAGGGCGCCTGTCACAGATAAAACCTGCAGTTGTTGCGGCGGCACGCTTAGAAAGGGGGCAGACCATTAACCTGTCCGATGTAACCCTTAGGGATATAGACATATTCGGCCGGCACAAGGATGTAATAACTTCGGTTGATCAGGTCATCGGCATGGTGGTGACCCGAAGCATTGATAAAGGGAAATGTGTTACTCAAAAAGAATTCAAGAGGGCCCCGGCCATTGAAAAAGGCGCCGTGATAAAACTGATGGCCAAGAAGAACCGTTTATCCATTATTACCTTAGGCATCAGCAAGGAAGACGGCTATCCGGGCCAACCTGTGACTGTTCAGAATTTAACATCGGGAAAACTTGTGCGCGGTCTTGTTACATCAGACGGCACCGTGGAAGTCGTTTTTTAGCCGGGAGATTTGCTATGCGTTCAATTCAAAAAAATCTAATAACAAAAGAGATGTTGGCATTTTTATTGATTCTTATGGCGGCAACATTTACCGGCTGTATGTCCGGTGGCGGAGAACCGGCCTTGAGTGCGATTCCCCAGGACGCAATGCCGGAACCCGCCGTGCAGCCCAATTACACCATGGCCAAGCCTGCAGAGGGCTCTCTTTGGACGGCCCAGAACAGATTTCTGCTGGATGACACCAAAGCGGCTTATATTGGAGACACGGTGATCGTGGATATTGTGGAGAATTCTTCTTCAACAATGGAGGTAAATTCCGATGGAAAGCGGACAACAAGTATGTCGGTGGGGGTGCCGACGTTAAATGCCTTTGGAAAAGTCACGCATCTTGGCGGTACTGTCGGTGACAAGCTCATTGACACCAGTTTTGAGAATTCCACCAAAGGGGAAGCCACAAGCGACCGATCCGGTCAGGTCACAGCATCGGTTGCAGCCCGGGTGACCGAAGTCATGCCCAACGGGAATTTAAGCATCTTCGGGCGCAGGGCCATGAAAGTGGATAACGAAGTCCAGTACATCATGGTTTCAGGCATTGTAAGACCCGACGATATTGATTCGGACAACCGGGTGGAGTCGACCTCTTTGGCTGACTCCCGCATTGAATATTACGGCAAAGGCGCCCTTGCAGACAAACAAAAGCCGGGCTGGGGGACACGGATCATTGACAATATCTGGCCCTGGTAATAGTTGGAAAATATAAAAGGAGCGGGCATCATGAACAATCGGTTAAAAAAATTAATGATCGGTATGGGGACCCTGCTGTGCCTACTCTCCTTTTCGGCGCCGGCCACGGCCACCCGGATCAAAGACATGGCCGCAATCCAGGGGGTCCGTGCCAATCAACTCACGGGCTACGGCCTGGTGGTGGGGTTGAACGGCACCGGTGATAAAAACAATATTCTATTCACCCGGCAGTCTTTGACCAATATGCTTAAAAAGATGAATCTTCATTTTGACAAAAGCCAGATCAAGGTGAAGAATGTGGCGGCTGTCATGGGCACAGCAAATATTCCGCCCTTTGCCCGGATCGGCGACCGCATTGACATCACGGTTTCATCGTTGGGTGATGCCACAAGTCTTAAGGGCGGAACACTCTTAATGATGCCCTTGAAAGGGGTTGACGGTAACGTTTATGCCATTGCCCAGGGTGCAATCAGTCTTGCCATTCCCGCCGGTATGAACGATCGGAGCAGTCATCTTCTCACCGCCCGGATTATCAACGGGGCCTCGGTGGAACGAGAAATCCCCTTTAAACTGGAAGGGAAAAAAAATTTAACCCTGTCTTTGTTCCGGCCCGATTTTACCACGGCCCGGCGGGTGGGAGATACCATCAACGCTGCTTTAGGGGAAGGGATCGCAAAAATCATTGATGCAGGTTCCATCCAACTGAATGTACCAGAATCCATGCAGCAGGAGCATGTAGCCGAATTTATTGCCGATGTGGAAGGGCTCTCGGTTGTCCCGGATACTGTTGCCAAGGTTGTGATCAATGAAAAGACCGGTACTGTGGTGATCGGCAGTGAGGTGACCATTTCAAATGTGGCCGTGGCCCATGGAGATCTGAACGTGGTGATTCAGGGGCAGAACCCAGAATATGTTATGGAACTGCCCGGCACATCTACCATTGGAGAACTGGTGAATGGCCTGAACTCTTTAGGGGTCCGGCCCAGGGATCTGATCAGTATTCTGGAAAGTATTAAGGCGGCCGGGGCACTACAAGCCAGCCTGGAGATTCTTTAGTGTTTGGACGAAAAGTCACACATCTGCGGCGTTACAGAAAAATTTGCAATCCTCACATACTTTAGTATGCTCCGGTTGAAAATTTTTCTGTGCCTTGCATCTGGGCAACTTTTCGTCCAAACACGAGCTGCAGTCCGGTCTTTGTTCATATGATTCGATAAACAAGGGGGAAATTATGTCAATTCAAATGCCCGGAGCGATCACTCCAGTTACAGAGTCACGAAATAACACTGAGGCAGCCCGACAGCTTCAGCGGAACAAAGATCTTGAAAAAGCCTGCCAGGGGTTTGAGGGGCTGATGCTTGACACCTTGATGCAGCGTATGCGGGATACCCTGCCCGGAGACAGCCTTTTCCCCGAAAGTAATGCGTCGGATATCTACCAGTCTATGCATGACCAGTATCTAACGGATAATTTATCCCTGGGAGGTCGTGTCACCGGATTCAAAGAATTTTTATATCAGCAGCTTCAGGGAGACGTATGACAGCCGGCAAATGCATTCTGTATTGTATCGAGTCATGGCATAATAGTTGCTGTTTATATCTATACAAACACAAAAACCGGAAAATAGTTCTTTGTGTTATGGATTAAGTCTGACCTGAAACAACGTAATATCCTATTTTATATTAATATGATAGGGAGAAAATATATGGAAAAAGCTGCCGATAAAATCCAAAACTTACTCAAAGAAAAACTTGCCTGCTACCAGCAACTGCACCAGATATTAAAGGCTGAAAAAAAGGCTATCGGAGACATTGACCTTGGCATGATCTGGGAAACAACCCGGGCCAAAAAAGATCTTGCCGGCAAAATCGAGACATTGCGAAGTAACATGCTTGCAGCATGCCAAAATCACTTTCCCGGTATGAAAAAGAAAATGGATATAAAAACGGATTCGTTTTCCCTGACTGAACTGGTATATGCCCTGCCGCTGCCCAACAAACACAAAAAAAAAATCAGAGAACTCAAGCGCACCATTGATAAAGAAAAAGAGATCGTGGCCTATTTTATAAAATCCAATCAGATTCAAGTTGAAAAACATCTATCTGTTGTGGATAACATCATGGATTTGATTGGAAATAACGTTGCACAGGCACGGTACAACGGCAAAGGCATGGTACCCCGGAAAAGAAAAAACAACTGCCTGTTCATGGCCCAGGTGTAGCAGCCCCATTGAACAAACTTTCAAGAAGCGGGGCGGGGAACAAGATTCAGGGTGATCGCATTTATATTAATAAAGTCATCGGGATCGAAAACAATGGACATTTCGATAGCGATAGCGAAAGCAATTGTGAAGTTAAAATAGCCGGCAAAATTATAAATGCGGTCACCAGGTTGACTCTGATGTCACATATGATTATAACAATGACACATCCAGTTATGAATTTAAAAATCAATTCGGACGGCCTATAAGGCCTTTTTGAATTCAACTGCTAAATTATTAATGTCAGCCTGATAGGTTATTTGTTACGCCTATGCTTATTCTAACACGAAAAGTTGGTGAAAGTATCGTTATTGCCAATGATATCATCGTAAAGGTGGTTGAAACCGGCAAAAACAGTATTCGGATAGGTATTGATGCACCCAGGGAAATATCGGTTCTGCGACAGGAGGTTTTTGACGCCATCCAAAAGGAAAATATACTGTCCTCCCAAAAGCCGGATAACATTGATATTGCAAGGGCAGCCAAACTGATTGGTAATAACGACAAGGAGTCTGAATAAAAGGTAATGAAGATTAATACAAGGCAATTCGGCGAAGTAAGTATTGATGATGATAAAATCATCAATATGCCGGATGGTATTCCCGGATTCAAGCAGCAGAAACGATATGTTATCCTTGAGAAAAAGGATACCGCTCCTTTTTATCTGTTTCAATGCGTGGATGATCCGAATCTGGCATTTGTGATCATGGACCCCCTTCGTTTTTACCCTGAGTACACACTATCGGTTAAAGATTTTGATAAGACGATTAAATGGGAATTTGGAAAGGAAGAGCTCTCCTGTTTTGTTATTGTCACTATTCCCAAAGGCAAACCCGAAGATATGACGGCAAATTTTATGGCGCCTATTGTGATTAACAATGAAAGAAAAGAAGGGATGCAGCTGATACTTCAGGGCAGTCCGTACTCACACCAGCAGCTGCTTTTAAAAGAAGAAAAAAATTAAATTAAACATTCGTACTGAATAAAAGGCCGCTTAAATCCTGCATCTTTTCCCGAAGCTCAAGTATCTCTTCTGCAGGAAACTGTTTGATGACTTCATCGGTTTCTTTGTCCATAATTTTGACAACCACATCTTCGGTATCGTCATCAATGCTGAAATTCAGCCTTGTCTGAACCGTGTTGGCAAAGTCCTCAAGGGCCTCCACCATCTCTTCAACATCTTTTCTGGTCAATTTGGCCTGATTATCGGACTCATCTCTTTTTTGTTCAGAAGTCCGGCTTTCAGCCCGCTTGGTGTCTATCGAAGAAGATTCCGCCTGCTTTAACTCGGACAGTTTGGTAATTTTGTCACTTGCAGTCTCGGCAACAGTAGTTTCCTGAGTCCGAATACCGGTTTCAGGTCTGTCTGTATTGATTATTGCATTTCCTGTTACATTCATGTCTCTTGCCTTCCTACGGTAAACAATTCCTACCGGCTGATGCTGATAAGTCGTGGGCTTCCCTGTGGCGACCGGTAGCTCTTCAGAGTTGTCTTCCCGTGTTTGAGAGATTTAAGGCTTTTTTCCAATTGATCCTTGTGCCTTTGTATCTCAACCCCGATGGTTTCGTCAACCTTTAGGATTAGCCCCAGGCGCTCTTTAAGCATTGCCATCTTGTGCGCATCCGATGGGAATTCAGCCTGACCTGTTGTACTGATAAATTCGTTAATGGCACTTTTCAATTTTTCCGAGGCCCCCCTGCGCTCTATGTTCATTTGAGCCAGATCCGGCAGAAGTTCAGCTTTTAGCAGCTCCAAGTGTCTATTCTGAAGATTTTGGTACTCGCTGCACTGCTCAGAAATATGCGTTGATAAATCTTTCATATATTGTCCCTACCAGTTAAATGGCAATACTTGTTTTAAGGCCATGTTTTTCATACCCGGAATAACTCATAGAAGAAACGTCTTTTTTTTGCCCAGCCGTTGTATTGTTTTTCCCCTCCTTATCTTCCAGGCCCATTACGCTGGTTTCCCATATCCGTTTGAGCTCCATCAGATATTTGGTTGCCCGGTCCAGGGTTTGAATGTCGTTGGAGATAGAAACCTTGCAAAGCTCCTGCATCATAGCTACAAAGAGGCTTTTTAAAAAGAAAATTTGCTCATCCTCGATATCTCGAAGGGATGCGTTGAGCTCGGCTATAATGGCAATGGCCTTGCTCAAATTTTCGCCTCTTTGCTTGGGATCTTTGTTAATCACCCCTTCCCTGGCAAAACTAATACGTTTGATAGCGCCATCATAAAGCATGAGGATCAATTTTTGTGGATTGATTTCACTGCTAACCTGGACTTTTTGATAGGAACTAAGGGCATTGTATACCATATTAATTTAACGCTCCTTTTTGCAACCGCCTGACTTTTGCCATCCTAAGGGTTGCACTAAAAATTTGTGGGCATAAGACTGCAAGGCGCCCATTTCTTATATCGTGCAGTCATTGGGTATTTTTTATCAGTGCTTTTTAGCTTTGGTCGTATTCATGAATTCTTAAAGTTATTTATCGGCAAAAATCGGTAATACTTTATACATAATTCTTATGAATTTTTTTTGAACCCATTTGATTTCTTTTGTGATGCTTTTGGTGGTAGCAGACAACGATTTATGAGCAGACTTCACTGCTTTTTCTTGACATCCGGCGTCAATCACAGTAGTTAAGGCCTTTCTTTAAATGTTTTCAATAGGTTGAATGGGGGAATATATTGACGATTACCAAAATGGATATTGTAGAAAAAATATCAGAAACACTTGATTTATCAGGCGCTGAGGCCAAAAACACGGTGGAAGAGATGCTTGAAATTATCAAATTAACCCTGGCATCCGGAAACGACATCATGATATCTGGATTTGGGAAATTCCAGATAAATGAAAAAGCACCCAGGAAGGGCAGAAATCCGTCAACCGGCGAAACAATGACGCTGGCAGGCAGAAAAATTGTGACCTTCAAATGTTCCGGCAAACTGAGAAACAAAATCAACGAAACAGAGACCGCTAATTAAGACAAGCCACGCCGAATTCAAAAAAAATAAATTGGGCGTGGCTGAAAAATTTTCACAGCATTAAAGCGTTATCAAGGTTGCCCCCAAATTTCATCCAATCCGCTCCTTTTCAAGCAGCCGTGTATATTCACCATTGGCCCGGGCAAGCTGTTCATGGCCGCCCCGCTCAATGATCTGCCCGTCCTTTAACACCAGGATATGATCACAAGATCTTACGGTTGAAAGGCGATGGGCAATGATAATGGACAAACGTCCTTCCATCAGTCTTTTCATGGCATCATGAATTTTCACCTCGGACTGGGAATCCATGTAAGAGGTCGCCTCGTCAAAGATAATCAAATCCGGGTTACAAGCAAAGGCCCGGGCAATGCAGACCAGCTGTTTTTCTCCCGAAGAGAGGGGGCGGCCGCCATCCCGGAGCATGGTATCGAGCCCTGAAAATTTATCGAACAGAAATGAACAGTTGGCTTGCTTCAGGGCTGCTTCAAGCGTTAGATCATCCTGGCCGGAACCATTCAGGAAACGGCTAATGTTTTCCCGTACGGTTCCGGAAAACAGAATGGGATCCTGCATGACCAGGGCGGTGTGATACCGGATACCGGCAATATCCATGTTCAAATAATTATGACCGTTAATAAGGATGCGGCCGGCCGTGGGACTGTAAAACCCGGCAGTAAGATTGATGATGGTACTCTTACCTGCCCCGGTCTGCCCCACAATCCCCATAGCCCGGCCCTTTTCAAGGTTGAAACGGATATTTTTCAATACCGGAGCATCCGGGGTGTATGAAAACGATACATCTTCAAATGCCAGCTGCCGGATAGGGCCCGGATCCGCCCCCCGGAACTCTGCCGTATCCTGCCGGGCCTTGGGCGTATTTAATACGGTAATGATCCTTTCGGCTGAGGCCAAGGCGTTCTGCAGCAGATTAAATTTTTCGGATAACTCTCTCAAGGGTCTGAAAAACAATTTCATATAGGCCAAAAACGCCGCAAGTTCACCAATGGTCAACGCATGGTTTTCCACCATAAAAGAGCCGTTCCAGATAATAACAGCCACGGCCAGGGTGCCCATAAGTCCCACCATGGGCATAAACACGGCAAAGACCCGGATATGGGCCATGGCAGCCTTGAAATGGGCCATGTTCAGGCGTTTGAACTCATGGATAAAATGCAAAGCGGCCATGCAGGTCTGGATGGCCCGGATCCCGGTGATGGCTTCGGAAAAACGATGGTTAATCTCAGCATTTTTTTGTCTCAGCGTCCGAAATACCTTGCGCAACAACCCCGAAAAATAAACCACCCCCACAAAGATCACAGGAATAAGCAGGCTTAAATAGAAGGTAAGCCGGTGATTGGTGAAAAACAAAATCACAAATACCCCGGCCATCAGCAGCAGATCCCTGAAAATAAAAACAAGAACGCTTGTAAACATTTCGTTCATATTTTCAATGTCCCCGGCCACCCGGGCCACAAGCCGTCCAGAGGTATTTTTATCAAAATAGGCCACAGGCAGATCCGTCATATGGTCAAACAGGCGGCACCGCAGATTGAGCATTATTTTCTGGCCCGTATACTCCATGAACATGGCCTGGCTGAAATCCAGCACAAACCCTGTGAGGATCACCACACCGACCCAGATACCAAAAACAGAGAACTGCTCAATTTTAACCCCCAGGATCTTCACCCCCGGATCACCTGAAACAAGAATAAACCCGTCAAGGGCCTGCTGGATGAGCCAGGGCTGTAACAGCTCAAAGCCGGTGACCACAAAAACAAGAAACGTCGTTAACCCAAGCATCCAGGCGTAGGGCCGAACATAGGGAATCAATGCTTTAAACAGGGCCAGGTCTGCCAGTTTGACCTTTTTTTCCTCGTCGGAAAAGGCGTGGGGACGGTTGTTCATGATTGGCCTCCCCGGGACCGGCTTTCAGACTGCTGGACCCTAAAGGATGTACGATAAAAGGCATTGGAGGCCTTGAGTTGTTCATGGGTGCCCTGGTCCACAATCCTACCTTTATCCATCACATAAATTTGATCACATCCGGAAAGGGCTGAAATCCTGTGGGAAACCATGACCATGACGGCATTCCGGTTCATCCGCTTAAGCCCCCGGATCACCCGGTCTGCGGTGCGGGTATCGAGATGACTGACCGGATCATCCAAGAGCAGCACCGGCTTAGGATGCACCAGGGTCCGGGCCAGAGTAACCCGCTGTTTTTGGCCACCGGATAAGGTCACCCCCCGTTCCCCGATCAGCGTGCCAAGTCCTTTGGGCATCTGGGCAATGGTGTCGCCCAGATCACAAATATGAATTACCTGATCCAGCATATCGCCCGCCTTACCCCCCTCCCCCATAAGCAGATTATCTTCAAGCGTTCCTGAAAATAAAAACGGTTCCTGGGCCATAAAGCTGATATGACGTCTTAAAAATTGTGGATCAAAGGTTTTCAAATCTTTGCCGTCCAGGCTTATCCGCCCGGCCATGGGGTCATACAGGCGAGGGATCAATGAAAGTAACGTGGTTTTACCACAGCCAGGTGGCCCGGTAATGCCGATCCGGGCACCTGCCGGAATCTCCATTGAAATATCAGAGAGCACATTCACCTGCTTATCATAGGAAAAACAGACCTTTTCAAACCGGATATTGCCGGTTACACCATCCGGCATTACCGTATCTTCAGGGAACGTGATGGCGGACCGGGTGTTCAAAAGTACGTTGATCCGTTTCAAGGAAGCCATGCCGCGCTGCAGCAGATTGGTCATCCATCCGATGGCGATCACCGGCCAGGCCAAAATCCCCAGGTATTGAATGAAGGCCACAAAATCTCCGGGACTTAACTGATCTTTCATGACCAGGGTTCCGCCGTAAAGGATGATAATCAGGGTGGACGCATTAAAAAACAGTTCCAGCATGGGGCGCAGCAGGGCATTAATATAGGCCCGTTTCAAATTTTTTCTAAAATATCCCTGTGCGCTGTGCGCTGTCTTCTGCCGAACCTGGGGCCCAAAATTGAACACCTTGATAACCCGGATGCCGAAAAAACTTTCCCTCACCTGCTCGGTAAGCGCGGAAAAAGCCTCCTGGGCGGTAGTGTGATAGTTATGCATCCGGTTACCCAGATGTTTTGTGACCAAAACCAGAAAAGGCAAGGGTATAAGGCACAGGGCGGCAAGCTTCGGACTTGTCCAGACCATGATGCCGATGCAGGCACTGCCCAAAAGTAACGTGTCCACCAGAGCAATTATACCGAAACCAAAGGCCATACGCACATGAAGAATATCCGATGTGGCATGGGCCATGATATCCCCGGCACGGGTTTTATCATAATAGGCCATGTCCAGGCCGAGCATATGGGTATACAACTCATCCCGAATACCCCGCTCAAGATCCCGTGCCGACCCCATTAAAAGCATGCGCCACCCGGAGCGAAGCAAGGTCATGAGCAGCCCTGCCCCCACAATAACAGTGCATTGAATTAAAAGGGTATGACGGTCAAAATGCGCCTGCGCCAGCGTATCCACAGCCCTGCTGACAATCTGGGGAACCACAAGCTGGAGCAGATCCACCACAATCATAAAAAAAACGCCTGCAGCAATTTTTTTAAAATTCTTTCGAAAATAATAAAGGATCAGCTTCAACGTTTGGCTCCGGTAAATCAGATAAAAACAGACATTTTGGGAAAATAATCATCCGGGGGGAAATTTCAATATTGAAAGAAACTTCAGACAGGCAGCACATTTTAGCTTCACTCGATAATCCGGTTTTTAGCAATTTTCTCAAGTTTTTATATTGACACCCATTTTAATGAAATTTACTCTAACCAGAGTACTGATAATCATGATATGATGATGGCTAAAATCATGTAAGGCTCACCCCTTGAATGTTCCAAATTACGGAGTAAAAATATGGAAAGCATTGACCTTGACCAAAAGTTCCCCACACGTCTTGACGCGTTCCGGCGTCTGCACAGACACACGCTTGACCATCGTGAGCAATTCTGGGCTGCCCAGGCAAAACGGCTGCAGTGGCAGACTGCTTTTTCCTGTGTGGTCAAGGAAGATTTTTCCAAGCCCCAAGCATCCTGGTTTTATGACGGACAGATCAACGCTACCCAAAACGCACTTCATAGAATCATTGAGCAAGGCAAAGGAGAAACACCGGCTCTGGTCTTTTATCAAAAATCGGGCAACGTTGCCACGCTGACGTTCAATGAACTTGAAGACAAAGTGCTCACACTTGCCGCAGCGTTTAAAAACAGTGATCTTGCTCCCGGGGACTGCATCGCCTTAAACCTGCCAAGCTGTCCCGAATTTATTATCAGCGCCCTGGCAGCCGCCTACCTTGGCATCACTTACCTGCCCATGGGCTGCCATCTGCCCCCGTCCATTGTGGCAGAGGATATCCTTGCGTCAAAAGCAAAACTTGTCATCATGGCAGCCGGCAATGCCTACGAACAAAAAAAGGACCATATTCTGAAAACCCAAGCCCTGCTCAAAGATCAGCCCATTCTCATCTCAAATGAGCCCCTTGAAGGCGTGCCAACCTTTGAAGCATATATGGCCCAGGCAGATCGTTCCGGACTGGAACCGGCCACCCCCCGGGGAGATCATCCCCTGTTTAAGGTATATGAAAACCGCCTGGCCGGCAAACCTGTGGGATCGGTTTTCCCCACCGGTGGATTTGTGGTCCAGGCCCACGCCTCCTTTGATGATATTTTCAATAAAACCCTTGACCAAGACAAACCCGAGATGATCATCAACACGATGGATATGAGCAAGGCACCGACCCAGGCATACGCACTGTGGGGGCCTTTAACCAATGGCGCAGCCATTATCCTCATAGATGAAGATATCCAGGTAAATACCATTGAAAAAATTCTCAATGAACAGCCAAATCCTGCGCTGCTGTGCCGACCGAATTTGATTTCAGCACTCAGGGAACAACTGGGGCAGGGCCAACTGAACACAAACAAACGGTTTCCCGTAATTGCCTGCTGTGGCAACGCCCTTCCCCCCCGGCTGGTTAAATATGCAGACGGTATACTGGTAAACGGTCCGGAACGGGTGGTAAACCTGTGGGTGCAAAGTAAAAGCGGTACGGCACTGCTCAATTCATATCCGACCCCGGAACTGAACCGTCCCGGCGCCATCGGGTTTGGCGCTTTAGGGGTAGAGCCTCTGATCATGAGCGATTTTGGAGAACCCTGTAAAACCAACATCAGCGGCAATCTGGTCTTTGACCGGTCATGGCCCGCCATGGCAACAGCCACCACGGGCACAGCCGAACATTTCAAAAAGACCTATTTTTCAAAATTCCCAGGTTGTTTCTTTACCTACGACGGGGTCAGGTCGGACAAAGACGGTTTTTTCTGGTTCATGGGACGGCTTGATGACAGCATTAAGGTCAAAGGACAAAGTATGGGCGCATCCTTAATTGAAGGCGTGCTGACCTCCCACTCCCTGGTTGATGAAGCTGCGATTATCAGCGGCCAGGACAGCTCCGGAGAGGAGATTGTGGCCTTTGTTGTGCCCAGTAAGGCGATCCAGGATGAACAAACATGTATTGACCAGATAAAAAAATATATCGCCGATAAAATTGGCCATTTTGCCGTACCGGAAAAGATCATCATTACAGATCAGCTGCCAAGGACCCCCACAGGAAAACTGTTCAGATCTGTTTTGCGCCGTATTGCCTCCGGGGAGGAGACCCTGGAATAGCATCTCAACCCAAAACAAATCCTTTAAATTAATTGATCATAAACAAAGGGAATCCTAAAAAGTGAGCGCAGAACTTCGTAATAAAATAATTGAAGCCGTGGGCGAAATTGGAAAAATCAATATTTCCATGTCCGCTTTTGAAAGGGATCTGACAGTAACCAGCGAGGCATGGCTGGCAGATCTTTCAGAACAGATAAAACAAGGCATGGCTACTTCGGATGCCAGACTGATGCAGAGCGATATTTCAGCAATCATCGAAGTCTTGCTTAAATCGCCTCCTTCCCCCGGAATCAATACCATTGTAGGCAATGCCCTGTCCATGATGCTGGAAATGGAACGTGCAAGTCAGGAAAAATCTCCGGCACTACAACGTCTTCTCGGTCCGTCCTTGGCCCGGGAAGCCCAGCGGGAAGAGATGAAATTTCTTCTGCTGAATCCGGGCACTGTCTCCACCCGGATTGCCGTATACCAGGGCGTGGAAGAAATCCATCGTTTTGAAATACATGTTCTTCCTGATGAGGAAGACAGCATAGACCGCAGGACAAAGGCTGTGGCAGCACATCTGGACCGTACCGGCATTGCCCTTGACTCCTTTGACGGCATCGCCTGCCAGGGCGGTTTTCTCAGACCCATCCCATCCGGCACCTACCGGGTGGTCCCTGAAATGGTCGGGGATCTTGTGGAACACCCGTTGCGGTCCCATGCCAGCAACATGGGTATTCCCATGGGTATGGAACTAGCCCGGATGGCCGGCAGTCAAAAGGATCCGCTGTTGACCACCACAGATCCCTTTGTCTGTGACGAACTGGATCTGGTGGACCGGGTTACGGGATTTGTAAGAATCAAACGCAATGGTGCCGGCGCGCATTATTTAAGCCACAAGGCTGCTTGGCGGATCGTGGCCTCTCTCATGAATCAGACACCGGAACATGTGAATGCCGTCACCGCTCATTTAGGCGGGGGTACCTCTCTTGCCGCCCACCGGCAAGGCCGGGTCTCCATGCTCATAGATGCCTATTCCGGCCTGCCGTCAACGAGTAGAAGCGGCGCCATAGACATCGACCGGGTCATTAAAGCCATCAAATCCAAGGATATTTCCATCCGTGACCTTGAACAGGTTATAGACAGCCGGGGCGGGCTTCTCTCACTTGTGGGCACCAATGATTTCTATGCCATGATCGGGTTCCTGCGCCAGGGGGCTACCCCTGTACAGCGCAAAAAAATAGAGCTGGTTCAAAACTTTATGGCAAGAAAAATTGCAGGAGGCATGCTCAAGCTTACCGCAGACGGCGCAGATGTCAGGGTAATGGCCATCACAGGCGGACTTGCCAAAAATCCGGACATGATGCACCGGGTCAAACAAAATATCGCAGGGCGGTACCCCGTGGTGACCATGCCCGGTTACTTTGAGCATGACGCGCTGGCGGCCGGACAGATCCGAGGGTATTTTGCCCCTGAGTCGCTCAAAGACTACGAAACCGAACGGGATGCCCTATCCAAAAAAAGGCATGACGAAGACACATTGATTGACACCGCTGTATTCAAACGTGAAATCAGGTTCAAGAAAAAAGGCGCACCGCTGACCACCCTGGATGATATTATTGATGCGGCATACCTGACGGTCGAAGAAAACTATGCGCCGACCATTGCCATTGTGGGTGCCAGCAACGAAGAGGCAATCCAGGCGGCCAAGCGGGCCAATGAAGAAGGCCAGTTTCGCATCTCCAAGTTTGTGCTTCTTGGCGATTTCCAGGAAATCAGCCAGATGGCCTATGAATACGATCTTGTCATTGACAATGACAACTACACCATCATTGATACGGAAACTCCCGTGGAAGAAGCGGTCAGCCTCTTAGACCAGGGCAAGGTTGATATCCTTATGAAAGGGCGTATCCATACCGAAGATATTCTCAGGGGTGTTTTTAAATACCTGAAAGCCAGTGGCCGACTCCAAAAAGGCCAGGTTATGAGCCACACCGCCATTGTGGATATCCCCACCCGAAACAAACTGCTGGCGTTTTCAGACGGGGCGTTAAACACTTACCCGGACGAACAAAAACGTGTGGCCATCCTTGAGAATGCATTAAAAGTGGTTCACAACCTCAATATCAAGGTCCCCAAAGTTGCAGTAATTTCTGCCGTTGAAAACGTCAACCGCAGCGTGGACAGTTCTATTGAAGCCGAAAATATTGCAGCCCGTTTCGCAGACAGGGACGATTGCATTGTGGAAGGCCCGCTATCCTTGGATGTGGCCATGGATCTCTCCATTGCAGAAGAAAAACATTACTCGGGCCGAATCCGGGGCAATGCGGATGTGCTGATTCTGCCGGACATTGATTCGGGCAATATTTTATGGAAAACCCTGACAACCCAGTCCGGGGCAGCCCTTGCCGGAGTTATTTTATGTGGTGATATGCCTCTGATCCTGACATCACGGGGGGATTCGATACGGTCAAAACTGGCGTCATTGTCCCTTGCAGTCAAATTTTACTTTGATCTTAAAAATGAAACCAAGGAGAAGTCTTCATAACAGCATATTATAATCAGCAATGCCCGCCAAAATATCGCCGGCAGCCTTTTGATCCTTGAAAAACAGGCCATCCTGCCTTATAGTTTTAGTATTCATTGCAAGTCCTATTAGGCCTAAACGGAGAATTATAAAAAATGACGATACCAAAAGTCTTCGTAAACCAAGAACTAAAGGCCACCATTGCTTGTGAATCATGCGGACAGACCTACACCAAGGACGTATCCAAATTCATCGAGCATAAGGCCCAGGTCCGGTTGAAATACACATGCAAGTGCGGACATAGTTCCAGCGTGAGCTTAGAAAGACGGCAGGTCTTTAGAAAGGAAGTCCGCTTTAAAGGAATTCTCATACAAAACAAAAAGCAGCACCCCGGTCTGGTCACGGACCTCTCACGCAACGGCATCCGATTTGAAACCCGGGAAAAGGCCTTTCTCAAAGTGGGCAACACGGCTGAGGTCGTATTTTCCCTGGACAATCCAACCCACTCCGAGATTCATAGACTCATAAGGATTCGAAAGGCCTTTTCCGGCTACAAATTTGGCTGCGAATTTGTGGAAACCGAACATTTGGACGATCTGGGGAAATATTTTTTATTTCATTTCTAGAAGCCGATTCATCAATTACCAAACAGGCTCTAAATTTAAAAAATCTCCCAACGCTTAAGCGTCATCGCCTTCATTACCCTGTGCTGGGCCAGATGCAGAGCAGCTTCCCTGGGAAGGATATTTTTTCGTTTGGCCTCCTCCAGCATTGTGCGGACATTGGCGCTGATTTTATCGCGAATCTCTTCCATGGCTGTTGCCTGGGAACCTCCGCGATATTCCACCGCAGCACAGATAACACCACCGGCATTAGCGACAAAATCGGGCAAGTTGAGCACCCCTTTGGCATGAAGATATTTCTCTGCTTCAGAGGTCAAGGGTATATTGGCGCCTTGCGCAACCAGCTTGGCCTTTAGGCGATGGATGTTGCCCTTATGCAGGATGTCGGGCCGGGCGGCAGGCACCCAGATGTCACAATCCAGGTCAATTAACCGCTCGCTCTCGAGTTTTTTCCCCCGTGGATAGTCCGACACTGAGCCACCACCTGCCTTGATTCGGATCAACTCTTCTACATCAATACCATTTGGGTCGTGGATGGTTGCCTTAGAGTCACCCACCCCAACCAAAATAACGCCCTTTTGTGAAAGAAAACGGGCAACATGGCTGCCCACCGCTCCAAAGCCCTGTACCACAAGGCGCGCACAGGCAAGGTCAAAGTCACAGTATTCTATCGCGACTTCAATGGCATGGTAAAGACCGAATCCGGTAGCCCCGATCTTGTCCAGGGGAATACCGCCCAATTCAAGGGGTAACCCCAATGAACGGCCGATTTCATCCTTGATCCAAGCCATGCAGTCCTCATTGGTACCCATGTCCGGACCAAAAGTATAATCGGTCTCATTACGCAGCGCATGGGCAAAGGCACGAATCAACAATTCCTTTTTTTTCAGATCCATTTGCGGGTCAGCGCAGAGTACGGACTTTCCCCCGCCATGGGGAAGCCCCGCCATCGCGTTCTTCAAGGTCATGGCCCTGGCCAGACGGAAACATTCCACCGTACCTACATCCGTTGCCATGCGCAAGCCTCCAATGGAGGGTCCGATGGCGACATTGTCGACCACGAGAACCCCTTTAAGGCCAAGGTTCGGCTGATAGACATGAATAACCTTGGCCGGTCCTAAACTGTCACCCAATGCAAAGATATCGTTCATAGTCGTTGCCTCCTTTATGATGGGATAATGATAAAAGGTTAGGCACTTCCTCTTCTACACATAAGGATACCAAAGGCCAAAAAGATTATCAAGGACCTGAAATAGCCTGAATCTCTATCCCCAGCCCGGCACAGGGATGGGCAGCCTCAAGTACTGTATAGTTAGGGGTGGGGTGGCCCGGACCAGGTAAAATAGACAAAAAAAATGAGGGTCAAGTCTTGAATTATAAGTTCCTGAACAAAAAAAGTAATAATTCAAGACCTGACCCCATAATTCAGTGTTTTGTTCGCCTTTTATGATTTGGATTATGCGATTGTTTTCCGCAATATTTTCCCACAAAAACTGTTTAAGCTTTCATTGGCTTGCATGGCTTTTATCGCAAGCGCTTTATGTAAATCACTGTCCACTCTTAATTGAAATTTCCCTGAAAACTTTTTATCTACGATGCTTGCGGGTAAAGGGATCTCGTCTTTTTCATAAATTTCAATCCATTCATCCAATATTTGACACAATTGACGAAAAACATCTTCTTCATTATCACCATGACAGCATTTGCCAATCCAACCGGGAATGGAACCAACATAACATTGATCCTCTTCTGACCACTCGACAATTTTTAAATAATGGTCTCTTTTTTTCATCTTTTAGACCTTTTTATTTTAAGTTGAACTTCTTTTTCTTGATAATGCTTAGCATCATCACCAAGGTTCCCGGAAATCGTTATTGCTATTCCTTTGGGATGAATTAAATTTCGATGGCTGCCTTTTCCTCCTCGATTGATAAAGCCGGCTTTTTCAAGATCTTTTATAAGTTGTCTAATTTTTCTTGACATAATTAAAATGATATCAATGTGATACTAACATGTCAATAGGTCGTTTGAAAGACAAAAGTACTATAAAATCAAATATTTTCCTCCTCCATTTCGTGAATAAGCCCCAAGGCTCGTGCCTTATATCTATCATAGCCGGCCACCTTTTCCAGGGCTTTTTTAGCTGAATTCCTGTCCCCGGCCCGGCAGGCGCAAAGGCCGTGTAAAAACAGGGAATTTATATCCTTGTGATCCAGGCCGCTTGCTTTACCAAAAGCCTGGGAAGCCAGGCTGTAGTCTTTGTTTTCATAATGCACCCAGCCTTTAATCCGCCAAAGGCGAGGGGATTTTGGATAGGCGACCAGACCTTTTTGCGCGGCCTCAAGTGCGTGGTCATAATCACAGGCTTCAAACCAGCAGGCCGCAGTTCGTTCCCAGAGCCTGGCACAGGGATGGGCAGCCACAAGTGCTGCATAATTCGGGGCGGCCCGGGACGGAATGCCCAAATTGACGTAGAGGTCTGCCAGCAATTTTCTTTCTTGCCGGGACAGCGTTGTAACAAGACCGTAAGCCTCCAGATTCTGGGCCGCTTTCCGGTAATTGGCAGCCTCCAGATACAAAACCGAGGCCAGTCGAAACAGATAGGCGTCGGGATTAGATCTTGCCAAAAGACGCTCCACGGCTCTCAAAGCCGTTTTAGGCTGCTTGGCTTCCACGGCGGTCTGAACCAGAAGCTTCACCCATTTCTCGTCAGGAGGGCCAACTTTCCCTGAACATAAATCTTTAAGTATAGGCAGCGCTTTTCCTTGTTTTTTGGCGGATATAAAAGCCACAGCGGCATGGAACCGCAACGTATGCTTTTTACGGCCGGTCAACTCCCAGGCCTTTTCCAGGGCCGTACCCGCCCGGGTGTATTTCTTTAAATCAAAACAGATCTTGCCCAGATTCTGCCAAGCCGGTGCATAGGAGGGACAATACTCGATCGTTTTTTCATACTGTGCCAGGGCGGACTTAAATTTATTTAAATCCAGGTAACAAGAAGCCAGAGTATATGCGACAAAGGCATGATTTTCGTCCGGGTGCTTTTGGAGGAATCCGGTCAAGATCTTTTCAGCCTGGGCCGGCTTTTTTTCCGTCATAAGTTTCTGGGCTTCCACCAGGGCCGTTCTGGCGTTTTGGGTCAAGGTCTTTTCGTCCGGGCATGATCCTTTAGCAGCGGTCTGGGCCCAGGCCAGGGAAACAGATGAAAGCACAATCATCAGACACGTTAAAAAAAAATATCGTCTCATTGTTAGTTCTCCAGTTTAAATACCACCGAGGTGGTGACCAAAGTTTTCACCTTTCTGCCCATAAGCTCACCAGGTGCGTATTTCCATGTAGAGACGGCATCCAGGACCGCCTCTTCAAAAAATCCCGGGGGATTTGCATCCAGAATTTTGATGTCCGACACATGCCCCTCTTTATCTACCAGAAACCGGATTTTAACGGTGCCCTCCCGGCCCATGCGCTTGGCACGGTAAGGATACCGGGGGGCGGCTTTAAACCGGGGCACAGGGATGGTATCCACGGCATCCATATCCATGATCGAACTGAAATCAGGTCCGGCACCCGTTCCTACAGGCCCCGACTTTCCCGACGAAACCATATGGATATCGCTGGAAAGCCTTGGATCAATATTCAGATCAAGGCGGGGCATTTCCATCTTCAATTGTTGTTTGGGTACATTTAATTGCTCGTGATGAACAATTTTATGAATCTTTTCCGGGGGCTCTTCCTCTTTCATTTCCTCTTTTTTCTCGGGTTCCGGCTCTATCGGCTGGGGTTTGAACCGTGTAAAGGTCACCACATTCAGACTTTCCAGGTCCCCGGGGCGGGTTTCCATATGAATCAGTCCGGGCAACAGCCCGAAAAGAGCCAGGTTGATGATCATCGCCCCCAAAACACCCTGAACCAGATACGATTGTTGATATGACAGTTTCATTAACCGGATTCTCCCGACCGGGTGGCGGCGATGCTCACCCGTTTGGCACCGGCCAGCCGGCACTGGTCCATCACCTGGATCACCTTTCCGGTATAACTCACCTTGTCCGCTACAATCACCACAGCCCCTTCGGGATTCTGGGCCAATGCCCTGGTAATATGGGCCCTGACGCTTCGGACATCAATCTTTTGCCCGTCAAAATGAATGGTGCCGTCCCGGGATACGGCCACAAGGATATTGCCGTTTTTTGTCAATGTGGCGGATGAGGCCGAAGGCCGTTGTACATCAATCCCTGTTTCCCGGACAAAGCTTGTGGTCACCATAAAGAAAATCAGCAGCAAAAACACCAGATCAATAAGCGGACTCATGTTGATATCCATCTCATTGCTTTTCATGCGCAAAGAATTTCTGACATTGATCATTTCCTGTCTCCTTTTTCACAGCCTGCGTTTAAGAATAATGGCCGCTTCTTCCAGACGATTTTTGGCGGCATGGGAACGCCTGAACAACAACGCACTCATGAAAAATCCCGGGATGGCAACCACAAGACCGCTCTGGGTGGTCACAAGTGCCTCGGAAATGCCGCCGGCCATGGCCTTGGCATTGCCTGTGCCAAACAGGGTGATCACATCAAAGGTGGTGATCATGCCGGTAACGGTGCCTAAAAGACCGAACAGCGGCGCCACAGCCGCAAACACGGCAATGGCGGCAAGATACCGTTCCAATCCATGCACCATGGACATACAGCACTCATCCACAATACGTTTGTTCACCTGATAATCATTGGTGCGATGGGCCAGCACATGGCGGGCCAGATGGGCCCGGGGACCTTCGGTGCCTGCCGGCACCAGACATTTGGAAGCCGGATCACGGTCCAGAATCCTGACCAATGCATGAAGGGCGATATCTTTTCGTTCCAGGCGGGAAAAGAAAAACATCCGATCCAGAATCAGTGCCCACATGGCAAAGGAACAGATAATCAATGGAATCATGACAATGCCGCCCTGGCCCAGGTAAGCCAGAATATTTCCAACGACATCGGAATTCATGCCGGCCGTCCTCCCCGGAACACGATATTGGTCAAGGCCACCGCTTTTTCTTCCATATCACCGATCACGTGTGCCACCCGGCGGCATAAAAAGGTATACAAAAGCATAATAGGAATCGCCACCGCCAGACCCAGCATGGTCGTCACCAGGGCGGTGGAAATGCCCCCGGACATCATCCGCGGATCACCCGTTCCGTAAAGGGTAATGACATGGAAGGTAGAGATCATGCCCGTCACCGTGCCTAAAAGGCCCAGAAGCGGAGAAATGGCGCCCATGATATTAAGCATGGGCAAAAACCGCTCAAGCCTGGGCAGTTCTTTCAAGATGGATTCCTGAAGCACGCTTTCCAGGGTTTCCCGATTCTCCTTTCTGGCATTTAGGCCTGCGCGAAGCACATTGTACACCGGCACCTTTTTCTTGCCCACAATCTGCCGGCAATCATCCCAGGCACCTTGGGCCGCCAGATCATTGACCCGGCCCATGACCTTGTCGGTATTGGCGTGAACCCGTCCTAAAAACATGGTACGTTCAATGCCGATAACAATGGCGAACACCCCAAGGGCCAGAATGGGCCAGACCAAAACACCGCCCTTTTCAATCTGGTCTTTCAGGGTTTGCTGATGGGTGATCTGTTTCAACGCCCCACCCCGGGAGATATCAATGTACACATCGTCTGTCTTGCCGGTCATATAACCGGACAGATTTTTCTGAATACCCCTGGCAGGCAGCGCAGACAAGGCATAAAGTTTTTTGGTATCCTGGGAGTACTCAAGAAAACCAGCCTCGCCGTCCTTTTCATAGGCCCAGGTGAACCCGCCCAGACTCAACACCTTGCCTTCAACCGTTTCTCCGGCATCTGAAATAAAGGGCATGGTCCTGATATCAATTCCGCCGGTCAGACGCATTTCCTCTAAAAACAGATCTGCCAAAGCGGCCATATCATCAAGTCCCGGAAACCTGCTTGAATCCAGAACAGGAGACAGCCGACTCAAACGGTCAGGGTTCCGGGCCGTATAGGCGGATTCCGCCAGCAGGGAGTTCAGATTACCTGCGGCCACCCTGACGGCCCCGGAAAGTTCATTGAGCCGGGTCTGGCGCACCGCAGTCTTTTCATCCAGTTCGGCATTTTTCTGGGCCAACGCCTCCACTTGCTGGATTTTTCCATTCACCTCGGCTTCAAGGGCAATCACCCTGGATTTTAACCGGCTAAGTTCCTTGGACATCCGGCTTTTATCAGCTTGAATTTGTGATCGCACCATGCGGTCTTTTTCCTGGGACGCTTCCAGTTGTTTCCTGGCTTCAACAGCAGCCTGGCGAAGATCCCTGGCTTGGGCAACCCCGGCAAAGAGAACCGGTACCATGATGAGAACAACCAATCTTGATATCAAATGCGAAATTAATTTCATTGTGAAGCAATCCTTCCCAACGGGAGTTTGACAAGTTCAATACTTCTTTCCAAACGGGCCATGGCAACGGCCTTGGAAATGTCACGGTTGACGGTTTCGTGCAGGGTTTGCCAGGTCTTTTTACCCGGGTCAAACACCGCACTTTTTTTCCGGTCAATGGTCTGGCACAACAGGCTGACCCGGCCCACCCGAAGCACGTCCACAAGCACCGGAACCTGGTCCAATTCCACAGTGGACTGGGTCACTTCAACGGTGGTGCCGTAGTCTGCCTCTATCTGGAGGGCCTCAAATATACGCCTGAACTTTTCGGCAGAAGAGGTTTGGGGGTCCACCATCATCGTTTTCAAATCTGCCAGACGACCCTGGCGCTCATCTTCCAGAAAAGGGAGGTCTTCAGCGATGGCCGATTCCAATCGCAGAAGCACTGAATCCAGAAAAGCCTCCAGCTCAGCTTCCACACGGTCGGTTTCCTTTTCCCGCCGAAGATTTTCATCCAGCCGGGCCTGCTCCAGCTTCAAGCGCAGATTCATTTTCTCCAGGCGCTTTTCCAGCGCAGATGCCCGACTCTCCAGGGTCTGCAGCTGGTCACCCATACTTTTTGACTTCTCAGACCAATCCTTCCTGACATCCTGAACATCTTTTTCCACCTTGATGACCTGCCCCAGATCGTCCCGAATCGTTTTACTGAGTACTTTTTCACCGGCATACACGCCATTTGCTGAAAAAAAAGAGAGGCTGATCAGCACGAGCAAAAAAATAATCCAATTGAAGTAATACAATCTTAGAATCTCCTTTGCAGTCCTTCGTTGACATATTAACTCATTGATTTTAAAAGGCTACTTTTCACCGAACGGCGTCACCTGCCCTTTTGAGAAAACCTATATATATCAAAATATATTAAGTCGCAACTAAAAAATTAATTAATGACACTTGAATTTAATATTTCATTACTTATAAACGAAACAATAAAACAAACTTGACACAACAAATAGTTTGCTATACATGACTTTTCAAAATAGATTCCTTTAAACGACATCCCGGACAAGGAGTTTTGATTCTAACCATGACAAAAAAAATCAGCACCCGCCGACAAAATGCCAACGCCAAACTCAAACTGTTAGAGACCTTTGGCAACACTTCTTTTGACCGCCAATATTTTGCCCAAATCTGCGATAACCCGCTCACCGGCGCATTTAAGAAAAAAACCGTGGTGCATGCAGGCCTTGGGGGCATGCCCGTGCCCCGGGAAAAAACAGACAGCGTATGGCACACCCTGTCCAAGACCCGGCGCCGGAACAAAACCTGCGCATATATCCACATCCCCTTTTGCAGCACCCACTGCGTTTATTGCGGTTTTTTTGCCAACCCGGCCCAAAAAGAGCCCATGCATGCCTATGCCAAAGCCTTGATCAGGGAACTTGAGGCCGACCGGGATCTGGACCTGGTGCAAAGCCACCCGGTCAATGCCGTTTATCTAGGCGGCGGCACCCCCACAGCCCTTGAAAGTGATGATCTAAGACAGGTGCTTGATACCATACGACAGTGCCTGCCCCTGGCCAATGACTGTGAAATCACCGTAGAAGGCAGAATCTGCGACCTTACGGATAAAAAAATCAATGCCTGCATCCAAGGCGGGGCCAACCGATTCTCCATCGGGGTACAGACTTTTGATACCGGTATCCGTACAAGCCTGGGACGTCTGTCAGACAGGCAAACCGTGAAAGATCGCCTTTTACGACTCAAACAGACCAACCATGCCGCCACCATCATTGATCTAATTTTCGGCCTGCCCGATCAAACCATGGAAACCTGGGAAAAGGACATCGACACTTTTCTGGATCTGGAACTGGACGGAGTGGATTTGTATCAGCTGATCCGCTTTCCCGGCGGTAGCCTTGACAAGGCCGCCAGGGCTGGCCGGTTCAAAACACTGGCAGATCAGGCCCAGCGGGCGTTGATGTTTGAAGCGGGCGTAAACCGGATGAGCCGGGCCAGATACCAACGGCTATCCATCAGCCACTGGGGCCGGAAATTTCGTGAACGCAACCGCTACAACCTGGCTATGAAGGAAAAGGCCGACTGCCTGGCCTATGGTTCCGGCGCAGGCGGCAGTGTGAACGGACACATGATTTTTCTGGACGGAAATCTTGACACCTACCTTGAAACCGCAGGAGACACCAAGCCCGTGACGCGGATCATGGCCCCTGATGCCCACGACCATCTCTCCCGCCTGATATCAGGCAGCCTGGAATTGGGATATATGGATCTACGTGGTACCGGCAAAGCGCTGGGCCTGGACCTTGAAACCATTTTTTCCCCCCTGACGGACCAATGGAAACGCGCGGGACTACTCACACGGGACCAGGGCTGGATTACACTGACCCTGGCCGGACAATTCTGGCAGACCAACCTGGCCCAAGGCATGATCGACTATTACAAACAAATAAGCACGGCTTTGCCATGAAACTGCTTTCATCAGATTACTGGAACCCGTCCGAGCTCATCCTTATCGGGACTTTCACAGGCCTGATTAAAAGTTCGACCATGCTTATCGCCCTGGCCGGCGGCGGTATGAACCCGGTGACCCTTGTGCTTAAAAACACCGTGGCCACATCCCTGCTCCTTATTTTGGTATACAAAATCAGAAAATTTGGCGTACTCACCCTGTTTTCCGTGATCAGTACCCTGGTCTCCCTGCTGCTGATGGGCGGCAACCCCATGAGTATTGCAGGGGTAATTGTCGCGGGATTTGTGTGCGATCTATTCATTGCGCCGTGGGATGGATTCAACAGTCCCATACGTTTAATCCTTGGCATTGGGCTTTTTGATTTTATCTCCCGGGCTGTTTCCCTTGGATATTCCTATTTTCTGTACCAGGAACAGATGGGCATGTTTGTCATGGGCGTTGTGGTGGTGACCCTGGGATACCTTGGCTGTCTCATGGGACTGGGCACAGGTATTATTTTTGTCAAGGAGCTGCGCCATGCCGGCATTATCCGTGAATAATTCAGCTAACCTTCCGCCTAAAAGCGGTATAGATGTTCGGACCCGAATGCTGATCTGCCTGGTCTGTTCAACGGGCATCATATTTATTCAGTCTACTGCGGCCCTTGGCGTTCTGGCCATAGCCAGCCTTGTCTATGCCTTGGCCCATGGACGGATCAAGGTTCTGACTGTGGCATGGTGCGGTGTAGGTGTCATGTTTGTTATGGCCATGGGCTGTATCCGTATCATGCTTATATTCTGGCCGCAAATCGGAGAGGCGGGGCCTGGAGCATTTTTCAACCCGTTTCTGCGGGTACTGATCCTGGTAAACACAATTTTTGCCCTGGCCGTTGCCGGCCGGATCCAGGATATTATGACCAGTCTTAAATCCCTTGGCTTGCCTTTTGTCATCCATCTTCCGGCATCGGTGATGATCCGGTTTATTCCTGAATTTATAAACGATATAAAGCTTATCCGTGAAAGCATGCGGATCAAAGGGTTTAATCCGGGGATTCAATTTGTCACCCTGCACCCGTTCCTGGTTGTCCGGCTGCTTGTGGTGCCCTTGACCATCCGTGCCCTGCGGTCGGCTGATACCCTGGCCGTTGCCGCAGAACTTAAGGGCATGAATGCAAACACCTGCATGACAAAAACACCGGCACCTAACCCTGGGATGTGGGATATCATTGCAACGGCCTGTGTGCTGGTACTTACCTTTGGCAGCATTGCCGCGGAGAAACTGCTGTGATTGAATTTGAGCATGTATCTTATACTTACCCGTTCCAGGAAAAACCGGCGGTAGAGGATATTTCATTTTCCGTGTCCAAGTCAGAAACAGTGGTCTGCACCGGGGCCAGCGGATCGGGCAAATCCACGCTGATACGTCTGATCAACGGACTGATACCTCATTTTCACAAAGGCACACTCTCCGGCCGGATCCGGGTGGCGGGGAAAGAGACGGTGCAAACATCGGTCAAAGCGTTGTCATCCCGTGTGGGCACCATGTTCCAGGACCCGGAAAGCCAGTTCTTTGCTCTCAGAGTGCGGGACGAACTTAAATTTGCCTTGGAATGCCGGGGACAATCGATTGAAAAGATTGAAACAATCACCCACCAGGCTTCGGAGAGGTTTGGCATTTCCCATCTGATGGACAATATGATTTTTGACCTGTCCCAGGGAGAAAAACAAAAAACCGCCTTGGCCGGTATCATGTGCATTGCCCCGGATATCATTATTCTGGATGAACCGTCTGCCAATCTTGATCCCCAGGCCACCCGGGAACTGGCAGCTCACCTCATGGACCTGAAGCGCCGGGGTATCACTTTATTCATTGTGGATCACAGGCTTTACTGGTTGAAAAACCTTGTTGACAAGGTCCTTGTCCTGGACCAGGGACGCCTGGCCTGCCAGGGAAAATTTGAATTGTTAAAAAATAAAAGTCTGCGCAAAACATTGGGCTTAAGAAACCCGGATGTGGTTTTACCCAATCTTCCTGCAGCCAAGGTTGAGTCCTCCCCCGAGGTATTCACGGGCAACGGGTTTGATGTACAAAATCTGACCTTTGGGTATAAAAAAAAGCCCCTGATTTTCTGTAATGCTTCATTTCAGCTGCCCACGGGGCAGGTGATTGCCGTTACAGGCGGTAACGGCACCGGAAAAACCACCCTGGCCAGGCTTTTAACCGGTCTTTTGCCATTTAAGGCCGGAACCGTCCGGCTTAACGGCACACAGCTTCGCCCCAAGAATCTGCTGAGCCTGGGCAGTATTGTACTGCAAAATACCGATCACCAGCTTCATATGAAAACCGTGGACCGGGAACTTGCCATTGCAGCCCGGAACAATCCAGACCGGGACAGTGTCATAGCTGATGTGACAAGGCGTTTCGGTCTGGATCCATTTCGACTCCGCCATCCCCAATCCCTGTCCGGGGGCCAGAAACAACGGCTTGTCATTGCTGCCGCCCTGGTGAACCCCCCTGGGATTCTGATTCTGGATGAACCCACCAGCGGCCTGGACGGCAGAAACATGAACATGATTGCAGATGTGATGACCGACATGGCTCGTAAAGGGGTCTTAGTGCTGGTGATCACCCATGACCTTGAACTCATGGACCTGGCCTGTGACTGTGCCCTGTCCATGCCTTTATCACGCAAGGAGAAAAATTATGAAATCCCTGGTTGTATATTCCAGCAGAACCGGCAACACCCAAAAGGTGGCCCAGGCCATATATGATGCCCTGCCCGAACCCAAAGATATCTTTTCCGCCAAAGAGGCACCGGACCCGTCGGAATATGATTTTTTGGCCTTAGGCTTCTGGGTGGATAAGGGAACGGTCAATGCCGGTTCCGCCAGATACATGGAAACCGTAACCGCAAAAAGAATCGGACTGTTCGGCACTCTGGGGGCCTATCCCGACTCGGAGCATGCCAAGCAATGTCTAAAAAAGGCAAGGGCTCTTGTCCAGGGCAATGACATTCTGGGGGAATTTTTATGCCAGGGTAAGGTAGACCCAGGCCTGATTAAAATGATGGAAACAAAAATGAAAGATGATCCTCACCACAGCATGACCCCGGAACGCAGGGCCAGACTTGAAGAGGCAGCCAAGCACCCGGATAAAAAAGATCTGGCGGACGCCCGGGCACTGTTTGCAGAACTTGCACACATCGCTGCCGGGAAGGTGTCGACCTGAGATATCCCCAAAAGGCTGGAAAGGCAGGCCGATACCTTGGCCGGAAAGCCTGCCTTTCCCTGATTTAAGCCTGTTAAAAAACAGACTAAACATTTTTTGCGTACCAGATCCATAGCAAGTCGTCAAGCACCTGTTATGCGTTTCACACGTACGCAAAATAAAGAAAGGGAAAAAGAATGGAGAAATGGAAGAAGCTTTTTATAGTGTTCACAGTGGTGCTCCTTGCAGGAACAGGTACAAAAAATTATGCGACGGCGGCAGATACATCCAGTTCAACCGCCCGGACCGAAGAAAACCAAATAATGGTGACAGCCAAGTCCAACCAGACAGATCATGACCTACCGATTGCCACAACCATCATAACATCAGAAGAGATCTCCGCGGCCAATGCATCTTCCATCAAGGATGTGCTGAGCGAACAAGCCGGCATCAATTTCGGTGTCAACAACTCATCTGAACACGGACGAAAGAATATCAGTATCCGCGGTTCAGCCACCGGCCATGTTTTAATCCTGGTGGACGGAAAAAAAGTGTCCGGTTCCGATGCCCAGATCGGGCATTCGGATTTCGAGTACAACTGGGTACCCATGAGTGCCATTGAACGCATTGAAGTGATCAAAGGCCCTGCAAGCTCCATATACGGATCCCAGGGCATCGGTGGTGTTGTGAACATTATCACCAAAAAAAGCGATGGAAAATTTTCCGGGGAAGTTGATGTCAGCTACGGCGACAGCAGAGATGACGGCGGAGATGAATTTAAGCTCGGCCTGAATATGGGCGGGCAAATTACAGACCGCCTTTCATTGTTCATGAGTGCGGAACGTATTGACCGTGACCCGTCAAGGGACGAGGACGACAGCACTGAAACCAAAATTGAAGGCAAGGAGATCAACAATGGTTTGGCAAGAATCCGGTTCGATATTGACGATACCCAGTATATTGAGGCGTCCTATGGCCAGGGCAACGAAGACCGGATCAAGATAGATAATATCCTTCATCATGACATTGACCGAAAAATTTACTCGGTGGGATATAACAAGACGTTTAATTCCGTGACCCTGGATTTGGATGCCTATGAGACCGACTCCCAGACACACTATACAACCACCAGTGCCACGGGCGGGTACGCCCATGACATGACCGATTCCGTAATCCGGGGAGAAGTGGATATTGCCGCCGTCAAAAATCACTATATTGTCACCGGCGCTGAGTTCAAAAACCAAGCGTATGAAAAAACATATGACAAAACTGCAAGCTCGGACAAAAATTTTGCCAATGATATGGACAACACGGCTATATTTCTCCAGGACGAAATCAATATTACAGAGGCATTTATCGTCACGTTAGGCACCCGGTACGATTACCATGAAAAATTCAACGGGGAGTGGTCTCCTAAAATCGGGGCCATCTATAAACTTGGTTCGCACCACCGCATAAGGGCCAACTACGGAGAAGGGTTTATGGCCCCCACAGTGACCCAGAACTCATCCTCCTATGAATCTACAGCCATGAGAAACATTACCATATACGGTAACGACGACCTTCAACCTGAATCTTCAAAATCATTTGAACTGGGCTATGAATTTTTCACGGACACCACGGAATTCAAAGTCTCGGTTTACAAAACCGATGTGGAAAACCTGATTGACACACAATACCTGCCCGGCTCTTCGGATGAAAAAAGGTATGTCAATATAGATAGCGCAACCCTTCAAGGATTTGAATGCGAACTGTCCCATGATATTACACAAAATTACAGCATCCGCATTGGATACCAATATCTGGACACCGAAGACGACTCAACTGGGGAAGAGCTGGAAAACCGGCCCGGGCATACGGTCAATGTCCGGCTCAATGCTGCCCTGCCCTGGGACATCCATGCTACGGTGGGAGCCAATTATACAGGTGAACAGATAGACGACGAGGAAGAGTGCGATGATTTTATCGTTTTCAACGCCCAGGTTTCAAAAACCTTCTATGATAGAATCACCCTGCGTTTAGGGATTGATAATATCAGCGACGAAGATCTGAACGACAAACCCTATAACATTGAGGGCAGAATGTTTTATGCCGGCGTAAATTTCAAATTTTAACATCTTGGGCATTGTGGCGGGCATTCATCTTAATGATTGAGCTGTCAGGCTTTAAAAAATCCTGAAACAGGCAACAAATGGTAAATGATCGGAAACCTCTTTTTTAAACGCCTCCCGCCCAATGCCCATGGTCCAATGCATGGGGAACAGCCGCAGGCTGCCGCGCACATAGTCGGTAGAGTAGGTGCGCGAGATGGCAAATCCGTCCAAAAGGTTTGCCCGACCTTTTTCGAGAATATGTGAGTACCGGTCTTGCAGATCCCAGCATGAGACAAAATCCATGATATCGTCGCCGCCCAGATGATGGAAATTACTGACATCCTGCCCGGGAATCATATTGAAGTCGCCCATCAGTAAAATTGTGCGCCGCTTCAGCCCAGGCGTCTGCCGAATTTGAGCAATATGCCGGCCAATCATTTTACACTGACTGTCACGCAGTTGCTGCTCGTCACGGTCCCGCCCCGATTTCAGATGCACGCCGATCAGTATCGCTTTGAACTTTCCAATTTTAATATCTGCCTGTACCGCCTGCCGGCCATTCCCATAATCGCCTTCAGAGCCGGGAATGAGTTTAAGCTTACTCACCTCAACCCCCTCTTTATGCAGAAAACCGATATGAATATTACCGTTGGGCTGGGGTATAATGGTGTTTTGATATGAAACACCGTATTCAGCCTCAATGAGCGTGGCCAGGCGATCAATATGGCTGAGCGGACTGACCTCAACAAGCGTGACCAATTCTGCGTCCAACAATGCCAGGCCTTCTGCCTGCCGTCCGGCGCGCTTTGTTTTGGGACCAATGCCTTTGGCAGGATTGAACTTATTGTAGCCCGCTAGATTCCAAACAGCGATGCGGGCAAGACTATGCTTAAATCGGCTCATGGATCCTCCTTTTTTTTACAAAATTTATAGCAGAGGATGAAAAACGGATCAATAGCCTGAAATATGGCTCCGGCATGACGGATTCCAATATCAACAATTTGCGTCAAAAAGCGATGGCGTCCAATTGCATTATTTTGCCGGCAAGGTTAGGATGGGCGTCACCATTAAAATACTGATAATAAGGGCCATGACCTGACGGAAACAACAAACGATGAAAAACATTTTAACCACGGAAATCACTGAAACCACGGAATTCTCTCTTCTGTGTCTTCCGTGATTTCAGTGGTTTAATATTTCATAAAAAAAGGAGCATAAAATGGCAACTTTCCACCCCGCCTATATTGAAACCAAAAAGAAAGGATTGCTCCGGGATAAAATCAGTCAAGCACGACAGCTGTTAAATTCCTGTGAGATTTGTCCTAGATCGTGTAAAGTCGACCGTTTTTCCGGGGAGTTGGGGGAGTGTTCCACCGGAGACGAAGCCGTTGTATCCAGTTTCAATCCCCATTTTGGAGAAGAACCCCCATTGGTCGGGGCATTTGGTTCCGGCACAATTTTTTTCTCCCACTGTAACCTGAAATGCAATTTCTGCCAGAATTACGAAATCAGTCACGAGGGAAGCGGAGAAGAGTGTGGACTCGGGCAGTTAGCCGGCATGATGTTGATCCTGCAGAATAACGGTTGCCACAACATTAATTTTGTGACCCCGACCCATGTGGTGCCGCAAATTTTGTCTGCCCTGGATATGGCCATTGACGGGGGATTAAGGATTCCATTGGTCTACAATTCCAGTGGATACGACAATGTGGAGACCTTAAAACTGCTTGAGGGGATCATCGATATTTATATGCCGGATTTTAAATTCTGGGACCCGGCTGTTGCCGAACAAACCTGTAATGCGCCGGATTATCCCGAAGTGGCCCAAAAAGCGGTTGTCGAAATGCATCGGCAGGTGGGTGATCTGCAAGTTGATGACAACGGTATTGCGACCCGGGGATTGCTGCTCAGGCACTTGGTTATGCCTTCCGGGATGGCCGGGACCTCAGAGGTAATGTCATTTATTGCCAACCATATCTCAAAAAACACCTATGTTAACGTCATGGATCAATATCGGCCCTGTGGAAAAGCCCACGAAGTGAAAGGATTGGAAGATCCCGTCTCTGAGACCGAATTTAACAAAGCTGTCCAAGAAGCAAAAGATGCGGGGATCAGCCGATTTGCAGCGTTGTAGGTGGCGCTCGGCCGAAAACCGTAAATTTTACGCTTACTTCATTGGTAGGGTCCCCCTCCCGGAGAAATGAATTGAAAAACTATTGGTCGTGTTTTTAAATTTTACCCGCCCAGTTTAATACTATGCTTGCACCTGAATAAAAGGAACCGGGCTTTCACATTGTGAATAGCCCGATTACAAAGGGGAGAGAAAAGAATTATGTTAAATTGAAGGGCTGTTGTTCGCATCCTCCAATGAATGAGTTTTGGCTCATGTTGCCTTCCAGGGTCTTATTTGATTAAAAGCTCTACACGCGAATGGAGCAGAGCCTTTCCTCGTTTGCCGACATTGTGAACGAACTCAAAGAATCCAAGATAAAAAGGGAGCTTCTCCTGTGAAATCCCCCTATGTGGCCGTAACCAACCTCTTAGCAGAGACCAGAAGCCTTCCATCGTATTTACATGGACTTCATAGAAACCATCTCCATCCTCGTCTCTGGCGTATTCTCCAGTTCCGTGATTCACGCTTTTATGCTTGCCCCCCACTCGGTTAATCGATTGTAGATTCCGTATTCATCAGTGTAAATCAAAGTCCCGGGCAAAATGACCAATTTTATCAAGGGCTCAATCGTTACCCGGCGAACATTGGCAAGCATCTGGATTACCACCATGCCGCATTGCTGGATCATCCCGAAAACAGGTGGTTTTTTTTAATGTACCCCGACCACGAGCACCCCTTAAACGATTTCTGCGACCTCCCCGTCCTTTTTGGGCTACTGCTTCGGGATTCCCTTTATGCCCTGCCACAATGTAGACCTCATCGCACTCAACCTCGTCTTCAAGGGTTACGGGTGGCTTTTTTTACCACGCCTTCACGAAGTTGGGTGGTCATCTTTTGAACATCGGTGCGGTCCAGGTCCAGTTCTTTGGCAATCTGCTTGTTGGACAAGTTCAGCCCCATAAAATAGAGACACAATATCCGTACTTTAAGGGGTTGATGATGTCCCGCGAAAATGGTTCCCGTCAGGTCATCGAAGCGTTTACTACATTTTTTACATTCATAACGCTGCCTAGCAGGTTCTTTTTTATCGAATCCCCTTTTGATTACTCGTTTGGAACCACAAAACGGCCATTGGCGTCCTTCCGGCCAGCGCAACTCCCGAACAGTGTCATAACATTGTGTATCATCAATCAGAGTCTTTATGTTTACCTGCATCCGTTGAGCTCCTATGGTGAATTAAGTCAAAAAAATCACCATCTACCATCATACGACCCTGATACGCAACATGAGCCTTTCAGAAATGCTCGGAAAAAGCCTGAACAGAGGGCATGCCTACTTGATCTGTTATTGCTAAGGTGACTGAAACTCAGAATTGATTTTTTTCATACCATTGCTCTCCTTGGAATTACTCATCTTGTTTAATAATATCATTCAAATCTATATCTTTTTGATTACCTACTTTGATATAATAGTGCCTGACCGGAAACCCTGATATCTGACGCATTGAGGCTCGGCAGGCTGGTCAAATTTTCGTCATCGCCTACCCATCCAGATAAAAAATGTGGTGGTCACCTTAATTTCAGCGGTTCATTTTGAAATTTACTTGATTTCGGACGCAACTCTACTGTTGGTCGTGCTCTTTTCCTTTGTGATTGCCTGGTTTAAGCGGCTTTTCGCCGATCTGTCCGTTGAAGCTTTTTCAATTCCTTTTGTTGTATATAGTGCCCGATGATCTGGAGGTTCCTTGCCAAAACCGAAAGACTGACATATCGTTTAAATCCAAGGATACCACTATCCGGACACCGGTCTAAACCATGGTTTTCCAGACCATTGATTGCTGATTCCACTGCAGAGTGTTTTCTTCGGTGCTGGATGAAAACATCTGCTGTTTCCTCTTCCAGTTCAGTTTTGTTCCGTTTTCCCTTTTTAGGGAGCACCAAAATATCCAACATCCCTTTCAGCTCCTTTTTATTAGCGGGACTATAAAAGCCTTTATCAAAGCTGCATCCCCTGAGGTTGTTAAATTTATTTTGAACCGTATTAATAATGGGAACGGTTACCTTATCATCGGTTTCTTTCTCCATCACTTGATGGTGCAGTGTGAGGCCATATTTATCCTCTACAATGCAAACCCGCAGACCCAATTCCTGGGGGACACCGGCCTTCCCCTTTGAAATCCATTCCGTATGGGGTTCAAATATAGAAAAGACCTTTTCGGCATGTGGTATCTTTTCACCCTGAATAACACGCCGCTGAATCAGATCCACTTGTAGGATTGCATGGTCGATATATTCTATCAGTTTTTTTATCTGCGCTACGCATATCGGATTAGATGAGCCAATGGTTTCAACGGTCAAATTCGCCTTTTGAATGAATTGTTCAGCAGCTTCGATATATGATCTGTGGGCTTCAACAATCAGTTGAGCCCTTTTGGTCTTTTTCTGTTCATCTTTTGAAGTGGAATGTTTTAATCGCTGAGCTTGGCGAAACAGTTTTTTAAATGTCCTGATATTATATTCTGATTGTCTCCACATACTCATTCCCAGGCTCTGGCATATAACTGCGGCACTCTGAATCGTTTTCCTGATAGCATCAAAAAGCAGATTAATGTCTGTGGGATAGTGAACATCGGTTTCAACAACAAAAGAGTCACACCTTCCCATTAATACCTGGTCTTTTTTTTTACCAGTAGCTTGTGTCCTTCTTTGACAATCAACGTATTGATTTCATCAAGAATCTCAGGGGTTAAAAGCTGAACATTGTCCTTCAAGGTTTGGAGCGCATACATGTCATCATCGTCCATCAACCCGTGACCAAGCATCTGTCTTATTGTCTTGTGATTATTGACGATTTCTTGAAGTTTATCATAATCCCAGTTGCAGTTGAGCCGAATTGTTCCCATCACAAGAATTTTCCATAGATCCATTCCGGGTCGCCCATTTTTTGAATTAACATGCTCTGGGACTATGGTTTCGAGAATTTCGAAAACTTTCTGACGAAGCGTTTTATGGCAAAAAATGTGCTGGAGCCCTAAAAGGAGCTTGGGAATTTCATCTCTGGCTCTCATGTCAATTTTGATCTGGTCGATGGGAGTCTGCCCGAATGTCATTTGTGGCTCAAAAACTTTACGCAAAACAACCTCGAAGTTTTATTGGGTTTGTAAAAAATCAAATTCCTACCAAACTGCGCAGTGTCAAGATAAATATTTTAAATTCAATTGGTTATTCAATCATGCTAACTAGAAAAATTCAATAAGTAATTCAAGTCTTTTCCAAAACTTCAAAAATAATTTCAGCGTCATCCTCCTGAAAAATAGAGAGTTTCGAATTTCCGGTCAGACACTATAATAAATTGTGACCCCTGAATAAAATAAGAAATTCTTAAATTTACCAGCTTCTGCAAGAAATTTGGAATTTTTTTACATGTCTTTAAAATATTGATAATGCTGATGTGGAATTCAGCAGGCATGAAGAAATGATTGATAAAACCGAAATTTTGTATATTGCTTTATCCGCTTCAGGCCGACGGGAAAATTTAGATGAAGATTCTGAAAACATAAATGTTTCGAACAAGATGCAGCAGGCGATTCGAGGGAGGGGGGCAACATGTCCACCATCAATGAAGGAGAGCGAATTGTAAACGGTCAAATAGATTACGGGCGCGTGTTTGTCACTTTTACCAGGCATACGGAACAGAAGATCACCCATGGTCTCATTTTCGAATCACTTCTGCATGCGTTGAAGGAGCGTGGAGTGATTCTGAAAGACGGTAAGCCTACTACTTTGGTGGATTTCGGCTGTGGGGAGGGCCATACCGCCTATGAAATGATCGACGCGATTAATCGCGTCCACCCCCAAGACTGTGGCGTGAACTACTATGGCTTCGACGCGGACGACCGTTTCGTTCAAAGTACGGAACGATTGCTGATAGAAGTTAAAGGCCCCCAGCGTCTTCGAGTTATCAACGTTCGGCGCGCGAATGTGCTGAGAGGAGAGCCTTTGCCTATCGCGTCGATTGATGACGTGTTTGTGACCATGGGACACATGCTGTATTACGCGCACAGCCCCAAGGGCGCAGCCGAGACCCGTAAGAGCATTGCTGGCATCATCGAGCGCGTCGTGGGGGTGCTGGGGCGGGACAGCTTATGCTTACTCGCCCATAATGCCCCAAATTGCCAATTGGCAACCCTTCGGGCATCGGTGGCCGATTGCGTGGTAGCCAGACCTACTCGCATCGTGGCGGACGTCGCTGACGAGAAACGGCTTGTCGTGATCTCGTTGATTGCTCCGTTTCGACTTTGTTTTCCACGCCTAACTCAGAAACAGTGGCATAAGACAAAAGAGCCCACCTCTTACCGCGCCGAGTCGAGTAACGACCCGCGATTCATGGTGACGCTCGAACTACTCTCGTTTATTGCGCAGCGCGGTCTAAAGAGCTTGGCGCAAGAGCGAAAATTAGAACCGTTCGTCGATGAGTTAAAGTCGAAGCTTGACAGCGATGGCGTTCTTCATGGATTATCCGATTATCAGCTCCTCTTGTCGCAACGTCAATCATTGGGGTTCAAGGAGTGTGTCGAGGCGGCTCTGCAACAGAGTGAGCAAGCATTGGACCGAATCGTCCGAAAGGCAGGGCGAGCCTTTACCTTGCGGGCCAAGAGTACGGAGGTAGCCGCCGCGGGCGAGCGGTAGCCATTTTGACGACTGGAATGGCTGCAGTTAATCAGGGGCTGTTGAGGAATCGATCCCCTCACCGCAAAGCCCCGCCGTTAAAATCGGCACGTTCAGAAATTTTATTAGCAATCTAAAACCCCACAATCTATAATTGTGGCTAAAGCCTTTATTGAAAGGGGTGTTGACTTCTTGTGTTATTGGTAATGCCGGTTGAATGTTCGTGGTTCCCTTATAATCTACTTTGCCCCTCATGACAGCCTCGCTTCCACGGGCCAATTCAAAGGGTATCGGGGTCACGCCCTATGCCCTTTTTCTCAATTCCCCAAACAAACGCTCGGGCGTCATGGGGGCACAATAGGAGGCGTTCTCACACCCGGCGGCCATTTTTATGGCAAAAAAGGCACCGATGCCGTACATGAAGGGCGGTTCTCCCACGGCCTTGGACCCCTTAACGGCTTTGTCATTATAGTCATCTTCCAAAAAGTTTACCTGCACGTCCAAAGGCACAAAAGAGATATCAGGCATTTTATAGGTTCCTGCAGTGGCCGTCAGGGGTCTGCCCGTATCTGTGTAACGCATCTCTTCCATTGTCATCCATCCAATGCCCTGGACCATGCCGCCCTCAACCTGGCCAAGATCAATGAGGGGATTTATGGATCGCCCAAGGTCATGCACAACGTAGGCCTTTTCTATCCTGTAGGTGCCCAGTAAGCGGTCCACTTCAGCCTCAAAATAGGCTGTTCCGTAGGTATGATAGGCAAAGGGACGGCCTTTCTCGACAGAGAGGTCAAAGTGAAGATCCGGCGTTGAATAGTGGGCTTCGGCGCTTAACTGAACTCGTGAACCATAGGCTTGGATGACCAGATCCTCCCAACTGACCCCGCAGGCTTTACCTTTTCTGTACAGGCGACCTTTTCCAATTGAAAAATCCTTTGATGGACATTGATGTACATCGGCCATAAATTTAAAGAGACGCGCTTTTATCATCTCACAGGCCATCAGGGCAGCCGCGCCATTCAGGTCGGTTCCGCTGCTGGCGGCAGTGGGGCTGGTGTTGGAAACACGGGTGGTATTGGTAGATTCGAGCCTAACCTGCCCGGGAGCGATCCCCAGGCCGGCTGCGACTATTTCACGGATTTTATGATTCACCCCCTGCCCCATTTCCACAGCACCTGTACTGACGCCCACGCTACCGTCCGTGTAAACATGAATATGCGCCCGTGCCTGGTTCAAAAAAAATGCAGTGGCAAAGCTTATGCCGAAACATACGGGCATCAAGGCATAACCTCTGCCGTAGCGTGAGACTTGACCGCAATCCTTCTCTTTCCTTCGGACCTCGTCAATGGCAGCCATCCGTTTTGGCAAGTCATAATAGGCATAAGCCTTGTCCCAACAGTGTTGGGCCCGGGCATTCTCCGCTGCCATACCATAGACAAAAGTATTCCCCGTTTTAAGCAGATTTTTCCGCTGCAGTTTTTCTACGCCGATCCCGCTGATTCGGGAGGCCTCCCGGATGGCTGCTTCAAATACAAACATGGCCTGGGGGGCACCGAATCCCCGGAAGGCGGTGTTCGGGGTTATGTTGGTCCGGCAGGAAGCTGCCGTGGCATGCACGGCAGGTACGTAATAGGATGCGGTGGCGTGGAACAGGGTTCTTTCTAAAACAGAGGTAGACAAATCAGCCGCAGCGCCCGCATTTTGATAAAACATCACCTTAAATGCCAGAAACTTTCCGTCTCTATCCAGGGCAAGGGTGAAATCCGAGGTGTATGGATGCCGCTTTCCCGTGGCGATCATATCGTCTGAACGCCTTAAAACCATACGGCAGGGCACACCCGATCTTTGTGCACCCAGGGCGGCAAAACAGGCCCAGGTACTGGCTTGGGCCTCCTTGCCCCCAAAGGCACCGCCCAGTCGCCGAACATCCACCTCAATCCTGTTCATGGCCAAGCCGCAAACCTTGGCCACAGATCGCTGCACCGAGGCAGGTGCCTGGGTCGCCGAAGAGAGATGGATATTTCCCTCTTCCGATGGCGTTGCAACGCAAGCCTGGCCCTCCAGGTAAAAATGCTCCTGGGCACCAGATTCAGCCCGGCCCTTGGCCACATAGGCTGCCGACGCGATGGCGGCGTCCGCATCGCCCAGGCTAAAGGTCCGTACCGGGGCAATCAATTCATTCCGGCTGAAGGCCTCTCGGGGATCCAGAACAGGAAGACCTTCATCAATATCAATTTTAATGAGTCCCACCGCTTCCCGGGCAACCGCCTCGGTCCAGGCATAAACGGCGGCCACCGGCATACCCACAAAACACACTTCCTCCTCTGCCAAGAGCACTTCGTCCTGAATTACACCACCAATCTGATTTTCACCGGGAATATCCTTTGCGGTGAGGATAAACGCCACGCCTGGAACCTTTCGGGCCACGGAGGTATCCAAGTCCCGAATTTTTCCTTTGGCTATGGGAGAAAAGAAGACAACACAATGCAATCCCCGGGCGGAAAAACCCCTGTCATCCACATAACGGGTAAGCCCCATCACATGATAGGTGTTATCAGGATTGATCATAGCACCCCTGCCTTGACAAAATCATCGTAGGAACAGACGTTGGAGAAACAGTGCAGGTAATGATCCGCCATGAGGGCGCAAGCCAAGCGCTTTTTATAATCGGCACTTCCCCGGACATCGTCTATGGGAAAAATCTCTTTTTGCAAAACGTCCATGGCGCCCAGGAATGTTTCCATGGACACGGGTTTGCCTTTAAGCCATGCCATGGTCCGGCGAGCTGCAAACGGGATAGGCGCCACGCCGCCCAGGGCTAAACCCACAGAAACAAATGAATCGTTATCAACCTTAAAAATCGCCGCAGAATTACAGCTGGCGATATCTAATCGCTCCCGCTTACTCACCTTGCTGTAATTCCATAATCCGGCTTTATCCTGTTTTGTTAACAAAAGAAATTCCACACGCTCATCGCTGTTTAAATCCAGCTTTTTATATCCCAGGAAAAACTGCCTTAGGGGAAATCTACGTCGGGAGCCTTTGGACGAAACCAATTGAATTTGGGCATCCAAGGCGAGTAGAAGAACGGCACAATCCGCAATGGGAGAGGCATTGACGATATTCCCCCCCAGGGTGGCCCGATTCCGCAAAATATGGGAGGCCATAACCCGAAACTTTTCACGCCACCCGGGGAATTGATCAATTAAGTGGGGTTCTTGCCGCAGCTGTTCCATGGTGGCTGTTGCCGGGATTTCTATCATCCCATTCTTTACCCGGATCGACTCGGATTCGGGTATGAGGAACCAGGGTTCTGACTGATGCAGGGCGTCTCCACGCTGCACATATAGATCGGTGCCCCCGGCAATAAGGAGCCGATGGCCGTCAAACGGTTCAAAGGTCAAGTCTGGGGAATCTGTCAGGGACTTTTGCCTCAGTTTCTCAAGTCTATTGGGGATGCCGGCAAAATAGGCAGGGATCAGGTCAAGTTCAATTAGCTGCCGCAGCGACGGCACCTTACCCAGCAACGGTTCAATAGTCGCCGCCAAGGCCCGTCGAATGGATCCGTAGCCGGTGCATCGGCACAGATTACCGTCCAGAGCATCTACGGCGTCCTGGAGGTTAACGGTCCTGCCGCCCAAAAGATAACCGGTGAGGGACAAAATGAATCCAGGGGTACAAAATCCGCACTGGGTCGCACCCTGATCGATAAAGGCTTGCTGGAGCCGATTGGGCCGTTCGCCCTGAAGACCCTCAATGGTCACAAGATGGGTGTTGTTGAGCTGCCCTGCCGACATCAGACAGGACGGCATAGGCCGGTAGGCAATCTGTGGAATTCGGCCGAGTATCACCGTACAGGCGCCGCACTCCCCTTCCCGGCAGCCCTCTTTGGTGCCGTACAATCCCAGTTCTTTTCGCAGAAGGTCCAGGACCGACCGGCCCGGAGAAAGGGAAAGTTCCATCTCCTTATGATTTAAAATAAAGCGGCAGCATTTTTTCATAATTCCCGGCCTGCTAAAATTCGTGATTTAATGTGTCTGTCGTCCCCGGCGTAGAGAAACCGCGCCAATTGCGTAAGGACTGAAATCTCCGCGGCTTCGGGCAGTCCCATATCAATGTAAAGGGCATCAAAACTCATGCCCGGTTCAAAGGCCCCGCAAGGTCCCCAGCCCTGGCGGGTAAAAAACCCACCATTTCCCATGGTCGCCAAATAAAAGGCTTCGGAAAGGGATACTGCTCTATGATTCTCTTGGGGCCGCAAAATCCGAAGCAGCTTGCTAACCTGTACCGCTTGAACAACCGCCCGGTACATGGCAAGGGTGTGGCCGGCGCCCACATCAGAGCCCAGCCCCAGTTTGACACCCCGGTCCAAATAACGTCCCAGGGGCATGATGCCGCTGCTTAAATTAACGTTGGCGCTGGGGCAATGAACCAATGTCGTTTCCCGTTCCACGATCAGATCAACTTCTTCGTCACTTAAATAGATGGCGTGGGCCATCAAACTATCCGGCCCCAGAAGTCCACAGTCATTATAGACATGGGTATAGCTGCGGCTTTCGGGAAAAAGCTCAGAGACCCATTGGGCTTCGGAAAGGGTTTCGGAAAGATGGGACTGTACCGGTAGATTCGACCGTTCAGAGAGCTGCCCCAAGTCTTCCATAAGTTTTTCCGAACAACTCGGGGCAAAACGGGGGGTCACGATGGGCCTGACCCGATCTTGACCAGCCAATCTTTGACAGAACACTTCACTGCCTTTAAATGAGTCTTCGGTTGTCTCCTTAAGATCATCAGGCGCATTCCGGTCCATGTTAACCTTGCCCACAAAGGCGAACAGTCCAACCCCTTCTATAGCCTGCGCCAGAAGCAGGGTCGATTCCAGATGAACCGTACCATAAACCACAGACCGGAGACTGCCCTGCCGTAGCAGTTCAGCGGCAAACAAAGGATAAAGCTTTCGGGCATACGCTTCATCGGCAAATCGAGACTCTCCGGGAAAGGTATGATGTTCCAGCCAATCAATCAATCCCAAATCCAGCCCTGCGCCCATCTGCATATGCTGGGGCGCATGGACATGCAGATCAATAAAAGAGGGGATAACCACCCCCGCTCCCATATCCTTGACAGGAAGCGAAGATAACCGGGCCGGCACCTCTTTTTCAAGGGAAAGGAGCTTGCCGGCCTCAACGATTGCCACGGCATCTTCTCTCACCCTGAATTTGCCCGGTGTGGGCGTATCGATAAAATGTCCTTTGTATAATGTTACCAAACTCACAGCGCCCTCAAACGCGGTTCACCGAAGCAATTGATCACTTGTCTTTTCAAACAACGGCTCCGGATCCACCAATTGGCCCTGTACAGATATGGACAGATGCAGGTGAGGCCCCGTGGCCCGGCCCGTACAACCGGATCGACCGATAATCTGTCCCCTTTTTACAATATCCCCTGATGAAACGTTGAAATCACTCAAGTGAAAGTACAGGGAAATGACACCATTGCCATGGTCTATATAGATGGAGTTGCCTGCATAATAGTGAGATTCAGCCAAAATGACCCTGCCTTCTGCCACCGCTTCCACGGCAGTTCCCACAGGTGCTCTGAAGTCCACGCCCCGGTGGGGATCCTTGGGCTTACCGTTCAGCACACGTTGCAGGCCATAAACACTAGTGAATTTTCCCGCCACCGGCCGGTGAAAGGGCAGTCGCCACAGCCGCTGGTCTGACCAGGTATTTTTAGCATGCTGGGTGCGAGTTCTTTCCGCTTTTATCCGCTCAAGTTCAACAGAGGGCGGCGTCACCATCTTTGACGGCAGGCTCAGCTCCTGGCGGGGATATGTCCGACCAAGAATTTTTACCGGCCGATTAAGGACAGTCTCCTTGCCCCCAACCCAGGCCCGGACAAGAAGTTTTTGCCGGCCCGGTTTGATGGTCAGAACATCCGTACCCAACATGGCAATCGCTACAAAATGTCCGTTCCACTGGGAGACTGACGGCACAAACTGTTGATCCATCCAATGGATAAGAATCCTGTCAAAGGCTTGATTTGACGTTAATCGAACAAGAAAAGGCTGTCCTATGCCCACCTGTTCCGGATTGGCAAGGACCATAGGCTCTGTGGCGTTAACAGTGGTTTCCGCCGAACTGACGGCAGTTATGATGAGGAATGTGAATAACACAGCAGTGCAGGATAGAATACGCAATGAGAGAGTTCCTATTTCGCCCAAACACAGTTTTTCGTTCAGACACTATCCGTCGGAAGACGGGTTTAAGTTATTTTTTAAAACCAATTCCAAATATTTGCTGTTTTTAGGAGAATTCTTTACCTGGTAAATCATTTGTCCCGGACATCTCCTGTTTTTACTGTCTCCGATCTTTTCTATTTGTACCTTCGCATTTAATCCATGCAAATACATCAACTTTTTTGCCTGCTTGGCAATGGTAAGATGTCTGTCTTCGATAGATTGCCCTTCCTGGATAAGGGGGGTATTAAATGAAAAAGCTAAAATTCGCTCGACCCATCTCTCGTCGGGTTCCTGGAATAATTCATCCATCTTTTCATGCAACTGTTTTGTTAAATCTTCAAGGATAAGATTAATTTCACTTTCAGCGGCCATAAATGCGGCTAAAAAATCATTTCTTTCCATGGGGTCCCCTCCTTTTGAAAATTAAGGAACGTTTGTCTAAAGAACTTCAAAAACAGGTGAGAATCACAAAATGTAATTTCCAAACGATGAGGTACAAATTTAAATCAATTATCACGCAGGGTCGAACATAGGTGGTGTCTATTATTTTAAAAAACGTAACAGATCTTGTCAATGTTGTTTCTGGGCTTGAAAATTTATGTCACCCTAAATTTGCATGTCGTCGGAACGTCCGGCATCGGTTTTGTTAAAAATACATTTCCAGAGGCCGTCCCTTTGCCGGGAAAACCTGACCGCATCCGCCCGGCTTATCCCAATATCCTTCAGATGGTAATCATTCATCTCCAAGAGCAGGCGGCAATGCTTTTTCGACATTTTCCAATGTCCGTATCCATGCCAAACCGCCTTTATAGCTTTTCGAATCCAATCAACACATCTCTTTTTTGAGCGGAACGATGCCTGAACCCATTTTTTGCCGAAACTCATACGCCCCCCTTGTTGAATTGTTTTGATATATGTATCGTTTTGTATAACGGCCACGGGCCGTCCCTGGTCTATCTACACCCAGGCCTCGGCCCACAACAAACCGTTAAAGATCTGAATAACTTACCAAGATCTTCTTATAAAAAAACAATTGATCAGACAAACGAATTGTTTTAATGTCTAACATCAAAATTTTTTATACAAGGAAGGTTACATGCCGGACTCAATTCCCATAGAACTGCTCAAAACGTTTATTGCCATTGCCGACAGCGGAAGCTTCAGCCTGGCCGCCGATCAGATTTCCAGAACCCAATCGGCCGTGAGCATGCAGGTCAAACGGCTTGAGGAATTACTTGAAAAACCTTTAATTCACAGGGACAGCCGGAATCTTAAATTGACCAGCGACGGCGTTACGCTTCTTCACTTTGCAAGACGAATTTTGAAATTGAACGAAGAGGCCTTGTCAGTATTGAAGCGGCCGGAGCTAAAGGGCTGGGTAAGTATCGGCCTGCCGGACGATTATGCGGCCCGTTTTTTGCCCGAAATCCTGGCTAACTTTTCCCGAACCCACCCCAGGGTTCAGGTAAAAGTCACCTGTGAGCCCAGCAACGTACTTCTGGGAAAAATACAACGAAAAGAACTGGACCTTGCCATGGTCACCTCACCCACCCCCGAAATTGAGAACGGCATCCTGCTCAGGCAGGATCCAATAGTATGGGTCACCTCGGACCGGCATTGCCAGCATGAAATAACACCGCTTCCCCTGGCCCTTTTCCCGGATGAGTGCTACTGCCGAAACTGGATACTCACGGCCCTGGAAAAGGCCGGAATTGAGCACAGGATCGCCTATACCAGTCCGAGTATCATGGGCCTGCAGGCAGCCGTTACCGCAGGGCTCGCCGTGACCGCCATCAGTCAAAGTATTGTCTGGCCGGGAATACGCCAACTCAACGCCGAGGAGGGATTTCCCGCCCTGCCCAATGCATCTTTTTTACTCCGCCGGAATCCGGAATCCAACAACTGCATTGTGGATTCATTGGCCGACCATATCGCCAAAGCGTTCAGCACCTGTTCCGAATTTGGCGGGTGCCTTGCCTGAGTCCCATAACAAAATCCCAAACCGTTCATGATCAAAGAGAAATCAAAAAGGAACTGAAATGGAGACAGAAATTAAGATCAGAGGATACCATACAGACCTGTATCAGCATGTAAATAATGCCCGGTATCTTGAGTTGTTGGAAGAAGCAAGGTGGCAGATTCTTGAAACGTACACGGACCTTGAGTCGTTTATGAAAAAGGGATTTTTATTTTTTGTGGTCAATATCAATATTTCATATAAAAGCCAAGCCAGGGTTAACGATTTGATCAGAATCCGGTCGGGGATGAGAAAAATAGGGCATAAAAGTGCCGTCGTCCGCCAAAAGGTGCACAACCTGACCACCGGGCAGGTCTGTGTGGATGCCGATATCACGTTTGTTGTGTCCGACGCTAAAGGAAGAGCCCTCAAAATAGAAGGAGAGGTGCTGGAGATGGTCAAGCAGATTCCGATATTTGAGGAATAGTCCTCATCAGGGAGCCACACATCAATCATAGATTGTTGGGCTTTCGATTCCTCAGAATTTCTAAAAACAGACAATGGATTGGGGTTAGATAACGCATCTTGACCTAGCGTAACTTGATTTGTATAATGTTAACCATGTGGTAATAAAAAGAATGCATAGATAATCTCCCCGGCTGACTAACGGCCATAGCCAGCCAGGTCTTTCACCGAAGTTCGGCCACAACAAATCATGAAAGAACCTGACAAGTTGATGTGGTTCTTTCATATAAACAGCCGCGAGCTGACCTGACATATCATCTGCCAGGCACAGCCCACAACAATGTTTGGAAAATCTAAGTAACTTACCCAGACTTTCTTTATAAGAAACTCTCTGTAAGTCACAGAGAGGTTTCAATATTCGTTGTGGATCGAACCACGGTCAAAGACCAAGGACGGTCCGTGACTGTTATAAAAAAACTCAGGGCAGGAGAAACGCTGGTGCGATATATTGATCCCCAATCCCAGGTGTTTAGCCGATACGATCTTTTTCGTGAAAAGGATGAGATGCATGCATCCAGCTTTTCACATGACGCCGTCTTCCAGCGGGTGGCGGAACACGTGGTCAATGGTGACGATCTTAAAATTGCCGATGTTGTGTCCCAGGCCCTGGCCTTGAAAAGCCCTGAGACGGTAATTCAGGAGGGGCTGATTCCGGGGATGGACGAAGTCAGTCGTCTTTGGCGTGAGGGTACTTACTTTCTGCCCCAGGTTGTCCTCTCTTCCGATGCCATGCTTGCCGGTATTGCCGTTTGTGAAAAAGAAATGGGCCGGCCATTAGAGCGCAAAGGCAGAATCATTACCCACACCGCCGAAGGTGACATCCATGACATTGGTCAGTCCATCGTAAATGCCCTGCTGGGTGCCGCAGGCTACGAAGTCATCAATTTGGGGGTGGATGTCCCTGTTGACCAGGTGGTCCAGGCCTGCCGTGACCTAAGACCTATAATGCTCGGTGGAACAGCATTAATGACCACCACCATGTCCGCTTTCCCCAGGATCGCCGCAAGACTGAAAAGACTGAATCTTGCAATCCCTTTTGTTTGCGGCGGCGGTGCGGTAAATGAAGATTTTGTCTCGGGATTCGATTTGGGTATCTGGGGCAAGGAGGCATCCTGGGCCGTCGGCATCGCCGAAGATGCCCTCAATGGAATGACCTGGCGCCAAATCCGTGCAAAGTGGAATGGCTGATAGTTAGTGTCTGAACGAAAACCGAACAAGGCTTTTGCTCCCCAGATTCGTTAAGGAGGAACGTGAAACTTACAAGTACCATGGCGTATGCTGACGCCCGGGATATGATTTTTGGTTCCTGTCTGAATCCTGTAACCACCAGAAGCGGGCTGCATATCGGTGCGGGTCACGTTATCCCTGAAATTGTCGTCCACCCCCGGGCCGGTAGTGAAGCCTCTTTGAGAACCCTGCTGCGCGAATTTAAACGGGCCTATGAGGATGTGCTAGAAAGGTGTGTATCCATCGGGCATCCTGCCATTTGCCTTGAGATCGAACATGTGGGGCAGATGACCCGCCGGCCGGAATGGGGCGAACAGGTGGCAGGCCAAACCGCCCAGCTGATGGAAAAATATAGGAACAGGTACGGTATAGGCCTGACAAGCCGTTTCACCATCGCCGATATCCGCAGACCGGATATGGTCAACCTTCGGGACTCCGACCCCACCCAATCTGTTCTGGCCTCTTTTGAAGCCTGTGCCCGGCATGCGGAGATGGTGGCCATCGAGTCCATCGGCGGCAAGGAGATTTTCGATCATGCCGTTATCCGAAACGATGTAACAGGCATGTTATTCGCCCAGGCTGTGTTGGGCGGCAGGGATATGCAGTGGCTTTGGCCCCAAATCACGGCCATTGCCCAGGGGCAGAACTGCTGTCCCAGCGGCGACACCGGATGTTCACATGCCAACACGGCCATGTTCATGGCTGGCGGTTATCACGACAGGCAGATCCCCCACACCCTGGCGGCCCTGGCCCGGGCGATCAGTATCGGCAACACCCTGGTGGCCTATGAGTGCGGCGCTACCGGACCCGGGAAAAACTGCGCCTATGAGAACCCCATGATCAAGGCCATAACAGGGGTTCCCATTTCCTGTGAAGGAAAAAGCAGCGCCTGCGCCCATTCCGGATTTTGTGGAAATGTCATCGCAGCCACCTGTGACCTGTGGTCCAACGAGGCTGTTGAGTACCATTCCATGTTCGGCGGAACAAGTGCGGCTGTTTTTGCCGAATTACTGGGATACGACACAGCGCTGATGAATACAGCCATTGGCCTGGGGTATGAGCGCCAGATTCAGGAATGCATGATCAATTCAGACCGGTACCGGAACCCCCAGAGCTACATCCTTTGCCCGGACATTGCCTGGAAAATAGGCAAAGCCGTCACGGAAAACCCCCAAAGCCTCTACGCACGGGCACGGGCGGCAGCACTGGTATGCGGAGAGTTGATTGCCGGTGACCCCAACCTGCATTTGACCGCCTATGAGCGTGATGCGCTGGCACACTATATGGAGGAACTCGACGCTCTGCCAGAACAAGAGGAAAATTTCATAGACCTCTGTCTGGCCAGATATAACGGAATCAAAGGATTTCGCAAAGAATCCTACGGATTTTAACGATCCACCGGAGGTGTAAGATGGGAAAAAATCTGGGAATTGCCCTGGATTTGGGAACCAGCGGCATCAGAGGGCAGGCTGTGGATATGGATTCCGGGGCAGTTCACTCCACCTGCTTATCTTTGTTTCATCCCCTGCCCGGCGCCAATGTGATGGATCACCTTCACTTTGCCTTAGACTTTGGCGAATCTTCTGCCACCGGCATACTCCGGGCCGCTGTCAACAAAATAATTCAGGGACTGGACGTACCGGTTCATAACGTCGTACGGGTTGCCGTATGCGGCAATCCAATACAGTTATCCCTATTTCAAGGGTTAAGCATAAAAGATTTGGCCTATGCGGGCAGCCGGAAATTATCCACGACCAAAACTTTTGTACCTGACCGGGACGGCATGATTCTTCATGGGGACCAACTGCCTGGACTGCACCTGCCTGACCGCTGCCGGGTGATCATTCCCCCATCCGTGAGCCATGCTGTTGGTGCCGACGCCCTTGCCATGATCCTCCAAAGCGATCTGCTCCATCAAAAAAATACTGTTCTGGTCACCGATTACGGCACCAATGCAGAGATGGCGCTTTGTCACGGGGGCAGGATTATAACGGCGTCGGCCGCGGCCGGCCCGGCCCTGGAGGGACAGCACTTATCCTGCGGCATGCCGGCCGCCCCCGGCGCAATGACAGGCCTGGACGCCCGGCCCGGGAAGGGGTACAGAACAAGCGTACTGGACAATGGCATGCTCCCGGTACAGGGGCCCTATATCAATCTGGAAAGGCCCGGGCCTGTAACCGGTGAGAGACGGACCATCAAAGGGGTGACGGGTGCGGGCCTGGTCGCTGTTCTTTTTGAGGCCATCCGAGCCGGGCACATCCGGCTGCCCCGAATCCTGACCCCGGACACCAGGCTTCATATAGGCAACAATCTTTATATAGATGAGGCGGATCTCATGGCTGCAGGCAGGGCCATCGGCGCCATCCGGGCCGGACACCTGACCCTTTGCCACGAGGCCGGGATCGGTTATGGGCAGATTGAAACAATGTATATGGCCGGGGCCACAGGTCTTTATTTGAATCCTTTGAAGGCCGGCCATATAGGGCTTCTCCCTTCCGGTGCAACTTCCATTGTCCAGACGGGAAATACCTCTCTGAAAATGGCCCGGGACCTGGTTCTGGACAGAGAAAAGCTTGGCCGGATGCAGGATGCGGCCCGGCGACTGCGCCCGGATCACTGCATGCTGGCATCGTCGGAAGTATTTAAAAAAATCTATTTACTGGAACTGGCGTTTTGGACAGAGGGCATGCCCATGGACAGGTATCGGTCCTTGCTGGCCCGGTACGGCCTTGAAGATATTCCCTTACAGAACGCACCTCCCCGGGTCCGGCAGGAAACACGGGAGCACCGCCATTCAGGACCTGGGGTCACGGTGATTGAGAATATCGGCCAGGTGGTATACCGGTCATTTCCCGGCTGCACAGGATGCGGGGCCTGTGAAGAGATCTGTCCGAACATAGCTCTGACAGTGAAGGATGAAAAAACAGGCCCCTTATTGAGTCTGGACCAGGCCCGCTGCGCCGGTGCCGCCTGCAAACGATGTGAAAGGGCCTGTACCGAAAGTGTGATGACGCTCGATACATTCTTTGGAGGATAGGCATGGCCATTCTTGGCATCCTGACCTGTGAAATTCTGGAAAGGGAGATCGCTTCCCTGGTTGCCCATGACAACCGGGTCGGCACGGTCACCGTGGTGGAGGGTCCGGAATCCCAGGATCTTATTGCCCGTATCGAAACCCAGGTGTGCTACCGGGTGCGGCGCATCCCCCACCTGTCCGCTTTTGAACCGGAAGGCAGGGGCAATGAACTGTTGATCCGGGTGCTGCCCCTGGGATTGCACCGGCATCAGGAGATTCTTAGAAAGCGCCTTATAGATGAGGCACGCCGGATGGACGGCGTTGTTGACCTTCTGTTGCTCGGGTACGGCCGGTGCGGCGGCGCGTTGACCGAACCCCGGGAGGTGATCGACACAGGATGTCCCCTTTTTTTCCCCCGGGACAAAGGTCTGCCTGTTGCCGATTGCGTCGCCCTTAGTCTTGGCGGAAATGAGGCCTATTACCGGGAACAATGCCGGGTGGCAGGCACTTATTTTTTTACACCGGGATGGAGCCACCACTGGCGGGATATGTTCGGTCCTGATGATGGGCGAAATGGCATCGTCTCCGCGGAACTTTGCCAAAGAGTGTTCCGGGGGTATACCCGGTTGCTGGTGGTACATACCCCGGTGATCACCCGGAAAAAAATACGAGAACGTGCGAAGGTCATGGCCTCATTATGCGGCCTGACAATAGAGGAGCGATCGGGAAGTCTCCTGGCCCTTAAAAAATGCTACCAGGAAGCAAAAACGGTACTGGATATGCTGTCTTGACAGACGCCGGGGGCCTTTGAAACCGGCAAAACCAAAGGATTTGTCCATGATATTCGAGACACTCAACGAAAATGAGCTCCAGCTGATTCACCAGGGAGAGAGAAGCCGCCTATTCCGTTATAATGCCGGCGATGACAAAAGGGTACTGCTCATCAAGGTGGCCCGGAGCCACTCTCCCCTGTCCCGCCAGGCCACCCTTTTTGCCAACGAGCTGAAAATCACTCGCAACTTAAATTGTCCGGGAATTCGAAAGGCCCTGCAAACAGGCAATGTCGGGGGCAGCCCTGCTGTTTGTCTGGAATTTATCGACGGGGTCAGCCTCAGGGACTATTGTGCTGAGAACAAACCGGATCTTTTGCAAATGGTATCCCTGGGGGTGGGAATAGCCAAGTCTCTTGCCGGTATCCACGGTGCCCACACCATCCACAGAAACCTTAGCAGTACCCATGTGATGGTCGGCCGTGACCACAAGCCCGTGCTGATTGATTTTTCCATTGCCCTGGCAAATCCCCTGGGCCGGGAATCGCACCCCTCGGACCGGCTTGAGGGAAATTTAGCGTATATATCACCGGAGCAGACAGGCAGGATCAACCGCGTTGTGGACTATCGGACTGATCTTTACGCTCTGGGCGTCATGCTTTATGAAATGCTTTCCGGTCAATTGCCCTTTACCGGTACCCCAACCGAATTGATCCATGCCCACATTGCCAGAAAACCCCGGCCACTGATTGCCCGGAACCCGGAATTGCCCAATCTGCTGTCAGATATCGTTATGCGGCTTCTGTCCAAAAGCACTGAAGAACGGTATCAATCGGCCGTCGGCGTTGCCAGAGATCTGGAACGCTGCCTGACGGAACTTCGGGGAAAAGGCCGGATTCAGTCCTTTGACCTTGGCAGGGATGATATCTCTGCCCGGCTGCTTATTCCCCAGCGCCTGTACGGCAGGCAGAAGGCCTGGATCATGCTTGATCAGGCTTTTTGCCGGACAGAAGCCGGAAGCAAGGGGTTTATGCATGTCACCGGCCCTGACGGTGTGGGTAAAACAGCCCTGGTCAGTGAGTTGAAACAACGTGTGATTGAAAAAAAGGGAATCTTTGTGACAGGTGCATATGATCAGTATCAACGCAAGGTCCCCTACCATGGGTTGAACCTTATCTTTTCGGCCCTGGCCGGTATCCTTTGCACATATCCCACCCATAAGCTGGCTCTATTGCGGTCATACCTGAAGCAGGAAACCGAATCATGGCAGGGGGTTTTGACCGCTGTTTTACCCGGCCTGCAGATGCTCGTGACTGATGATGCGCCCCCAAACGCCGTTCCCCTGACATTGCCGCGGCCGCAACTGGGCAACACCATCTACCGTGTTTTACTCCTTCTTGCAAAAGAATGCGGCCCCCTTGTCATGGTTCTGGACCATCTTCAGTGGGCGGATACCGCATCCCTTGAGGTGATAAAGCTTCTGGCAATGGACAACGACAACGGTCCTCTGCTGACCATAGGCATCTTTAATGACCAACAGGGCCGAAACAAGGGACTGATGAACATCCTTGATACCGAAAGTTCAGAAAACAGCCTCATACAAAAAATTGAGTTGAATAATTTGGACAGAAAATCACTTTCGGACCTGATTAAAGACATCATCAAAAAATCAGGACAGGACACCGAGGTTTTTGGGAATATGGTTTTCGATAAAACAGGCGGCAATCCCCTGCTGGCCGTTGAATTCATCCAATCCCTCTACAATGACGGCGCCCTCCGGTTTAACTTCGATGCCGGGCACTGGTGCTGGGATGAACCTGCGGTCCGGAACAAAGCCCTTGTGGATGATGTGATCACTTCAGTACACCAGAAGCTGGAACATTTGGCAACGCCTGTCCAGGAGATTCTGATGAAGGCCGCCTGTATCGGTCAAACCTTTTCTTTGGAAACCCTGGCATCGGTTTTAAAGCAACCTGAGGCCGAGGTTGAACTGGGAATCAAAACGGCAGAGAAAGAACACCTCCTCCTTGGCGTAAGCAGTGCCGGCGCCTCCAATTCCGGGGCTTCAGGCCCAGACCTTTTTGATGGCCGGACCTATTTTACGTTTTCCCACTCCAGGGTACGCCAGGCCGCATTGTCGCTGCTGCTGCCGCCAAATCAACGGATGACCCGTCTGGAACTGGGTCGCCTTCTCCTTGCCGGCTATGATGAAGCCCGTCTCAAACAGGAGATATTTGTGGTGGTGGACCATCTGAATGAGGGCTTCAGATATATGGAAACCGATGAAGAGCGCCTGCATCTGGCCGGACTGAATCATAAGGCTGGAAAAAGAGCCTTTGACACCGGGGCTTATGAGACGGCTGTATGGTATCTTAATATGGGGCTGGGCCTGCTTCCTTCTGACAAGTGGGAACGTTTCCACGAAAAAAGCTGCCTGTTGTTTGAGGATGCCATAAAGGCGGAATATTTCAACTGCAATTTCCCCCGGGTGCATATGCTGGCCGAAGAATTGGCAACCCATGCCAAAACCCCTGAAAAAATTGCCGGGGCCAGAAAATTTCAAATTCTGGCGCACACTGCCCAAGGAGACCGTGACAAGGCCTTTGCATCGGCACTGACAGCCCTTGAGGCGCTGGATGTCATCAAGCCGGAAGAAATGCCCGGCGTCCGGCCCGAAGCAATGGTAAGACCTGAATTGATGGATCTGGAAACCATTATCAAAGCCTCACACATGCTATCTAAAGAGATACGCCTTGACCGTCTAACGCATAAACTCATGCACATTGTCATGGAAAACGCAGGTGCGGAAAAAGGGGTGTTGGTTATGAAACTGGACGGCAAAATGGCCATCCATGCCAAAGGTGAAGCCGGTTGCCGGGGTGCTGAAATTTTAAGCCCACTGCCCCTGGAAGAGAGCCATGACCTGCCCCGGTCCGTTATTTTAGCCGTGGCAAGCACCCAAAATGAAATTGTGCTGGGGAACGCTCAAAACGACCCCCGGTTTTCCCAGGACCCTTATATTATAAAGCATAAGGTAAGATCCATCATGGGGGTGCCGATCACTCACCAGGCAAAACTGGTTGGGGTCTTTTATCTGGAAAACAATCTGGCCACCAATATCTTTTCCCCAAGTCATCTGCAATTGCTGAAAACCCTTTTATCCCAAGCCGCCATATCCATGGAAAACGCCAGACTCTACACCAGTCTTGAGGAAAAGCTTCAAGAATTGAGTACCACCAGGGACGCCCTGACCGAATCACGCAATTGGCTGGACAGAATCATCAACACCATAGGGGAGCCGATTTTTGTCAAGGACAGGGAGCACCGCTGGGTGCTGCTCAATGATGCTTTCTGTCATTTCCTGGGGCATTCCAGGGAAACATTGCTCGGCAAATCCGACTATGATTTTTGTTCCAAAGACGAAGCCGATATTTTTTGGCAGAAGGATGAACTGGTTTTCACTACCGGAGAGGAAAACGTCAATGAAGAAAAATTTTCCGATGCAAAGGGCAAAACCCATACCATCCTCACCAATAAAACCCTGTATACAGATAAGAAAGGCAAAAAGTACATTGTCGGCATTAGCCGTGATATCACCGAACGAAAACGCATGGAAGAGATGATGATCCAGAGCGAAAAGATGCTCTCTGTCGGCGGGCTTGCCGCAGGCATGGCCCACGAAATCAATAATCCTCTGGCCGGGATAATGCAGACCATCCAGGTAATGGCCCAACGGCTTAAAGCAGGCGCTAATATCCCGGCCAACAACAAAGCGGCAGAGGCCGCCGGCATTACCATGGCGTCCATTGAACAGTTCATGGAAAACAGGGGCATACCGAGAATGATTGCAGCGATCATCGATTCAGGAAAGCGGGTATCGGAAATTGTGACCAATATGCTTAGTTTTGCCCGTAAGGACGACGCGGCAGCATCTTCCCAGAACCTGAATACAATCCTGGATAAAACCATCGAACTTGCGGCAACGGATTATAATTTGAAAAAAGAGTATGATTTTAAACAAATCAGCATCACCAGGGAATATGATAACGGTCTGCCTGATATCCCTTGCCAGGTCGGCAAAATCCAGCAGGTACTACTCAATATATTGGCTAACGGGGCCCAGGCCATGCAGGGTGCAGGGACCCCGAACGCCGGATTTTTCATCCGGACCTATGTTGATTCAGCCCGGAATATGGCCTGCGTAGAAATTGAAGACAACGGGCCTGGAATGGATGAAAACGTTCGCAAGCATATTTTCGATCCTTTTTTTACCACCAAACCGGCAGGCGTGGGAACCGGGTTGGGGCTCAGTATCTCCTATTTTATCATCACTGAAAACCATAAAGGAGAAATAGCCGTTGAGTCCAGTCCGGGCGCAGGGGCTAAATTCATTATACGGCTGCCTTTATTTATGGATACACATCAGGCGTAATATTGGCGCCGTTCAAAACCAAATGGAATCCACCATTTCAAATTTATCAACAACCACAATCAACATCGATTCCTCAAAATCTGTAATTCGAGACGTAGACTTTGCCGAAGAATCAAAAGTGTCTGCAAAAATGAGTGTTCTTGTAGAGACAAGTACATATGCCCTTTCCCAGGCTGATTCAATGCAAGAACGACTACTTGATTTAAAGGACGGCCTCAGTCCAAAGGAGCAGGAAACGCTTTCTTATCTACCCTTAGGCTATTCTAATCGTCAGATTGGATTGGCCATGAATATCGCTGAAGTTACTGTGAAAAAAACACATGAAAAACGCCTCAGGCAAACTTGCGGCCTTGGGCAGAACCGAAACGCTTTTCAAGGCATTACGCCGAAAAGAATATTTTGAGGGGATGATAGATTAGGATGAAAGCGGGAAAACTTTTTTAATCTGATAAGCGTGCTATTGATCAAATTTTTTTGCATTCATTTGCCGGTATTGTGTAGTGGAAGCCTTTTTAAATGTTCACTGAGGCATGACGGCCCGCAAGCGCTCGACAATCCCCACCAGCGCGCCTGTTTTAAAGTGAATGGCGTCGGCAGGACAGGCCTCCTGGCAGCAATAACAGCGGATACAGGTCAGATGATCAATAACGGCCTGGCGAGCCGCCACAAATCGAAGACATCCCGGCGGACAGACCGCCGCACATTTGCCACAGTCCCGGCACAGGCCAGGATCTTGGGCAGGCCGGGAGGTCAGGTGTTTGCGTATTGCCCCGGATATAAACTTTGGTACCGGCATAACCGATTCCAGTACCGGCAATTGAAAATTTTGGGGGATTAATCCCTTTGGATCGTCGCCCACCATCTGCGCATCAGAGCCATTGGATCGCACAAGACCCCTGCGGACCGCCGCACCATACAAAGGAAAACTTGCCGAATGGGCACCCAGCAGAGGCGCCAGGGCCAATCCATAGCCAAGGGATCACGGGAAGCCGCAAGAAACCCTAAATGACAGGGTGTACCGTTATTGGGCCCCCGGCCCTGCATGCCCCAGACACCGTCAAGGATGGTCAGGGCCGGTTTGACCGTTCGGTAGATATCCAGCAACAGATCGGCAAACATCATGCGGTCCGCCCCGACGTGCATGTGCCACTGGCTTTTCCGCGGACCGACCACCATTCCGAAAAGATTTTTAACCCCCAGAGTTAAAAGCATCATGCAATGGGTCTTAAGTTTTGGCAGATTAATGACCACATCAGCGGTCAGTGCGGTCTCGTCCAGTTCCAGGGCCTGGTATATAGACCCCTCAGGCGTTTTGGCCAGGGTGGGCCGACAAAATTCAATCAGATCGGCCCCCAGCTCGTCAGCCACCTCTTTCATGCCGGTCACCTTGGAAATACGGGACACCTTATCAATGGCCGGACTGTCTCCGATGATGATCCGGCCCCCTGCCTTTAGCACCAATTTTCCCACGGCACGGACTACGGCCGGGTCCGTGGTCACCCGGTGTTCCAGTGGCGCGGCGCTGAGCATATTGGGTTTAAGCAGCACCCGCTGTCCCGGACGGACAAACTTCTCCATGCCCCCGCACAACCCCACGCCCCGCGCCACTGCGGATGTCACATGTGCAACATCATAATCCGGACAGGCACAAAGCGCCACTTTGGTCATAACAGCGGTTCCTTTTTATCTTGAAAAAATGCTTTAAAGTCTTCTAGTATCATGTAAAGGCAGGGCACAAGCCCCAGCGTAATCAGCGTGGCAAACAAAATCCCGAATCCCAGGGAGATGGCCATGGGAATCAAAAACTTTGCCTGGCGCGACGTCTCTGTAATGATCGGCGCCAGGCCCCCGCAGGTGGTTAAGGTGGTCAAAAGAATGGGCCTGAATCGCTGTATTCCCGCGGCCCGGACCGCATCCGACACAGGCATACCGCCGCGCACCAGGCGGTTGGCAAAATCAATGAGTACCAAAGAATCATTGACCACCACCCCTGCCATGGCCACAACGCCGAACAGACTCATGACGGAAAGGGAGTATCCCATAATAATATGACCGGCCACTGCCCCGATAATACCAAAGGGAATGCACAGCATAATGATCAAGGGCTGAAAATAGCTTTTAAAGGGAATGGCCAACAAGGCAAAGACACAGAATAACGCCAGCGCCAGACCTTTGACCAAAGCGCCGACACTCTCTTTGATATCCGCCTGTTTACCCTTGAATTCGTATGACAACCCCGGATAATGTTTCACCAACGACGGCAGGATCTCCTGCTTCATATCCCGGATAATATTTTCGGACTGGGATTGGGGGGTAACGTTGGCCGAGACCTCAATTTCCCGCCGTCCGTTACTCCGGCTGATCTCGGTATAGGCCCGGCCTTTAATGGTTTTGATGGCATCCCTGAGCATGATCTCCCCATTTGGGGCGTTGAGCACATAATTTTCAAACGCGGTTTCGGAAATGCGCTCATCAGCGGCAATGCGCACCCTGACAGTGACCTCGTTTCTTCCCCGTTGATTTTTCACAGCCTCAATCCCCTGGTAGGCATTACGAATTTTACGGGCAATGGATTCCGGGGTAAGCCCCATACGGTGACCGGCAGGGGTCAGGGCGATGTCAAACTGCCGTTTTCCCTGGGCAGAGCCGTCATCAATATCCGATACGATTGGATACTCACCCAACTGCCGGGCAAGGTCCTCTCCGGCCCGGTTCAAAATATCCGCATCCCGGTGGCTCAGGGCAATAGTCAGCGCTTTGCCGGAACCAGGACCGCCCCGGTTGGATTCAAAGGATATGGTCTCAACCCCAGCAACCCGACCGTTTTTTTCCCGCCAGATCCGGGTCACATCGGAGGTTGATACCGGCCGCACCTCAGGAGCTGTCAAATAAATTCTCACCTGGATATTATTCTCACTGACCTGGGAAAAAATACCTGTGGACAAATCCTGATTTCCATTTTCATCCACAGTCGTTTGAGCCGATGCCACCAGGCGGGTTTCCATTTGCCGAACCTTGTTTTCAGGTGTTCCGTATGGCAGATAAATTTCACAAAAAGCATAATCGGATTCAACTTTTGGGAACAAAACCATGCCCATTTTCCCGGATTTTATATAGCCAAAGGTAATCAGCAACAGGGCAACACCTAAGGCAAACACCGTATAACGCCAGGAAAGCAATACCGACAAAACCCTGCCGTATACGTATTTAATAAAAACTTCAAATTTCTCGGAAAACTTTGCCTGCCAAGCTTCAAGAATGTTCAAGGGAAAAAACAGGGGCCGGTTTTTATGGCTTAAGTGAGCCGGCAGGATAAACAGGCTCTCGATCAAAGAGACGCCAAACACAGCCACCACCACCAGGGGCATGGTTTTAAATATTTTACCCATGATGCCCGGGATGTACATGATGGGCATGAATGTAACCATATTGGTGACCACGGAAAAAAATACCGGAACGGCAATGCTTTTTGCCCCCTGAATGGAAGCGTCCAGAAACTTCATGCCCTGGCGGCGGCAATGATAAATGTTTTCCCCCACCACCACCGCATCATCCACCACAATGCCCAGCGTAACGATAAAGGCAAACATGCTGACCATATTGATGGTAAAATCGGTTGCGGACAAAAATATAAAAGAGCCTAAAAATGAAATGGGAATGCCCAGACTGACCCAGAAGGCCAGGCGGATTTCAAGGAACAAGGCCAGGCACAAAAACACCAGGCCAAGCCCCATATAAGCGTTGCGCAGCAAAAGATCCGCTCTTTGGGCAAAAATTTTAGACATATCTCTGACAATGCTTACATGAATCCCCTCGGGCAGGTCCGCATTAATTATTTTCAGCATCTTTTTGGTGGCGTCAGCCACCTGGGTGGGGGTCTGTTTTCCCACCCGGTAAACCGCGATGGTGACAGCCCGCCGGCCGTTAAATGACGCCCATTCCTCGGAATCCTCAAAACCTTCGCTGACCTTGGCAATGTCGGACAACACCAACTGAGACCCATCCTCCCGGGTGAGGATCGGCAGCTTTTCATATTGCAGGGCATAGTCTTTGCGCGATTTAATGCGAAGCAGGATATCCCCGCCGCCGGATTTAATGGCACCGCCACCCAGTTCCACAGACGCCGTGGCGACGGCGTCTGCAACATCGGACAGGGTCATGCCGTAGCGGCGCAGGGTATTGGTGGAAATCTCCACCAAAATCTCTCGCTCCCTGACCCCTTCCAGGGCCACCTGGGTGATTGCAGGGTCTGACAAAAATCTGTCCCTGATATCATCTGCAAGGTCGCGCATGGTGGTTTCCGGGGCATCGCCGTGAAGGGCCAGCCGCATCACCTCCCGTTGCCGGGAGGTAATGGTGACCACCGGGTCTTCGGCTTCATCGGGAAAGGTGTCAATCCGGTCCACCTCGCTTTTGATCTCTTGCCACAAGCGTGTGACATCAGCCCCGTCCAGGGCTTCTATGGTGATCAATGCACGGCTTTCCAACGCCTGGGATGTTATCTCATCAATACCTTCAATATCCCGTACCGCCTCTTCCACAGCCAGAATAATGCCTGACTCCACCTCTTCGGGGCTGGCCCCGGGGTAGGCCACGGAAATGCTCACCGAATCCAGGGAAAACTCAGGAAACACCTCCTGCTTGATATTGAAAGCCATGAAAAGACCGCCCACAAGGAAAACCGCCATGAGCAGGTTGGCGGCCACGGTGTTGCCGGCCATCCAGGCAAGCGCCCCCCTTGGGCCGGCTCCTGAGGGACCAGGGGAAACCGGGTTGTGTTCAGACATTATCGGCTCTCCTGGGAAGCGAGGGTCAAGGCCATGCCCGACACAGGTGTGGGAAGATCGGATGAAATCACAAGGTCACCCGGAGAAAGTCCGGACTGAATAAAAACCCGGTCATTTTCGATCCACACCGGGGCCACCTTACGGATCTCCAGGCGTCCGTCATTGTATATCCATAAAGTAGAATCCTCCCGGATCAAGGTCCGGGGCAGGGAAAACACATTGTCAAAGGCCTGGCCTTCAATGATCGCCTCCACATGATCATCCAGCAACATGGCCGGACGACCTTTGGCAGGGCCAAGCCCCAAGGGGTCATCCACCTGGATAATGACCCCTGCCATGCGGCTTTGCTCGGTAACGGCGCCTGTGGTCCGCACCACACGCCCGTCCCACTCCCGGCCCGCATAAAGGGAGCGGATGCGGGCTGGACTGCCATGGATTTCATGGACCTGAATCCGGTCCAGGCGGTCCAGGGGCACCTGGACTTCCACCTGGTAACAGGCCACGTCCACCAGGGTGGCAAGGGTTCCCTGGGCTGCGGTCATGGCCCCTTTATCCACCTCTTTAGACAATACCAGGGCATGAAAGGGGGCCGTTATTGTGGTTCGTTCCAGATCGAGGCGTGCAGCGTCAAGATCGCTTTGGGCACTTGCCATGGCAGCCCGGGCCTGCTCAAGCTGGGGTTTTCTGAGCACAAGACTGGTTTCCTGTATCTCGTTGGCGGACATTTCGGCCATAAGCTTAAGCTCTTCTTTTGCAATCTGCTGCCGGCCCTTTTCAATTTCAAAATCAGCCTGGGCCTGGGCCAATGCACTTTGGGCCTTGTTTACGGCCAGCGTATAGTCCGCCGGATCGATCCGGAGCATGGTCTGACCCTTACGGATCAATCCCCCCTGGACAAATTCCGGAGCCACCTTGACAACCGTGCCGGCCACCTGGGATTTTATGACCACCTCCTTGTCCGGCTGGACCGTCCCCATGGCCCTGATCTGTGCGATAACCCGGTCGGGATTCACTTTCATGATATCCACCACCGGGACGGCTTTCTCAGCAGGTTTGCGTTTGACTTTCACTGCTTTGGATTTGTAGTACCAAAATCCGGCAATTCCTAAGGCAATCAGGCACACAGGCAGAATAATTTTCAAAAGGGTTACACCCAGGGATGTCTGTGAGGTTGTCTGGTTCATAGATCAGTTGGCTCCGGTATTATTATCTTGTGCCGAGGCGGCATTAAAAAAAAGACCCCTTTCGGCCTGTTACTTTATAAAGTGCAATGCGTTCTTTGACATAGGTGGCCTGCTCGCTGACCAATTGGCGCTCCAGGCTCTCCATGGAAGCCCAGGCCGAAAGATAGTTCAGGTAACTGCTCTGGCCGTTCAAATATTGAACCCGGGCGTCCTGCAGAGTCACTTTGACGGCCACAAGCTGCTGCTCTAACCGTTGAATATAGGCTTTCTGACGATCAATAGCCACCAGGGCATCTTCCACCTCATAAATAGCATTGGCAACGGTTTTGGCATAGGTGTTCACTTCTTCACGGACCACGGCCCGGGTGCGCTCAATTTCGGCTTTGCGATCCCCGCCGTCCAGCAGTGGGCCTGCCAAGGCAGCGCCCAGGGAGAGGACCCAATTTTGGAACAGCAGATCCAGAGATCCGCTGGAAAATGCCGCCGAGGCAGACAGGGTTAATTCCGGCAGCAAATCGGCTTTGGCCGATTCCACATCCAGGGCAGCCGCGTCAAGGCGCATGCGGGCGGCCCGGATATCGGCCCTGTTTTCAAGCAGGTCTGCGGGAATACCGGGCTGGGGGGCCAGGAAAGTTTGGGGAAGCGCTGTGGTTGCAACGACTACAGGAGCCCCGGGTGTCCGGCCCAAAGCCAATCCCATGGCATTAACCAGTTGTTTTTCCTCTTTTTCAAGCAAGGGCATGGCAGAAAGCACCTGGGCCAGGGATTGTCGTTGCTGGGAGACATCCAGGGCTGTGGCCATGCCGTTAATATAGCGCAATTCCTGCAGTTTCAATGTCATCCGGTTGGCTTCTATCTGCCGGGTAAGCACCTGCATACGGGTCCGTACGGACACAATATCCACCCAGGTATCGGCAATATCCGTGGACAAAGTCAGGGCCCCGTCCTCCAAATCCTGAAGCGCAGCCAGGTATTCAAGCGCTGCGGCATTGACATCGGCACGATTTTTACCCCATATATCCAATGTATAGCCAGCACCCAGAAAAGCAGAATAGCTGTGATCATGGTCCGAAGAACTTGATTGACCGCGAATTTTAGATTGGGAGTAGTATTGTTCGCCCCCCAGGGAATAATCAAGGGTGGGGCTAAGATTGGATTTTTTACTTTTCGCATCAGCCAAGGCTTGGTCAGCCCGGGCTTTAAGCACATTTAAATCATGATTGGCGCCAAGCCCTGTCTGTATCAAGTCACTGAGTTCATCAACATCAAACGCAAGCCACCACCCGCCGTCCGGATTCTTTTCACCGGATTGAGGCGTTTCGGTCTCTGTCTGATGAACATAGGCATCAGGCATTTCAATGGGCATTACAGCCGCAGGATCAGGGGAGATCAGATTACAGCCGGCAATAAAAAAAACCGACATCTGTACAATGGCGATCAAAGCATAACGCATCATGTCACAACCCACTGTCTATTACGTCAAAGTTTACATGGCACGCTCAATAAACTATTGAATTACCATCATTTTTTGTTGTGAGCTGAATCTGGGTATTGACAGTCCAGGCCAGCCTTGGCTGTTATCAGTACATAGCAATATACCATGGCCTTTTACCTATAGCCAGATCATTTCACCGGTTTGCAGGATAGCCGCATCTCAACATTACAGACCCTAAATTATATTGTAAATGACCCAACACTGTGATAGTTTATCGTAACATTAAAAATTCGCAGCTAACAATTATATTCAGATATAAAACAATGTCATATATTGATCAGGAGTTCTTTCTTGGAACAACAATAGAATAGGAGTCTTTCCCATGTGCAACCTGTTGCAGAAAAGCGTTCCTATAGCAGCCCTGCTGACCTTTCTTCTCTACTTCAGTGCCCTGGCCGGTCCTCCCGATGCCGGGCAGATTCTAAAGGAACAACGCCCGCCCCAAAAGCTTCCCAACCGGCTACCAGCTCCCAAAGACATGGAAAAATCGCCTGAAAAAACCGAGGATGGTATTCAGGTTCATATCCGAGGATTTACGTTCAGCGGCTATCAAGGACTGATCAGTGAGAGAGAACTGCAAAGCTTGGTGGCCGGTGCCGTGGGTAAGGATCTCTCATTTAATCAACTCCAGGCACTTGTGGCCGATGTGACACGTCATCTCAAGGCCCAGGGATATTTTCTGGCTCGTGCCTATCTACCGCGTCAGGATGTCTCCGCAGGCATCATCCAAATTGTCATCCGTCAGGGCAAAAACGATGGCAGCCTTAAAATCATGGATGACGGCAGCCTGCGCATCCACAAGCATGTCCTTGAGAAGATCGGCAAACAGACGGTTAAAGCCGGAGAAGCACTTAAAAGTCAGGATCTGGAACGGGCCATGCTCTTGATGAATGATCTGCCCGGCATCTCGGCCAAGGCCTCCCTGATTGCCGGCAGCAAACCCGATACCACTGCGGTGGAGGTCAAGGCCGGCGAAGGATCATTACTTGACGGCGCCTTATGGGCCGACAACTACGGCAACCGCTATACCGGGACCTGGCGCGGTAATACCATGCTCAACATCAACGATCCTTTGCATATTGGCGATAAATTCTCCTTTTTAGCCACCGGTGCCGAGGATCTTTATTTAGGGGAGCTGGATTATTCCCTGCCGTTGACCGCCGGCGGCCTGCGTGCAGCGATCTCCTACACCGGCCTGAAATATAAGCTGGGCAAGGAGTTGTCCTTTCTGGACGCCGAAGGCGAGGCCCACACCATCAATGCCGGGGTCAGCTATCCCTGGCTGCGCAGCCGCAAAGCCAACATCACCGGCACGCTGAACTACGAATTCCGGCGCCTGACGGACAGTGCCTCCGGCATCGACCTTCACAACAAAGATATCCATTCAACGATTTTGGGTGTAAACGGCAATTACTATGACGGATTCAATGGTGGCGGTCTCACCACCTGGAACGTAGCCCTGATCGGCGGCCATCTGGATGAAAAGACCGCAGATATCACGATCACTGACACCGAGGGGTGCTATGCCCACCTCAATGCCGGCCTGGCCCGTCTGCAGCGGCTGACCAAAGGGGTGACCGCCAACCTTTCCTGGCGGGGCCAGTTCAGTTTTAACAACCTTGATTCAAGTGAACAGTTCTCCCTGGGCGGCGTATACGGCATCAGGGCATACCCGATGAGCGAAGGCCTCGGCGATGAAGGCCATCTTTTCACCCTGCAAATCGACTATGATGTGCCGCTGCCGCCGCGCTACGGCCGCCTAAGAGCCAACATATTTTACGATGCCGGACATGTGACTCTTCACAAATCCCCATGGACTAACGCCATCTCCACGGCCACGGACAAAAACCGTTACTGGCTGCAAGGTGCCGGTCTGGGATTCAGCTATGCCTACAATGAAATATTCAATGTCACGACTTGCTGGGCACACACCATCGGCAACAACGACGGTCGCAGCAGCACCGGGGAAAACACCGACGGCAAAAAAGATTCCAACCGATTCTGGATCCAGGCGGTCTGGAACTTCTGAACATCATTAATAACGGCCATGGGCGGGCATGGTATATCAGTACCCAGACTTAGCTAACAAAAAAAGTTTCAAAATCTTAGTAATTTACACAGACTTTCATATTAAAAGATATTCAAGATAAAAGGACTAATTTCATGAACAAGATATTCCGTTTTATCTGGTCCAAGGCAAAGGGACACTGGATTACTATCTATGAAATCATCACAGCCAAAGACGTTCGGATGCCGGCCGGCACCGGGGCGTTGTGGCTGACGGCCCTGTTCCTGACTGCAGCTCCGGCCATGGCGATAGATCCCAATGCGCTTCCCACGGGCGGCACTATCTCTTCGGGCAGCGGTAATATCTCGACCAACGGCAACCTGATGAAGATCAAGCAGAACAGCCAAAGAATGGTTGCCAATTGGGATACGTTCAATGTCGGGAGCAACGCCGGGGTCAACTTCAACCAGCCCAACAGCTCGGCCACAGCCCTTAACCGTATCCAGGATCAAAACCCCAGCCGGATTCTCGGGTCATTGTCCGCCAATGGTCAGGTCTTTCTCATCAATCCGTCAGGCATTATCTTCGGCGCTTCGGCCACGGTCAACGTCGGCGGGCTGGTCGCTTCGACTTTAGATATCAGCGATGAAAACTTTATTAACGGCAACTTCACCTTTACCAACGGCGGCAGCGCCGGCACCATCAGCAACGCCGGTACCATCAATGCCGAGGGCGGCTATATCGCCTTTCTCGCACCGGTGGTGGAGAACAGTGGTATCATCAATGCTAATGGCGATACCGTAGCCATAGCCGCAGGCGACAAAGTGAGCCTGGATCTCAGTGGTGACGGCCTGATCACTTTTACCGTTGACCAAGGCGCAATTGATGCTCAGATCGAAAACCAGGGTCTTATCCGAGCCGATGGCGGCACTGTTCTTTTAACCGCCAAGGCTGCCGATGAACTGACCTCGGCCGTGGTCAACAATTCAGGTATAATCGAAGCCAAAGGGCTCGCCAGTGACGGCGGAAGAATCATGCTTCTTGCCGATGATGGCCAAACCACCATTTCAGGTACGCTGGATGCCTCTTCTGAAAACGGAACCGGCGGCACCGTCATTGCCACAGGCGACACTGTGCGCATCGAATCCGATGCACACCTAACCGCTTCTGGCACCACGGGCGGCGGAGAAGTTCTGGTGGGGGGCAGCTGGCAGGGAAGTGACGACACCATCATTGAAGCCACAAAAACGGTCGTGCAATCCGGAGCATATCTCGAAGCAAATGCAACCCTCAATGGAAACGGCGGTACGGTGGTCGCCTGGTCCGACGTAAACAATGAAACGTCCGAGACCAGCGTCCATGGGACACTTGAGGCCCAAGGTGGATCAAAGGGGGGTGACGGCGGAAGGATAGAAACTTCGGGACATTCTCTTGATATTATCGGATCCAATGTCTCCGCCGGGGCACCGGCAGGAACAGGTGGTTTATGGTTGTTGGATCCTACCGATGCAGTAATTAACCAAGCCGTTGCAGACACATATGCAACGACCTTAAATAGTGGCACCGATGTAACCAATACCGTGACCGGCAACATTATTACGTCCGGGAATGTCAGTTTGCTGAAAAACGCCGGTGGAGATGCGACCTTAACACTGGAAGCGACAGGATACATCGCTCTGGTTGATGGTTCGTATATCGGCAGTTACACCAAAGCTGCTGCGGATGGCTATACAACTACCATTCAATCAACATCCTCAGCATTAAATATAGTGATCAATCCAGACAGTGACGGCAACAGTACGGGTGGATTTTGGCTTCCTTCTGGATCTTCCATTCTGACCAATGGCGGAGATATCACCATTGGCGGAGGAGCCGCCGCAAGCGGCTTCGCCGTTGGGGTTGCAGCAAGTTCTTATGAATGGAATTCACTGATGCGTGGCGTTGCAATTAACGGCACCCTGAGTGCACAAGGAGGAAACATAACAATTAAGGGACAAGGCGCTACAGAATCCGGAGTTTCCGCCGCACGTGGTGTTCATATCGCCGGCACTGTTTCCACCACAGGTACGGGATCCATATCAATTACCGGAACGCCTGATGGCGGTTCCGCGGGAATTGGTATGGGAGATACCTCATCCTACAATCTCGGCTCGGGAAGCATCAGCACCGAAGACGGCGATATCACCCTGATTGCGAATAATGTCTCTGGTACAGCATTTCAACAATCGTTAACGACCAGCCTGCTCCAAACGACCGGGAGCGGCAATCTGAGCTTGACCTCAAACGGTCCATTCCAAGGCACCGGCATCTTTGACATCGGCGGCACCACAACCTTGACCGCCGGCGCCAATGATCTCTCTCTTGTCAACAGCAGTAATGATTTTACCGGTGCCGTTTCAGTGGTTTCTGCAAATAGCGTCAGCCTGCAGGATTCCAATAATTTGGTTCTTGGCGATTCAACCGTAAGTGGTGACTTTTACGCAACTGCGGCAGGGAGTGTGACCTCTTCATCAAATATTACGTTAAACGGTGGCAATCTGATCGTTGATGCCGCACTGCCATCAACGCTCTCGGGCATTATCTCCGGCAGCGGCGGGTTGCAGACCACAGGCGCCGGGCTGTTGAACATCAGCAATGAAAACAACACCTTTACAGGAAATACAACCATTGATTCAGGTTCGTCCCTTGCCATAACAGACAATTTCGGCCAAAGCCTGAGCTCATCCGCACACATTCAAAACTCGGGAACGCTTATCTTCTCCAACTCAAATGCTGTTGGGACGATTCAATCCATTGCGGGGTCCGGCAATATCCAACTGAATACCAGTACCGTCACTATTGAAAACAACAATGGAGAGGTGTCGGGAACCATTTCCGGCTCAGGCGGTATCACCCTCAACGGTGGAGACCTGATCCTTTCAGGGACAAATTCATTTGATGGTCTGCTCACCGTGAATACGGCAACCCTTACCGCGCGACATAGCAGCGCTCTGGGAAGTACAAGCAACGGCACGACGATTTCCCAGGGGGCGACACTGATACTTGAAGGTGATATTAACATTGCCGATCCTCTTTCAGTGGCAGGGACAGGGGTGGGTGGTACCGGTGCGATCATCAATCGTGGTACAAATACGCTAAGCGGCACCATAACCCTTGTCGGCGCTGACGTAGAAGCAGTTTCCGAATCCGGAACCTTGACATTTACAAACACAATCAACGGCGCCTTTGGGTTCACCCTTACAGGTAATGGAGAGGTGTCGATTCAAGGAGAAGTCGGCGGGGAAACGCCACTGCTATTTTTGGATGCGGATGCCGGGGATACTACCTATATCGGGGCCGATATCACAACACTTGGGGAACAGACTTATCGCAATCAGGTTGCCGCGACAAATAACATTATTCTGCAAACTGTCGGCAGTGAAGGTGCAAATCTTGAGAGCATCGCAGCCGGTCTACCGACATCGGCATACAGCATTTCCTATGGTTCTTCTCCGGCGACGGAAACAGTCGACAAAGCATTTGACGGAAGCGTTGGTACAAAATATTTAAACCACTATGGGGAAGATACGGATGTACTCATTGAAGGGTCGAATCCCTATATTGTTACGGGGTTGAAACTTACAACCGCAAATGATGCCTACGAAAGAGATCCAACCTCATTTACACTTTACGGTTCCAACACCTCGACAACAGCAGATATGGTTGAAATTGCGTCCGGCACTCTTTCGCCACCCACAACTCGTTATACAGATTATCCGGAAGTCACTTTTGCAAATAGTACCGCCTACACCTATTACAGGTTAGTGTTCAATACGCTGAGGAACACAGCGGTAACAGATGACGTACAGATATCCCGTATCTATCTCCCCGGCACCATTCCCACCACAGGTGATATCACTCCCAATATCACTTTTGCAGATGCGGTTACCGCCGGCGGGAACCTGAGCATAGACGCAATTGACGACATCAACATCAATGCCGGAATCACTGTCAACGGTAATCTGAGCCTTTCCTGTAATAATGCAATCACTCAAAGTGCTGAAATGGTGGTGGGGGGGACAACATCCCTTGATGCAGGAACAAATGACATAATCCTGGTAAATACGAACAATGACTTTAGTGGGACCGTATCGGTGCTTTCCGGCCAAAACGTCTCGATCATCGACGCCGACACGATGACTCTTGGCGGTGTAAGTGCCGGGGGCACACTGGACATCGCCACGCTGACCGGAGATCTGACGCTGACCGGTGCAGTGAGCACCACGGATGACACAGAAAATGCAGTAAAACTGAATGCTGGGAAGAATACCACCGCAGGAACAGCCACCGGCGGCAATATTATCGTCAGCGGCGGATCTGTGAGTACCGGTGCAGGCGGTCGAGCCACGCTTTACACAGGCAGCGTATCAGGCAGTAGCGGCCTAACCGCTCTTGTCGGTTCCGGCAGTTCCAATTTCCGCTACAACAGCGACGAAAGTTTAACCAATTTTACAGCGGCACTTGGGTCGGGAAACTATGCCATCTATCGCGAACAGCCGACACTGACGATAACCGCTGATGATGAGACCATCACCTATGGAAACACTCCTACCCTCTCCACCACCATTTCAGGACTGGTTAACGGTGACGACGAAGGCGACACAATCTCCACCGATGCGACAGTATCCGTAGGTGGCTCAAATTCGACTTCAGGCTTTTCTATTTCCGGGACTCATGCCCTTTCCCCCTCCGGCGCGGCAAACGATTTTGGCTACGCCATTCAATACGCAGCCGGAACATTGACCGTCAATACTAAAGCCCTCACCCTCTCCGGAATTACCGCAGAAGATAAACTTTATGATGGGACAACGGATGCCAATGTCGATGCATCCGCAGCCATCTATTCAGGACTGGTCTCCGGCGATGCCCTCTCCGTTAGTGCCACTGGAACATTCAGTGACAAGAATGCCGGAAACAATAAAACCGTAAACCTGAATAGTTCTTACTCTGGTGCGGATGCAGGCAACTATACCATCACTGATCAGGATGAAACTACGGCAAATATTTCACCCAAGACTCTCTCCGTCTCTGGAATTACCGCGGAAAATAAAACATACGACGGAACAACCGACGCCAATGTCGATACAGCCGCAGCCGTCTATTCAGGTCTGGTCTCCGGAGATACCCTCTCCGTCAGTGCCACTGGAACATTCAGTGACAAGAATGCAGGAAACAATAAAACCGTAGACCTGAATAGTTCCTACTCTGGTGCGGATACAGGCAACTATACCATCACTGATCAGGATGAAACTACGGCAAATATTTCACCCAAGACTCTCTCCGTCTCTGGAATTACCGCGGAAAATAAAACGTACGACGGAACAACCGACGCCAATGTCGATACAGCCGCAGCCGTCTATTCAGGTCTGGTCTCCGGAGATACCCTCTCCGTCAGTGCCACTGGAACATTCAGTGACAAGAATGCAGGAAACAATAAAACCGTAGACCTGAATAGTTCCTACTCTGGTGCGGATACAGGCAACTATACCATCACTGATCAGGATGAAACTACGGCAAATATCTTACCCAAGACACTCTCCGTCTCTGGAATTACCGCAGAAAACAAAACGTACGACGGAACAACCGATGCCAATGTCGATACAGCTGCAGCCATCTATTCAGGCCTGGTCTCCGGCGATGTCCTCTCGGTCAGTGCCACTGGAACATTCAGTGACAAGAATGCCGGAAACAACAAAACCGTAAACCTGAATAATTCTTACTCTGGTGCGGATGCAGGCAACTATACCATCACTGATCAGGATGAAACTACGGCAAATATTTCACCCAAGACTCTCTCCGTCTCTGGAATTACCGCGGAAAATAAAACGTACGACGGAACAACCGATGCCAATGTCGATACAGCTGCAGCCATCTATTCAGGCCTGGTCTCCGGCGATGCCCTCTCGGTCAGTGCCTCAGGAACATTCAGTGACAAGAATGCAGGAAACAATAAAACCGTAGACCTGAATAGTTCCTACTCTGGTGCGGATGCAGGCAACTATGCCATCACTGATCAGGATGAAACTACGGCAAATATCTCACCAAAGACACTCTCCGTCTCTGGAATTACCGCGGAAAATAAAACGTACGACGGAACAACTGATGCCAATGTCGATACAGCCGCAGCCATCTATTCAGGCCTGCTCTCCGGCGATGCCCTCTCTGTGAGTGCCACTGGAACATTCAGTGACAAGAATGCCGGAAACAATAAAACCGTAAACCTGAACAGTTCTTACTCCGGTGCGGATGCAGGCAACTATGCCATCACTGATCAGAACACCACGACAGCACATATTCTACAGGCCGCCCTCGCCGTCACGGCAAATGACGACAGCACGACTTACGACGGATCTGCCTACTCGGGAGGCAACGGTGTCATCTACAGTGGATTCGCAACAGGTGAAGACAGCAGCGTATTGGGCGGCACTCTCGCCTATGGCGGAGATTCACAAGGGGCTGTTCAAAGTGGAGAATATACGATTGCTCCGTCAGGCTTCACATCTGATAACTATGCCATTACCTATCTGGATGGAACGTTGACCATTGAGGAAAATAGAACGACGGATACGGTAATCAACAATTCTTTGGAACAGGAACAGGGGAACGGCAATGAGACTGGTACAGGGGCCTCCGACACTACAATAATCACGGATAATGCAGGCAGCAACGCCTCGGGACTAATCAACCTGATCGGTGGGACGGACACCACCATAACTCTGGCTTCCGATACCAGCGTAGAAACGGCAACTTTCAGCACCAATGGCGATACAGTTACCCTATCCAGTGGTGAACAAGACAACAGAACCATGACGGAGATTGGTCTGATATCTGTATTCTCTCAAAGTACTGACGGCAATGTCGAAGCCCGGGGAGGCTACGTGGTCAGTGAGAACACTGCCGCTACTTCGCTTACCAGTGTCAGTTCCGGCACTGATGTCAATATAAATGCCCGTAACCTCGACAATGCCCGACATGCTGATTTCAGCTTAACCACGACCGATGGTGCCATTATAGATCTAACTGCCTCTGTTACCGCTGACGGCGTGTTGATCATTTCAGGATCTGACGGCATAGCGGGCATGAACCAGGACCAGGTCGTACTCATGGGCCTGCAAATCGCCAAGCAGGAACTGAATATTGAGTTGGGAAGGATAAAGGCAATTGTGTTGTCGTCTAAATAAAGACGGACAAAAGATTAAGGCTCATGCTGTTTTCCAGGATCTTATATGACCCTTGGACACAACATGAGCCAATGGAAAAATGGGCTTTTTCTTAAACTTCTAACCGTTTAAACCCGTTTCAGATTGAAAAACCATCCCGGATTGGTATAGGATAATTGCGCTTAAAAAATGAATACCTGTAGAACCGGGCCAAAGCCCCATGGAAATATAATGTTATAATTTACAATCCGCCGGAAAAAATATTATGACTTCACAAAATCCGCCCAGCACCGAGAATGATCCGCTTTTTTTTGACCATGACCGCCTTGAACAATTAGCTGCCCCGGGTGTGATCAGTCTGGGGCTGACTTTTTTTAAGGAAAACCGGGTGATAACCCTTGACCAGGAGGATAGAACACTTTGGGCCCAGGTAGAGGATGAAGAGCGTTCTGATTTTCCGCTGGATATTGAAATTGAAATAGGGGCGGATAACACACCGCTTTGCCGGTGTGATTGCGATGAAAGTCATGACGGCGTCTGTGCCCACATGGTGGCCGCCTTGTATGCATATGCAGACCAGCGCCAGACAGCTGAAGGCATTTTAAGCGCCTCAGACACGGCCATAAGCGACCGTATCAAACGAGGAAAATCCGAAGTAAAAGCAGAACCATTGAGCGCTGATCCCTGGTTAGGCGAATGGACCGCAGCCTCCATTGCTGGAAAAACAGCCTTTCCCCGCCAGTACCGCGTGATGATCCGCAACCTTCATAAAAGGGCCAATTATTGTTCATGTCCGGATTTTGCCAATAATCAGCTTGGCACATGCAAGCACATTGAAGCAGCACTGCATAAAATTAAAAAGCACCCGAAATATAATGAGTTCAAGGATCAAGCAGCGCCCCTGCCATATGTTTATCTGGCCTGGGACAAGCCCAATGCGCCGATCATCAGCCTGCACCGCAGCAAATCCATGGCAGATGATCTGGGCAAAATTTTAGATGATCATTTTACAACATCAGGAGATTTTTCAGGCCGTATCCCTGAAGATTTTTTGCGTTTTGCATCACAGATGGAAGACAGAGAGGATATTCATGTCGGTGAAGACGCATTGAACCACGCCCGCCAGATTGCCGCCGAGGCAAGCCAAAAGCTGCGATGTTTCAAAATTCTGGAAATGATAGAGAACAGCGGAAGAAAACTGCCCGGCGTAAAGGCCGCGCTCTATCCGTATCAGGTCCAGGGCACAGGTTTTCTGGCCGGTAACGGCCGGGCCCTGCTGGCCGACGACATGGGGCTTGGCAAAACCTTGCAGGCCATTGCAGCGGCGGTCTGGCTGAAAAACAACGAAAACATCCGTACGGTCATGATCATCTGTCCGGCGTCGTTAAAGCAGCAATGGGCAAGGGAAATCGCCAAATTCACAGATTTGCAATGCCAAATTATCCAAGGGCCTCCGCCCAAAAGAAGTGTGCAGTACCGCAGAGAAAAAACCTTTTTTGTGATTAATTATGAGCTGCTTTTAAGGGATCTGAGCATGATCAACGAAACCCTGCAGCCCGACTTGGTCATCCTTGATGAGGCCCAGCGCATCAAAAACTGGCGCACCAAGATTTCGGCAGCTGTTAAGCTCATCCCGTCCCGTTTTGCGTTTGTACTGACCGGCACCCCCTTGGAAAACCGCCTGGAGGACCTGTACAGCCTGATGCAGGTGGTGAATCCTAAGATCCTAGGGCCGTTATGGCGGTATATGGTGGATTACCACGTCACCGATGAACGGGGCAAAATTCTTGGATACAGAAATCTTTCCATTTTACGCCGGCGCCTGGAACCGGTGATGCTGCGCCGTGACCGCAGTATTGTCAGCGATCAGTTGCCCGAACGTATTGTCCAGCAGCTTGATGTCCCCATGACATCCAAACAGCGTGAATTTCATGACGATGCCATGTCAAAGGCCGGCCAGCTTGCAACCATTGCCAAACGACGGCCGTTGACGCCTTCCGAGCAGAACCGCCTGATCGCAGCCCTGCAACAGGCCCGCATGGCATGCAATGCGGCAGGGCTCGTGGACAAGGAGACCATAGGCAGTCCCAAAATAGATGAAATGGCGGACCTGCTTGATGAAATCTGCATTCAATCCGGGCTCAAGGCCGTGGTCTTTTCCTGCTGGGAACTGATGACCCAGATGGTGGAAAAACGCCTTCGCAAAATGGGTCTGGGATATGTCCGGCTGCATGGCGGGGTGCCCACAGCCAAACGCGGCGAGTTGATGGATCGTTTTCAAAATGACGATGCCGTGCAGGTATTTATCTCCACTGACGCTGGCGGTGTGGGCTTAAACCTGCAATCCGGATCAGCCTTGATCAACATGGATGTGCCTTGGAATCCGGCCGTATTGGAACAGCGCAACGCACGTATTCACCGCCTGGGCCAGAAAAGAAGCGTTCAAATCATCACCCTGGTGGCGGCAGCCTCGTACGAAGAACAGGTACTCAGCCTTGTGAACACCAAACAGCATCTTTTCGACAATGTGGTCAAGGAAGATGCCACCGAAGATGTGGTCGGCGTTTCCAAGAAAATGATCGAAACCCTGATTGATGAACTGGCCCCTGCCAAACCCGCAGATAATAGCCAAGAAAACCTGGAAGAGACCTATCAGGACCAGGCGCAAGCGCCTGACAGGCCCCAAGACCCCAAGTCCCGTCCCATGAACCAGGATATGCACGACTGCATCAAGGGACTGCAGGAGGTCTTCGGCCCCCGTATTGAGCGTATATTCGGGTCAAAGGGGTCATTAATTGCAGTGATCGACCATGTTGACGGTGAAGCGGAACAGGCTGCCATTGAGTTGTCAAAAACAATCCCTGTGGCCCTGATCGACCTGATAACACTGAACAGTCTCAACAGGCTTGGAGAAGCATCTCCTTTGGCCCAAATGCAAACCTGTTATGATGTAAAAGAAGAGGAACCGGCAATCAGCAGACCGTCGCGTTTAGAGGCCATGGCCCAGGAAAAATTCAATGGCGCCAAGCTGTTAATCGGCCAGGGACTGCATACATCCGCCATGGAACTGCTGCTGTCAAGCCAGTTGGCAACAGCCTCTCACAGAGCCGGTCTTAATACGCCCAAGTCCGTAACCCAGGCCGGGGTCTGGATCTATAGTGACGCGATGCCGAAAAACGTTTTAAACCAAAAGGAAGCCTCCTTGATCATGCAGACCATTGGGCTGTCCCAGGCACCGGAAGTGCCCGGGGAGCTTGTGGAGCAGTTGTTCAAAGACACAGCCGGGTTTATTGATCAGGTTTTGTAGAACAGCCACGGGCTGACCTGGTCTTGCACGGCGGTTCAGGCCACAACGAAAGTTGAAACATCTCTGTGAGTTACAGAGAATTTCATATAAAAAGCGTTCTCAAAATAACGGAGATGCCGCCATGAAAAAATTGCCTGTGGGCGTGAGCAGTTTAGTAAAAATCAGAGAACAAGGGTACGCCTATGTAGATAAATCCCGGTTTGTCCATACCTTGAGAGAAATGGGGACATACTACTTTCTTTCCCGTCCCAGGCGTTTTGGAAAAACATTATTCATTGATACCCTTAAAGAGGCGTTTGAGGGCAATAAGGATCTGTTTACCGGCCTTTGGCTCCCATGACCACTGGGACTGGAAAAAGCGCTATCCGGTCGTTCATATCTCCTTTGCGGAAGGTGTACTTAAAAGTCGTAAAGAACTTGACGAAAGAATCAGGGACCTCCTGTACCAAAACGAAACAGCCTTAGGGGTCACATGCAGACAGCCCAATGATATTGCCGGGTATTTCAGCGAGCTGATTCGCAACAGTGCAAAAAAATTCGGATTGCGCACAGTGGTCCTGGTTGATGAATATGACAAGCCGATTCTGGACAATCTTACCGACCCTGAAATCGGCGGAGAAATGCGGGAAGGATTGAAAAATCTTTATTCCGTCATTAAAGGACAGGATGCCAAATATTGAGTTTGCCTTCCTTACCGGTGTATCCAAATTTTCCAAGGTGAGCCTTTTTTCAGGGTTGAACAATCTGACGGACATTACGCTTGATCCGGATTATTCCACGATCTGTGGTTATTCGGAAACCGAGATGACTGACGTTTTTTCACAATATCTGGGCAATAAATCTATAGAAGATATCCGCAGGTGGTATAATGGCTATTCCTGGCTCGGCAAAAAGGTATATAACCCGTTCAGTGTCCTGAATTACTTTCGTACCGGGGAGTTCAACAATTATTGGTTTGAAACGGGTACGCCGACTTTTCTGATCAATCTGCTTGAAAAAAAACGATACTATATCCCGGAAATTGAAAATATCCAGGCGTCCGATTCCCTGATCGGCGCGTTCGATGTTGACTTTATTGAAGCGGAAAACCTTCTTTTCCAGACCGGCTATCTCACCATTGAACAAAAACAAAGGGTGGCGGGCAAAATCTTCTATACGCTAAGCTACCCAAACATGGAGGTAAAGGCAAGTTTATCGGATTACATCTTAAACCGGTATTCCCATGACAACGTCATGAAAGAAAAGGTACAGCTTAAGATTTACCGGGCTTTTCAGGAAAATGACCCCAATGCACTTAACACGGTTTTCCAGGCCCTTTTTTCCTCCATCCCCCATGACTGGTACCGAAAGAACAGGCTTTCAGAATACGAAGGGTATTATGCGTCTATTTTTTATTGCTATTTTACGGCATTAGGTCTTGATGTAACCCCTGAGGACACCACCAACCATGGCCGTATTGATATGACGGTTCAATTAGATGGGATGGTAGATGACATGGACGACGGCAAGGCGCCCAATAAAATCTATATCTTTGAATTCAAAGTTGTAGATATTGACACAACACCCGGAACGGCACTTGAACAGATCAAGCAAAAACGCTATGCCGATAAATATCATGGGAACGGCGATGAAATTTATCTTGTCGGTGTGGAATTCGATAGCAACGAGCGCAATATTGTCCGGTTTGAGTGGGAAAAAGGCTAATCACCCCAAATTTTAAGTGAGGCGATCCCATGAATCATCAGTCCGAGACCCATATCTATGAAGTTGAACTACAGCCGGATCATTTCACCGGGTTTGTCCGGGCCGGCAACATGCAGTGCCGTGGATGAGAGATCAAGATTTTTGGCCATCTCTGTGGATGCTTTTTCAGGACAATTGTTTTCTTCGCTTAAATGGGCAAGCACCACATGCTTAAGATCCTTGTGATACACCTGCGCCACCAGGTCCCTTGCATCCTGGTTGGAAATATGCCCGGTTCGCGACTGTATCCGTTGCTTCAAATACCAGGGATAGGGACCTGCCATGAGCATTTCCGGATCATGATTGGCTTCAATATAAAGGGCATTGGCGAAGCTTAAATGGGTCCGCACAAGGTGTGTAACCACCCCAAGATCCGTGGCAATGCCGATCTTTTTTCCCTGGTGTTGCAAGGTAAGGCCTGCAGGATCACGGGCATCGTGGCTGACGGCAAAGGGATTGACGGCCAGGGAACCGATGTCAAAGGCAGACCCGCATTCAAAAAATTTAACCTGGTCAATTTTACCTAACCCCTTGCAGGCATTAAAGGTATCGGCGGTAACATAGACAGGGATATTGAATCTGCGGCTCAATATCCCTGCCCCTTTAACGTGATCGGTGTGTTCGTGGGTGATGATGATGGCTTTCAGTTCATCCGGCGTGCGGCCGACAGTCGCCATCCTACGCTGGATCTCTATACCTGAAAGCCCGGCATCAACAAGTACGGCAGTATCCGGTGTGGATACAAAAACGGCATTCCCCTTGCTGCCGCTGGCAAGGGGACATAGACAGAATGAACTATTTTCCGGCTTCTTCAGCATCTTTTTTAGCGGCTTTATAGGAAAGCTTGATTTTTCCGTCCCGGGTGATGTCCAGGACTTTAACCTTGATTACTTCGCCTTCTTTGACCACATCGGTGACTTTCTTAACCCGGTAGTCTGCCAATTCTGAAATGTGAACCAACCCGTCTGTGCCGGACTTGATGTTCACAAATGCACCAAAATCCGTGATTTTAACCACAGCCCCTTCGTAGATGGCACCGATCTCCGGATCCATTGCAATATCTTTAACCATGGCCACAGCCTTGGCGGAATCTTCTTCATTTTCTGCGGCAATTTTGACAATACCGTCATCATCCACTTCAATGGTGGTGTTGGTGTCGGCCTGGAGCGCACGGATCACCTTGCCGCCCGGGCCGATAATATCGCGAATCTTATCTTTGTTGATCTGTACAGATACGATCTTGGGTGCATGGGGGGATATATCCGACCTTGCTTGATCCAGGGTATCCAGCATTTTTTGCAGAATGTGCAGACGGCCACCGTTGGCCTGGTTCAAAGCGTCTTCCATAATCTGCTTGGACAATTCTTTGATCTTGATGTCCATCTGCAAGGCGGTAATACCGTCCTTGGTCCCGGCAACCTTGAAATCCATGTCACCAAAATGGTCCTCGTCTCCAAGGATATCGGAAAGGACAACCGTGTTATTTTCATCGGACACCAGACCCATGGCGATGCCGGAGACCGGGGCTTTAATGGGTACACCGCCATCCATCAGCGCCAGGCACCCGGAACATACGGTTCCCATTGATGAGGACCCGTTGGATTCCATAACTTCACCCACTAGGCGGATGGTATATTCAAATTCATCATGGGGTGGAATAACCCGGCTCAATGCTCTGTGGGCCAAATTTCCATGGCCGATATCCCTACGGGACGGACCACCCGGACGTTTTACCTCACCGACTGAATAAGGAGGAAAGTTATAGTGAAGCATAAATGCCCGGGTCTCATTATTGGATTCTAAAGTCTCCAGACGTTGCTCGTCCAATCCGGAACCCAGGGTAAGTACACCAAGCACCTGTGTTTCACCACGAGTAAACAGGGCAGAACCATGGGGGCGGGGCAAACAGCCCACATCACAGGTAATCTGACGAATTTCATCAAAAGCGCGGCCGTCAATTCGTTTGTTTTCCTTGAGAACAATATCTCTGGACACTTTCTTAACAGTTTTACCGAAAACGTCCTTGATCTCTTTGAGTTGTTCCGGATATTCAGATTCGAACTGGGCAACAGCGTCTTCCTTGAGTGCGCGCAGGGCATCCTGGCGCTCAAGTTTGGTTTTAATCTGCACCTTTTCATGAATCTTATCCCAAGCCCAGTCCTGAACTTTGGTAGCAAGAGCCTCATCCTTTTTAGGCGGAATGAACTCGCGTTTGGTCTTTCCTACAGTACTTTTTAACTCTTCCTGCAGGGCAATGGCAGGCTGCATGGCTTCATGGCCAAAGAAAATGGCATCCAGCATATCCTTTTCAGATACGATGTCAGCGCCGCCTTCCACCATAACCACACCGGTTTTGGAACCGGCCACGGTCAAATCAATGTCACTTTGTTCCATCTGTGCGGGCGTGGGGTTGGCGATAAACTCTCCGTTGACCCGCCCGACCTTAATACCGGCGATGGGGCCGTCAAAGGGAATATCTGAAATTTCAAGGGCAGCAGAAGCTCCGATCATGGCAAGGATACCCGGTTCGCACAACTTGTCCGTGGACATTACGGTTGCAATTACCTGGGTTTCAAAATTATAACCATCTTCAAACAAAGGACGGATGGGACGGTCAATGAGACGGGCATTTAAGGTCTCATGTTCCGAAGGCCTGCCGATTTCCCGCCTGAAATAGTTTCCCGGAATTCTGCCGGCCGCATAAATTTTTTCCTGGTATTCAACGGACAAGGGCAAAAAGCTGATGTCTTCTTTAGGGTCTTTGAAGGCCACGGCCGTTACAAGCACGACGGTCTCCCCATATTGCACCATAACGGACCCGGAGGCCTGTTTTGCAATTTTTCCTGTACTGATAATTAATTCTTTGCCGCCGATATCGGCTGAAACAACTTTTTCCATAAATTCTCCTATAAAAACTTAAATGGTGTCCATCCGGGAATAAGAATTTTTGTTCAAGTTCAAGGCGGATAAAATTTTTAACCACATACATATACAGAATATTTCGAGGATTAAAAATGTTATCCAACGCGGGAATTGGGCAAAAAGGCTATTTCCGGTTGGGCACTAAAAAATCGGGCGGCATAAGGTAGGAAACCAGGCTTACATATAATAAACCCGCATGTTTACCATCAAACACCGCAATGAATGCCAAGGTTGGTTTGATAGCAAAAATGCGAACTTATATAAAAGCCGGTTCCGTCTTGTACCGCCCTGCTGAAAACGAAAACCGGTTTTTGACCCAAAGCGCATCAAAAACCGGTTTAAGAAAATCATCTTATCTTCTGAGTCCGAGCTTCTCAATCAATGAACGATATCTGTTAATATCTTTTTTCTTGAGATAATCCAGAAGACTTCTGCGCCGGCCGACGAGGATCAAAAGTCCACGTCTTGAATGGTGGTCTTTTTTATGGGTCTTCAGATGGTCGGTCAGATAGCTGATTCTGTGGGTTAAAATGGCCACCTGAACTTCAGGGGAACCGGTGTCGGACTCATGGAGCTTGAATTTTTCAATCATCTCCTCTTTGTTTTCTGCAAGTAATACCACTGTAACACTCCTTTATTTGGAATAAATTAAAATTCGATGTCATACATATGCAAGCAGTTCACGCAAATTGCCTTTTATCCAATATTCCATTCAGAAAGAAGACAATAAACAACCCGGACATCGAAGAGATCGCCTGATATTTTTATCAGTTAACTATTAAAAACGCAACAATATTTGTATGTTTCCCCGAATTTATCCGGTGTGACGATCGCCAGCAGATGATCATCGGCATCCAGCACACGGATATCGGAAATGATGTTATGGATTTCGTTGCGATCACCGGCAATCGGCAAGTTAGCAGGCTTGGGAAGCTCTGTCACAGACAAGGGCTGACCATGTTTGATTTTTCCGGCGATTTCATTGTCTGCAATAATGGCCGGAAGAAATTCCAGACACTGGGACATGGATATGAATCGGGCTTCTATATCCAAAGGAGGCATCTTTTCAAAACAGTCAAGATTTACGGCCTTTTCAACCTTAAACTGGCCGGCCCGTGTGCGTTGCAGTGCCGACAAATGGGCCCCGCACCCCAGTGCCGCACCGATATCATGTGCTATACTGCGAATATAAGTCCCCCCCGAGCAGGTCACCGGCATGTCAAAAACCGGGTAGCCGTCGGCATTCATGCGAAAATTTTCCATAGCAATGGCCATGATTTCAATAGGCCGGGGCGGCTTTTCAACCACTTGCCCCTGACGGGCCAGTTTATACAAAGGCTGACCTTTATGCTTTAGGGCTGAATAGGCCGGCGGAATTTGCTCCTGGTGACCCAAAAAACCGGTCACCACATCTTTGACCTGATCTGCCCCCAGGGCGGCAAGATGATCGGAAGACACCGTGTGGGTAACCGTACCGGTGCAATCGTAGGTATCGGTTTCAATGCCAAGAGTCACCTGGGCACAGTACCCTTTAACACCTTTTAAAAAATACTTTGAAATCCGTGTGGCCTGCCCCACAGCAATGGGCAGAACCCCTGTGGCAAAGGGATCCAAAGTCCCTGTATGTCCGATTTTTTTTACCTTCAGCAGACGCTTGAGGCGGCTGACCACCCCGGCAGAAGAGATGCCCTGGGGTTTGTTTACAACAAGAATGCCGGTTTTCATTCAGCAGGATCGCCGGAAGGCTCATCCGGAGCGCCGGAATCATCGTCCCGGCCCTCCCCCTTTGGTGCTGCATCAATCAGCGCATCCAGACGGGCAGCCTCATCAAAAGAGTCATCATGGATAAAGCGCAGGTCCGGCATAATCCGCAAACCCAACTTCGGGGCAATGTTTTTCTTAATAAACCCCTTTGATTTCTGAAACCCTTCCAGGGCTTCTCGAATTCTTTTTTTATCCCCAAACACCGTGACATAGACATAGGCCAAACTTAGGTCCGGGGACATCCTCACACCGGAAATCGTTGCCATCTCCATTCTGGGGTCTTGCATCTTTTTGGACAAAAGCTCTGTTATGGCCTGCTGAATCTGTATGGAGACCCGCTCGGCGCGTGCATAGGGTTTCATAGACCTGTCCTGCTATCCCTGGTATTTAACTTCTTCAACTTCATAGCATTCAATGGCGTCACCTACCTTGATATCATTATACTTTTCAAGGCCGATACCACATTCATACCCTTGTTCAACTTCCTTGACATCATCCTTGAACCTGCGCAAAGAAGACAATTCGGTATCGCACTTGATAATACCGTCACGCAACAGGCGGACTTTTTTGCCGCGGATAACCTTGCCTTCCGTAATACCGCACCCGGCAATGGTCCCGATTTTGGGAACCACAAAGGTGTCCCGGACCTCGGCCCGTCCAATGATATTCTCCTGAAAGGTGGAGGGCATCATGCCGTCAAGGGCTGCTTTAATATCATTGATCACATCATAGATAATGTCGTAGAACCGCATGTCCACATTCTCATCTTTGGCCAACTTACGGATCTGGGGTGTGGGCCGGACATTAAACCCAACAATGATGGCATCGGAAACGGCAGCCAGAGACACATCAGACTCATTGATGGTGCCCACGCCGGAATGAACAATTTTAACGTCCACTTCTTCCTTGGCCAGATCTTTGAGGGAATCATTAAGGGCTTCAATGGAGCCCTGGACATCCGCCTTAACAATGAGCTTAAGCTCTTTGATCTCTGCTGTGCCAAGATTCTCAAACATTTTTTGCAGATTTGCCCGGCTCTTCTTGGCCAGTTCCTTAGCCCGCTGTTTCTGCATACGGTGAGCCGCAATCTGTTTGGCATCCTTATCTGATGCCACAGCCACAAACTCGTCACCGGCATCAGGTACGCCGGCCAGACCAACAATTTCCACAGGAGTGGAAGGTCCTGCCGATTCCACGCGGTTACCGGAATCATCAATCATGGCCCGGATATGACCGGAATGCAACCCACAGACAACAGGGTCTCCATCTTTTAAGGTACCCTGTTTTACCAGTACAGTGGCCACAGCACCACGGCCGATATCCAGACGGGACTCCACCACATAGCCAGTGGCATTCCGATCCGCATTGGCCTGCAGCTCCAGAACTTCAGCCTGGAGCAGCACCATTTCGAGCAGTTCATTAATACCCTTCCCGGTTTTTGCCGAGACCTTCACAAAAATGACATTTCCGCCCCACTCTTCAGCCAGCAAATCGTGTTCGGACAGCTCACGCATGATACGATCCGGGTCAGCACCTTCCTTGTCCATCTTATTAACAGCCACCACCACAGGAACCCCTGCAGCTTTAGCATGATTTATGGCCTCAATTGTCTGGGGCATGACACCATCGTCGGCTGCCACCACCAGAATAACAATATCCGTAACCTGGGCTCCCCTGGAACGCATAGCTGTAAATGCGGCATGGCCAGGCGTATCAAGAAAGGTGATCCGTCCACCGTTAGGCGTTTCCACATTGTATGCGCCAATGTGCTGAGTAATGCCGCCTGCCTCGCCGCTTGTAATTTTGGATTCCCGAATTACGTCCAGCAATGAGGTTTTACCATGGTCAACATGCCCCATGATTGTAACCACAGGAGGACATGTTTCCAAATTTTCTTTATCTTCTTCCTCGGGCACGACATTAAGCAATGCCTCTTCTTCAAAATTTGCCTTTTCAACTTCAAAATCAAATTCAGCAGCCACAAGGGAGGCGGTGTCAAAATCAATTGTCTGGTTCACCGTGGCCATCACACCCATACCCATGAGCTTGACAATCATTTCGTTGGCTTTGATACCCATACGTTTGGCAAGCTCTGCCAATTCAATAGCTTCATCAATTTTCACGCGGCGTTTAATTGCCTTGGGCGTTGTAATCTGGGTTTTTTGAAAACTGCTTTTCTTGCCCTTGGGATCTTTTCTGCCTTTTTTCTTCCGACCGCCCCGGCCTCGGTATAGGTCATTGCCCTCCACAACGGATTTTTTCTTACGCCGTTTTTTCTTGGAGCCGGTTCCTTCAGCGCCTTGAAGTTCATCACGGCTCTTTCCCCGCTTACGGTCATTGGGCGCGGCAGACGGCATAACAAAGCTTTGACCGGAAATATCCGGAGATCCATTGTCCGCCACCGGCTGTTTGCGGGTGGGTCGATCATGATCATTTCCAGGCGTTGAATGATTCTCTCCGGCTTTCATCCGCTTTATATTTTCCAAAACCATGGGATCTGCAACCCTGACGATTTTGGCAGGGGTCGTTTTTTTCTTTTTCTTTTTACGTTTACCCTGACTATTCTCATCTTCAGAGGATTCGTCTTCACTGGACTGTGCCGCATTCTGCTTCTGTTCAGGAGACGCTTTCCGGTCATCATCCACCGATTCCGAAGGAGCCTTATCCTCGCCGGTATCTACAGGTTCAGGATTAACATCTTTCTTTTCAACATCTTTACTTTCGGATTCTGTATCAGGGGACACAGATAGTTTAGCGTCCTCCTTTTCCGGCTGTTTTACTGAATGATCCTCTTCTACGGAAGCGTTTTCAATTTTTTCTTCAACTTCCACAGGCACATCTTCAGGTTCCGGCGTCGGCGGTGTTTCAACCTTTGCAGGTTTGATAATCTTAGCGGGTTCGCTGGTTCTGGACATAATCTTTTTGGCTGGCCGTTTCACTTCCGTCTCTTTTTCTTTTTTGGGTTCCGGCACGTCGTCACTGCCTTGGGTGACCGGTGTTTCCAACGGCACCTCTGTAACAACATCCTCTTCCAGGCCCTGAGCCTCTTGCTGATCTCCAGGCTCTTTCACAGTCGGTTTTCCGGGTTCGAATGAATCGTCCATATCCTCGTCTCTTTCCAGACCTTCCGCCTGGGAGGTCGTTTTTGTTCTGCGCCTGCGAATCACCGAGGGGCGAACTTTAACCTCATTGGAGCGCTTCTTTTTACCCAACAAATTCTGTTTGACAGCAGCGACGTCACTGTTACCCAGAGCACTCATATGGCTTTTAGCATCTATTCCCAGCTCTTTAAGCTTTTCAAGAAGCTGCTTGTTTGTCATGTTCAGATCTTTAGCTAACTCGTATACCCTGACCTTGGCCATTCGTTGCCCCCAGTAATCCTCTATAGTTGATTCTTTTGAAATTCGTTTCCCGCGTTACCGATGCAACAATCCTCATTCATCTGATTTTTCAACAGGTTCTTCTTCAACATCAGCAAACGTTTCCCCATCACCGGCATTGTCTTCCATATCAGTGTCGGTATCCTGAGAAGGTCCGGGCTGCAGCAATTCTTCCCGAGCCCTTTCCCGCTCCTCTTCCATCAAATGCCCGGCTTCGTCTATCATTGCCTGGGCATCTTCTACAGACATATCTAGAAAGGCCGCAATATCCTCGGGTACGGCATCCATAATATCCAGAAACGAAGAATAACCTGCTTTAAACAGCAACTCTGCTGCCGGCAGCCCCACTGTGGACAGTTTCATCAAACTGTCATAACCCTCCTTAACCTCCCGGCTATACTCTTCTTCGCTGGTAACTTCAAGATGCCAGCCGGTGATCTCACAGGCAAGGGATACATTCTGACCGCCTTTACCTATAGCAATGGAGAGATATTCATCATTAACAATAACTTCCATGGACTGATTGTCTTCATCGATGATAACTCTTGCAATTTCAGCCGGAGACAAGGCATTGCATACAAATCTTGCAATGTCCGGACTCCACTGAACAATATCAATTTTCTCACCCCGCAGCTCCTGAACAATATTTTGAACCCGGTTACCCTTAACACCCACACAGGCCCCTACGGGGTCTACGTCGGAATCAATGGAGGAGACAGCAATTTTTGCCCTAACACCAGGTACGCGTGCAGCCCCCCGAATTGAAACAATGCCTTCTGCCACCTCCGGCACCTCGGTTTTAAACAATTCAACCAGAAATTCGGGATGAGTACGGGATAGTAAAATTTGTGCACCTTTGGATTCTTCCAGCACATCAAGGACATAAGCACGGATACGGTCACCCCGTTTATAGCTTTCCTTGGGCATTTGCTCCCTTGGCCGCAACACTGCCTCGGCCTGGCCCAAATTAATAATAATGGCGCCCCGGTCAAACCGTTGTACAATACCGTTGATTATTTTCCCTTTTTTATGGATAAAATTCTCATATACGGCATTGCGCTCTGCTTCCCGCATTTTTTGAATAATCACCTGCTTGGCGGACTGAGCTGCGATGCGCCCGAACTCCTCAGTATCCATTCGAATCCCTAAAGAGTCACCAATTTCACATTCAGGATCAAATTCGAGACCTTCCTCCAGAGTCAACTCGCTGTCGGAATATTCAACCTCCTCAACAACCTCTTTAAAATGGAAAACTTCAACATCTCCGCTTTTTTCATCATAATGGACTTCGATATCCGCCCTTGGGCCGATCTTTTTTCTAGCAGCAGAAACAATAGCCTCTTTCAAGGTATTAATAAGGATGGCAGCATCAATACCTTTTTCTCGGCTTACCTGATCGATCACCCTTTTTATGTCTGTAATAAACATGTCAAATGCTCTCCATTTTACTGACCTGCAAGAATTACTCGCATGATATTGGTTCCGGAAATATCAAAGGACCTGCCGTCAACTGAAATTGTCACAGAATCATCATTTGTCTTCTCAAGAATTCCGGTGAATTTTTTTCTTCCCTCCATGACTTCATGGGTTTCAACTTTAATCCGCTCACCCTGGAATCTGATAAAATCCGCCTTTGTCTTCAAGGGGCGATTTGGACCAGGGGAGGATACTTCCAGGCGGTACGGACCGATATCTCCAATATGAATATCGATCAGATCCCCAAGTTCCCGGCTGACAGCCACACAGTCATCTAACGCGACCCCTTCGGGCTTGTCCATATAGACCCGAACAAATTTCTGCCGATTATGGACAGTACACTCAATGTGCACCAACTCCAAGCCCAGAGAATCGATCAGGGGTTCGGCTATCGCCTGAACCTGCTGTTCAACGACACCGGGTTTTTTGATGTTTATAAAAGCCATATCCTGCAGCAATCGTCCTTTTTCCACAAATACAAAAACGGGCAGATGCCCGTTCCCGATACTAAAACGCTCAAAAATCCTCACCAAAATATCAGGTTCAGATCATATCTTTCCCCTAAACAAGTGGAACAAATCTGCCAGCCCATACCAAATTGACTTGGAGCGGGCAACGAGGCTCGAACTCGCGACATCAAGCTTGGGAAGCTTGCACTCTACCAACTGAGTTATGCCCGCATGTTAGCGGCTCAATATAACAGGGCACATTAAATTTGTCAACACCCTTATTTAAAACCGCATTTTCTTTTTTTTGCACTGACACTCCCTGCTCAATTGCCCCTCACCTTACAATTTTATCCAGGCAAACCAGCATTAAAATCATTGATAAGCTTTTGGGATAGCTGATCATGGATCTTTTTAATATTCTTTTCCGTCAGGGTTTTTGACGCAGAGCGGTAAACAATTCTAAACGAAAGAGATTTTTTATCGCCACCGATGTTCTGCCCTTCAAATACATCAAAAAGAAAATAATCTTCTATTAAAGCCTGCTTTTGAGCAAAGGCCGCAATGGTATCCATCATGGTGCCGACCTCAACATACTTTGATACAATAAAAGTCATGTCCCTGGAGATTGAAGGAAATTTGGGCAACGCAACTGCCTGGATAGCCTGGGGCAATATTCTTTCAAAATTCTCCATGTTCAGATCAAAGAGATAAGCATCCTGCTTCAGACCAAAGGCACCTCCCACAGTTGATGCTATTTTACCAAGCGTGCCAATCACCAGGCCATCCTTCAGCAATTTGGCACCATACCCCGGTTCAAAATAGGGACAGGTCTCGGCATCGGCTCTTTCATAAAGGACACCGGAAATCTGAAATGAATCCAGCAACCCTTGCACAATACCCTTAAGATCAAAAAAATCCACGGGCTCTTTTTTAGAATACCAGGTCTGGTCCCAACGATTTCCGGTAATCAGCCCACCAACCACCTCAACTTCCTCAGGCTGTTCGCCCGGGGCTTTGTCATAGAAAATCTTACCGATCTCAAATAACTGAAGGGTGTCCACCTGCTGAGCCGTGTTTCTGGCCATGGATTCCAGCAATCCAGGAATGACAGAAGTACGAAGGACCGACATTTGGTCGGAAATGGGATTTAAAATCTCAACCATCCGGGTTCTTTTGTCCGGCGCTTCAATACCCATACGTTCACAGGCGTCTTTACGGATAAAATTGTAATTGATGGCCTCACAAAACCCAAACCCAGTCATTACCTGACGGATCTTACTGCGCAGTAAAAGCCGCCCGGCAAGGGGCCTCCCCTGTGCTTTTACCAATGGATAGCTGGTTTCGATTTTATTATACCCCCACAACCGAGCCACTTCCTCGGAAAGATCCTCGGGCCGGGATACATCAACCCTGAAAGAGGGGACGTGAACCTGCAGGAACCCTTCACCCTGCTTGTCGATCTTTTCCTCTACACCAAACCCCACAGACATCAGGATTTGGGACATTTCATCTGCAGAAAAAGAAGTCCCTAACCGTACGTTTAGCGCATTGGGTTTCAAGTCAATGGTAACAGGCTGAGCCTTGACAGGATGCGCATCAATGATCCCCGAGGCAATCGTGGCGGAACACAACTGAGCCATCAATGAAACAGCCCTTTTCAAGGCAAACATAGTGCCTTCCGGGTCCACACCGCGCTCAAACCGATGAGAGGCATCTGAGGCAATCCCCGTCCTCTTGGCAGTACGGCGAATGGATACCGGGTTAAAATAGGCACTTTCCACAAGCACCCGGGTAGTTGCATCCGTAATTTCTGAATTTTCCCCACCCATTACACCGGCAATACCCACAGGTTTTTCCCCGTCGCAGATCATAAGCATTTCAGGATCAAGCTCATGGATTTTCGAATCAAGGGTTGTAAATTTTAAGGGCGCATCACCGGGTTTTCCGGCCGTTCTTACAATAATCTGACTCTTAGCGATATTGTCATAATCAAACGCATGCAAAGGCTGCCCGGTCTCCATCATAACAAAATTAGTGATGTCCACTACGTTATTAACAGAGGAAAGGCCAACGGCTTCAAGACGCTTTTTCAGCCAAAGAGGAGAGGGGCCGACAGTGACGTCAAAAAGCATAGCCGCAGTATACCTTGGACACAATTGAGGGTCTTCAATCTCCACAGAGACAAAATCATTGATATCCCTGGAATCCATTTGGGCATCGGGAAAGGTCACATCCGGCAGCGACACCTCATTTCGAGGTTCCATAAATGCCCCGATTTCCCGGGCCACGCCGATAAGACTCAGACAGTCCGGCCGGTTAGGGGTCAAATCTATCTCAAAAACGGCATCATCCAGCTTTAAAGCAGATTCAAGGGGGGTCCCGGTAACAAATTCGCCTTCAAGATCCATAATACCGGACGCATCATCCGCGAGCATCAGCTCAGAAGCAGAACATAGCATACCATGGGAGGGTTCACCCCTCAGTTTACTTTTCTTGATTTTGAAACCACCAGGCAGAACAGCCCCCGGCAGTGCACAGGCAACATACATACCTTCCCTGACATTGGGAGCGCCACAGACAATTGGAGAAAGCTCTCCTTTCCCGATATCCACGGCACAGCATGTAAGCTTATCTGCATTAGGATGCTGCCTTGCTTGCACGACCTGGGCTACAATCACATTGTCCAGGTAATCATAAAGACTTTCCACTCCATCCACTTCAAGACCGGCCATAGTCAGCCTGTCGGATATGTCCTGGGGATCAAGATCAATGGGGATATATTCACGCAACCAGCTTAAACTGACTTTCATAATTAGAACTGCCCTAGAAAACGCATATCGTTTTCGAAATATTTTCTGATATCATCAATTCCGTATTTGAGCATGGCAACCCGTTCCATACCAAGACCAAAGGCAAACCCTGTATACTTTTGAGTATCATAACCGACATTCTCAAACACAGCCGGGTGAACCATACCGGCGCCCAAAATCTCAATCCATCCGGTCTTGGAACACACCCGACAACCTTCACCCTTACACATAACACAGCGAATATCGACTTCAGCACTAGGCTCGGTAAACGGAAAGAAACTGGGCCTGAACCGCAATGACGTATCCTTATCAAAAAACTGCTGAACAAACGTGGTCAGTACCCCTTTAAGATCGCCAAAAGAAATATTTTTATCGACCATCAGGCCTTCCACCTGATGGAACATTGGGGTATGGGTCAAATCCGAGTCACACCGAAACACCTTGCCTGGTGAAATAATACGCACGGGCGGCTCATTTTTTTCCATTACCCGGGGCTGGGAACCTGACGTATGGGTTCTCAAAACTATATTTTCAGACACATAGAAGGTATCCTGCATATCCCTGGCCGGATGATATGGGGGAATATTAAGCGCCTCAAAGTTATAATAATCTGTCTCAACCTCCGGACCTTCAGCAATGTCAAATCCCAGGCGCAGAAAAATACCGCAGATCTCGTCTATCACCTGGGTAACGGGGTGCAGGGCACCCTTTTTGACCATACGTCCGGGCAGGGTAATATCAATACCTTCAGCACCATCTGCCGCACCGGCGTCCAGGCCGACCTGGGCCTGCCGTACCGCTTTTTCAAGCTTCACCTTCAGCAGATTACCATTTTTACCCGCAGCAGGACGCTCATCCACCGGCAGGGATGGGATATTGCGCAAAAAAGCTGTGAGCAATCCCTTACGGCCCAAAAAATGCGTGGAAACCGATTCAAGAGCATCCTTTGAAGCTGCCGCGCCGATTTGTTCCAGGGCCTGTTTTTCAATGTCTTGGAGATTGTTTTGCAAGGTTCCCCCGAAAATTCGCGTTTAGTTCAGTTTGGCAGACGCCTGGGAAGCCAGCTGGGAGAATCCCGCGGGATCGGATACAGCCAAATCAGCCAGGACTTTTCTATCCAACTCACTGCCGGCAAGCTTCAGTCCGTTCATGAACCGGGAATAGGACAATTCATTCATCCGTGCACCCGCATTAATACGTACAATCCACAGCTTTCTAAAATCTCTTTTTCTTGCCCGGCGATCCCTGTAGGCATACATCAATGCCTTATCCACTGCATCTGCAGCAGTTCTATAAAGCTTGCTTCTCCCACCCCTGAAACCTTTTGCCAGCTTAAGCACTTTATTGCGGCGCCGTCTTGCTTTGAATCCTCTTTTAACTCTCATTTCTTCTACACTCCTTATACACCATCCGCCAGTCATTATATCGACCGGCTTCCATATCAATATTAAAAACAGCCAAACCCAATTAGCCGTATGGCAGCATCCGGCGAACTTCTTTCATATCAGATCCCGCAACAATCTGGGGCTGCCGAAGACTTCTTTTCCGTTTTGTAGTCTTCTTGGTCAGAATATGGCTGGCATGGGATTTGCGGAATTTGTACTTACCTGAACCGGTTTTTTCAAACCGCTTGGCAGCCGCACGGCATGTCTTAATTTTTGGCATTACTAAACCTCCTAAAGGCTCCAAACTATTATAAAAACTAAAGGCGGTATATACGGGATATACCACCACACATAAACACCCTTTAACGCAGGAAAGCCCTCTCACAAAAAAAGCAGAGCAGACGACCGGCGATAGAGACTAAAGAAACAAGCATCCTTTTTTGCACACCACATATCCTTAACAAGTTGGTTGTGGCGCAAAATCCGTAGCGTTTATTTCCTTTTTCACACCCCTATTTGGGGCCAAGCAGCATGGTAATGACTCGCCCTTCAAACTTAGGAAGCTGTTCCACCTGGGCAAACTCTTTGGTCATTTCCACCACTTTTTCCAAAACAACACTAGCCTGCTCTTTGAGCATAAACTCACGCCCCCTGAAAACAAGTGTAATCTTGACCTTATCACCATTAGAAATAAATTTTTCTATGTGCCGGACCTTGGTTGCAAGATCATGATCGTCTGTTTTAGGGCGAACCTTGATCTCTTTGATCTGGACACTTTTCTGCTTCCTTTTGGCTTCCTGTTTTTTCTTAGTCAGCTCGTACTTATACTTTCCATGATCCATTATTTTGCAGACAGGAGGCCTGGCATCCGGAGACACCTCCACCAAATCCAAAGCCTCGCCCTCAGCCACACGTAACGCTTCCGCTATGGGCAGAATCCCTATCTGTTCACCGTCAGAACCAATAACCCGAACCTCAGAGGCTCTGATCCCCTTATTCACTCTTGTCTGATCTTGCTTAACTCGCTTAGATATTTTTACCTCCCGCCGAAGCACAAAATTATAATCATGTCAATACAACAAGCATAACCTTTGAATTATATATATAATATACATACAAATCAAGAACTATTTATTTTACCCCTGAATTATCTCTCTGGTTTTTCTTCTAACTTACGCCATTGATCAAGCGTATATGACTCCAGAAGACTGGCTTTCCAATATAAATTAGCATCTTTATTAAAAAATTTATAAAAAAGATCAAGGCTTTTTTTACGCAATACATTGGGGACAATAGTGATTTGCGCATCTTTATATAGGGGGGCAAGACACCGTCTGTCCAGACCAGTGCCGCCCCCCATCACATCTTCATAGGCAAACACCAGCGTCTGGATACCGGCCAGCAGAACTGCAGCAAAGCACATCAGACATGGTTCCATGGTACAATACAACACAGCTCGCTCCGGTCTAAACTGGGCATCTGAGGATTCAAGAGCCTTAAGTGCGCGTATTTCTGCATGATCAATTTCACTGAAGAAAGACAGATCCCCCGACGTCCCTGCCCTAGCGCCAGAAGCAATCACTAAATCATCTTGAACAATAACACACCCAACAGGGAACTGCCCTTGATCAAAGGCGTTACGGGCCTGTTCCAGGGCTTGCTCCATAAAAAACACGTGGTCCAAAAGCACTCCTTTCCTTGATTTTTTTATTAAATGCTGTATTTAATTTGATTTTTATTTTATTTCAATACAGTTTTGATGAATACAATAAACGAAAAAATAGAACAAAAGCACAGTATCCGGGAAATCTTCCAGCAACGGGAGCACAATTTTCTGTCAAGATACGGCACCCCAAGCACCAACGCAGAGCGTCGGCACCCTGAAGTTGCCCCAGGCAACATTAGAACCCCCTTTCAGCTTGACAGAGACCGAATTGTATACTCAAATGCCTTCAGGCGACTGAAATACAAAACCCAGGTTTTTCTGTCACCGTTAGGTGACCATTACCGAACCCGGCTTACCCACACCCTGGAGGTTTCTGAAACCGCCAGAAATATTGCCCGGGCCATGCGCTTGAACGAGGACCTCGCTGAAGCGGTTGCCCTTGGACATGATTTAGGACATACACCCTTCGGCCATGGTGGAGAAACGGCCCTAATTGAGGCCCACTCTCCCCATTTCACCCATTCCGACCAAAGCTTAAGAGTAGTGGATGTATTGGAAAATAAAGGGAAAGGCCTGAATCTCACCACCCAGGTCAGAGACGGCATTCTTAAACACTCCAAGGGATTTGGCAATATCATTCCGGCAACACCTGGCGAAACCGCATCGACCATAGAAGGTCGGATCGTACGCGTGGCCGATATCATTGCCTACCTGAACCACGACCTTGATGATGCGCTACGCGGCAAAGTCATATCCAAAGATGAGGTGCCTCGCATCTGCATCAAAAGGTTAGGCACCACCCACTCCGCCCGGGCATCCACAATGATGGAACAGTTGGTCTACAACAGCGGCCCCCAAAATGGAGAATTCATCCTAAGCATGGGGGAACAGACCATGGAAGCCATGACCATCCTAAGAAAATTCCTCTTTGAAATGGTTTATCGGTCCCCGGCGGTTCATGGAGAATTTGTAAAGGCAAAAAAAGTAATTATCGGCCTTTACCAATATTTCATGGAAAATCCCGACGAGATGCAAAAAGAGTTGGAAAAAATGGAAATGGCCCCATGGGATTCGACAAAAAACAAACTAAAACGCTCGGTATGTGATGTCATTGCATCCATGACAGACCGATACGCACTTAAACTCTATTCCCGTCTGTTTTTTCCCAACCCACTGGTTTGAAAAAAACGAACATAAAAGACTATCATGACACATATCCCGGAACTTTTTTCCCCTCTCGTCCAGCTTTACCAAGATATGGATAATACATGGAACCAAATTGCGCAACAATATGGCTTTGAGTGCAACGGCTGTGAAGACAACTGCTGCCTGTCTCTATTTTTCCACCACACCCATGCCGAAGTATCTTTTCTGCAGCTTGGCTTCCAGACCCTGCCCCGCAAAGACCAAAATCAGATATTAACCTTGAGCCGGGACTACTGCAATCAAACCTTCCGTAAAACTCAACAAATCCATAACCCGCCGGCATCCCAGAAAATACCCTGCCCTTTGCTCAAAAACGACAGATGCAGCCTTTACCAATTTAGACCCATGATCTGCCGGATGCACGGACTACCCCACGAGCTACATAAACCTGGATTCAATGTCATCAAAGGCCCCGGTTGTGATGCCGGGAAATTTGACAGCCTGACATATATTCCTTTTGACCGGACCCCATTTTATAAGCAGATGGCTGTCATAGAAATGAATTTCAGACAGCTGACAGGCAAAACCGGAAAAATAAAAAAAACCATTGCCCAAATACTTTTAGATTCAACAACAGAACAGAAAGGAGCCCCAAAGGCACCTTGACAGCAAGAAAACAATCCGATACTTTTATTTGAATAATTGTTGTATTCGACATTTTCGATAAAACGTTCCCCCTCTATCTAAATAAAACAACAAGAGTCTTTGGAGAAATTTAAATGTCAAGCGGTTTATATATCACCGCCACCCAGGCGGGCGCCGGTAAATCTGCCATTGCCATAGGCGTAATGGAAATGCTTTTTCGAAAGCTTGAGCGTGTAGGCTTTTTTAGACCCATCATCACCAAGGACCCCGAAGATGCCTGGGATCTGGATATTGAATTGATGTCCAGTCAATACCATCTCGACCGACCCTATGCCACCATGTACGGCGTCACCCAGAATGAAGCAGACCAACTGCTAAGCCACGGCAAAAAAGATGAGCTGCTTGAAAAAATCATCGAAAAATATAATGATGCCAGGCAAAAATGCTCTTTTATCCTTTGCGAAGGAACAGATTTCGTATCATCCACCACGGGCGTGGAATTTGATATCAATGCCACCATTATACAAAACCTGAACTGTCCTGTGCTCCTGGTTGCTGATGCCCACAATAAATCCATGGAAGAGGCCGCAACGCTAACCGGAATGACCCTAGACTCCCTGGGGAGCAAAGGGTGTCATATCCTGGGAACCATAATCAACCGGGTGGCGCCATCCGACCTGCCAGGCATCATAGATTACTTCAAAAAAACAGGATTATTCCCCGATCAACTGCTATACGCAGTTCCCGAGGAAGAAGCCTTGGCCAATCCAACAGTTGCGGAAGTTGCAAGTGCACTGGGCGCAAAAGTACTCATTGGAAGCAACCAGCTCTATCGCCATGCCCGGGGTTTTACCGTTGCAGCCATGCAGTTGACCAACCTGTTATGCAGAATTGAGCACGGCACCCTAATCATCACCCCGGGAGACCGGGCCGATGTAATCGTGGCATGCATGGCTGCCCAATCTTCAGATTCCATCGAAAATGTTTGCGGCATCATTTTAACCGGAGGCCTTGTACCCGAAGGACCGGTATGGGAACTGATCAAAGGCATTCCTGATGCCGTACCCGTACTCAGCGTCACAGAAAACACATTTCCCACCGCTTTGGCCGTGGAAAAAATCAAGGGTTCAATTTCACCGTACGACGACCGAAAAATAACCCGGGCTCTGGCTCTATTTGAACAGCACGTGGACATTGACCGGATGATGGATAAAGTCATCACCACGGACGCCACCATTATGACACCCAAAATGTTTGAATACGAACTCATCCGTAAAGCCCGGATGTTCAAAAAACGGATTGTTCTGCCAGAAGGAGATGAAGAGCGGATATTGCGTGCCGTGGAAACCATTCTACGGCGTGAAATTGTTGGCATCACCCTTCTGGGTGATGAAAAAAAGATCCGCCACAAGATCAGGAAGCTTGGCTTGCGCATGGAAGGATTTGACATTATCAATCCGGAAAAATCGGAACTGCTCGAAAATTATGCCGAAATCTATTGCGATTTAAGAAAACACAAAGGCATGACCATTGAAAATGCCCGGGACCGGGTGACGGATGTCAACTATTTCGGCACAATGATGGTACACATGGGTGATGTGGACGGCATGGTATCAGGTTCCGTCCACAGTACAGCGGCAACCATTATCCCCTCATTTGAAATCATCAAAGCCAAAAATCCCAAAACCCCTGTATCCGGATTATTTTTCATGTGCCTGCCACACAGGGTTTTAGCCTATGGGGATTGTGCTATCAATCCAGACCCCAATGCAGAGCAGCTTGCAGAGATCGCCATTACTTCGGCGGAAACAGTGCAAATGTTTGACATCGAACCCAAAATTGCCATGCTCTCTTATTCCACAGGTACCTCGGGCAAAGGCAAAGATGTTGACAAAGTCAGGGAAGCCACCAGAATCGTCCAGCAAAAGCGCCCGGACCTGCTCATTGAAGGCCCCATACAGTATGATGCAGCCATAGAACCCAATGTTGCAAAAACCAAAATGCCGGACTCTCCTGTGGCCGGCAAAGCCACAGTTTTCATATTTCCGGATCTCAACACCGGAAACAATACTTACAAAGCAGTGCAACGGTCTTCGGGTGCCGTAGCCATCGGACCCACCCTGCAGGGTTTAAACAAACCGGTGAATGACTTAAGCCGAGGCTGTCTTGTAACCGACATCATCAACACCGTCGCCATCACAGCCATCCAAGCCGCCGAGCAGGATTGGAAAAATCATCAGGTGTAATACCTGAACGGCCCCCTGTTTGGACGATAAGTTACACAGATGCAAGACGCAGAAAAATTTGTAACCGGAGCAACTTGGAGGGTTGTGAGACCCAATCTTATATTTTGGCAGATTTTTCTACAACGCCGCAGGTGGGTACCTTATCATCCAAACACTAGTGGAGATGGGCCTGATTTTCATACACCGCCTTATACCGCTCCTTTGTATAATAGATAAATTCCTGCAGCACAGATGAAAAATATTTATCTTTATGCCAGATAGTATAAAAGGATCGGGAAAATTTAAAATCTTTAATTTTAAGACGAAACAGCTGCCCGGATAAAAGCTCATTCATTACAGAAATCCGAGACAGGCAGCTTAATGCCCCCTTGTTTCCAAGTACGGATTTTACAGCTTCCGTATGCCCCACTTCCAAAAAAGGTTTAAACCGTTTTTTATACTTTGCTATGTGGTATAAAAAGACTTCCCGGGTGCCGGAGCCCTCTTCCCTGAAAATCCATCGTTTTGATAAAAGCTCGTCCATGCGGTAATCTTCGTTGCGCACCAGATCCGAATCGCCGGTCACCACATAGAGTTCATCAAGCCCAAGTACTTCCCGCTCAATTTCGATGCTGTTGTAGTCTGCTTCAACAAACCCGATATCCAACTCACCATCTTCGATAAGCTTGCCGATCTCTATGGTATTGCCCGTTATTTTTTCCACACGTACCCCTTCATACAGCTCGGCAAACTCATAAATAATCTGGGGTAGAATATAGTTGGCAATAGATGAACTGGCACCCACTTTGATATCGCCAACCAGATCCTGGTCCCTGAACATAGCCTCGCTTTCCCGCAGGCCGAAAACAAGGGGTTCCACCATCCTGAAGAAATAACGCCCGTTTTCATTGACCACCAGTCGTTTATGGATGCGGTCGAATAATAACTTTCCCAGGGTTTCTTCAAGTGATTTTATGGCCATGGATACTGCCGACTGGGTCAGGCCGAAATCCTTGGCCACCTGGCTTAAATGGGGCGTTTTCACAAGTGCGAGAAATAATTCAAGTTGCCTTAATGTCAATCGCATACCTCCATAGACCTGTTAAACAAGGGCATAACATACATACCTTTAAGCATCGAAACACAAAATTGCAGGGGTCGTCTGTCATACAGAATAAATATATCATGCTGACGGATTTACCCAAAGAGCATATTCAAAAAAATTGATAGCTTCGTTCAATTTCTTAAATACTTTTGGTTCACAAATTCAGTCAAGAATATTTTGGCTTATTAATCCTGCTGCCATAAAATTTGTTTTCTTCAAAAACTTGCTGCCTGCATCATTCAGCAGAAAATGTCAAAAACACGAAGAAGTATCAACATCAATTGCAAGGAACCATGAGAACGCAGAGAGGGGTGGTAACTTTAGGTTATACACGAATTAAACGATGCCAGGGGGCATAGGGGGCACTGGTGCGCCGCCCAAAACAAACCCGCCGTCAAGACGCAAAACAGCACCGGTCATATAGGGGGCATCCCTGATAATAAAATTGACGGCCTTGACAACATCGGAGATCTGACCGGTTCGACCAACCAGGGTATGGTCTACCAGGGAACGTTTTTCCGAATCCGTCAACACCTCCCGCCACCCCCGGGTGCCCTGGGCATGGCGGGTTTCAAATATCCCCAGCATCAATTCGTTCACCCGCACCAAAGGCGCCCCCATCCTGGCCCATGTTTCAGTGAGCACACCCACCGCCCGGTTGGCGGCTGAATACCCCTCGTTGAAGACCAGGGCAGCCGGGCCGGATCTGCCGGTTATGGCTGCAACAGAAGAAATATTAATCACGATAGCGTCATTACACGCCTTCAATAAAGGAAACATCGCCTCAAAAACCCAGCGTTTGGCTTTAAGCGTTGTTTCAATCTCCAAATCCCACTGCGCTTCAACATATGCGCCGTGAACCGTAGGCCAACCACCGCGTTCAATGTTGTTCACCAGGATATCCAGACGCCCATACCGATCCTTTATAAATTTTGCAATACTCTCGATGTCATCAATTTTACGCAAATCTGCATTTATAATATGGTGTTGGGCACCGGTTTTCTCAAACTCTGCCTCCATATCACAGAAAGCATCCGGCCAATCATGGCGCGTGAGGACAAGATTTGCCCCCTGCCGGGCAAGATCCAGACCAATACCTTTACCGATACCCTTGACTGCCCCAAGAACCAGCGCTACTTTTCCTTTTATGTCCATAATTTTCAGCCCTAAATGTCCAAATCTTTGCCAAACAACTGGTATTTCACCCAGGCAATACCGAAATTAAGCAAGCTCAAATCATCAGTCACAATCTTTTCCACAGAGCCTTTGGGCAGATCCAGAGAAGCAAGAAGCCCTTTTTCTTCAATCTGAATCTTAAAATTATCTAAATCATATAAAGCCATATAAAAAATATCTTCTTCAGCACCTTCAAGTTGACCGGGTCGAATCTGATTTTTCAAACTGATCAGCTCAAGAATTTTATCATTTTCCGTGTTGTGATCGACCACATCCTGACCTTTGAGCCATTGGGCCACGGTTTTGTCACCCTGGCCACCAAAGCCTTTGCAGTGTTCTTCTTCAATCAATGCAAAATATTCAACTTTTTCCCCAGTGCGCCGGTCCTTTGCAACGGCCCGGGCCAAAGGATACATGCGGCATGACCCAGGGCGGTCCTTATAAATGGAACACCCTGAATCCGTAACAAAAGGACAGGCATGACCGGTGGCCGGATTGGGCTTAAAGGTCAGTACGGGAAGACCAGAGCCCGGTCCGGTATGCCGGGCGGTATATTTTTGCAAAAATTGCCCGGACGGTAAATTCACGGCATTTTTCATCCTCAGCACATCATATGGTGTCAGTGCCTGGTTCAGATCCCTGCAGCATTGATTGAAACAAGGATTATCAGCACTGCAGTTAAATTGCATAAGATCTTCCAATGTCACAGGCAGCATCTCATCGTTCATTTTTTTTCCTTTATTATTTTAAAATTATGCTATAAAACGAGTTTTCGACAACAGGCGGATAAATTACCAGGATCCAACGGGTTTTTCCAGATGATTTTAATGTGTGCATTCACAATATATAGTGCTTTGTATGACAAAAAAACATATATATTGTCGATGCAATAATCATTCAAAAAAATTGAAGAAATCATTAAATCATTTTTTTTGAATTTTCTTGACACAGACCTTGTCAGGGTGTTATTCCCATATCATTTGTTCGGAGGAAGAAGGCTTATTAAATGAAATTTTAAAGGAATTCAAGCCATCAGCCTCAAACGCTAAACGTTTTAAATTACAGGCCTTTCGAAACTTTCGGCAGGCCTTAATCTAGATAGAAAATAAATTGTCGCACAACGGTATTTGTGCAATTTTGATTAACCTACATTAATGGAGGTATTTTAAATGCCATCTTTTGTAATCGCAGAAAAATGTGACGGCTGTAAAGGCGGAGATAAGACCGCATGCATGTACATCTGCCCCAATGACCTGATGGTTCTGGATGCAAATGCAATGAAAGCTTACAACCAAGAACCTGATCAGTGCTGGGAATGCTACTCTTGCGTAAAAATTTGCCCCTCCCAGGCCATTGAAGTAAGAGGTTACTCTGACTTCGTGCCCATGGGCGCTGCTGTACAGCCCATGATGGGTACTGAGGACATTATGTGGACCTGTAAGTTCAGAAACGGCGTTGTAAAACGCTTCAAGTTCCCCATCAGAACCACTCCCGAAGGCGAAGCCAATTCTTATGATGATCTGAAGGGCAAAGACCTTTCTTCCGGCCTGCTTTCCACTGAAGAAGCAGACGGTATGGAACTGGTTGCTCCGACCGAACTGGCATAGGTTGCTTAAATTTAATTCTGATACTTATAAAATTTTTGGAGGTATATAATGGCATTACCTAACAAACCTGCTGGTGAAATCAAAGTAGTTAGAGAGCCAGAGGTAGAGAAAAAAGACGTTGATGTTCTGATCATCGGCGGTGGTATGGCTGCTTGCGGTACTGCATTTGAGATCAAAAAATGGGCTGACGACGACACAAAAATCCTGCTCGTCGACAAAGCTGCTCTTGAACGGTCCGGCGCTGTTGCCCAGGGCCTGTCCGCCATCAACACCTACATCGGTGAAAACAAACCTGAAGATTATGTCCGCATGGTTCGTAACGACCTGATGGGTATTGTTCGTGAAGACTTGATCTTTGACCTTGGCCGTCACGTTGACGACTCTGTACATTTGTTCGAAGAATGGGGACTTCCCATCTGGAAAAAAACCGACGACGGCAAAAACCTCGACGGCAAAAAAGGCCAGAAAGCCGGTACCCTTAAAGAAGGCGCAACTCCCGTTCGTACTGGTAAATGGCAGATCATGATCAACGGTGAATCTTACAAGAGAATCGTTGCTGAAGCTGGTAAAAAAGCCCTTGGCGACGAAAACATCCTTGAAAGAGTTTTCATCGTTGAAATTCTCAACGACAAAGATGATCCCACAAGAGCTGCCGGCGCAGTTGGTTTCTCCGTACGTGAAAACAAAGTTTACATCATCTCCGCAAAAGTTATGATGGTTGCCTGCGGTGGCGCGGTTAACATTTACCAGCCCCGTTCCGTTGCTGAAGGTAAAGGCCGTGCATGGTATCCCGTATGGAATGCCGGTTCCACCTACACCATGGCTCTTAGAGCTGGTGCTGAACTTTCCATGATGGAAAACCGTTTCACCCCCGCCCGTTTTAAAGATGGTTACGGCCCTGTTGGTGCTTGGTTCCTTCTGTTCAAAGCTAAAACCGTTAACGGTCTTGGTGAAAACTATGCCGGTTCCGACGATGCCAAAGCTGAGCTCGAAAAATACGCTCCTTACGGAACCGCTGCTGTAACACCTACCTGTCTGCGTAACCACCTGATGATGAAAGAGTACAAAGAAGGCCGTGGTCCCATCATCATGGAAACCACCAAAGCCCTTGCTGCGCTTGGCGAAACCATGGACAAAAAAGAGCTGAAACATCTTGAGTCAGAAGCTTGGGAAGATTTCCTCGACATGTCCGTTGGCCAGGCTGGTCTGTGGTGTGCTACCAACACCGAGCCCGAGAAAAAAGACTCCGAAATTATGCCCACCGAACCGTACCTGTTGGGTTCTCACTCCGGTTGCTGCGGCATCTGGTGCTCCGGTCCCGAAGAAGACTGGGTACCCGATTCCTACAAATGGGGTTACAACAGAATGACCACATGTAAAGGTCTGTTCACTGCTGGTGACGGCGTTGGTTGCTCCGGTCACAAATTCTCCTCTGGTTCCCATGCAGAAGGCCGTATTATTGCTAAGTCCATGCTTCAGTACCTGAAAGCCGAAGGCGACAAAGTTTCCGGTTTTGCTGAAACTGATCAGGAATTGGTAGATATGGTTTACTATCCGGTATACAACTACCTGGATAACTGTGAATACACCACTGCTACAGACGTTAACCCCATGTACTGCAAACCTGCCGGCATGGCTATGCGTCTGATGAAGATGACCAATGAGTATGGTGCTGGTACAGCTACATTCTACATGACTAACGGCAAATCCCTTGAAGTTCTCATGGACCTGTTCGAAATGTTCCGTGAAGACCTTGAGAAAATTGCTGCTGGCGATCTGCATGAACTTCTCAGAGCTTGGGAAATTATCCATCGTCTCTACACAGTTCAGGCTCACACCCGTCACATCCAGTTCCGTGAAGAATCCCGCTTCCCTGGTTTCTACTACAGAGGCGACTTCATGGGCCAGAATGACGAAGAATGGTTCTGCTTTGTTAACTCTTCTTATGACAAGAAGACCAACGAGTGGACTCTGAAAAAAGAACCCTACGTTAAAATCATCTCCGACTAATTCGGTAAGACGTTTTAACCTAAGGATGTCTTGATATGAACCTCCAGGTGCCGGCTTACCGGTGCCTGGAGGTTTTTCAGATTATGCCTGGCCTGCCCGGCCCTGTCTCCTTCTTTGTAAGCTTGCAAACAAGCCGTTTATAGGGTACTACTTTGCAGTCTTATAAATAAGGAGATCAGGATGCCGACCCCGGGCTTAAACCGGATACAATTGGTTTTGCCAGGATCCGGCATACAAAATTTGGAACTCATACACAACACAACTACACAACTCAAATGCACGGAGGGACAGCATGACTACAGAAAATTCAGCCCCGGTAAGTGGAAGCATTATGGTGGTTGGCGGTGGAATCAGTGGCCTGACAACCGCTTTGGAAGCTGCCGAAGTGGGCTACGAAGTCTTCCTTATTGAGAAGGAAGCTTCCCTTGGTGGAAGAGTCACCCAGCTCAAACACTACTTCCCCAAACTCTGCCCGCCTACCTGCGGTCTTGAAATCAATTACAGACGCCTAAAAGACAACAAGAACATCAAGGTGTACACCCTTTCCGAGGTACAGAACGTTGACGGCACGCCTGGAGACTACACCGTTACCGTAAAAACCGCACCCCGGTATGTAAACAGCAACTGCACCTGCTGCGGTGAATGTGAAAAAGTGTGCGAAACTGAAATCAGCAATGAATTCAACTTTGGCATGGATCGCCGTAAAGCAGCATACCTGCCTCACAACATGGCCTTTCCCCAAAGATATGTCATGGATTCGGCCATGGGAAAAGAAGATCGGGAAAAGGTTAAAGAAGCCTGCAAATATGACGCCATTGATTTTAGCATGGAAGAGAGCACATTTGACCTGAAAGTCGGTGCCGTCGTATTCACCACTGGTTGGCAGCCCTATGATGCCACCCGCATTGACAATCTTGGATTTGGCCGTTACCAGAACATCATCACCAACATGATGCTGGAACGGTTGGCCTCTTCCAACGGTCCGACCGAAGGAAAAATCATCCGTCCATCTGATGACAAGGCACCGGAAACCATCGCCTTTGCTCAGTGTGCAGGTTCCAGAGATGAAAACCACCTGCCCTACTGCTCATATATCTGCTGCTTGGCTTCTTTGAAACATGCCACATATATCAGAGCCCAGTACCCTGATGCAAAAATTTACATCTATTATATTGATCTGCGGACTCCGGGCAGAAAATACGAAAACTTTTATGCGAAACTTAAAGAAGATGAAAACGTATTTTTTGTCAAAGGCAAGGTTGCTGAAGTTAGTGAAGAGAGCGGTACCGGCAACATTAACCTCGTAGCCGAAGATACCATCTCAGGAGAAAAAATCAGACAGACCGTTGATATGCTGGTGCTGGCTACCGGCATGCAGCCCAGCTGCGCCATTGATAAGCCTGCAGCTGATCTGACCTTTGATGACGAAGGCTTTATTATCAATGACTTTTCCAAAGGCGGCCTGTTTGCAGCAGGGTGTGCCAACAAACCGGCCGATGTTGTGACATCCAACCAGAATGCAACCGGCATGGCCCTTAAAGCCATTCAGACTCTGAGGAGGTAACGAACCATGGATAAAAAATACGGCGTATATATCTGCACAGGCTGTGGTATCGGTGACACACTTGACATTGAATCGCTGAAAAGTATTCCCGATGACGAGGGCGTAAATTGTACTACCCACCCTTTCCTGTGCTCTAAGGCAGGGGTTGAGCTCATCCAAAAGGACATTGACGAAGGCAAAGTAAACGCCATGGTTATCGGCGCTTGCTCCCGCCGGGTGAATTTTGATGTATTTAACTTTCCTGGATGCATCATTGAACGGTCTAATTTAAGAGAAGGTGTGGTATGGCCCCATTCACGGGAAACCTACCCGGCCTTGACCGAAGAGCAAAAAGATGACGGAGAAAGCTTTGACCAGGTCCAAATGAAGGCCGAAGATTATATCAAAATGGGTATGATCCGGTTAGAAAAGGTCACCCTGCCCGAACCTTACCAAACACAATCTTTTTCCAAAAAGGTACTTGTTCTTGGTGGCGGCGTAACCGGTATGTCTGCAGCACTTGATGCGGCCAAAGCCGGTTATGAGGTAACCATTGTTGAAAAAGAAGCAGCCATTGGTGGATATGCGGCCAAGCTGCGCGGCCAGATGCCCGTTCAATCTCCCTTTGAAACTCTTCAGGCGCCTGTGGTTGATGCACTGATTCAGGAAGTTGAAGGTAATGCCAATATAGATGTACGGACTAACACTATTGTGGCTCGTATTGCCGGCCAACCCGGTGAATTCACCGTAACCATGAAAAAACCCGGTGAAAAAATCCCCTTTGACGTACCCTATCCGCTGCCTCCCGAAGAGTTGCTGGATGAAAACGGCAAAGAACTGGATGCTGACGCTGCCCATGAAAAATATTTAAAATACAATGAAGGCAGAGAAGATATCCTATCTCTTGACCCGGACGGCGAGCTTTACGGCGCTGTTGTTCTGGCAGCCGGCTGGCGCCCTGACACCCTCGAAGGCGAAGCATACGCTCACCTTTCCATAGACAATCCCGATGTGGTTACCAATGACGAATTTGAAATGATTGCCGCCAAGGGAAAAATTCTGCGTCCCTCCAACGGCAAGGAAGCCAAAAGCGTTGTATTTATCCAGTCTCCCGGCAAAGATGAAGACGACAGCGATTTTGAATACACCGGCTCCGTAACTTCCATGGTCGCACTGAAACAGGCCCGTTATGTCAGAGAAGATTATGCAGACGGCAAAGCCTATGTGGTTTACCAGCACATGAGGACCCCCGGCCTGCAGGAATATTTCTACAAAGCCATGCAGCAGGATGACGGCATTTTCTTGACCAAGGGCGCTGTGACCGACGTTACTGCCACAAGTAGTGAACTGATGGTAACGGCACAAAACACACTGCTGGGTGAAAACCTGGTTCTCAAAGCCGACATGGTTGTTGTGGCAAGCGGCATGGTTCCGGCCACCAAGGACAATCCGTCATCAACCTGGCCTACCGCCAGGGTCCCGGCTTTAGAGATAATGATATTTTTGGCCAGTATGCCGACTCCAACTATATCTGTTTCCCCTATGAAACCCAGAGAACCGGTATCTACGCAGCCGGTACCATCCGTCGGGCCATGACCATTGAAGAGTCCATGGAAGACGCAGCCGGCGCAGCGCTGAAAGCAATTCAGTGTATTGAAAGTGCCAACCGTGGCATGGCAGTACATCCGCGTTCCGGTGACATGACTTACCCGGACTTTTTCTTCCAGAGATGCACCCAGTGCAAACGCTGCACGGTTGAATGCCCCTTCGGTGCCCTGGATGATGATGCCAGAGGAACCCCAAAAGCCAACCCCACCCGTTGCCGCCGCTGCGGTACCTGCATGGGTGCTTGTCCTGAACGTATTATCTCATTTGCGGATTACACCATTGACAGTATCGGCTCCCAGGTCAAGGCCATCAGTGTTCCGTCCGAAGACGACTATGATGAACCACCCTTGCGTTTCCTGGCCCTGGTATGTGAAAACGATGCACTGCCTGCATTGGATATGGTAGGTATGAACCGCGTGGATTACTCACCGGATGTTCGGGTAATTCCGGTTCGCTGCCTGGGTTCCGTGAATACCATCTGGATCAAGGACGCATTGGCCCAGGGTATTGACGGCGTTATTCTCATCGGCTGCAAACATGGCGATGATTACCAGTGCCATTTTGTCAAAGGTTCCGAACTTGCTGAAATCCGCGTGAAAAAGATTGGTGATGCCCTTGCCTCACTTGCCCTTGAAAATGAGCGTGTAGCGTTTGAGGAAGTTGCCATTGATGAATATGACAAACTGCCCAAGATCATCAACGACTTTGTTGAAGAAGTAGACGCACTTGGCCCCAACCCGTTCAAAGGATTCTAATAACGGCATACAAACTTAATGGAGGTATCTACTACAATGAGTGCCAATTATATTGCCCAACCAGATCTGGGATTTATTGCCGAGATTAGAGGTCTTGGCGGAGAAACCCTGAAAAAATGTTACCAATGCGCCACATGTTCCGTGGCCTGCCCCATTGCACCGGAAGACAGCCCTTTCCCCAGAAAGGAAATGATAGCAGCGTCTTGGGGTCTTAAAGACAAACTGATCAGCAACGGCGACATCTGGCTGTGCCACCAGTGCGGTGATTGCACAGATATGTGCCCCCGGGGCGCGGCCCCTGGTGATGTACTGGCAGCCATCCGTTCTGCAGCCATCACTGAGTACGCAACACCCAAACCCCTTGCCAAGGCTGTAAACGATCCGAGCAAGCTGCCGTATCTGCTTGGTATCCCGGCAGCTTGGTTCGCCCTGCTTGCCATTATCACCATGGGCTTTGGTGGTATCATGGAAAAAATTTTCCACTTTCTGTTTGGAGATGCCCTTGGCGGACGACTTCACTGGTCCCATGCCCACCCAGGTGCTGAGCACGTTATTGCCCACTCTAACTTTGTATCCACCTGGTTTGTGGATATGACGTTTGTTCCCACGGCTATTTTTGCCACTGCCGTTTTCTTTCTTGCTCTGAAACGCTTTATTGTCGATATTCATGACAATGCGGTTCTTGAAGGAAAAACCGACAAAACCAGCCTTGATTACAAAGCCCTTTTAATGTCTATTAAAAATATCATCCCCATGGTATTGAAACATGATAAGTTCAACCAGTGCGGATCCAATAAAGATCGTGCCACCCCGCACATGATGGTGCTTTTTGCTTTTATCGGGCTTTTCATCGTTACTGCAGTATGCGGCATTATGCTTTATGTCGGCGGTTATGCAGGTCCTTATCCCCAGCTGAACCCCATTAAATGGTTGGCCAATATCGCAGGTGTTTCCCTGGTCATCGGTTCGGGTATAATGATCAAAAACAGACTAACCAACAAAGAGCAGATTACAGCCTATAAAGACTGGTTTATTCTTGGTGTTGTATTTGCCCTGGGTCTTTCCGGTATGCTCACGGAAATGGCTCGTATCGCTGAAATTGCATGGCTTGCTTACTTCTTTTACTGGATTCATTTGGTTGCTATATTCAACCTGTTTGCATTCCTGCCGTTTTCAAAAATGGCCCACATTGTTTACCGTACGGTTGCCATGGGCTATGCAGATTACGCCAACAGAAAATAGTTAGCGTTTAAGCAGTACAATATTTAAAAAGAGGGCCGGTTTTTACCGGCCCTCTTTTTATTTGCAGCCCTGAAACACCGATTTTTTAATGTACCGAACATAAAGAAATAAAAGGCCTTCCACTTGATGAACCTGCCAAGTGTATATATATTACACTTAAATATTGCAAATGCCATTTGAGTCGCAAAATATGACTCAAGGCAAACAGCAGTCAGCCTACAGCCTATCTTTGCTCATATTGAAAACCGATTTTTAATGAGTTTTTACAATTCGAGGTGTCTTAAAGTTTATGTGAAAGTGCTGATAAGTTACTTTCATGTTTTATTGTAGGCTTGGGTGTAGATAGACCAAGGGCGGCCCGTGGCCGTTATATAAAATTAAATAATGTGATGGAGAAAATTAAATGAAAAAATTGATTATTACAGGTATTATTTTTGTTTTTTCAGCCACGCTTTTTTCATGTGCAACCATGCAGACAAATCAACAAAGGGGAACGGCTGTGGGTGCAGGTACCGGCGCAGCCGTCGGCGCCATTTTAGGTCAAGTCATCGGTAGAGACACCGAATCAACGCTGATCGGAGCAGGTATCGGGGCCGCCCTCGGTGGATTAGCAGGTAATCAGGTCGGCAAATATATGGATCTGCAGGAGCGGGAGTTGCGACAGGCAATAGCTGCATCCGAATCGGCAAGTATACAAAGAGAACAGGATATTCTAAGGGCAACCTTTAAATCCGAAACCTTTTTTGATTATGACTCAAGCCGTTTAAAACCAGGGGCATATCCTGAACTACGACGGGTGTCGGACATCTTAATCAAATATCCTCATTCCCGCATCGAGGTAGCTGGGCACACGGATACCAAAGGTTCGTTAGAATACAACCAAAGACTGTCCGAACAAAGAGCTGAAGTTGTGGCAAACCAATTAATTTACAATGGCGTTTCCGGCCAAAGAGTTACAGCTGTAGGCTATGGAGAATCCCGGCCAATATCTTCCAATGACGCAATGAATCGTCGTGTGGAAATCCTTATTATGCCGGTGATGGAAAGCACATATCAATAATGCAAAACGACTATAAAAAAATATAAAGAGGCATGCAACAATGAATTTCATACCATCTTCAGATAGAATGAAAAATGTCCATTCAGACATTCGCGGCCCTGTTTTTGAAAAAGCCATGGAAATGGTTTCTGCCGGCATTGATGTTCTAAGACTTAATACAGGAAATCCCGATACGTTTGGATTCACCATGCCTGACAGTGTGCGTACGGCCTTAGTTAATAATGTAGATAAGGCAGTTGGATATTGTGACTTAAAAGGTATGCCCGAGGCCAGAAAAGCCATATGTGACTATCACGTTTGTAAAGAAATTTCGAATCTTACCATGGATGATATATTCATTGGCAATGGGGTCAGTGAAGTTGTCAATATGGCCATGACCACGTTTTTAAATCCTGGTGATGAGATTCTAATTCCATCTCCAAGCTATTCCCTTTGGACGAATATGGCGTATATTGTAGGCGCAACACCCATACTTTACCGGTGTGATGAGGCCTCCGATTGGTATCCGGATGTGGCCGATATTCGAAAAAAGATAACGCCTAAAACACGTGCGATAGTTGTTATCAACCCCAATAATCCGACAGGGTCACTATACTCCAAAGAGGTCTTAGAGCAGATCATCCAAATCGCAAGAGCGCACAAGCTGCTTATTTGTTCGGACGAAATTTATGACCGTCTGGTGATGGATGATTTGAAACATGTTTCCACCGCAGCACTTGCACCGGATATACCGGTCTTCACCTTCAATGGACTATCTAAATCGCACATCGTATGCGGGTTCCGTTGTGGCTGGGCAGCCATCAGCGGGCCGAGTCAGCAAAAAGGTGACTTAATCGCATCTATGACAAAACTGGCTGCCATGCGTTTGTGCGGAAATGCACTCACACAACTTGTGATTCCAGCCGCATTGGATGATAATGAAAGCACAAAGGCGTTGATCTCTCCCGGCGGAAGAATTTACGAACAACGAAACGCGACCCTTAAAGCTTTAGATCAAATTGAGGGAATAACATATGTTAAAAACTCGGCAGCATTCTATCTTTTCCCTAAAATCGATGCCCCTAAATTTAATATTACAAATGACAAAAAATTCGTATTGGATTTACTGGAAAGCAAGCATATTTTGCTTGTTGCGGGAAGTGGATTTGACTGGCCGGAGCCAGACCATTTTAGAATCGTCATGTTACCGGAACCAACGGTACTGACAAACGCAATGCAGCAAATAGGTGATTTCCTCAGTACCTACCGTCAAAAATAATCCTTAAAATTTTTTTAACTGGATATTTATGAGCCGCACCTCCTATATTGATTTACATATCCATACGGAATATACGCATAATAACGGATTGAGTACAGTCCCGGCACTTGTAGAAAGAGCTGTATCATACAATATGGATGCTCTGGCGATTACGGACAGTGGAAATGTATCCGGAGTGCCGGAATTTTATGAGGCATGTATTCGTTCAGGTATAAAACCAATCATCGGATTGGGGTTTTACTTTGCCGATGACTCTCGTTTTGCTCAAAGCACCCAAAAATACCATCTGGTTCTTCTGGCAGAAAACAATATTGGCTTTATGCACCTGTTAGAACTGGCAGAACGGTCCTTTACACAAGGGTTTTACAAGCGCCCCAGGATTGATTTTGAGCTGCTTGAGACCTATTATGACGGGCTTATTTCCCTTACAGGCGGCCTTGGGGGCGTCGTTGACAAATATTTATATGCAAACAGAAACAACGATGCCATCTGTTTTGTCCAAAAATGTTTATCTCTTTTTGGTGATGACCATTTTTTTCTGGAGTTACAGGATAATGGACTGGAAAAAAACCAGAAAATGATTGCTCAGCTGCTAAAACTTTCTAAGGAAACAGGCGCAAAATGTGTGGTGAGCGGCGGCAGTTTTTATGTGGATAGAAAAGATGCCCTTAAATGTAATCAACTTCGACTGGCACATGGCAATAATCCTTTGGATGGCGATGGATACTATTTTAAATCTCCGGAAGAGATGTCCTCACTATTTTCAATGGTCCCCCATGCGGTGCAGGCAAGCAGAGCCATTGCTGACAGGTGCACGGTTCTGTTAAATATGGATAAATGCAGTCAAATACCGCGCAAGGATGATGACTTGTCAATTATCAGGCAGCTGCAAGGATGTATCATGCAAGCGTGAACCGCTATAATGGTCCCCGTCTGTGTACGAGCACGGATCAGTAAAAATCCTGGCCTCGCCAAAGGCCAGGATTTGCTGAGACAGACTAAAAATCTTGGAAATCATCCTCGCCATCAAACGGAATAACCTTATTCGGACGTGCCTGTTGCTGATTTTGACCCAGTCTCTTATTATTTGATGATCGGGAGCGTGGTTTGGCCGAAATTTTTTTGACAGACTGATGACCTCCATGGCCCCGGTTTGAATCTTTTTTTCCTGTCACCAGCGCCACAAGATCATCAACAAAATCCTTGAGTTGTTCTGCCTGCGCACTCATTTCCTCCGCAGCCGATGCGGATTCTTCTGAATTGGCGGCATTCTGCTGAACCACACTGTCCATTTCAGCAATGGCCGTATTTACCTGGGAGATCCCCTCGGACTGCTCTTTTGACGCTTCAGAAATTTCAGCTACCAGTTGAGCAACTTTTTGGGAACTTTCTGCCACCTGGTGAAATGCCTCGTTGGTGGTGAGTGCAATTTTAGACCCATCGTTGACCTTTTTTACGGTACCTTCAATCAGCTCTGCCGTATCCTTGGCCGCATCAGCCGCCCGCATGGCAAGATTTCGGACCTCATCGGCCACAACAGCGAATCCAGCACCGGCCTCTCCGGCCCGGGCGGCCTCTACTGCGGCATTCAGGGCAAGCAGATTGGTCTGAAAAGCGATTTCGTCAATGGTTTTGATAATCTTAGATGTTTCTTCGCTGGCTTTGGAGATATCTTCCATGGACTGGGTCAGCTCGGTCATGGATTGATTGGCACCGGCAACAACGCCATTGGACTCTTTCATTAAAGCATCCGCATGGGTGGCATTTTCCGCATTCCTTTTTGTCATGGAAGCCATCTCTTCCATTGACGAGGAGGTTTCTTCAATGGAAGCGGCCTGCTGAGAAGAGCCTTCAGCCATGGACTGGCTGGAAGAGGAGACCTCGGTGGCGGCTGCAGCCACCTGCTCCGCACCTTCACCCAACCCCGTACTGATCCGGGTCAAAACAGTGATAATCCCTTTAGCAATGACAAAGGCCAATAAAACGCCGGCAATGATAGCAATTACTGCAATAATGGCTACATTTCTCTTGGTGGCTGTGGCAGCTTTCAGCATTGCCTTGTCCGTAAGCATATTTTCCCTGACCTCTTGCCTGAGATCCCTTAGAATATGCTGGACTTTTTTCAAATTGGGAGCGGCCTGGTTTGCATAAATGGCAGAGGCTTTGGACTGTCCTTCTAAAAGCGTCTGGGCATGATTTTGAAATTTATTTAGAAGTTCTTTGGTTTTGTTCAAAGCCGGGAGGGACTGTTTTTTAAATATCTCTATGGCCATTTCCCGGCCTTTCATCAACTCTTCTTCGTAATCAATGGCCTGCTCAAAAAGCTCGGCCACGGTCTTAAGATACCCTTCAGTTTCCGAAGTAAAGACAGACGCTGCTGCCTCTATATTTCCTGATTTTATCAAATTGTTAATCTTGACGGCACTTTCATGCAATTTTTTGTGGGGCTGCTTTACTTGATTGAAAATAGATTTAAACCGTCCATTTTCACTCATGATGTGAGCGGTTTCCTTCGATGCCAACCATTTTCCAAAACCGCATTTTTCAGGATCGGTTTCCACATGAAAGGGCGTCTGGGTTATTATGCCGACGCTGACCTCTTCGGCCCATCGCCTGTGGTCGTCCAGCCTCATACGCAGGGTATTGCGCAGCCCGGAATGAACCTGGTGATAGGATGCAATAATTTTTTTTGCTGAATCATGAAGCTGTTTATGGGGAGCTTTGATCTGTTCCATGAGATTTGCCAAGGTCACATCCGATGCAGCTGTTTTGGCTGCCGCATCACTATAAAGCCATTTGCCGAATGCACACAGGGTGTGGTCGGTCTGTACCTCAATCGCCGGTGCATTTTCCAGGAGGGCCTCCTGAATTTTTGCTGCCCATTCCAGATGATCTACCAACTTGTTTGCGATAAAGCCCGGAAGTGCCGGATCTGCCGGGGTGAACGCCGCATCAATCTTAATGGCGGATGCATGAAGCAGGCGATGGGGTTCTTCTATTTGCTTGAGCAAAGGTGCCAATGAAGGGACCAGGGCCTCGGCGTCTTTCCGACCTTTACCGTAAAGCCATTTACCGAACCCGCATCGGGTATGATCGGTCTGTACAGCCAGTTTTGTAACCGTCTTATCGGTTAAAAGTCTGTTGACCTCTCCAATCCAATTTAAATGATCCACCTCTTTCTGGGCCAGTTCTCCGTCCAGAGCCTTACCGTCGATGACTTCGGATGCATTTTTGACGATTCCGCCGACACCGTTGAAACTCAATCCCCCTAGTACAATCAGAAGAATGATGACAACTCCAAAACCAATGGATATCTTTTTCCCAATGGTCAATTGATTCCAGTTCATACCTCCTCCTTTTGGACAACCACATTAAAAAGCATTTATATTATTGATATGTTATATATTTTATCGATTGAGAGATTTCTTGTTCAGATGAGACTATGTTAATATTAAATAAAATTTTAACCGTAAAGCACGAGCAGATCGACTTTGTCGCAAAAATTGCCTACCATTTTACGAAATAAGAAAATTACGGGACAAAGAAAACCGGCAACATGCCAATTATATCTTTTGCCAAATACTGATATATGCGAATAAGTACCATAAACAATACACAAATCGATTTGGTAACGCAAGATTTCCATAAATAATGCATGAAATAGGATGATTATAGGTTCACTGTTGTAATTTCTCTAATAAAATGTCAAAAAATAACATGAGATATGAAGGCCCCATATATCGTCCACCCAGTGAAGCGGATTCACTCCTAATTCAAGCCACGGTGGGATGCCCCCACAATAAATGCACATTTTGTACGATTTATAAAAAGGGGATACGGTTTAAAATCAGACCTGTTAAAGAGATTATGGAAGATATCGATTCTGCATCCAAAACTTATGGACAAAACGTAAAAACCCTGTTTTTCCCGGCAGGAAATACCATTGCCATGAAAACGGATGACTTGGCTGAAATCTGTATCTATGCCCGCAAAACTTTTCCTGATTTAGAACGCATAACCGTCTACGGCTCGTCCCAATATATTCATATAAAAGGACCTAGTGGTTTAAAACAATTGGCAGATGCCGGGTTAAATCGTATCCATGTGGGTCTTGAATCCGGCAATGATGATGTCCTGCGCCATGTAAAAAAAGGCGTAGACGCTAAGCGTCAGATCGAGGCAGGCCAATGGGTCGTTGCCGCTGGATTGGAATTAAGCCTCTATGTTGTATTGGGATTGGGCGGTGTGATGTTAACTGAGCCCCATGCAGACGCAACGGCAAAAGCGCTCAACCAGGTTAATCCTGACTTTATCAGGCTTAGAACCTTTGTACCAAAAATCAATACACCAATGCTGGATGAAGTTGAATCCGGTAAATTTAAGATGTTGGGGGCGCATGGTATTTTAGATGAAACCGAACGGTTAGTTCGGCAGTTAAATGTGACCTCGTATTTAGCCAGTGATCATTACACAAATTATATTAATGTTTGCGGAAAACTACCTGAATCGCAGAAACAGATCTTAGAGCAGATTAAAGAAGCGCGTCAGTTACCCGAATCGCATTTTCGACCTTTTTTTATCGGAGAGCAATAAAGGCAAAGGCCTTCGGCATTTTTACCGAAGACCTTTATTTTTAAGTGGCGTCCCCAAGGGGATTCGAACCCCTGTCGCAGGCGTGAAAGGCCTGTGTCCTGGACCGGGCTAGACGATGGGGACGTAAACTTTTTAGATACAATGTAAATGGTGCCCAGGAACAGAATTGAACTGCTGACACGGGGATTTTCAGTCCCCTGCTCTACCGACTGAGCTACCTGGGCCCATGAGCAGATGAAATTAATCGAATTTTAAGTTGCTGTCAATAGTTTTTTAATGTTTCTTAACGACCAAAGCCCTGAAAAATAAAATCCAGGGCTTTGATATATTGGAGGACAAGCCCCCGGGTTGTTTTTTTGATCTCCCCGTGATTCGATTCGAGTTGACTATTCAATTTCAAAACCGCGTTCACCATGGATGGCATTATCAAGCCCTGACCGCTCTTCGTCCGGGTTCACCCGGATTCCACCGGTGAGCGCTTTGGTAACATAAATAACGATCAGTGTGGCAACGGCCGCAAAGGCAGCTGTGCCGATGACGGAAAGCGCCTGGACGCCCAATTGTTTTGTGTTGCCGTAAAAAAGACCGACCGCCCCTTCCGTCACTGCAGGTGTGGCAAAAAGCCCGGTGGCCAAGGCACCCCAGATACCGCAAAGCCCATGGATGCCAAAAGCGTCGAGAGAGTCATCATATCCCAATTTGTGCTTGATTACGGCAACACCGAAATATCCCAAGACACCGGCAATTGCACCAATGGCAAAGGCACCTGCAAGGGAGACAAATCCGGCTGCCGGGGTGATACCGACCAACCCAGCCACGGCACCGGAAGCAAGACCAAGAAGCGTGGGCTTTCCTGATATCTTCCACTCAACGAACAACCAGGCAATTCCTGCAATGGAAGCCGCCGTATTGGTAACCATGAATGCAGACGCCGCTACACCGTCGGCTGCCAGTTCACTACCGGCATTAAAGCCGAACCAACCGAACCACAGAAGACCTGCTCCCAGGGCTGTGAACGCAACAGAGGAGGGGATCATAGGTTCTTTTCCATAGCCATTACGTTTGCCTAAAACCAGCGCCAGGACCAAACCTGAGACACCAGCATTGATGTGGACAACATTACCGCCGGCAAAATCCAAAGCACCGATGTGATGCATCCATCCCCCACCCCATGCCCAGTTGCATACTGGGGCATAAACAAATGTAATCCACAGGATGGTGAACACAATCCAAGAAGAAAATTTCATTCTGTCCACAACAGAACCCAGAACAATGGCAATAGAAATGCAGGCAAAGGTCATCTGAAACAGCGCAAAAATTATGGTGGGAATGGAACCGGATACCGAATGAATGTCAATGCCGGATAAAAACAGATGACTTAAATTTCCGATAAAAAGAGAGTCGCTTTCGCCAAAGGCCAGCGAATAGCCCCAGGCCACCCAGACCACTGAAGCCAGACAATAAGCCACAAGCGTCATGGCAATGGTGTTTAACAAATTCTTGTATCGAGACATGCCGCCATAGAACAAAGCCAGACCGGCCGGCGTCATCATCATGACAAGGGCTGTAGACATGGTTACCCATGCAGTATCACCGGTGTCAATGGTGCCTTCTCCAGCCAGGACGGGACATACATTTAACAGGACCAAGCCAACGACAAGCGCAACGTATCTTAACATCATATTTTCCTCTTCTCGGGTTAAAACGGTTAACGTGCAAAAAATCATTTTTTTTACAAGTACACATTAATTAACAATTTTGTTTCTGGAATTTAGCAAATGTTGTACCAGCGTCGTTCCGATGACAAACCAAATCATTGCAATACACTGAAATTACAAGAGAAAAAACAACACAAAATACTGCACAATGAATCACCTTGAAAATCAGAATATTTTTTTTAATTTACAAAAATGTCAAGTTAATCACCAAAATAGAATACAAAAATGTTGTTTTTCATTGGTATACCTTAAGTATCACTATACATCCCGGATTTCAAGCCAAATACGGGGATATATTTAGACCTTAGATGATATTGGTCAAAGCGGAAATAACATAATTGTCATTTTACATCAAAGACGACTCACCCGACCGACGGTTAATGTAATTGCCCCCCATTCATTTTCCACCTGGCCAAAAAGTAAATACGGATACCCCTGATCAAGGATATGGGAGAATCTGGTGTATGTTCTGGGAAACAAGACAGTCTCCACCAATCCGGTATCATCTTCAAAGGTAAGAAATTTCATGGGATCACCCTGCCGGGTTCTCACAAGCTTGCCTGTAATCAGCCACCCTGCAAAACAGACTTTCCGGCCGACCCTATTTGGCAGATCCACAGCCGTAATCGTATTAAGGCCCTCGAATTTTTCCCTTACAAGCGTCATGGGGTGACAGGCCGGTAAAAAACCCAGCACGGCAAACTCCCGGCGCAGCCGTTGAAGGGGCGGATCCGGAGGCAAATTCGGAATTTCACGCCTGTCGGGTTCAAACAGATCCATCCGGTCCGCCATGGACCTTTGACCGGCCTGCCAGACGCAATATGCCCAAGCTAAAGCCGCACGGCTCGACCCCAACAAAAGACCGTCAAGACAACCGCTGTCCGTGAGAGAACGGACGTCATCCTCTCTGGGGGTGATGCGGTTAAAAAAATCAAAACAGTCTGAAAACATACCCTTGTCCCGTTCCATAACAATTCGGTCCATGGTTGCCCGGCCCAAGGTTTTGATAGCCATCAGCCCGACCCGAATCCCTTTTTTAAACCCGGTCCAGCACACCCGGCTGTACCGGACATCCGGCCCCAGAATCTTTATCCCCATACGCCGGGCTTCGGATACATAGGCAAAGGTGGAATAAAAGCCGCCCTGGTTGGATATTACGGCTGCCATGAATTGCGCCGGATAATGGGTTTTAAGATACGCGGCCTGAAATGAAACCCGGGCATAGGAGGCCGAATGGGGCTTGCAAAAGGAGTAGCCTGAAAATGAGAGGATCATGTGCCATATCCGCTCCACAGCATCATAACAAATACCTTTGCTGCGGGCACCGTCAAAAAATTCAACCCGGAAAACGTCAAGTTTTTTATGCCTGTCCTTCTTGGACATGACCTTGCGCAGTTCATCCGCCCTGGCATGGGTAAAACCAGCCAGCCGGACTGCGACCTGGGATACATCCTCCTGGAACACCATAATACCGAAGGTTTCGTTCAAAAGACCTGCCAGTAAAGGATGAAGCGGCTCCCATACCCCTGAATGCAAACGCTTGAGATACGCGTTTATGAATTCATTGGCCGCAGGCCGGATAATGCTGGAATGGATGACCAAATGCTGGAAATCACCCTGGCCGGATTTTTTCTGAAGCAGGCGCATGGCAGGGCTTTCAATGTAAAAACAGCCCATGGTCTGCCCCTGGGCCACCTGCTGCTGGGTGTCAGGATCATCTTCCGGGTCAATGTCCTGAAAATCCTTAAATTCTCCCTGGGTCTCCCGGATTGAGGCAATACAGTCCCTGATGACACCCAGGCTGCGGTTACCTAAAAGATCAATTTTGACAAGGCCTGCCACTTCCGTACTCTCTTTTTCCCATTGAATGACGGGGATACCCTTGGGGGCATTTTCCACGGGCACATAGGTATCGATGGGGTCTGGGGTGATGACAACACCCCCTGGATGAACAGACAGATGCCTGGGCGTTTCGACAAGCCTGCTTGCAAGCGAGATGATCTTTGGCCAGGGATCAGCCAACCTGGGAGATTTCCCGAGATGTTCAGGATTTAATGCGTTAGCACCCTTTAAAAAAGGAAGATCCCGACACAGCCGGGAAATTCCCTGCTTTATCTCAACTTCGGGCAGGCCAAACACCCGGGCGGTTTCCCTCACCGCCATCCGAGGCTGGAACAGGATGTGACTTGCCACCATGGCAGATCGGCCCTTAAACCGGTTCAACACATGGTTGAGAACGGCATCCCGTTCATCCCATGCAAAATCCACATCAATGTCCGGAGGATCCCGGCGTTCCGGATTGAGAAACCGTTCAAAATAGAGATTATGCTTGATGGGGCAAACATTGGTGATCCCCAGACAGTATGCCACGATGGACGCCGCGCCCGAGCCCCTGCCGCAGGTGCGGGAAGCCTGCTTTACAATATCGGCCACCACCAAAAAATAGGCGGAAAACCGTGTCTGCTCAATGATGGTCAATTCGTGGTCAATACGCTTGAGCACCCGCCCCGAAAGGGTTGGCCCATAGCGCTTTATGGCACCTGCCATGGTTTTTTCCCGGAGCACCCCCGGGCATGTTTGTCCCAAAGGCGGGGTGTACGGGGGCATGACAATGCCAAAATCAGGGCCGGCAAATTCAAGACGCTCTGCCAGGCTCCGGGTGGACGTCAATGCCTCGGGCATGGCGGCAAATTTATGGGCGTAGTAATCAGGGGTGCCTAAAAAAGCGTTAGCCTGTGCCACCTGATTAAAAGAGAGTTGAGACAGGGTGGTTTTGGTATCAATGGCCCGCATCAGGGCATGAATATCATGATCTCCGGGAGATAAAAAATAACTGTCCGGAGCCGCCACCAAGGGGCGTTTCGCCGCCCGGGCCGCCCGGCACAGGGGACCGTTGCGGGAAACCGGTGTGCGCCCAATAAAGGCCGCAATATCCAAATCCATGCCCTGACGGGAAAGCGCATGCCAAAGGGTCAAACATTGGGCAGACGGTGTCAAAAGAATCAGGCCTTGCCCAAAAGGAGGTATGGCGTGGGTTAGATTAAAGTCCGGATCCCTGTGGCGTTGGGTTAGCAACCTGCACAAATTGGCGTAGCCCGTACTGTTTTTCACCAGGGCCACGACCTTTGAACCCGTGTTCGTGTCAGTGATTTCAGCACCCACCAAGGGCCGCAAATCAAACTCGGCGCAGGCATCGAGAAACGGCCACAGCCCATAAAGATTATTGGTGTCCGTCAGAGCCAAAGCCGTATACCCCAAAGCCTTGGCCCTGGCACACAGTTCCCGGACCCCAGGGACTCCCCACATCAACGAATAGTGGGAGTGAACTGCCAGGGGAATCATGGCACAGCAGATGCATCCGGCATGTTTAAAGCGGCGCCAAGAGTGATCACTCCAGCGCCGAACCGCTCACCGACCTGGATGGCCGCCCGTTGAACCATACGCATCTTATCTTTTTTGGGATTTTTATCCGGTGCGTGGAACAGGTCGGCTTGAACAGACAGAAGAGATTGACCTATCCGGACAGGCATCGTGCTGCAGACAAGGCTGATATGCCGGATTCGGGTTCTGCGCTTCCAGGTCCGTACAAACAGTGCCCATGCCTGGTTGAACATAAAAAGCGCGGTGTCTAGTATCCGGGGGCATTTTCCATAATGTTGGATGCCGTCGGCATAGGAGAGACAGAGGCTCAATCCTCTGGGGCATGCCCGTCTGCGCGCCAGATCTCGGCTGAGCCGTCGGCATAAAAGGACCAGGCAGGCTTTCAGCTCGTCTTGATCATTAGTGTCTGTAGCAAATTCATGATCAACCATCAGATCGGATGCCCGATTTGGATCAGAATCCGGCCTGACAGGATTGGTATCTACACCCTGGATGATCCGGTGAATGACATATGCCCTGTCCGCAAAGGGGATGGCGAGCTGGGCCAGGGTCAGCTGACGCAGATGAAACACGGTTTCAAGATTGAAGCGGGCGGCGGTCCGGGCTTCATGGCGGCTTATGCCGGGCAGCAGCTTAAGGGGAAAGGGGGTAAGGAAATCTGCCTCCTCGCCAGGCCCCACAATATACTCCCCCAGGGGTTTAACCAGCCGGGTAGCGGCCTTGGCCACCAGTTTATTAGTGGCAAGAGACCAGACAGGGTCCAGCCCCATCTGTTTCTTGATGGCTTTTTTCAACCGAAAAGCCACATCCGGGCCCGGGCCGTAAAGCCTTGTTGTACCAGTGATATCCAAGAACAGATGGCCGTCTCCCATACCGGATTCCACTGCCGGGGTAAATGCCAGGCCCTGTTTGGCAATCTCTTTCATGGCCTGGGCATACCGGTTGAAACGGGGCGGCAGAACCCGGATGCACCGGTGCCGGGACAACACCTGTGACAGGGGCATGCGTTTCCGTATGCCTTCCTGGAACGCCGGTTCATTCATGTCATACACCACGGCCCGGGGAGCGCCCAGAGGTGCAATGACCACGGGTCTGTCTTTTAGCGCCGGAGAATTCATAGTTTCCAGCCGGGCGGCAAAATCCGCAATATTCAGATGGATGATGGAACGGGGCCTCATGACCGGACACTGAGTATGTCGATCAGCCGCCGGCAGTTATGGGGCGCCTGACCTCTGACGTGGTTATTGAAAAAGACAGCGCCCGTGTCTGCGGCAGGTCCAAGGGTGTTGGAAATAATTTCGGCAAGCGTTTTGAGTTCGGTTTCACTGTAATTGTAGTCAAATTGTTTCTGCATATTGCCCGAACGCCACCCCTGGCTGTTTCTGCCGTGCAGCCGCAAGTAGAAAAGCTGTGGATTGGTCACAATATCAAGTCGAGGGAACAGACTGGGCAGATCCGGTCCATCCACGGTCACCAGGGTGACGGCCCGCCGTTCAAATTCATAAAAAACTTTGTCATTGACCCAGGAAGGATGCCGGAATTCAACGGCCACAGGCAGACCTGAAAGTTCATCCAGCAAGGCGGCCAGATAGAATCTACGCTCCGGGGTGCGCGTGAAATAAGGGGGCAGCTGAACCAGTATGCACAAAAGACAGCCCATAGTTTCCAGGGGAACAATGCCCTGACGAAACATCAGTACCTCTCTAATCCATTGGGCTTTATCCACTTCATGGGTCATGGTACGGGTGAGTTTGACACTGAACTTGAACCCTTCGGGCACCTGGCCTGCCATCCGTTCAAGGGATCGGGCCTTGGGCATCTGGTACCAGGTATAGTTAAGCTCCGTGGCCTTAAACATGCCGGCATAGGCCGGCAGCATACCGGCCGCATGGGTGCCGGGCGGGTAAACCCCTGCATCCACCCACTCCGCATAGGAGTAACCGCTGGTGCCTGCACACAGCCTTTCCACCGCCCTATTCCCCTTCCATGGCCTGGGCGGAGCGGATAATACCGATCACCTTACCCTGGATCATAATATCGTCAAACCCGTAGTTATGCGCACTGAAAGCAGGATTTTCCGGGCGCAGTTCAATATAATCGGTATGCAGAAAAAAACGCTTGATCGTGGCCTCTTCTCCATTGATCAGAGCCACCACAATTTCCCTGTCCACGGCATATTGCCGGGGCCTGCAGATGGCAATATCCCGGTCAAAAATCCCCGCGTTTTTCATGGACTGACCCTGGACCTTCAGGGCAAACAGGTTATCGCCGGGGTAGAGGGCGGCGTCCACCACCACATTGCCGTCCCACTCCTGGCCGGCGTAGATGGGAAGCCCGGCAGTGATCCGTCCCACAATGGGGATAACCTTTTTACGGTGATCCGCGTCCATGGAGCCGGTGTCATCCAGAATAACGATGTTTCTGCTGTACCGGCCCATCCTACGGATATACCCTTTGGTTTCAAGCAACTTCAGGGTCTGTGCCACGGCTGCGTGGCTAATGGCAAGGCTTTTGGCCATTTCTCTGAGACTTGGAGTCTCTCCGGATTGACCAAGCGCGGACTTTAAAAAAGCCATCACCTTTTTTTGCTTTTCTGTAAGTCTTGGTCTCATTTTTGCTAAAATCTTTCCCGTTGGTTTTTAATTAATGTGTCAGAAGCTGTGATTAATGTCAATGTAAATGTTAATGTAATGTTTATTGTAAATATTTGTAAAAATGTTTAGGTTAAAGTTAAATGTTGACAAAACAGAATTCGAAGCGCTACAAAAAAACTAACCCATGGGACAATTTATGCGATGCGATTTAAAGCATTTTTAAGATGTTAACCTTAATGGATTTGCGATGGCTCAATTAGAACTTAAAGAAATCAGTGTACGGTTTGGCGGACTCCTTGCTCTGTCCAAATTGAGTTTTACCATCGGCAACGGCCGGGTTGTCGGGCTCATTGGACCTAACGGCGCGGGAAAAACAACGGTTTTCAACGTGTTGACCGGTGTGTACCAGGCATCCGAAGGCGACGTGGTTTTTAACGGCAAAAGCATCAAGGGCAAACGACCCTATGTCATCTTTGAAAAAGGGATTGCCAGAACATTTCAAAATATTCGTCTGTTTTCAGCCATGACTGCTGTTGAAAACGCCATGGTGGCCAGACATTGCAGAACGAAAAAAGGGATCATCGGCTCCATTCTGCATACCCCGTCCCAGAAGCGGGAAGAAGCCTGGATCCGGGAAAAAGCCTTGAAGGCCCTTAAATTCATGGGGGTGGATAAATATGCCGACACCGTGGCCTCCAATCTGCCCTATGGCCTGCAGCGGCGCCTGGAGATTGCCCGGGCCATTGCATCCGAACCCCAGGTGCTGCTTTTGGACGAACCCGCCGCCGGTATGAACCCCAGTGAGTCAGCGGAATTAATGCATGATATTGCGCGCATGAAAGACCTTGGCATTGACGTGCTTTTGGTGGAGCACGACATGAAAGTGGTCATGGGTGTGTGTGAACATATTGTTTGTGTTGATCATGGTGTAAAAATAGCCGAAGGGTCTCCTTCTGAAATCCAGAATGACCCCAATGTAATAGAGGCATATCTTGGTCAGCCGGCCAATCAATAACAGCCATGGGCCGGCCCGGTCTATCAACACCCAGGCTCAGCCCACAACATAATATGAAAGCAATTCAAGATATTATTTTGACTTTCATAATAAATTTTTAGGAGGAAGAATGAAAAAAGTTATTTCCACTTTAGTTTTAGGCCTGTTCCTGGGTGCCTGCCTTGCGGGCGGCGCGTATGCAAAAACCTTGAAAATCGGTTCCATGAGCCCTTTAACAGGTCCCTATGCCTCTGATGGAACAGACATCAAAAACGGTGCCCTCACGGCCATTGAGGTGATGATGGAACAGGGCGGAATTCCCGGATATGACAAAATTCAGCTGGTGCCCCAGGATACGGCATGTGACCCCCGCCAGGCGGTTGCGGCGGCCAACAAACTGATCAACGAAGAGGTCACCGGCGTTGTGGGTGCATATTGTTCTTCTTCCACCATTCCGGCATCTGAAACCCTGGATGAGGAAGATATCATTATGATTACCCCTGCCTCCACCAATGAGATGGTTACGGACCGCGGGCTTCCCTACATGTTCCGCATGGCCGGCCGCGATGATGACCAGGCCCCGGCAGCGGCACGCTTCATTAAGGAAGAATTGAAAGCCAAAACCCTTTTCATTGTTGATGATAAAACCACATATTCCCAGGGCCTTGCAGACAGTGTTGGAAAATCTGCAAAAGAAATGGGCGTAGAGGTTGTGGCCCATGAGCATGTAAACCAGGGAGACAAAGACTTTTCCGCCATCCTGACACTTGCAAAAAAATCCAATGCAGACGTGTTCTATATGTCTTTACAGGGTTTTTCCCCGGCTGCGATGATGACCCTGCAGGCCAAGCGCCTGGGACTGAAATCCCAGATCGTCACCAATGATGCCGTTTTCCAACCCCGGTACATGGAGGTGGCCAAGGACGCATCCGCAGGTGTTTATCTTACTTATGGATATACTGACCCCGAAACACCGGAATACAAAGCATTTTCAGATCGCTATATTCCCAAATACGGGGAAATTGCCGCCTATGCCACCTACGCATACGACTGTGCCATGGCTTATATGAAAGCAGTCAAGGCTGCCGGTACCACAGACGCCGCCAAAGTAAAAGCAGAATTGATGAAACTGGATTACCAGGGTGTCTCCAAGCATATAAAATTCAATAAGAAAGGCGACTCCGGTTCCTCCTATATTGCCTTCAAGGTTGTAGGCGATAAATTCGTTCCCTACTGGGATCCCGCAAAAGGCTTGCTCAAGTAACCACAACATGCCGACCCTTACGATACGGCCGGTCTTATGATCGGATTTCAGGACCGGCCGTACCTGTTTTCACATACAAGCCACAAGAAAAAATTAAAGCATGGAATATTTTATTCAGCAGCTGATTAACGGTTTAACCCTAGGCGGGATGTACGCCTTGATTGCACTGGGTTATACCATGGTTTACGGCGTCATCCAGCTTATCAACTTTGCCCATGGTGAATTTTTCACCGCAGGCGGCTACATCGGTGCCATTGTCCTGGCGTATCTGTCCGGTTCCGGATATATGGATACCCACCCAATCCTGTGTTTGACCATTGCCTTTGCCGTGGCCATGGCTTACACGGCCTACCTGGCCATCGGCGTGGAAAAGATCGCCTATAAACCGTTGAGAAAGGCCTCCCGCCTTTCTGTTCTGCTTTCAGCCCTGGGCATGTCCATTTTTCTGTCCAACGGCATGATGCTCACCCGGGGGGTGTATGATGCGGTCTATCCGTCCGAGTTGTTCCAGGGCGGCATGAATTTCGGGTCGGTGACGGTTTCCTATCTTCAAATTACCATCGTCTCCCTGACAGCGGTGCTGCTCATCGGGCTTAATCTACTTGTATTCAAAACAAAAATCGGCATGGCCATGCGGGCAACGGCCCAGGATAAGACCATGTCCGCCCTGGTGGCTATCGGTTCCAATAAGATCATTTCCTTAACATTTGCCATTGGTGCCGGACTGGCCGCAGCGGCCGGCATCATGTACGGGCTGTATTACGGGTCCGTGAAGTATGACATGGGGTTTGTGCCCGGCATCAAGGCCTTTTCCGCAGCGGTTCTCGGTGGGATCGGCAATATCACCGGCGCCATGATCGGCGGACTTATCATCGGCCTGGTGGAAATCTTCGGGGCCGGCTACCTCTCCGGTGAGTACAAAGACGTGTATGCCTTCATCATCCTGATCGGGGTGCTCTATTTTAAACCTACTGGAATTATGGGCGAAAATATCGATGATACAAGAGTTTAAAAAAGTATGGAAACCATACGTCATGGGCATGCTGTGGCTGCTGGGATTGCTGTGGCCCATGCTGGGGATTCATCCGGACGGCACCCTATCCTTTCAACAAACCTTTACAGTGTGGGGATATATTGCAGCAGGATCACTGGTCTGCGTTATTGCCTATCTGATCCATGCCGGCGGCGTCGCCTCTTTTATAACAACCCCTGTGGCCCGGGCAGCCCAAGGCATTAAGCAGAGCGCCACTGCGTTGCCGACCTGGGTCTGGCTGGCGGCATTGTTGATTTTTGCCCTGGCCTATCCCCAGTTTGCCGGGCGTTACGGCACGGATGTCGCCATCAGTGTTTTATTCTATATCTGTCTGGGATTGGGTTTGAACATTGTGGTGGGTCTGGCCGGTATGCTTGACCTTGGATATATTGCATTTTACGGTGTGGGTGCTTATACCTACGCACTGTTGAACACAACATACGGGTTGGCCTTCTGGGCCTGTCTGCCCTTTGCAGGGGTGTTTGCCGCCATTGCCGGTTGCATCGTGGGATATCCGACGTTGAGAATGCGCGGGGACTACCTGGCCATTGTGACCCTGGGATTTGGCGAGATCATCCGGCTGATTCTCAACAACTGGATGGAGTTGACCAACGGCCCCAACGGCATTCTCGGTCTTAACCGCATCGTGTGGTTCCGTTTTCTCTTTGAAGACGGGATCAGCTTTGAAACCATCTGGGTGAAAAAACTACAGCTGTTTTACTATTTTGCCCTGGGCCTTGCCGTGGTGGTGATTATTGTGGTGCAACGACTCAATTTCTCCCGGGTGGGCCGGGCTTGGGAATCCATCCGAGAAGATGAGACCGCGGCCGAACTTATGGGTGTAAACACCTTTGTGTATAAGCTTATGGCTTACGGCATGGGCGCTTTTCTGGCAGGGCTTGCCGGTGCATTTTTTGCTGCCAGAATGAAGTTTGTATCCCCTGAAAGTTTTACATTTCTTGAATCTGCCATGGTGCTGTGCATGGTTGTCCTGGGCGGCATGGGATCTATTCCGGGCGTTATTCTGGGTGTTATTGCCCTGATCGCTCTGCCCGAGGCATTCCGACAATTTGAAGCCTATCGCATGCTGATTTTTGGGTTGACCATGATCCTGATGATGCTGTTCCGCCCGGCCGGATTAATTCCTGCCAAACGCATGGGTCAACGATCTGAAGAGAAGGAGGGATAAGCCCATGGGTGAACAACCGATACTTGAAATGAAAAATGTCCACTCCGGGTATGGGTCCATCAAAGCCCTTAAGGGCGTATCCATGAAAGTCATGCCCGGAGAAATTGTGGCCATGATCGGGGCCAACGGCGCCGGAAAGTCCACAACATTGATGACCATCTGCGGAATTGTTAAAGCTACTGCCGGAGAGGTCTGGTATGACGGTAAAAAAATTAACAAGATCAATCCGGAAAAACTGCCCACCATGGGTCTTTGCCAGGTGCCCGAAGGCCGCAGGATTTTTCCAAGGCTGACCGTGGAAGAGAATCTGATTCTTGGCGCATTTCACAGAAAAGACAAGGAACAGATCAAAGAGGACATTCAGTATTCCTATGGACTGTTCCCCCGGCTGGGAGAGCGGCGCAGACAGGAAGGCGGCACCCTGTCCGGGGGCGAGCAGCAAATGCTTGCCATTGCCAGGGCCTTGATGACCAAGCCCAAAGTGCTGCTTTTAGATGAGCCCTCCCTGGGACTTGCCCCCATCATTATCCAGCAGATTTTTGATATCATTAAAGATGTAAATAAAAAAGACGGTACCACTATCCTGGTTGTCGAGCAGAATGCAAACCTAGCTTTGCAATCCGCCTCCCGGGGATATGTCATGGAAACCGGTGAAATCACCCTTGAGGACAAGGCCTCTGCCCTGCTTGAAAATCCGAAAATTCGGGAGGCCTATTTAGGAGAATAAATAAAGCCTTAATCTAAAAATTCAGCCCAAGTGATCAACGCATTATCACTTGGGCTGTGTATTTTTTACCACGAAGGGCACGAAGATCACGAAGGAATTAGAAGACGAAACTTCGTGTCCTTCGTGATCTTCGTGGTAAATTAAAATTTAAAAATAGAGGATGGACAAATTTTTCTGCAACGCCGTAGATGATTTTTTTGTTTGTATTCTTAAAATGAAAACCTGTGTTTGGACGAAAAGTTGCCCAGATGCAAGGCGCAAGCAAAGTTGAAACCGGAGCGTACTATAGTACGTGAGGATTTTGACTTTGTGCAGCAACGCCGCAGGTGGGTGACTTTTCATCTAAACTCTATTGAAACAGACGAACGTCAAATTTCTGCCCGCCTATAGCAGCCTCATACATCAGCCCGCCTTTGGCATGAATAAATACGGCCATCCCCTTGTAATACGCGGTTTTTGCCTGGACCCCGGTGGCCGGTCCGGCACTGGCTCCGGCGGTTCCGCCGTCACTGCCTGCCCTGGCCTGGATGCCAGCAGTAACCACTACGGCTGAAAGCGAGGCATCAAATTCAAATGAACCGGCGGTAAATTCATCATAGGCTCGCTTGTCCTGGAAAAAAATAATTTCGGAAAACGCCTGACCGCCCAACTGAAATCCTACGGAAATTTTGGTAATAGTGGCAGTACCGGTGATCAGACCGTCCTGATAAACCCGGCCCTGGCCATAGGCTCCTCCGACAATGACGATGCCACCCTTGCCCACAGTGGGAAACACCGCATATCCATAGCAGGTGTCAAAAAAAGGCTGGACAGCCTCGGCCCGCTTAAACACATTGATCGCACTGGTGCATGAATCCGCAGCAAACGCCGGAACTGTACAAAAAAGAACGAAAAGACCTGTCAATAGAATAGCAGCACGTTTTGTGGATTTCATTGTGACTCTCCTTTATAAATTCAGGTAGTATATACAGCATACTTTATCAGGAGTGACAGGCACTGCAGCTTGTAGGCCCGGATTTTTCTCCGGCTTTCCTTTTTGCCCGATGACAGGCAAGACAGGTTTTATTCATGACCTGTTTCTTTTTAAGAAGACCGGCCTTTTTTGCTTCATCCAAGGCACCCGGTTTTTTTTCAAAATCCTTGTGACAAACGGCGCAATCCTTAACAACGGTTTGATGAAGTTTATGTTTAAAGAGGACAGGGCCTTTGCTGCCACCGTTCAAGGTCATTTCAGGACGGCCGGTATCCTGTGCCATTATGCCGGATACCGGGATTAATGATAGCCCAACAATGATACTGCAGGTGGCAAAGCAGGTAGTGAGTACTTTTTTGTTCATTTTTTTATCCTTTTTTTAATGTTACTGAACAAGAAACTCGAAAAGATCTGACCAAATTATTATCACAGATGTTCCGCAAAAAACAAGAAAAGGTCACGTCGTGGACACTTTGGGCTTTTCTGAATCCTTGACTTAACCGTATGTTTTAAATAGTGTCTGAACAAAAACTTAAAAATTTCAAGGAGTGGGCATGAAAAACACGGGAATAGCAACTCTGGCAATCGTGATCCTGCTGGCCTGGACGTCTTTGGGAACGGCAGGCCCTAAAACCATAAAACTTGCACTGGTCACCAAACCCGAATCAGCCCAGTATATTGCTGCCGAAAAATTTAAACAGCTGATTGAAGAGAAAGCCGGCGATGCCTGGCAGGTAAAAATGTACCACTCGGCATCCGTGGGCAATGAAACCGAAATCCTTCAGCAGATCCAGATGGGCACCATCCAGATGGGCGTTATAACGGGCGGCCCTTTTGATACCTTTGACCCCATTGTCAGGGTGATCAACTATCCTTTCATATTTAAAGATCATGCCCAGGCAGATGAAATTCTGGACGGACCTCTGGGCCAACAAATTTTAAAAAGCCTTGAGACTTCTGGATTTAAGGGGATCTGCTTTTCCGAAAACGGTTTCAGAAATCTGACCAACAACAAAAGAGCCGTCAACACCCCCGAAGATATCAAAGGGCTGAAAATCCGGGTCATGTCTTCCGCCCTGCACAAGGCGGTCTGGCAGGCCCTTGGGGCCAACCCGACCCCCATGCCCTGGCCCATATATACGGAACTGGAACAGGGTGTCATTGACGGACAGGAAAATCCGTTATGGGTCATGGAGGTCTATAAATTCTATGAAATTCAAAAATATATGACCCTGACCCGCCATGTTTACTCCCCCCATATTGATGTGGCCAACCTTGCCTGGTTCAACAGTCTTTCAGCAGATGACCAGAATTTAATCTCGTCATCCATGATCGAAGCGGCCAGGTTCCAGCGTGCGGATAACCGCAATAAAAATGCGGCCCGCCTGGCCCTGCTCAGAGAAAAGGGCATGCAGATCAATGAACATCCGGATATTGATGCGTTCAGGCAAAAAGTTGCGGGTTTAAAAGATATGGATTTGTACGCTGACAGCCGGGTGCAGGCGTTGTTGAACAAAATGCTCAACGCCGTTAAATAGTATTTGAACAAAAAAGCCACCCATCTGCGCCTTGCATATGGGCAACTTTTGCCCAAACACATGCTCATACCATCGCCAAATAAATTTTTGATTTCATAATGAAATTTCTGATTTCTTTAAGCCGACGCCTGAACGATTATGTTCGGTCCCTGGTCAGTATCATGGGTATTATCATGACCATGATTGTTGCGTCTCAGGTGTTTTCCAGATATGTGTTGAATCACTCGTTATTCTGGTCCGAGGAACTAGCCCGGATCATCCTGGTCTGGCTGACATTCTTCGGGGCTACCGTGGCCTATTATCATGGGCTTCATCCAGGGGTAGACTCTGTTTTCAAACGCCTGCCGGAAAACCTTAAACGAATACTGGAACTGATTTCTTACCTGGCGGGCATCGTGCTTTTCACCGTGATGGTGATCTGGGGTTCAAAGTTTACCTGGTTTGTCAAACTTCAGATCACACCTGCCCTGAATCTTCCCAAATGGATTGTTATGGTCGTGGTGCCCGTATGTGGTATTATCTTTTTAATCCATGCCCTTGCAGGTGTTTGCAAAACGTGTAACAGGTCCAAAAAAATCCCATGATCACTGAAATTTTAATTCTGTCACTGTTTTTTCTGTTTGTGATCAACACCCCCATTGCCGTTGCCATTGGAACGGCCTCGTTGGTTGCCATTGCAGTCCAGGGAGATTTTTCCCTGATGGTGGTGATCCAGCGCATGGTGGCAGGCACCGATTCCTTTCATCTAATGGCTGTGCCGCTGTTCATGTATGCCGGAACCATCATGGAAAAGGGCGGGATGTCCCAGCGGCTTATTGACTTTGCCAATGCGCTGACAGGCTGGCTTCCCGGCGGACTGGCCGCTGTTTCCATTGTTTCTGCCATGTTTTTTGCCGGGATCTCAGGCTCGGCTGCTGCCGACGCGGCGGCCGTGGGTGCCATCCTGATTCCGGCCATGAAACGTTCGGGATATCCTTCGGACTTTTCCGCAGCGGTGCAGGCAGCCGGTGGATCACTTGGCGTGGTGATTCCGCCTTCCATCCCCATGATTATTTTCGGGTTTCTCACCGGTGCGTCGATTTCTAGACTTTTTGCCGCGGGTATCCTGCCCGGTTTGCTCATCGCAATATCCCTGATATCCGTTGCCACATTTATCTCCTGGAAAAACGGATTTGCCCCGGAAAACAAATTTTCCTGGCAACGTCTGGGCATTACGGCCAAAGATGCGCTGCTTGCCCTGGGTGCGCCGGTTATCATTTTAGGCGGCATTCTTTCAGGCGTATTTACGGCAACAGAGTCGGCAGCCGTTGCAGTTGTCTATGCCCTGTTCGTCTCCATGGCCGTATACAGGCAGATCCGATTCAAAGATCTTTTCCCGATATTCGGCCAGGCCGGCATCACTTCTGCCATTGTCATGTTTATTATTGCCACGGCCTATGTGTTTTCATGGATTGCTGCCATTGAACAAATCCCAGAGGCCCTGGCAGGCGGGCTTTTAAGTATGACGGGAAACCCAACATATCTGCTGCTTTTGATAAACCTTGTACTTCTGGTCACCGGCGTTTTCGTAGAGACCACGGCCTCCTTGATCCTGCTGGTCCCCATGATCACTGCCATGGTGCCCAACCTGGGCATAGATCCGGTTCAGCTGGGTGTGATTGTGGTGGCCAATCTTGCCATCGGCATGCTCACCCCGCCCATGGGCATCTGCCTGATTGTTTCATCAAGTATCTCCGGGCAAAGCATCGGGGCGGTGAGTCGTCGTGTTGTACCGTTTTTACTGGTACTCATTGTGGATCTTATGCTGATATCCTTTTATCCGCCATTGACCATGTGGCTGGCACGCATTCTTGGACCTTAGCGTCCCATGCGAATGTGGGAGACAAAAAACTCCCTAAACTCATCCTCCCGGTGACTAACGTATAAAATGGTACTTAACTGCTCTGCTGCCACCTGACCTAAAAAATCCAGAACCGCATTACGGTTGGCCCGATCCAGCCCGTGGGTGGGTTCGTCCAAAACCAGAAGAGCGGGCAGCTTAATCAAAGCCCGGGCAATGAGCGTCAGCCGCTGGTCTGCATAAGAAAGACTGCGGAAAGGGGCGTGCGCTTTATCTGCCAGGCTGATTCGTTCCAGCCAGGCCAAGGCTTTTTTTGTATCTCCAGGGACTGGACGCTGGTACAGTCCAATGGTGTCATAAATACCGGACATCACGCAATCCAGGACACTGCCTGCCACCCGATAGTTGCGATGAAAATCCGTGCTGACAATGCCCATTCCCTTTTTCAACTCCCAGATGGACTCTCCGGTGCCCCGGCGGGTGCCGAATATCCACAACCGGTTCCGGTAGCAGGCGGGATGGTCGCCTGTGATTACCTGCAAAAGGGTTGATTTGCCGCAGCCATTGGGACCGGATACCAAGGTATGGTCGCCTGTATTTATGCACAGGTTAAGATGGGAAAAAACCGGTTCACCTGAATATCCCGCATGGCCGTCTTCAAGCCGGACCAATTCCTGGGAATGCGGCGCCTCTCCGGATTTACCATCTTGGGTAACAGCAACCGCTGCAGGCTTTAAATCTGTCACGTCCGCTGAAAAATTTGCCTGCCCCTGCCATTCAATCAATCTGGGTAAAATATCCTGTCGTGATCCTTGAAAGGAGATATGCCCATTTTCAATCACTGCAATGTGGGTGGCACTGGCGGGTATGTCTCCGGGATCATAAACAAAGGCCAGAATTCCCATTGCGCAGTGCCTGCAATGATCCAGTGCCAGATCAAGCTGCCCGCACCCTGTCTTATCCAAGCCGTCAAAGGGGGATTGGATCAGCAGCCATTGACTGCCCGAAGAAATCCTGGACAGCAGCAGCAATTTTCTTGTCTGGCCTGTGGAGAGCTGCCGATAGCCCTGATCGAGAACATAATCCATGCCAAAGGCGCGGATCATGTCTGTATATTTTTCCGGATCATGGATAAAGGCCCGGGCCAGGGTGCCCGGATCCAGACGGTCCATGAAATCGGAATCATCATTTTTAAGTTCCTGTTCAAATACCTCCTGCTGCCCGGCAAAGGAAAGAATTCCCATATCTTTGGGCAGGCAGATCTCCGACTCCGGAGGCGTTGCGTGATCAGGGGACAGCAGACTGAAAAAAGTATCAATGCCGGACCGGTTTTGACCCAGGATGCACCAAAACTGGCCGGGTGAGGCTTCAAACAAAGGGATGTTTAAATCAGGCGTTTTTACATTTGAAATTTTCATGGCCGTATTCAACCAGGTTCTTGGAATTTCAGCAAGCTTGAATTTTCCTTTATCCGTATTTAAACAATTGGTTTTGCAAAACGTCTGATATTCTGCTAAAAGCCTTCAGTGGGAACTAATGCAGTGTAGAACATGCAACAGAAGAGGGTGGACAAGTGACCGGTTTTCAAGCCAAAACAATATATGTAGATGTGGATGATGTTGTATCCAGAACCACAGAAACTTATCCGGATGTTGTGGCCCAAGAATTTGGTAAGACCGTCTCTTTTGAAGACCTGACCGGTTTTGATTTAAAACATTGTTTCCAATTGACGGATAATGAATTTCAACATTTTTTCGACCTGGTTCATCAGTCTGATTTTCTCTTGGGATTTGAACCGGTTGAAGGCGCAGTTGAGACCTTGAAAGCCTGGGCTGATATGGGGCACATCATTGATATTGTAACAGGGCGGCCAACCTCAGCCCAGGATGCTACCCTGGCCTGGCTTGAAAGAAATGGGGTACCTTTCAGGGGATTCATCATGGTGGATAAGTACAACCGCCCCGGAAATGACATGTCTCTGGCCATTTCAAAAGAGGAGCTATCCATGATGGATTATGATCTTGCCGTGGAAGATTCCCCGGAGATGGCGCTGTTCTTGGCCCAGGACATGGGCGTACCCACAGCATTGATCCATCGCCCATGGAACCGCCAGTGTATCACACATGACAACTTGGTCCGGTGTACGTCCTGGGACGAAATTCATCCCATGATCAAAGACCCGGCATTTGAAGAAAACGAAGAAAGTCATGAAGGCCGGAACGAAAAAGCCAATCTCTGCAACACACCTATTTGTTGGGACTTCTAAAACAAATTGACAAGCAACACCCTAAAAGTATATTTTATATAGATTCCGGAAGCACGCGGCTCACTGGTGGGGCCCTCGGACTTCAAATCCGATGTGCGGGGCTGATACCCTCGCGGGTGGGTTCGATTCCCATGTGCTTCCGCCATCTTTTTTATAATTTCAGATAGTTACACCTCCAAATCCCTATCCTAACAGTGCCAAAAAAATTTTCGGGTCTTATTTCTACAGCCCAGGCTTTCAGTCAGTTTCTTGGCTGTTTTTTCCAAAATTCGGCTAAATTAAAATTCTGGAAAACCTCAATTTCGGCAAAATCCAGTGAGTGCCCCCAACCCCTTCCCTTCCCATAACAGTCCGTTTGTCGCCACAGCACTTAAAAACGCCAATAAAAACAAACGTTGTTGCTGTCCTTTACCTGACGGTTGGCTTGTAATCATTTTGAAAAGAAGCTATTAAAATCGCCCTAAATCTTGAAAAAACGTTGAGTAAGTGGGTATTTCACTGCAATGGTTTTATATCCTTAGCGCAAAAACGACATTTACTAATGTTTGTAATATGTTAAACTTTAATGAAAAAGGAGACTTCTTATGTTGCGGGTCAAATCTTTTTTAAATTTAATTTGGATTTTCTCATTTTTATTCATGATGTCCGGCATGGCCCATGCCACGCTGACAATCATCGGCACAGCTACTTACAACAATCAAGGCTACAATCTTATCTGGGACGATGACAATAACGGAAATTCAGTGGTGTGGTTAGATTTTACAAATGATTATTATCTAAGCTGGACCGATCAGGTTAGCTGGGCATCAAGTCTGAATGGAACAGACGTTTTGACCTACAATATTGATTCTGCATACACGGTAGATTGGGGAACAAGCTCATGGCACCTGCCGACCACTGTTGATGGTCCATGGGTGTCTGGACATGAGGGCGACCCCGATCACAACGGAATTTATACGTACACCCAAGGATACAATTTAGCCAATTCCCAGATAGGCCATCTGTTTTATAAAGAACTGGGCAACATAGGGTATGTGGATACCTCGGGTATGTGTCAACCCGTATCCGGATACGGCCTCACAGAAACAGGACCTTTTGAGAATTTAATTGTGGCGTTTTACTGGTCAGCCACAGAGTATGCGACCGACACCACCCACGCCTGGTTCTTTCACACGCACAACGGTTTCCAAGACGAAGTCAGTAAAACGAACGGCAATTATGGTTTAGCCGTTCGTAGCGGACAAGTTTCAGTCTCTTCCGTTCCGATTCCAGGGACGGTTCTGCTGCTGGGTGCAGGGCTTACAGGCATAGTCGGTTTGAAGAGAAAGAAAATATTTACATAATTATATAAAATATTTTCTACAATATGCCGCGGTAGAAAGCAAAATCAACTCCCTGTTAATCCTCACAATATCTCCATAATCATATCGATCAGAACTAAAACAGTTAAAAATATTAAAAATCAAACCATACAATAGTCAATTTTTTCATTTGAGGATTGCACCTAAAATTAAGCATAGCATAGATATTGCTCACCATGACGAACTAATGGTGATGACGCAAGTGATGTATATGCGTATTTTTTTAATGTTTATATTACTCAAAGAAGAAGGAGGATTTTAATGTTTAAGTTCAAATTGGTGTTGGGTTCAATCTGTATTTTATTATTTGGGTTGCTGATGTCCAACATGGCCCAGGCAGCCCTGACCACCATCGGAACAGCTTCTTACAATGGAGATGAATACAATCTTATTTGGAGTTATGACGAAGACTCTGGCAATTCAGTGGTATGGCTGGATTACACGAATTCTTATGAAAGTTGGGCTGATCAGCTGGACTGGGCGGCGGGCCTTGGTGATTGTCTGACCATCAATCTATACGACGGCTACACGGTAACATGGGACGATGATGAATGGCGACTTCCAAGTGCAGGTGTGAATCCGTCTGTTGGCTCTGCAAGCACATCGGCAGAGATGATATATCTCTATTATGTTGAATTGGGTCTTACAAAAGGCTGGGATAAAGAGGATGAGGTAAACGCAACAATTTTTAAAAATTTAGAGATAACCCAATACTGGTTAGCGGAAGAATGCACAATATACGGTACGAACAGTGCTTGGAGCTTCACCATGTACGACGGCACCCTGGGCTACGGACTGCCCACGCTGAATTATGCGGCTATGGCGTTGCGCAGCGGGAAAGTTTCAGTGGTTCCAGTACCCGGAAGCGCTTGGTTATTTGGTATAGGGCTGTTAGGTCTGACTGGTTTGAGACGAAAAAAATATTCCAACAAAGTTTAATCCCAACATGCCAAGGCAACCATACAACCTCTGAAACCATTTTTGAACGTACGTCCGAGGCGGATTGAGTTCGCTCCTTGCTGATGATATGATGCCCAAAGATCGGAGATAATTTTAAATGGGAAAAACATCTTTTAAGTCTGTTCTTCAATCCCTGATCACCAAATCACTGCCGCCTTGATATTTGGGCGGGCAAGGATATCTTTTAAAAAAAAGATACAATATAAATAAGTGAAAAAATATAACCCATAAGCAGGGATACCAAGCTGCATGAAAATGAAATTTCGATTTAGATACGACAAATTTCAGGAAGAACTAATACAGCGTCTTCATGACGAAACTGATGCCAAGTTCCGTATCCGTGCTGATAGAACAATAGAATTCGCAAAAAAATGGTACCCAGAGGTTGATGATAAAGCATGCGATATTCGGTTTGAAATTTTCCACAGGCCTGTCATTCGCACCTGGAACGAGAGTGTTCCGGTTTCTTCGTTTATTCACAAATTGGCAGACAAAAACATCCCCTTTGTAATTGAAGACCACAACGGCACAAACCTTATTATATATGACGAATGCGATGTTGAAGACATAACAGAGATTCTGAATAGTTTGGGATTAGGACTTGTAGATTTGTTTAATAAAAAATATTAGCAACGAAATAATCGACTATTTCGAATATTTTTCCAGCACCTCTTCAAGAATCTCATAAACTTCATTGAGCCAACTCAAAACATCTTTTGAGGCTTTTCCCTGGAGACAAAGATTTCTGATAACCAGAACCAGCGGGGGCATTAATTTTAGGTTTCTTACGGTCTCCCAGCTCATGGCCTCGTCTGTATGAAAAAGCACGTTTTCCCATCCTGGAAAGCCAGCATCTTTAATCACGGATTTTCGAAAGTTTATCCAGGCACCTTGAAGGTCTGAAAGGATTGTTTTTTCATAGCCGGTTGATTCGGTCTGAATAGTCATATCATCACCGCCATGATCTCAAAAATTCCCCCGCCCGTCTAAACCTTTGCCTGGTCTTGCGGATATTTTTTTCTGATAATCAGCAGGACGACATACGGCACGGCGTTAAAAACCAGCCAAATCATTTTATATAACCCAAGGAACGAATAGAAGACCAGGCTTAAAGTCTCACGAGAAAACAGGAACAGTTTGCCGTGAATGCTATACACAAAATCCAGACCGATGGTGCCCATTATGGCGGTGATGATCAGTAAGACCCCATTTATGATGGTACACCACATAAAAAACACCGGTAATCGTTGAATGTTCATGACATCCCCCATTTTTTGCGTGTATCTAAATTTTAATATAAGCATATGGGGATATTCAGTCAATCAGCGCAACGTCTTGAACTGTCCGTATACGGACACGCCAACGTTTCGCAGATAAAAAGGTGGCCTTGGAAACAGATTCTAAAAAAAATATGGACCTTTACAATCCCTATCCGCCTTGATAAAGGGATTAAGAGGCAAACTCAAAAGAGGCTGCAAAACTATGCCGGCCCTACACAGAATTTTTGAAATCGACAATCTTGAACCTGATAAAATTTTAATCTAAAAACTTTCCAAAAGGAGTTATTTTGAATAAAAGTCTGGTAATCTTCACAATATTGGTTGCAGGCATCCTTGGATATTGGTTTTGGGGTGGAGAAAAATCGTATGAAATAAAAAATATCCCTATAAGCATATCGCGCATTGTCTGTTTCGGCGACAGTTTGACCTATGGATACGGTGCCTCCCAAGGAATGGATTATCCAACCCAGTTGGAAGAAATGACCGGGATTGAGATCATCAATGCCGGGGTGTCGGGAAATACCACGGCAGACGGGTTGGTACGGCTCGAAGATGATGTGCTGGCCTATGAACCGGATGTGGTGCTGATCACCCTTGGCGGTAATGATTTAAAAAACCGGATGAGCGTGGATACAGCCCGTGCCAATCTGCTCAGTATTATTCAGCGCATCCATGCTGCCGGAGCCATGGTGGTTCTTGGGGGTATTGATATTCCTCTATATGGTAAAGGCTATGCGCAAATGTATGAATCCCTTGCCAGGCAGACCGGTTCGGTGTTGGTTCCCAATATTCTTGAAGATCTATTCGGCAACCCCGAATTAATGAGCGATTCCATCCATCCCAATGACAAGGGATATGAGATTATGGCCGGATATTTTTATAAAGCCCTGGATGGGCTCCCAGTTACTGAGAATTAACATTAAACCCCAACGTTGCATAAAATTTTTTTTTAAAAAGGAAAAAACTATGAAGCGCCTGATTGTTTGCTGTGACGGTACATGGAACACGCCTGAGATGGTCTGTCCCACAAATGTCGTTAAAATCGCCCAGGCAATTCCGGAGGTCGACGCGAACAATGTTCAACAAATCGTCTTTTACGATGAAGGGATCGGCACTCAGAATCTTCTGGACAAATATGCCGGAGGGGCCTTGGGTAAAGGAATTGACCTAAATGTTCAGCAGGCGTATCGATTTATAGCCTTGAACTATTCTCCCGGAGATGAAATTTATCTGTATGGATTCAGCAGGGGAAGTTACACTGTCCGCAGCCTTGCCGGGATGATAGGCTTTGCAGGTATGCTGGAGAGGCATCAGATAGACTGGATTCAGGAAGCGTATGAACTCTACAGGAAGTGCAGAAGAGGCCAGTCCGATGAACCTGCTGTATTCAGGGCCGAACATCAGACAACAATCCCCGATATTACCTTCATGGGATGTTGGGATACGGTTGAAGCTCTGGGATTGCCGAATAAGGTAGATTTTATAAAAATCGACAATGCCTTTAAGGACCGCTACAGATTTGTTAACTCAGTTCTTGGCGATCATATAAGGAAAGCAGTTCATGCTGTCGCTATTGACGAAATTCGTATGGAATTCGATGTAACATTGATGCAGGCATCCGAGAATAGAGGGGCGGAACAGGTCACAGAAGAATGGTTTCCCGGAGACCATGGCAGTGTCGGAGGAGGAACCCCTCATAAGAGGCCTCTCTCTGATGCTGCACTGGCATGGATGATTGAGCGAACTAGGGCCAACGCCTCCCTCCATTTTGACACAAAAAAAATTCCGGGCGGTTTAAAGAAGGAACCAACGATTTTTTTCGATAACGAACCCGCACTGTTTTACCAGTACAAACTCCGGGAGATTCCCCAAAAAGCTGTTTTCCATGATTCCGCCATTTACCGGTATGTCAATCTTCCGCATTACAGGGAAAAACTCTGCCCTGATCACAGCACCTTGCTCGCAGCCGCCGGCAAAAACATAAAACCGGAACTCACACTATTGAAAGCCGCTACAAAGTTAAAGGTGGGAGAAAAGGTTCACGCGATCATTTATGCTCTGGAGAAAGAAAACAATACCCATGTCATCGTGGAAAAAGATGCGGAATACAGGATTTCGGCCCTACCCTGTCAATGCTGGAAAGACGGGAAACTTGACCCCTGTGGCCCTTCTGGGTGGTCGCTGGATGATCCGCTCGTAAAAGAGCAGGTTAAAATTTTCGGCAAGACGTTCATCAAATTTGGAAACGCTGTAGATTTAAAAGTTTTGAATCAGGCAAAATGGTTTGAATTAATTGGCAGAATTAAAGAAGGAAACGATTTAAAGTATGATTTCAGGATTGGGGATGGATCTTGTCTCAGAGACGGAAAACACAAAGCAAAAAGAAACGGTACATTGTACGCGTTAGCCAATGATGCAAAAGCGCTGTTCGTTGATAAATACGGCAATAATAGAGGGTGGATCATCATTCAAATCGAACGTATCTGACAACAAAAGTGATAGAGCCCCAAAAGGTATTCCTATCTTATTATCCTCTGCGGTGCTTCATAAGGCCTGTTTTGAGACGCGAGGACGGCTCACTAATACAGATCCTCGCCTAAACGCCTGAATGACACCGTGGGGCTGATCCCGTCGCCAAACGCTCTACGCTGATACTTCAGTGCTAACTGCTTGAGCCCTGCTTTGGCAACGTTGTGCTCTGCGAGTTCATCACCCACCGTCTCAAGGAATTGCGCCAAGTATGTCGCTGGGGGTCCGACTTCCTTCTCCGTCAGCATGCGTCTCAACTCTCGAAAATCGTCAAGCGACATCGAATTAACCGCGCAACGCAAATACTGGGCTACCGCATCATCATCCTCGCTTAGATTGCCCCGCTGCGTCAGTTCGGTCAGCATTTTTAACACCCGCATAACGGTATCCCTGTAGTCCTTTACCAGTTGTTCTTCAGCTTTCTGTTCAGTTTCGTCAAAGGATTTCTCCCACGCCGTCTGCAATTGCTTGCAAAACGTTTTTGTATTCTTGGCCATGCGGGAATCCCAAGAGAGAAAATTTGCGTATAACCAAATTGAGGTAGGCACGGTCGTCCGAGTGGATAGTGGGATGTTGTATTGAATTGAAGCGGTCACAAAAGCCATTGAACACAACGTCACGTACTCTACCTGCCAATCCTCAAACAGTGATTTATAGATATCTTTGAAGATCCCGTATAACCCATAGATTAAATTAATAACCGCTAACGCTCCTGCTGCAGTGTATCCAATAAAACCTGACAGGAACTCGTTTGCCAAATCCAGGAGCAGTCCTTTGTCCATTGCTGCTTTACTCAAGAAATCCAGGAAATCTTTCCGTGCCTCGTCCGTGTCAAGCCCTGCTACGCACTTTGGAATCTTAGGTCGAGACCTCGGTCCGGTTGTGCGGTAGCGCAACAGATAGATTTCGCCCGGTTGGATGTGATTAAGCCGGTCCCGGCGTTTTGCCTCGCTTAATTTTGAGAAATCCTCGTATGCGTTGTGCTGTAATAGAAACGTCCTGCCTGCATCATCAAGACGCGTTACGTGGGGATGTGCGTAGTACAAAAGCCGGTAAATCATTCCTGGGCGGTAGGCACCATAACCTTGGTTTTTTGGCGCAGTGCCATGACACATTTGCCTCGCAGCCTCCGATAGCCATGTGTCCTTCTTGACAAGGACAGTAAAGAACTTGCCATTTGTTTTAACCGCCCTATTCTTGTCGAGGAGAAAATAAGTAGCGATCGATGAAATTTTCCCACCGTTAAAGTGCTGCGTACCAATGACTCCCTTTCGTGTCCCTGCCCTCGGTGAAACGCCGGTTTTCTGATTTACAGAAAAATCCCCCGAGATACCAAGTGGTCCGCCCATTGTTGAGCCCTCCTATAAGTCTCCCTCTCCCCTTGTCTGACGAAATTATGCAGTTTGACGACCGCTTTGACCTTTTTTTGAAATAAATTTGTATATCATTATATGATTTTTTTTTTACTTTGCTCGACCATTCTTTAATACGCTATAAATTCCCGAAAAGTCAAACTATACTCTAACGTTACAAATCAATAGAAAAATTCTAATTTTTTAGCCTGCTTTTTGCGGGGCATCAAAGAATTGAAATTACCGTATCACTTTAATGCACGATTATCCTATATTTTATCGGCGAGTCCACTCATTAGACGGTCGTACAAAATTTGGTCGAAGAACCCTTTTAAATCCACATAAAATCTTGACATCTCAACGGTTGCGACCAGCAGCAAAACGGCTTCCGGTTGAGGATACACCGACCGCAGGATACTCAGGCATCATCGCAGAACCGGTAGCCGGCCCCGTAAACAGAGATAATGACATTTTTTTTCGGATATACAGAGGCGATTTTCTTTCTTAAATTCTTAATATGAGTATCAATGGTCCTATTGTACCCTTCAAACTGGTATCCCTGAACTTTCTCCATAAGTTTCTGCCGGGATACAATATGCCCGGGCCTGGACATAAGGATTTTGATAATCCCGTATTCAATGGGTGTCAGGGGAAGGTCCCGGCCATTGACGGTGAGCATCCGGCGAGAGTGATCCAGACTGAACGGCCCTGTTTCAACAGGAGATGATGCAGGATGAGCTCCCGTCCGCCTCAAAACCGTTTTAACCCGGGCAACCACCTCTTTAGGGCTGAAAGGTTTACAGATATAATCGTCGGCCCCTATTTCCAGACCGAGCAGGACGTCGGTTTCTTCAACCCGGGCGGTCAGCATGATAATGGGGATGGAAAAACGTTGGCGGACCTGTTTGCAGACCTCGATACCGTCCATGCCGGGAAGCATGATGTCCAGTATGATCAGAGCCGGTTCTTCTTTTTCTAAATATTCGAGAACCTGGTCTCCCCGGCTGACCACGGCAGCAATGAAACCGCCGGCCTGTAAATAATCTGCAATAAGTGCGGCAATCTTTTTTTCATCTTCGACGATCAGGATCAATGGTGTGTCTGTCATTTTTTCTCCAATGGAATGATCAAGCGTATTACAAGACCGCCTGCCGGGGAAAGATTGGCTGAAATCTGCCATCCGTGGGCATCGGCAATGCTTTTACAGATGGAAAGGCCCAGGCCGGAACCTCCCTGCTCCCGGGTCCGGGAAGGATCCACCCGGAAAAGGCGGTCAAATATTTTTCCAAGAAATTGAACCGGAACCCCGGGGCCGGAGTCTTCAATACTGATGTTCAACGTCTTGGGTTCAACCCAGCTTTGAATTTTGATGGGGCCGGGTTTCAACGAATATTTCAGATTATTTTCGATAATATTGGAAAACAACTGTTTTATACGGATTTCGTCTCCAAAGACTTCGACGTCACTGCCCTTAAAATCCTTTTCAAGCAGAATGCCTTCCGTCTCAAGCCGGGATGCAGAAAGTTTGAGAACCGATATCAAAATTTCAACCGGCCGGATCGATTTTTCTTCCATGGCAAGGACACCGGAATCGGCCACGGTGAGTACGTGCAGGTCCTTGACGATTTTTTCCAGATAAATCACTTCGGCATGCAAGGAATCAATCCGTTCGGGTGTGGGTGTCCGTATCCCCTCCTGTAGGGCCTCAAGCTCCCCCCTGAGGATAGACAAAGGGGTGCGAAGTTCATGGGAAATATCTGCCATCCACTGTGTCCGAAGGGTTTCATATTTTTCCAGGGTTCGGGCCATCCGGTTGAAATCTTCTCCCAGCCTTCCCAGTTCGTCACTTGACCGGGCCTGAATCCGGGTGCTGAATTTGAACTGTGTCAAGGCCCGGGTGCCCCGGGTGAGTTCATCCACAGGGGACAGAATATACCTGGACAGGAAATAGGAGGCTGCCCCTGCAATCAGAAACAGGAGGATCCCAAGGATATACAATACATTCAGTCTCTCCCTGAGCAGGGCGCTGGGACCCGGCAGGACAAAAGGTTTTTCATGTTTTTTAAACCGCAGCCATCCCACCGGGACCTGATCCAGGAGAATGGGACGAAATCCTCCGTCGCCATCGCTCATTAAAGGTCCTGCAATTGGATTCCGATCCGCTGAATAAAGGGTAATTTGCTGTTCGTGCAAGGATGGCTTTTCTCCTTTAAAACCGTGACCGGGAGGGGGTTGGGGGGGAGGCCCCGGCGGGTCTCCCGGGTGGAAGGGAAGTGCCCAGGTCGATTCGTTGTTTTTGATCACGGTATCGATAAAGCCATTAAAAACCTGAGGGTCGACGGCAAAACGGTCCCAGGAATTTGTCTGCCGGTAATGGTCTGCCAGTTTTTTGGCAACGAGGACATAAATTTGGTTTTCCACCTCGTCCCTTACCTGTCTGAAATGGCGGTCAGCCGTGATCCGGATTACGGCAAATACGGATACCAGGAGGATAAACAGTACCAGGAGGTTGACCGAAAATATTTTATAAAAAAGCTTCATCGTGTATGTAGTTTTATGACAATGTTAATGGCTTTTCAAGGCGTCAGAACAAACCCAGGGAACGGCTTGATGAGGGGATGAATCTTGCGAGGGGACAAAAAGAGCAGGTTTAAAGCGTGTGCCAATGGGAAAACGAGCCCCCCAGTGCTGGAACACCGGGGGGAAGCTGTGTCTGGTGTAAACAATGGCCTCGGGAAGAAATCGGCTATAATTTCACACAATTTCTACACAAATCCCCCGGCCTGGGACTTTCGGGTGGATCACCCCCCAAAATTTAAAACAAAAAGCGCCAGATCCTTTTCATCCACCGTTTCATCACTATTCACATCGGCGTTGGGTAAAAGGCCTTCGGCGTAACTTTGACAAAATGATACCAGGTCTTCTCCGTCAACATCGCTGTCGGCGTCTATATCGGTCAGGCTGATCAGGGTAAAGGTGGTGATTTCTTCATCATCGGCATCTGATTCGCTGACAATGGTTTCTTCCCGGTCTTCATTGGTCAGGCTGTATGCAACCGAGCCATAACTGCTATAAAAGAGACTTGTTCCGCCATTGGAAATGGTCAAAGTATATTCCCCGGACGGCAATGAAAAAGATTCACTGGCTTCCAACACCTGGGGATCTCCGGGTCTGTGTCCCAATGAATAGGGGCCTCCTGAATACAGGGTTTCCTGTTCATCATTTTCCAGGGTCCAGGTGATTTGGGCACCGCGACTGCTCATTGTCAGGTCAAGAGCAAGGTCCTGGCATTGTTCATGGACGTTAATATAGTCGTTCTTGGTTATGGTGGTTCCGGAAGTGCCGTTATCATAAATCACAGTAAGTGAAACCGAGTAGGTGCCGGGTACATCAAACTGCACAACCGGGCTCTGGGAGCTTGATGTACCGTCGAGATAGGTTACGGTGTCAGGGATAAATGCCCATTCCCGTGAGAGAGGCTCCCCGTCTGAGTCGTCTGTAAAGGTGGTGGAATTGTCTTCATAAAAACAAAGGGTTGTTGAGGCTGCACTGAAATTCGGCCCAAGGGAATCGATGGCGGCCTGCAAATCAATCCGGGGTTTGGTGATGTTCGATTTTTCGTCGGTTATCTCTACGCCGGTTCCGGTCATGAGAGTCCTGAGTTTATCGGGGTCCGAGAATCCACCTAAAGATGTATTGGCGGCACTGATTAGAACCGCTGCGGCACCGGCGGCATAGGGACAGGCAGCAGAAGTCCCGCCAAAGGATGAGTAATAATTGTCGGATGAGTAACCGGATGAGCCTGTGATATCAGTGGTGTAACTGTCATTGGAAGGGGCAAGCAGATCCAGGATTGAGGCGGAGTTGGAATAGGAGGTAACCATGTCTGCATCTGTGTCATCGGAAACAGCCTTATAACCCCAGGAACAAGAATAGCTGGTGTCTGCCGTTACGCAGGAGTATTCATCAACACAAAAGGCAAGCTCATCCAGGTCCGCATCATAAACAGCCCCCACGGAGACCACACTGGAAATACATGCCGGCCAGGCAATGGCACTGCAGTAACCATCGTTGCCGGATGATGCAAAAATGGTGATCCCTGCATCGTTTGCGGTTTCCGCGGCCCGTGTCATTGAGGTAGAGACGCTGTCACAGGCGCTGGAGTACGATCCTCCCCCAAAGCTGGTGCTGATGATCATGATGGGATAATCTTCGTTGTCAGCCTGGTGCTCGATGCACCATTCCCAGGCAGCTATCATGTCGTCGGTCCCGCATGAATCTGAACTGTCGGTGGTCATTTTAACGGCATACAGTTTGGCATCCGGGGCCACACCGCCGATATAATCTCCGGTAGCGCCAATATCTCCTGCTGCAATCCCCGCACAGCACGTGCCATGACCGGTATAATCCATGGGATCGTCATCATCATTTCCAATATCATATCCATCGATAACCTTCTCGTTGGGGAAATCTTGGCTGCCGCCAAGCATGGGATGGGTGTAATCAATACCGGTGTCGCATATGGCTATACCGACACCGGCTCCACCGTAAGTTTGCCTTGCCTGTGTTGCATTGATCAGGGGGATGGCCTGGGCGCCGTGGGGATAGATGGTCATGATCTCCTCAATGGAGACGACGTCCGGATCATCCGTTAATTGGGAAAGTCCTTCCAAGGTAACTTCTGCCGTTATCCCGTAGTTAAATTTGAATCGGCTGGTGGTTTGAACCTCATTTAAATCCATCCTGGATAACACTTCTTGTTGCAATTGGTTTACCGATTGCCTGGCTTCTTTTCTGCCGCTCCTGGTTTTCATCCGGTTTTTGTGTGTTTTTTCATCCGGGATTTTAAAGTTGACAATAACCTTCGACGTTGTTTTTTGATCGATAAAATCTTTTAAGATGGATTTGGAAGAGGTGATTTTCGGATCTGAGAAAAGGGCCTTTGCCTTTTGAGCTTTGTTTTTGCCAAAGACCTTGTTCCAGTCCACAGTCTCTATGGTGTCCGTTTCAACAAGGTCACTTTGATCGGTCGAATGGTTTTGAACATTTGATTTTGCATACCCCCTGCCTGAAAAAGGCAGGATAAACAGAACTGCAATTATCAGCAAACATGTCCGGGTAAATATTTCGGGTAATTGTGTCATGGGTTCTACCTTTTATTTTAATTTTTTTTGTTGCCCGGATTTGTTGGTGGCTTAACGCTGTTCAGCCCCTTTCAGGGAATGCCTCCCTTCCTGTTGGAGCCGTTCGGCCTCCGGGATCAATATTCCATACTCAAATGCGGGCAATATGAATGCCGCGTTTTAAACCGGATGGCAGGATGGAAAGGAAAACGGAAAACTACGCCATAAATCACTTATTATTTCAGATATTTATAAAATACGTGTATTTTGTGTTTAAATCAGCCCTGCACTGTGCCCGGATAGTTATATTACGAAAAGGTGCTAATTTAGAAAGCAAATGTCATATAATAAAAAGATCTTGCATTATTTTACCCTCTTTCTAAAAGTTGATGAAAATTTTGTAACCAGTCCGTAACCGGGTGAAAATTTTGTAATTAAAGCGTATACAAAATTTTCAGATTTTCGTTCAGGCATTATTTAGCATTATCACTTTCCAACTTAAAAAAATAAAAACGGCGATGCCTAAAACTGGCCAAATTGGAAAAATTTCTTTGATCAAAATCATCCAAATTCGCCATTTTTTTCGCCTGCACACCCGCTCTTACTTTTCCATAACTATTTGATATTACATGTTTTTATATGTCATCCTCCCATCCATTTTTTATCTGGTATAAGGCTTGCTAAATTCATAGGTAACCTATGAAAAAGGAGAGGAGACATGAGATGCTGAAAATTTAAAATTCAGTAAAAAAACTAATAACAACAGAAAAGGAGGCATAAAAATTCAGGGGTTTTTTAACCAAGAGGGACATGGGAACAATAATCTGCCGGGCGCAAATGGCGCATAGTAATACTCATAGGTTATCGGCAAATAAATTTTATCAAAAATTTAGGAGGTACGTATGAAAAGAAGAACGAATCAATCAACAAATTTTTTTACTTCTTATGTTATCGGGGCAGCAGCATTATTTTCAGTGTTACTTTTGACGATCGCCATTAATCCTGTCATGGCCGGCGACGCCAAGACCTACCCGGGATCAATGGGCGTTAAATACAGTGGCGGAAATCCAAGTTACAATGCTAGCATGATGGGAAATCCAAACACTTCATATATGTATGTGGATCTTCCTGCCATAAATGATTCAATGTCAGAAAGCGTAAAAAACGCTTGGGTTGGCGTGCTGGATCGTCACTATGACCAAGATGTCCGTTGCTCATTTAACTCAGTTTATTGGAATAACACCCACGATACTATTTATGGTTGGTGGGGTGGAAACAAATATAGCAACGGGAGCAGTAATAACAGACAGGTGTTGTCCTGGGGAAGAGTTGGTGGCGCAGGTGAAACCGTGCATCATTATTTCAGCTGCCGTGTTCCAGCAAACTACAATGGGAATCGGTCTTATATTATTTCTTACCACGTCAATGAAGATTAACTCGTAGCAGGCTTGTTCGAGTTTATTTACACACCCTGGGCAAGGCCGGTTGTTGAAACGCCGGCTTTGCCCGACCAACGATGAATGGAGGAATTATGCTTAAAAAACATATTAAACGTGTTCAGGTTATCTCTGTAGCCGTCGTTGCGGCCTTAATTCTGGGATACGTTATGCTGCAAACAAATTCACCTGAAAAAAATAATATAGTTAAAGCAGCACCGCAGTCCCCTTTGTTGAGGGCAAATAAAGCCGGCTTAACTCAATCCGATTTGGACAATGTATCAGGTGAAATTAATGAAGAGCTTGCCTTGCTGCGAAAGTATCTGGGCGCATTAAGGGCAAACCAGCAGGCGTTGAGAACGGATATTGAAAATTTTCAAGCCACCTCGACGGCAAATAACTTTCAGGATGATCAAGATGTTAAAAACGATGATGAGACCCAGTTATCCACAACATCGCCAAGCCCTGTTGAACAAAAGGTGCAAGAACAAGAGACCATGTTGGAACAGGCTTTTTACGCGCAAGAGCCTGACCCGGAGTGGGCTGGTGAAACCCTCGACAAGTTGTATGCCAGTTTTGAAAGTGAAGACATGCAAGGCATTCATTTGGTGGACGCTTCGTGCGCGTCTACATTGTGTCAAATGGACCTTGCCATTGATCAAGATGCTTCAATGGAGGAAAGTTTACAGCATCTCGCACACCATCGGTCATGGGACGGGGCTACATTTGTTGCCGCGAATAAAAGCGGTCAAATTAAAATATATTTTGCCAGAGACGGACACGATCTTCCCAATCCCGACACCGACGAACCGACATATCCATAGGAGTCAGGTGCAGGCCCGGCATTACTCATTTTCCTAGTGGTTATCAGCCGAATACATGATTTATATGAAAGTACCAAAAAGTTGATGAGTTCCTTTCATGTTTTGTTGTGGGCCGGGCCTGGGGGCTGATAGACCAAGTCGGCCCATGGCCGTTATTCTGATTATCGATTTTGGACAGATATAAAGAAGTTAACAAAAACAGCAATCTTGTGTATAGTTGCAGAGTCTTTTATTCTCAAAATTCAGGAGACCTAGGACATGTTAAATCGCCTCAGGAATCACGTATAGCTGAACAACCACAGGCTTCCAGCCGGTGGTTGTTCAGCTATTTTTTGAGAAATTTGATGGGAGGGGAAACCGACAGACAAAAATTAAGAGGTCAAACTCTTTTTGAAAAATTTATCGATAAAATTCAAACTGTTTTTATCCTACGCGGTCATATTCATGATCATATTGTCATTGGGTTTTTCGCTGCTTTTTTTCCAGGTGCGCAGTGCCCTTGAGCAGAAAATTAAAGAAGAGTTGAACCAGTCCAACCAAACGATTACCGATATGATAGAAACCACGGCAACGGTTTCAATCAGAAATCATTTAAAGGCCATTGCGGAAAAAAACAGAGAAATTGTATCCTATTTTTATCAAAAATTTCTTGATGGAGACATTTCGGAATCCGAGGCCAAAAACAATGCTGTTCAGGTGTTGTTAAGTCAGACCGTCGGGGAGACCGGATATCTTTACTGCATCGACAGCAAAGGGATTGCCGTTGTGCACCCCCAAAAAGGGGTGTTGGGCCATGATTTTTCTTTTCGTAAATTTATCCAGAAACAGATATCGGAAAAAGAAGGATATCTGGAATATGAATGGAAAAACCCGGGAGAAACCCTGGAACGTCCCAAAGCCCTTTACATGAGTTACTTTGAAGCCTGGGACTGGATCATTTCCGTATCGTCCTATAAATCCGAATTTATAAGGCTCATCGACATTGACGATTTTAAAGATAGAATTTTGAATCTCTCCTTTGGCGAGACCGGATATTCTTTTATCCTGAATTCAAAAGGGGATGCCGTGATCCACCCCGAAGTGACCGGTAATGTTTTGGCTTTAAAGGATGCCAACGGATTTTCCTTTGTTAGAGAAATGATGCGGTTGAAAAAAGGATACCTGACATACTGGTGGAAAAATCCTTCCGAACCGCATCCCCGAGAAAAATTTGTAGCGTTTGACTATATACCGGCATTTGACTGGCTTATTGTTTCATCCTCTTATACCAGGGAAGTGTTTTCCTCGTTGTATGACATACAGAAAACATTCCTTATGATTTTAATTCTGGTCGTTTTAATCACGGGAGGGATTACTTTAATCGTAAGCACGACCATCACAAAGCCTTTGCTTAGATTTATCAGGCAGCTTGAAAAAATGGCGCCGGATGACTGGTCTTCCCGGCTGGCAGATGAAGGAAATAATGAGATTGGCAAACTTTCAGCAAGCTTTAATCGGTTTATGGACCGGTTAGGTGCATACCGCAAAGAGCTGATCTCAGAGATCAAGGTCCGCAAAAAAGCGGAGAATGATCTTCAGCATTTAAAAAACTATCTGTCCGATATCATAGATTCAATGCCGTCAATCCTGATTGGGGTGGACAATCACGGCATCATCACCCAATGGAATAAAAAAGCCCAGCAGGCCACCGGAATTTCTTCTGAATCCGCCACAGGGCGTCTTGTTCATGATGTTTTTCCCCAGATGTCAAGCCGGATGGAACTGATCCGGCAGGCGATCTCAGAGCAGCGGGTCACTTCGGAGTCACGGCATACCAGGACACAAAACAATCAAACGGTTTTCGAAGATGTAACCGTATATCCGTTACGCGCCAAAGGGGTGAAAGGGTGTGTGATCAGAATTGATGATGTTACCCAACAAGTGCGCATGGAAGAGATGATGATTCAGTCCGAGAAAATGATGTCCGTAGGCGGCCTTGCCGCAGGTATGGCCCATGAAATAAACAATCCCCTGGCAGGCATGGTCCAGAATGTGATTGTTATGAAATCACGGCTGGAGAACCCCGACATGCCGGCAAATCAGCGTACCGCCCGGGAACTTGGCATATCCACAACAGATATCAAACATTTCATGGAAAAAAGAGGGATTCTCCGTATACTTGAAGCCATCCATTCATCCGGGTTACGTGCTGCAGAAATTGTTAACAGTATGCTCAGTTTTGCAAGAAAATCCGATGCCGATGTCTCTTTCCATTACCCGGATCAGCTTCTGGATCAAATCCTTGAACTGGTAGCAACGGATTATGACCTGAAAAAACAATACGATTTTAAATCCATTAAAATTATAAAAGAATATGCTGACAACCTGCCGATGCTGCCTTGCGAAAGTTCTAAAATTCAACAGGTTATGTTGAACATTTTACGCAACGGAGCACAGGCGATGCAGGAGGCCAATACGGCATCTCCAATGTTTACTATCAGAATCTATGCTGAAACAGCCTCTCAAATGATATGCATAGAAATAGAAGATAACGGCCCCGGCATGGATGAAGAAACTCGTTTAAAGGCCTTTGACCCGTTTTTTACAACAAAACCGGTTGGGATTGGAACCGGATTGGGTCTGTCTGTGTCGTATTTTATCATCACTGAAAATCATAACGGAACAATGGATGTCATTTCCGAACCGGGTAAAGGAACAAATTTTATTATTCAACTTCCGATTCAAAAAAAAAATAAACATCTATAACGTTTTGAGTCTAAAACTCATATCCTCTTTACGGGCAATCATCTTATCCACTAATTTTTCACTACCGCCATTTTCAATAATCACATCCCTAATTTTTTCATCCGAAATTTTAGTCACAGATTGAATGGAACAATTTAGCTGCTCTGGCGTTATATCAGAAAATAGTTTCATTGCATGGGGATTGTTTTGATCATTGCGCATGACATTCAGCTCTTCAACACGGGTTCCAAATGCGTTTCCTTTTGGATCTCCATAAGCACGAAAATCAAGTGCCCCGCCGACATCCAGCGTTAGTACTTTACCATTGACAACGCCTTGGTTATCACCATCAAAACCCGCGGCATCCCAGTTAGCTGTCCAAGCATGAACAGCAAACCAACACTGAGCCTGTCTGCGTTCACTTTCTGAGAAGTGCAAAATCTTTTTTTTATCAAGTTCGACCCAGCGGGTTACTATCTGACAAGGATCTATGCTATGAAGGTAATTAAAAACCGGAGCGCCGATTAGCTGATAAAGCTTCGCCGCCAGAAATTCATTACGGGCATGCATGGGAGTCTCCAGTATCTTTACATAATATCTTTGCCCATCACTACCGCTGTATATCCCTGCAGGGTTAGTACCGAGTTGTCCACCAACGCGCTCCATGAGCCGAATATCAATTGGAATTATTTCAGAATTCATTTACAAGGCGCTTCATTAATTATTGTTGTTTGTTTCACCAATGCTAATTGAGCGAACGTTTCAATGGCTCCGGATCGTACTCTGCGTACCATTCTGATGGCCTTTTCCGGCTCAGTACCTAACTCAACTAATAAACGAGCCGCTATCATCCCAGCTCTGCCCAGGCCACCTTTGCAGTGTATGAGTATATTCTCTCCCCGGCACAGACGATGGCGGATTTCTTTACCATAAATAAGCCAATTTTGTTCAAATTCATCATCCGGCACAGAATAATCTGCAATAGGTAAATGAACCCACGTCATACCCCGACGCTGTATTTGTTCTCCTAATGTTGGCACATTTAGTTCTTCCATTTCCGTTGTTTTTAATAACGTAAGTACAAGACCTGCACCCCAGTCTTTTATTACATCTAGATCAATATCCAGATTTCTGGCCCAAATACCTGTCACGGCAAACCGATCATGTTTTCCCGGACAAAAAGTAATTCCAATCTTCCCGCAGTCAATTCCAGCCTGAACTTCAGCAATCTGAAGAGGGTGGGAAAGGCTTGTTCGTGCTACCATGCTAATTTCCTTATGCGCAGATAGTTAATACGTTCAATATAAGCGCAAAAGCCATGAAATATGAAGGGATAAGTTGTTGTAATAAAATAAAAATTTTTGATTACAAAAATGTCTCTTTCAAAAAATTGAATAAGCACTAAAGATATCTGGTCTTCCTGTCTGGGCACTCAGTCAAAAATTACAAAAATAATACCGTATACGCTTTCGTTTGGAATTCATATTTACATGGGATTACTTGCTTGATATTAAATAATATCCTGCTCCGGACCAGTACCAATCTTTGTACTCCCCCATCAGTGCTGCCTTTCACCAGAAACATCCATCATCATCCATTCTATTCAGCCACCAACAACGTGTTCGCTTTTCCCTGAAAATAATGTAGGCTACAAAAGTGTGTTTCATCGATGAAACGCTTTTTTAAATGTGCCGGGAAATTGAGGTACCGAATCAATCCGCCGCCGGAAATAATTTAACAATCAAATTCATGGAATATAATATGACAAAACTTCCAAAAGGCATTTTAATTGGCATCCTAATTTTAGGTCTTTCGACGACCTGTTTAGCGAATCCTTTATCCAATTTATTTTCAATGTTCCAAAAGGATTTGGTGATCAATGTACAATACAAGGATCACCAAAATCTTATCCAAGGAAGTGAAGTATATCTGGCCCAAGATCCTAAAGGACAGAAAACTCTCATTGGCAATGTTACCAAAATTTCGTTTGTTGAACCAACAGCATCGAATGTCGAAATCATTATTGATAAAGCATACAAAGAAAAAATATATGAGACAACACGCTTTGTATTGATACACGGACTTTTCGCTGAAAATTCGAAACCATATATTATTGCTATTCCCTCTTTAGATTCATCCAATCAAACACCCTTAAAGTCAGGAGCTTCAGTTAAGGGGTTCACTTTTTTGGAGTATACACTTGCTGTCGCCGGGGAAGAATTAACGGAATTGATGGAAAATTTCAAAAAACAAAATGGAGAGCTCCTAAATCAACTTGAACAATATATTAAAAATATTGATACTGAAGCTTTTCAAAAACAAATGGATGATTTCATCGGTAAAATTTCAAAGTTTTCAGCAAAACAAAAAGAAACGTTCAAAAAGGAAGTACTCCCATCTATTAGAAAAGAATTTGGATCAATGATGGAAAAATTTGAAGAACAAAATAATGTTAAAAAATCAAAAGAGTTAGAAAGACAGCTGTCAAGAATTGAAAAATCTGTTGACGTTTGATTTTTATCTCTAATTTATGATGGCAATCCATGAACCTCTATACCGCCCAATACAACTATGCCTGACAGGAATTGGTCCACATATCTCATAGAATGTTCTGATCGATCACTGTACTGCGGCGTCACTAAAAATATGGAAAACCGGCTGATAAGGCACAACGAAGGGACAGCCTCAAAATATACACGATCCCGCCTGCCGGTAAAATTGGCTGCCGTTAAAGAACATTTGACCAAACGTGAGGCCTACCAGTTGGAATACCAAATCAAGAGGACCCCGACCGACAAAAAAATAGCAACGTTGAATGACTGGAAACCTGAAAATTGAAAGCTGTTAAAATCCCCTATGATCAATTGAGCCCGGAAGCCCTCCAGAGTGTGGTTGAAGAATTTGTAACCAGGGATGGTACGGACTATGGTGAAATAGAAGTTCCCTTGGAAACAAAAATTGCCCAGGTGATGGCCCAGCTCAAATCCGGTAAGGCCGTTATTGTTTTTGACCAGAAGACGGAATCATGCACTGTTTTGAGGAGTGATGATTCTTTGATGAAGGCACTGGATGGGTGAGCTTTAGGTGAAGTAGTGGGGTCTGAGCTGATTTTTGCTATGGGGAGCAATGCTTTTGGTCGTGGTGTGGGGGGGGGTACTGGGAGGGGTTGGAACCCCACATAATAGATAAGATTGTGGGGTCTACATTTTCTATAAAATTGATATTTTTATAAGAAAGTCTGGGTAAGTTACGCAGATCTTTCAACCTTTGTTGTGGGCTTATGACTGGCAGTTGATATGTCAGGTCGGCCCATGGCCGTTATATGAAATTTCAAAAACTATCCCCCCCCCTGGGAAATAAATTACCTTAATCAACTAGCAATAAAACAAAAGTTGCCAAATCTTGACTATCTATATCTCCATCCCCATCAAAGTCTCCGCAGGATTCCCCGCAGTCACTCAGCGATCCAAAATACTTTGCAAATGATTTTAAAGTCAGAGGGCCATATATGATATCGTAACCTATTATTTCACCAGCCTGCAATTGAGCATATCCATCTGATTTTATAACTATATCCTTGTTAGAACTGTATGTATTTTCGATTGTAGAATCACTTTCTGTAATGAGTGTTCCATAAACTATTATATCACCGCTGTAATATGAACCTGCAGTATAAAGATTAACGCCTGAACCCACTATGAGTTGTCCCCCGGATTCTATTGTTAAATTATTGCTGAAAGCATATTTCTGAACACTGCCCATTGGCACTAAGATCAGCGATTCACTCAAAGATGTGCCTATGATTTTAATTGATGCTTCTCCTGGATAGTTGAAGGTATTATCCGAAAGCTCATTAATTTTAGACAGCAAAATCGAAATTGGATTCACACTACTGAAAACATTATTGTCTACAGTGACAGCGTCGCTGTAAATGCTTAGGTATTCACCTGAATCAAAAGATATGCCGGAAATACTGCCTGTGGAATCTGCACAATATCTGATATTATAACCGTTTATTTCACCGGCTTGAAACTGAGCTTTACCACCGGATTCGATGATAATATCCTTGTTGGAGGAATCTGTATTTTCAATTGTAGAATCGCTTTCTGTGATTAGTGTGCCATAAACTTTAATATCACCTAAAGATGAAACTGTAGTAGTATAAAGATTGCCGCCGGAACTAATCGTTAGCTGCCCACCGGATTCTATCGTTAAATCATTAAGATAAAAAAGATTGACCCCGGAACTAACTGTTAGTTGTCCGCCGGAGTCTACAGTTAAGTTATTGAAAGTATATTTCTGAACACTGCCCATTGGCACTAAGATCAGCGATTCACTCAAAGATGTGCCTATGATTTTAATTGATGCTTCTCCTGGATAGTTGAAGGTATTATCCGAAAGCTCATTAATTTTAGACAGCAAAATCGAAATTGGATTCACACTACTGAAAACATTATTGTCCACAGTGACAGCGTCGCTGTAAATGCTTAGGTATTCACCTGAATCAAAAGTTATGCCGGAAATACTGCCTGTGGAATCTGCACAATATCTGATATTATAACCGTTTATTTCACTGGCTTGAAACTGAGCTTTACCACCGGATTCTATGATAATATCCTTGTTGGAGGAATCTGTATTTTCAATTGTAGAATCGCTTTCTGTGATTAGTGTGCCATAAACTTTAATATCACCTAAAGATGAAACTGTAGTAGTATAAAGATTGCCGCCGGAACTAATCGTTAGCTGCCCACCGGATTCTATCGTTAAATCATTAAGATAAAAAAGATTGACCCCGGAACTAACTGTTAGTTGTCCGCCGGAGTCTACAGTTAAGTTATTGAAAGTATATTTCTGAACACTGCCCATTGGCACTAAGATCAGCGATTCACTCAAAGATGTGCCTATGATTTTAATTGATGCTTCTCCTGGATAGTTGAAGGTATTATCCGAAAGCTCATTAATTTTAGACAGCAAAATCGAAATTGGATTCACACTACTGAAAACATTATTGTCCACAGTGACAGCGTCGCTGTAAATGCTTAGGTATTCACCTGAATCAAAAGTTATGCCGGAAATACTGCCTGTGGAATCTGCACAATATCTGATATTATAACCGTTTATTTCACCGGCTTGAAACTGAGCTTTACCACCGGATTCGATGATAATATCCTTGTTGGAGGAATCTGTATTTTCAATTGTAGAATCGCTTTCTGTGATTAGTGTGCCATAAACTTTAATATCACCTAAATATGAACTTGTCGTGTAAAGATTGCCTCCGGATCTAACCGTTAGTTGACCGCCGGATGCTATCGTTAAATCATTATGATAAAGGTTTACACCTGGGCCAACCGTCAGTTGACCGCCGGATTCTATTGTTAAATTATTGTTGAAGGTATATTTCTGAACGCTACCCATTGGTACTATGGTCAGTGATTCATTCAGTGATGTACCCAAAATTTTTATTGAAGCAGTTTCAGGGCAGTTAAATGAATTGCCCGTTAATTCATTTAGTTGAGACAAATTTATAATGATAGGTGTTGAACTGCTAAATGTACAATTATCGATGGTAACATCACTATTTTTTATGGTAAGGCATGACCACATATCCAAAAGAGTATTTTTGATATCTCCAACTGATCCAGATGAAAGTGAAATATTGCAACCATTAATAACACCACCATTACTTCTTAATATGCCGTTTACAGTTAAACTTATATCATATCCATAAAATTCTGTTTTAACAGTGGTGCCGGCGTTTATCACTAATTCTCCGGTTGATGAAATTGTAAGATCTTGGGATAATTGATATTGATTTAGACCACCAATCACTTGAAATACTGCTTGATTTACAAGTTCACTACCATTGATTATTGCTGTGGCATTGCCTGTATAAGTAAATGCGTTATCAGATAGTTCAGAAACAGTTCCAATTGGCAGTTCAATTGGCTTCGAGCCTGAAAATGTATTATTACTAAGCGAAACCGAAGAGCTATTAATAGCTAAATAACTATTACAACAAAAACTTGTTTTACTGATACGCCCAATAGACCCTGGCTTCAAAATAATATGATAGCGCCCTATTTTTGTGTTATTATCAAAATCGATTCTACCACCATTTTGAACGGTAAGAAGAGATTTTAAGTTACTCATATTACCACAGTCCGTAAAATTTACCTCTTTTGCAATGAGCACACCGGATACGGAAATTTCAATAGAACTGTTTTGAACTCTGACTTGAACTCCAGGCTCAATGGTTAATATAGCATCATTATCAATATATAAATCACTTGTAATTGTGTATGGCCTAGAGGTATCATTCCACGTTGTATTTGAATGAATATGACCGCCAACTTGGATATCATTATTTTCTATAAGTGAAAGTTGAATATCATCAAAAGCAAAACCTCCATTAATATCGTGACAATTGTACTGAGTGAATTTTATTTGAAAATCTGAAGTATATGAAAGACCTGCTTCTGAAACTGCTTGATCTAAATCGATAACATGGTGTTGATAATAACTTTGGCTATTGTCTTCTGCAAGCTCAATCAATTCATACCAAACCAATCCATCTGCACTTATTTGAACAACATCTTCTCTGGAGTCATAAACACCGCCAATTTCTCTCTGCCAAAATTCAAGAATAACCCCACTTCGATCAATAAGGTCTGCATGCAGAATTGCGGACTGGATATCTGAATCGGCTGCTGTTTGATTGAGCAATAAATGATAACTGTGATCATGCACTTCATATGAACTACTAACTTGTATTTGACCATCAGTGATGTTCTCAGCCTCAAATTCCCAGTACCCTCCTAACGATGCTATATCACCGGTTTCAAAATCTTCATTAAACGGAAATGAGTCTATAGTGGGCATAATATTGAAGGTTAATACATAATTATCACCTGCAATACCGTCGCCATCACCATCAAGTGGGTTCTGTGAAATGTCAGTTAATCCATTGCTATAGGCTGTTAGCTGATACTTGCCAACAGGAAGTATTCCATTATCAATAGTAATATTTGCATTGAGTCCGTCTATATCGCTTGGTAAAATGTTTAAAGAAAATGCAATGTCATCTGAAGTTCCAAATAAACTATCTTGACCAGCTTCTATTAGTTCCCAGTTATTGCAATCGTTAACTGTAACAGGGTTCATTTCATTGGAAAAACGAACTGTGAAGTTATCGATTAATTTCCATATTTGCCCTTGATCAAATGGTAATGGTAAAATGGAACTAATCTGAGGATATGTATTTAAATCTCTGTGTATTATTAATGACCATGAATTGAGGGTTCCCTCATCCGACCGGCAATAGTCATCCGTAACTTCCAAGGTCCAGGTTCCTATGGCATTGAAACCTATGAAATCTGAAAGTTTTCCTTCCGGCTTATATCTGCCGTCAAAAGGGGCTTTCCCGTTAGTGATTTTTATTTCAGCGCTATCGTCTAACCATGTTCCTGTAAAATTTTCACCATTTTCTCCCACATCTGTAAATAATTCAATTCGAGTTCCATCAGGACCAATCAGGAATACATCTAAATCGGTATCATTTGAATGCGTTATATCTAATTCGATATATAGGTCACCGATAGTAAATGATTCAGTCACTTCAATTGTAGATAACACAGTGGTTTGATTTAAAATGTTTTTAGGGATATCGGTTGATTCAAACCAATCAACTAATGGGTCATCAATAATGAATGTACCAACGTATTCTGGGGCGGCATTTCCATGTTCATCTAAAAGAGAACCTTTTCTTAATGTATACGTTACTGTATTTTCCCTTAGTAGCCCTGCTAATGAGTATTCAATGGTATTGCTATCAACAAGTACGGCACTGGTTATTTCACCATAACTTAATGTGATATTATCTACTGACACAGTTGAAGGATCAACATTTTCATTGAAGTTTAAAATCAATTTTTCCGGAGCTGATGAGACTGTTTCATTTTCAGCAGGAGAAGATGTTGCAATAGCTAAGGGCATCGTATCGTAATAAAAAGTGGTATGCCATTCTTCGACAGGTTCATTGTCATTTGCACGCAGGACTGAACCTGATACTATATTGATCGTTTGAGGACCTTCGGTGCTAACTGGCGAGTTATGGTAGATGTATTTCACTGTTTCTTCATCAACCAATTCGTACCAATCAGCATTCACTCCATTTACTTGAATATTCGATATGTCAATTGAATCCAAATCGTAATTGTGAGTAAAACTAACGGTAAAATCAAAGGTCTGATTGGAAACAACCTCGTACTCTCCGGGATCGCTCTCTGCAACACGCATACCTTCAATTGCTGGGCTGATATCAACATGAGGGTCTCCAAATAAATTTGTTTCGTATATTACCCATCTCATTACTGGTTCGGTTATTTCGTATAAATTCTTTTCATGACTGTATACATTCATTGGCCCAAGTTGAGAAATGCCTTCTGAAAAAATAGCATCCCAGAACCAACGGTTCGGCCGTTGAGATGGTCCATCTGTAGAATTTCTACTTCCCCATCCATATCTACTGTTAAATATTACAGCAAAGGCTCCATGTCTTGTACTTGTAGTAAAGTGTTCCGCTATCGCATCTCCAGGGAAATAACCAGGTAAACAACCTTGGGAGTATATAAAGAAAAAAGAAGTATTTGTTAATGCATCTACGTCAACATTGTAAAGCTGCATCACATAATATACATTGGCATGCCCCAAATGGTTAAACAAACCATAAGAATTGCTGTTCATCATATTTTCAAGTTCAGACGAACTCCATGTACTATCCATATCGTATAAGGTATCTACTTCAATACGTGGTTCTGAATCAAAACCTGCAGTAGCGTATTGGTCATAGAGTCCTCCTATGCGAATTTGTTCCATTTGGTTTTTTGCATACTCACTTACTCCGCCAAAACCAAGATATTCTCCAACCATCGCTGCTTTATTGCGCTGGATAGCGTATGGATTGCTTTCATAGCTAATAGTTTTATAAATCCAATTTGCCAGCTCCTCCTGGTTTTCTGCCGATGCACGACCAATATAAACCTCAGCGAGTATGTCAACATATCCACCATCTTCTCCGTCATTTTCTTCTCCCCATTTGCTGTCTCCGTCATTGTTAAACGAGCCATCCAAACATTGATAGTACAAATCACTTGGAATATACTTGTATTCTTCGTTGGTACTAAAATTAACATATAATGACCGATAAGGTATTATATTAGAATCTCCTGCTAAAAGAATATAATTCGTGTTCCAATTGTTATAGGCATCTTTGATAAAATTACGTATTTTCTCAGCTTCATCACTCCCGGTATAATTAGCATAGATTTGTTCAGTCGTAATATATGTTGCAGACAGTCCCATTAACTGTTTATGTGCAATAAGGTCGTGTATTGTATAGTCAGTTGTTGCGTTGGCAAAATCATTATTTGTTATTATAACGTATTCAAAGGTTTCTGAGGAATCTGTTGATTTCGATTCAATTTCTGAGGATTCATCCAGTTCATCAAGTACCCAGGGGTTATCAATTTGATTTTTTATTGGCATGACAGGATCAGGGCGGTATTTTACCGCACTATTACTTTGAAACTTACTCGACTGCTGTTTGATCGAACTAAACGTAATTTTAACTATCATAGTATCACAATACGACAATGATAAATTGTCTATATCGTATGAAACGGGATAAAGATTAATGTGCAGAATCTTTATACCTCTTTTATTCTGAATTCCCTGTTTTTCATATATGGCACTTTCATATGCATTGTTATCAGAATAAAATGAATCATATAGACTGGAGTCGGAGTCATCCAAAATAGTATAATTATTATTCAGTTGAACAGGAGGAGTACTAAGTTCCAAGAAATATGAACCTTCAAGGATAGTATTGTTTCTTGATTCTACATTAATCGCAGCTATTTCACTATTTACAGGAATAGCTATTTTTACTGAAACAACCGGCACTTTAGGGAGCCCAACATGAGAAGTGGAAGGAACGTCTGGCATATAAATTCGGGTTATCTCTCTACCAGATACATCTTTACCGAAATCTTCTACAATTAATTCAGGCAAAGTCACAACCATTTCAAAAAAATCAGAATCTTTCGACGTTATTGAACGACTAAATGATTGCCCCTGGGCATCTACAGAGCTAACAAAAACAAACAACAAGCAGACAAGTATTATTATTTTCAAATTCATATCAATCTCCACCTTAGTTTTACTCCTCAGTTTCTGTTAAAAAACAAGAAAATGAAAAGAGCGCATAGTCACTTCAAAATAATGTGTTGTCCTGAAGTCTTGTACAACTCAAAGCAACGAATGCAACTTTTGGGTAACAATATATATAATTTGTGTTTGCTCGCGATGTAATCCATCAAATAGTTTATTACAAGTTAAAATTTTGTTAGCATTATAGTAATAAGACAATTTCGTCAAACACTTTATTAATTATTTAAAAATATAGGGAATTTAATTCTCAAAAATTATTTTTATTTCTCACAATATTCTTGGACAAAATGAGTGATTGCGGGGAGAATAATCATGATATGGAGCTGGGCTATTTGAAATTTAGAGCCCCTCAGCAATAACAAATCGAAGGACGTTTAATGGGTTGGTATTATTAATGTTGCAGATGAGAGCAGTTCCTCATTCAAGGCAAAATGTACAGAAATAAAAAGAAAATCATTGAATCCAGAGAACCTTTCCAGACAGGGCGTTGACTACCTCAGCATGGTTTCACCGGGGCTTTAGATTGGGTGGTGAGCACTTCCGCAGCCAGTTCCTATCCAAAATGCTTTTTTGCCGCTTCATAAATGAAACAGCTTGCACCGGCTGGGAATAATTTTCGTAGCCAAATCACGTAATTTGATAAAATACGCATGTATTTTTCCTTATGATTCTAAAGTTGACACTCTAAACCCCGCCTCATATATTGATTTGAAACAAAAAGTACTGATGTAGTTTTCAGATACAATATTGTCATATTTACGGTATCTGAATTTGCCCTTAATCAGAATATCATCACCCGAAGTTCGTAGGGAAAATACAATGCAAGGACGGATGAAAGCAAATCAACTTACAACAGATCAGATAAATGCACTTTTAGCTGAAGCTCAGGTTGGACATCTGGCAACAGTAAGCGACAATGGTTTTCCTTATGTTACTGGAAAAGAATTCCCCTCGAATATGCTTGCAGCCACGGGTGTGATTAAGATCGAAGTCAAGGAATGTACAGGAAAATTCTATGATGACAGTTGCCAATAGTATAATAATTTTGTCGTTGATCAGATATTTACCCCTTAAATAAGTTAATTAAATTCTGACAGACCGCTTCTTTGGGGTTTGATGCACATGCGATGAGAGCCGATCAAAAAACATCCAACGTGAAAATCGCCTTATTCAGGATTTTATTAGCCTCACTCTCTGAATAACCGAAATCAAGAAAGACATCATAAAGGAGGGCAAACTCAAAACCATCTCTATGCGGGAGGAATACATTTAATCCTTTTTTTAAAGCTTCTGCAATTTCAGCCATCTCCTCTCTTTCTTTAATTTTGAAGAGGACCAGCAAAATACACTTTTTTCATATAATTACCTTTATCAAAAAAACAATGAAATAAATAGTTTAGTAGCTATCTCACCTGCTTTTCCCTGCAAGCTTCAACTGCCGGATGCAGTGGGAGGGCTATCCCGATTAGACCGGATTTTGAATGATGTAAAAGAGCCAAGGGGCAACAGTTATCCAGGCAAGAAACAATACCCACACTCGACCTTCAACCAGATTGTAGTCATGGAGCACCTTTAATAAAGGTTGGCGCGAGAGTACGAGCCCCATAAAAAATTCAAAAATCACCTTTTCAAAAACTCAATGGCTTGATCCTTTTCTTCCTTTGGGAATCCCCTCATTTCTATGCCTTTGAAAAATTTAGCCTCCAGATTCACAAGTTTATGAATCCATTTTTTATGTGTAACAACGGCAATCTTTCTAAAATGGGAAAGTCCAAATGCAAGAAAGAACTTTAATTTTTCTATCATTGCATCGAACTCTACGCCGCCGATACTTACCACTTCCTGATAAATTATCAGTTTCTCATTCTTCTTGATTTTTTCTCTGAAAACAGCAAGAACCGTTTTCATTTCGTCTTCTGTGATCTTGCCTTCTATGCGATAAGCGATGGCTTCTTGTATGCCAATATCTATCATTTCTATCATGTCGGCAATCCTGATTTTAGTTTACTCTGTGGGTTGTTTCGACGATGAAACAATTCATCTCTCCTGTATGCTTCCATAGCAATTCATTAACCGGTCAATCGTTTTGGGTGCAGATCCTTCATAATGATTGTTCTCATTGACTGTAACCTGCAGGCCTCTTGCCATGAGGTCATGAATCATTCCAGCCAAATTGATTAATTCAACATCCTTTGGTTCAATAATCTGATCCCATTTTTTACCAGATTTCTTTTCAATGCCTTTACGGTCTGGGCCATGAAGCCGAATTATGCAAAAAATCCTGAATATAATCCCTTTTATATAATTGGGCGTATTCGAAGATCGACAATCCCTTTGTATTCTTTTAGTTTCTCCAGCCCTGCTATTGTTATTCGTGAGTCGATGTACAAAACATCTACAGGATAGGGTGAAAAAATTTAACTTTTTTTATCATAGAACAGTACAAAGGATGGTTGCTCTGAGCCTCCTTCGAGCCGGACATGTTTACGGCAATCGTCGAGTAGTTGATTTTTTACACAGGGTTGTCTTGCCAAAGCGCTTGATACATTGAATTTTTGAATTATTCCTGATAAGTATAATGGCCTAAATTTTTAAGGGGATACACAATGCATTACGAAGGTACGGTTATCAGGCCTCCTAGCGAGGCGAACAGTATACTGCTCCAGGTCACATTGGGCTGCTCCCATAATAAATGTACCTTTTGCGGGACCTATCGTGGAAAACGGTTCGACATCAAAAAAGATGATGTGATCTTTGAAGATATCGAATTTGCAAGCAAGCACTGCCGTCGGCAAAATCGTTTGTTTTTGTGTGACGGGGATGCCCTGATTATTCCCATGAAACGCCTGGTTCCCATCCTTGAAAGAATCCGGGACCGGTTGCCCTGGGTGGAGCGGGTCGGTGTTTATGCCAACACCAAAAGTATCAAGATGAAAACCGATGAAGAGTTGGCCCTGCTGCACAAACTTGGACTCAAGATTGCTTACATGGGTCTTGAATCCGGTGATGACAAGGTGCTTGAGGCCATCCGCAAGGGTGCAGATGCGGATAAAATGATCACCATGGGAAAAAAGTTGAAAAAGGCGGGCATCAAAGTCTCGGTAACGGTACTGCTTGGACTTGGCGGCCGCAAGGGATCCTTGAACCATGCCCGGGAAACCGGCAGGGTGCTTACGGCCATGGACCCTGACTTTGTCGGTGCATTAAGCCTGATGCTCATCCCCGGCACGGAACTGCATGACCAGTATGAAAAAGGCGACTTTCAGCTGCTTGGCCCCGAGGAGATGCTCACCGAACTTGGGGCCATGATTGCCGCCACCAACCTGACAGACGGCCTTTTCCATGCCAACCATGCATCCAATTATTTACCCATACGGGCGCATCTGCCCCGGGACAAAGAAAAAACCCTTGAACTAATATCCCAGGCACTGGACGGCAAAGTTCCGTTAAAACCTGAATATATGAGAGCGTTATAGCAGCCACGGGCTGACCTGTGCTATCGACATTCAGGCGCAGCCCATAACGAAACTTGAAAGATCTGAGTAACCTACCCAGGCTTTCTTATAAAAATTTTTAAACCTTTTACAGGAGAGATATCCATGGCTGATGCCGAAAACAACAACCAAGACCAGCTGACCGTCAACACCATCCGTGCCCTGTGCATGGACATGGTCCAGAAAGCCAATTCCGGACATCCCGGTGCACCTATGGGCCTGGCACCTGCCGCTTATGTGGTTTTCAAACATTTTTTAAAACAGAATCCGGCCAATCCGTCCTGGGTGGACCGGGACCGTTTTGTTTTGTCCGGCGGACATGCATCTTCTTTGTTGTACTCTCTTTTATATCTGTTTGGCTATGGGTTGACCCTGGATGATTTGAAAAATTTCAGACAGTGGGGGTCCAAGACCCCGGGGCATCCTGAGTATGGTGATACTGCAGGCGTGGAAACCACCACTGGCCCTCTGGGACAGGGCGTGGCCAATGCCGTGGGAATGGCCATTGCCGAACGTCATATGGCGGACCGGTTCAACAAGGATGACCAGTGCGTGATTGATCATTACACCTATGCCATCTGCGGCGACGGTGATCTCATGGAAGGGGTGGCGCTTGAAGCTGTTTCCCTGGCCGGCCATCTAGGGCTTGGGCGTTTGATCCTCATCTATGATGACAATGAAATCACCATCGAAGGCAAAACGAGCATCACATTCACTGAAAATGTGCGGGCTAAATTTGACGCCATGAACTGGCATGTGGTTGAGGTGGCGGACGGCAACGATCTTGATGCCATTGAAAAAGCCATCCAGTCAGCCAAAGATGCCGTTTCCAGACCTTCGTTGATAAAAGTCAGTACGCACATCGCCTATGGCAGCCCCAGCAAACAGGATTCACCGGATGCCCACGGCTCTCCCCTGGGTGAAGAAGAGATCAAAGTGGTGAAAAAATTCTATGGCCTGCCCGAAGATAAGGATTTTTATGTGCCTGAGGAAGTTCTGGAAGATACGCGCAAGGCACTGGCATATGGGGAACAGTATGAGAAAACCTGGCAGGAGGCGTTTACAACATTTAAAAATCTGTATCCGGAGGATGCCAATCTGTTTGTGGATGCCATCACAGGATTTCTAACCAAAGGATGGGATAAGGATATTCCTGTATTCAAGTCCGAGGACGGGCCTGTGGCCACACGGGCGGCGTCCGGCCAGGTGCTCAACAGCATCGCACCGAATCTGCCGGCTTTGATGGGCGGCTCTGCCGATCTTGCGCCTTCCAACAAAACCTATATGACCTGTGCCGAGGTATTCCAGAAAGAAGCATGGTCCGGCAGAAACATTCGCTTTGGTGTCCGGGAACATGCCATGGGCGCCATCATGAGCGGCATGTACCTGCACGGCGGCGTCCGGCCTTTTGGCGGTACCTTCCTGGTGTTTGCCGATTACATGCGGCCGGCCATTCGGGTGGCATCCCTGATGCGTCTGCCCATCATCTATGTGTTTACCCATGACTCCGTGGCTGTGGGCGAAGACGGCCCCACTCACCAGCCGGTCGAGCATGTGGCAGCCTTGCGGGCTATCCCCGGCCTGACCGTAATCCGTCCGGCGGATGCCAATGAAACGGCCCTGGCCTGGAAAAAGGCTTTGGGCACCCTGAACAGCCCCACGGCACTCATTCTTTCCCGGCAGAAACTGCCCACCCTGGATCTGTCCAACTCAGACGGAGATATGATATGGGGTGGATATACGGTAAAAAGCGCGGGAAAGACCCCTGATATGCTGATCATTGCCACGGGTTCGGAGGTTCACATCAGCGTGGCGGCTGCAGATATTTTGGAAAAAGAGCATAACATTAAAGCGTCGGTTGTCTCTCTGCTCTCCTGGGAACTGTTTGAAAAAGCGCCTGCGGCATATAAAGAGAGAATTTTCCCTGCCGCTGTTACCAAACGACTGACCGTCGAAGCCGGTATTTCCATGGGGTGGGAAAAGTATGCAGGCTCCCAGGGCAAAAGCATCAGCATTGAACGGTTCGGTGCGTCTGCCCCTGGCGGTACAGTTCTCAAAGAGTTTGGTTTTTCAGTTGAAAACATCGTAAAAACCGCCCTGGAAATGTAACAGGACCAAGTTAAAGGGGGGAACCGAATAGATGCAGTTTTCAATTAAAACCGGGGCCAGGACCCAGATGATGGACATTACCGCCCAGGTCCGGGACATTGTCCGGCAGTCCGGCATAAGTAACGGCCTTGTGCATGTGTTTTCCATGCATACCACAGGGGCTGTGACCATTAATGAAAATGCGGATCCGGCGGTGCCTGTGGATATTTTATCCTGCATCAACAAGGTGATTCCCTTTGATGACAATTTTACACATATGGAAGGCAATTCAGCGGCCCATATAAAGGTCAGCCTGTTCGGGCCGTCTGAAACCGTTGCCCTTGAAAATGGAAATTTGGTACTGGGGACCTGGCAAAGCCTTTTTTTCTGCGAGTTTGATGGGCCCAGAACCCGAAAAGTCAACGTGACAATTATTGGCGCATAACGCCGTTTTGACAATCTTGGTAAGACTTTCAGCAAAGGATTTCGATTAAGGGGGGGGGGGGTAAAAGTAGATTTGCCCCCCTTTTTTTAAATAATGAAATTATTGGAAGAAAATCTTTTGGCCCATCTTCAGCGTCCGGAATTTGCTGACTTATATGCTGCACTGAAAAAACGCAGCTATCCCAAAGGGGATTTTATTTGTCGTCCCGAAAGTGGTGAAAATCGAATTTTTATCGTGGCCAAGGGGCGAGCCCGGGTATATCTGGGATATGAAGATAAAGAATTTAATATCGGCATTCTTTCCAAAGGTGATATCTACTCTGCACATACGCGTGCGTTTGTGCAGGCACTGGATGAGATTGATGTCCTAAGCGCAGACACTGAAACATTCCGGCAAAAAATGCTGGATGATCCGGAAGTGGCAAAAGCCATGATCGGCATACTAGGCAGTATGCTGAAAAACTCATTTACCATTATTGAAAACCTGATCTTCAAAGATGTCAACAGCCGTCTGGTCGGACTCTTGGTCAACGAGGCCCAAAAGTACGGCATACCAGGTGCAGACGGTGGCATTATCATTAAAATTGATCTTTCTGTTGAACAGATCGCATTTCTGGTGGGGTCTACACGGCAGACGGTATCCACCTTTTTAAATCAACTGTCCCGGCAGAAAGTGATCAGGAAATTGGGGCGGGGCAAGTTTTTTATTGCAGATCTTGCCCTCCTGAAAACCTTAGAAGCCTCTTGATCTTTAAAATGAAAAGCGTCGATAGACCCAATTGCCCATAGCTGTTTTATAAAAAAGTCTGGATAAGTTACCCAGATCTTTCAAACTTTGTTGTGGGCTGTGCCTGGCAGCTGATATGTCAGGTCGGCCCATGGCCGTTTTATGAAAAGGGTGAAAAAGCGCCGCTGCAGCGATCACACCAATTCAGGGCCAGTCGTTTTTCGTGTATCTGCGCATTAATCAAGTCGGCTGTATATGTAGGGCTCTTGTGCATAGTAAAAATATTTCCCAGCCGTCCTGTCTGTTCTTGAGACGCTTCTGGCGCAACCTTCGCCATAGGTAAATCCGATATTTCTACGTCGGCGCGTTGGGCTACTTCATTATAAAAATCAACAATTTCGGTTTCATCTATCTGGTCAATATACAAAACCGGTTGTACGCCAATGAAACCGCAAAATTCAGAGAGGCCGTCCTCTGCATGTTGAAAAAGATCCGGATCTATTACCCCCAACGGTCCGTTTTCTACTGTTTTGAACCCGGATATTGTTATCAGGATGTCATGCTGGATCAATTCCCGGATTAATTGGATGTACCCAGAATCGTCTCTGTGTATAGGGTCTGGGGTGTCGATGATGATGTCGACTACGCCCCGTACCCTGCCAAGTTTTAACGATTTGAAAAATAAATCCAGGGATTGGCTCAGGGTGGCCCAGGAATTTTGATTCAATGATGTTGAAAGTATTGATTTTTCTATGATGGCAGATGATTGTTCTGACTGCTGCATTTCTTTGTTCATGGTTTTCCTCCGGGGTTTCCGATGCACTGCGTTTATTTGCATGTATCAAAATATAATTGGAAAATCCATCTGTCTGTCAGCTGCCTGACAAAAATAAAAAAATACCGACTATTTGCCGGAATTACGATTAAGTATACAGATGATTAAATTTTAAAGACTTATTGACCTAAGCATTGTCTTTTACAAGTACGACAGTTACTTGATTTTTTCCCCGTTCTTTGCTTTTGTAGCAGGCGGAATCGGCAGTGTGCAATAGTTGTGAATACTTCACCTTGTTATTGTGGTGAAAGGCTATGCCGATGCTTGCACTCAGGCCGGCATAATTATGTTTCCCGGGAAAGGACATTTCCTGGATTCTTTGAAGGATATTACCAGCAATTTTTTTAGCTTCGTTAACATCGTCCAAGAAAAGAAATGTTACGAATTCATCTCCACCTATGCGGGCTACAGGATCATCTGACCTGAGCGCTTTTACCATAATATCCGCCACCTGTTTCAACGCCCGGTCTCCTGCCTGATGCCCCAGGGTGTCGTTTAAGGGTTTGAAGTTATCAAGATCAAGGAATAGAATGGCAACACCATGATGGGTCAAAGGTGTATTCAGTGCAAAAAGATTTTCAAATTCAGTCCGGTTCAATAAATCTACAAGAAGATCATGGGTTGCCCGGTAATGCATGCTATAAGTCAGCTTAAAATTGCTAAGAAGCGCTTTGTTGTTGTTCTGACCGGCTTTTCCCATTACCAATACATAGAGTATAAACATAATGGAAAGGGCAATGTATGTGGTTCCGCCATGGAATATTAGTTTTGTGATTGCCAATAAACATGAAGATAGCATAAACAGCAGGAATGTCGGTAAATCAACCGCATGGGTCCCAGACGCGGCTGCAGTCAAACCGGCAACAGAAAGACAGAATAATTGTTGATATTCGGCAGGGACATCGTCAAAAAATAACCACATGGCTATGCCATTTAAAATTCCGGAACTAAGTGTCATTAAACGATAACTGTTGAGCCAGAACTTGGGTGGCAATTTGTCTTTTTTTTGCTTATATCCAAACCAAACCGCCAATCTTAAGACAAAAATCAAAATTCCTGCAATCGACCAGCATAATAATGATAGTGAATAGATTTGAGTCCATAGAAACCAAGCAAGAACCACAAATACTGCAAAACTGCCGATTACAGAGCTTGGTGCATTATCATACAAAGACTCCAGTGTTTTGTCAGTAATCCATTGTTTATATTCCAGGCTGTGATATGAATGCTTTTTTCTCATTTTGTGAGTCGTATTTTTTTATGAAATAATATTATTTAATTCTAGTTGGTCGTCTGTGTATGGCTTTCTGAAAAACAATTTTTTGGGCATGCCGGTGCCAACGTGTGCAGAATATATGGACAAAAATTAAGAATAGCATCCATTGGAACAATATTACCCATAAAGATAAAGGGTTAAAATGCCATAGAGCTTGCGACTCACAAGTCGCGTCATAAAGTGAGAATATAGTAATTTATAGTGCAAAGATTGTCAATCAAAGCAATCATTTCCGTTTAGAATAGGTGTGGTTTATGTAAAAGATCTGTGTGGCATACATATAAAAATAAAACAGGCACATCAATCTGGAAGACGGTGTGCCTGAAATTTAATGGTATTTATGTAATGTAGCTACATTACATCTCGAACCGGATACCTGCCACCATGAAAAAATCATCCACAGTGGTGTTGTGTTCATCTTTTTTTTCGGACTTAGTTTTTATTTCGTTCAGATGGCCTGCAAGTTTTGATATGTCAATTTTAATACGTTGATATTTTAAAGGATTTTATCTCCATTATTTTTCAAAACACTTTATTTTTATTGACTATTTTAGAAGTCTCCGGTACAAATATCTATCAGGTAACTAAACACTTTGCAGGTCTCCCTGACTTTAACGTTCACAAATGAAAATTCTTTCTGAGGTGTACGATGGGCGGCAATTCGAATAATTTCCAGTCTATAATTTCTCTACCAAAAGGCGGCGGTGCCTTACAAGGCATTGGAGAAAAGTTTCAGCCCGATTTACATACCGGCACCGGCAATTTTTCGGTTCCAATTGCGATCCCTCCGGGCCGAAATGGCTTTCAACCCGATCTTAAACTGGTCTACAGCAGTGGCAACGGCAATGGGCCATTTGGTCTCGGCTGGAGTTTGAGCATTCCTGGCGTTAGTCGTAAAACTTCCGGTGGCGTCCCGCAGTACAACGAAGACGCCCAACATCTTGAATCAAGTGGAAAGCATGATGTATTCATCCTTTCGGGTGCAGAAGACCTGGTTCAAATTTCAGGCGGCTATCCTGGTGAGGTCGTCTATCGTCCAAGAACGGAAGGACTTTTTGCCCGCATCATTCATCATAAGACGGAATCCGGTAATTACTGGAAAGTCGAAAGCAAAGATGGGCTCATCAGTTACTATGGCCAATGTGGGGAGTCAGAAAATAAGCAGGCAACCCTCACAAACCCACTTGACGCTACGCAAATTTTTTCCTGGAAACTCACCGAAACTAAAGACCCGTTCGGCAATTCTATCTGCTATACATATACAACTGCTCATGAAGGGGATGATCAAGGCGGACAAATATTACTGAAATCCATCAAATATGCTGATTATGGAGAACTTGTTGCCAGGAAATTTCTCGTTCATGTAGAGTTTATCTACGAAAGTCGAAAAGATACTTTTTCGGACTTCCGTGCCGGATTTGAAACACGTACAACTCATTGCTGCACTGCAATTAAAGTCAATATCAAGACCTCAAATGATGATGTTCTTCCGGTCCGTGAGTATCGTTTCAAATATGACACCGATCCTTACAACGGTGTATCCCTTTTAAACCAACTCGATATTATTGGTTTCGATGATAACGGGTTCCCCTACAAAGACGACGCCCCAAACGGAACGTACCCCAAGCAACTGCCACCCATGACTTTCAATTACACCCGTTTCTCTCCGGAAAAACGCAGGTTTGAGGTAATTAAGGGCCGAGATCTACCCACACGCGCATTGAGTTCGCCCGGAATGGAGCTTGTTGATTTACACGGCAGCGGATTGCCGGATATTCTGGAAATGAACGGTACGGTTCGTTTTTGGCGCAACCTGGGTAACGGCCGATTCGACCAGCCCCGGACAATGGCCGAGGCACCGCCGCTTTCCTTGGCTGATCCAGGCGTCCAGATAATCGACGCCAACGGAGACGGACGCCCGGACCTGCTGGTGACCTCCAGACCATTGGCCGGATATTATCCACTGGACCACGGAGGCCGCTGGTCGAAAAAGTCCTTCCAGCCCTATCCCGTCATCCCCAGTTTCGACTTTACAGATCCTGAAGTAAAACTGGTTGACCTGGATGGTGACGGCTACACCGATGTGCTGCGGTCCGGAAGCCGAATGGAATCTTTTTTCAACCACCCGGACCCCACACTTGCTTGGAAACGCACGCGTCACGCACTGCGTCAAAGTCTCGACATTTTTCCAAACGTCAACTTTTCCGACGCCCGCGTACGTTTGGCCGACATGACCGGAGATGGCCTTCAGGACATCGTCCTTATCCACGATGGTAACATCGAATACTGGCCAAACCTGGGGCATAACCGCTGGGGAGAGCGGCGGACCATGAAAAATGCCCCACGTTTCAGATATGGTTATGACCCCAAACTGATTCTTTTAGGTGATGTCGATGGCGACGGCTTGGCCGACTTGGTCTACGTGGATTCGGGTAAGGTGCTGCTCTGGCTAAACCACAGCGGCAACGGCTGGAGCGAGGAACCCATCCTCATTCAAGGCACACCGCAGGTTACCAGCACGGATCATGTTCGGCTGGTCGATCTTTACGGCGGCGGCGTCAGCGGTCTGCTTTGGAGCAAAGATGCAACAAGCCTTAGCCGACACCACATGATGTTTCTGGATTTCACCGGTGGGGTAAAGCCCTATGTACTCAATGAAATGAACAATCACATGGGTGCCGTCACCAGAGTGGAATATAAACCGTCCACCCACTATTTTCTCGAAGATCAGAAAAAGCCAGACCATCGCTGGCGTACACCTCTGCCCTTCCCCGTCCAGGCGGTGTCAAAGGTCGAAGTGATTGATGAAATATCCAGAGGCAAGCTCACCACCGAATACCGCTACCACCACGGCTATTGGGATGGCGCTGAGCGAGAATTTCGCGGTTTCGGCATGGTGGAGCAACTGGACACCGAAACCTTTACCGACTATCACGCCGCCGGCCTGCATGGCGATGTTGATCAGTTCAATAATGTGCCCAAACAACAGTTCACACCACCGCTTTTAACCAAAACATGGTTCCATCAGGGACCGGTGGGCGAGGAATTCGGAGACTGGACCGAGCTTGATTTTGGTGACGAATACTGGTCGGGCGATCCCCATTTATTGGGACATACCGAGCAGGTCAATCATTTCCTGAACCGATACAATGACCGCGGCCAAGACAGGATACCTTCACCGGAAAATAGACGTATTAAACGAGACGCCCTTCGCACCCTGCGCGGCAGCATCCTGCGCACGGAATTGTACGCTCTGGATGACAGTGAACGACAGCATAAACCGTATACGGTCACGGAATACAGCTATGGGTTGGAGGAGATCGAAACGCCAAAGAACGCGCCCAGCCTAAAGCGGATTTTTTTTCCTCACCCCACTGCCCAACGCACCACCCAGTGGGAACGGGGCGACGACCCCATGACCCAGTTTGCAATAACAAACTATCATTACAAAGATGACAGCAACAATCATCGGTTTGACCCATACGGCCGTCCCCGCAAGCAGACCGCAGTGGCCACGCCCCGGTTGAAAAAGCACCAGAAAGAGCTCTCAGGTGCGGTGATCGGCACCGTCAATCCCAACCAATCAAACGTGCTGGCGACTCAAAGCCGAACCGAGTACGCCATTGCGTCAACGGAGGCAACCTATATCCATGACCGGGTAGCCCAGATAAAAACCTTTGAACTTGCCGAACCCCAAAGCGCCCCCGATGATTTTGATGACGATGTCCATGCCGCTCTTGAGAAACAATGGCAAGCTGTCCGGGATATTTGCATCCTGTTCGAGAATTCCACCGGCAGCGAGACAACTATCATCGGCCATCAATGTAATCACTACGACGGATCGGAATTTCAGGGGTTGCCGATGGGCCGACTTGGCAATCATGGTGCATTGATCCGCAGTGAAGCGCTGGTGTTCGATGACGAGCTACTTCAGAAGGCATATGATGACCGAAGGCCTAGCTACCTGGGCGGTACAACAACGCTGCCAGAAAATGCACCGCCAAATTTTGGAGATGCCATCGGATATCATCATCAGACTGCCGATCTTGAGAACCATGTAAATGGCTACTATGCGGATACTTTGCGAAGGCGCCTTTCCCCGCGCGGCCTTCCGGAAGCCATGGAGGATGCCCTCGGGAACCGGGCCAGCATCAGCTACGACGAACCATATGCCCTGCTCCCGATAGAAGTGAGCGACCCTTTGGGAATGAAAACCACAGCGACTTACAACTACCGCCTGTTGCAACCCAAGACGCTGGTCGAGCCAAACGGCAACAGCACTCACGTCGAATATAGCCCCATCGGCCTGCCGGCCAAACAATATATTAACGGACAGGATGAAGCGGGTAACACCATCGGTGGGACGGCAGACAAGCCGGAAATGGCCTTTACCCATAATTTTCTCAATTTCAAGAAGACCGGCAAACCGGTTTTTGTCCACACCATCCGGCGCGTCCATCACGCCAGTGACAATATCTCAGATGAGACCATCGAATCCCGTGAATACTCGGACGGTTTCGGCCGTCTGATCCAAACGCGCGCCCAGGCCGAGGATCTGGTCTTCGGAAAGACGGGCAACAATGTCGGGCTGCCCTCCGCACCAGGCAGCACGCTCGATGCGGCCATAGGCAGGCGCGTGACCGACAGCGTGGTGGTCAGCGGCTGGGAAGTCTTCGACAACAAGGGACAGGTGGTGGAAAAGTATGAGCCCTTTTTCAGCCAGGGTTGGGACTTCCAGCCTGAAAACGAGGCCAAAACAGGCTGTCATGTCAGCATGTTTTACGATCCGCGCGGGCAGGTGGTCCGCACCCTCAATCCCGACGGCTCCCAACAATTGATTCTTTTCGGCCGACCGGTGAATGCCGATGACCTCACCTTGACCATTGAAGTTATGGCGTCTGTCTCCGGATCCGCCGGTTTTCTTCCCACCCCCTGGGAGGGTTATACCTACGATGCGAATGATCTGGCACACCTCACCCATCCCGACACCAATAGCGTCGATGCCGGTCATCATTTCACGCCGGCAAGCGTTGTATTAGATGCCATGGGCCGCACGGTCTGCACTGTCGCCCGCAATGGCCGTTTACCGGCGGATTGGCATATCACCCGCTCCACCTACGATATCCGGGGAAATCTGCTCACCGTCGTAGATGCGCTGGGCCGAACCGCGTTCACCTATCACTATGACCTGCTTGATCGCGCTTTGAGTGTGAAGAGTATTGATGCTGGCCGGCGCACCTCGGTCCTTGATGCCTTGGGCAGCCTGATTGAGTACCGGGACAGCAAGGGCAGCATTGTGCTGCGCAGCTATGACCAACTTAACCGGCCCGATGGCGTCTGGGCGATCAATGATAAGTCTACAGTCCAAAAATTTACCCGGCGGGAAAAAATCATCTATGGTGATCAATGTAGCTTGTCAGACGACGAAAAACGCAAGCGTAACCTGCTGGGCAAGCCCTATATCCATCTTGACGAAGCCGGCCGACTGACCCTTGAGCGCTATGATGTCAAAGGCAACCTGCTGGAGAAATCCCGTCAGACCATCAGGGACAGTGAGCTGGAAAATGACTGGATTGCGGACTGGTCGAATACCGACGCCGAAAACGTCCTTGAAACCACCGTTTACCAAACCAGCAGTCGCTACGACGCGCTCAACCGGCCTTCATCAATCACCTATCCCCAGGATGTGGAAGGTCAGCGTAAACTGCTGACTCCTTCATACAACCGCGCAGGGGCACTGGAGGCCGTACAACTGGGAGACGATTCTTTTGTAAAGCATATCGCCTACAATGCCAAAGGACAGCGCATACTCATCAACTATGGCAACGAAATAATGACCCGTTATGCCTATGATGCACACACCTTCCGTCTGGCCCGCTTGCGTACTGAACAATGCATTTACACGGCTGCTCATTCTGGTGAAGACGAAACCTGGCAAGGCATCGGCAAGCCCAGGCAGGATTTCACTTACGGTTATGACCTTGTCGGCAATATTGTCAGCATAGACGAGCGGGTGCCAAACTGTGGCATCGCCAATGATGCCAATGGCCGGGACCGATTATTACGAAAATTTACCTATGACCCAATCTATCGACTGCTTACGGCCACCGGTCGTGCCTGCAAGCAGTTCATCGGACCCGGCTACGCCATGGGGGGAAAAGACTGCGGAACGCATCTCCCAGGTTCCCCAGCGCCTCATCCGGATAATGGGCCGGATCAGACCGAGTCCTATACCCAAACGTACAGCTATGATCCTGCCGGCAATATGCTCTTCATGCACTATAATGCTACTGGCGGTAAGTGGAAGCGAAAATACGGTATGTCCGGCTTTACGCCCGCGCAATGGTCTGAAAAAATAAGCGCTTTACCAAGCAGCGCTCCTGCAGATTGGGGGACGGAAGGTAATAGGCTGACCAGTTTCGGAGCGGAAGACCAGGCTCCTAATCATGACTATGATGCCAACGGCAATCTGATCCGACAGAATACGGAAAGACATCACACCTGGGACCATGCCGACAGGATGGTAGGTTAGTCGATTCTGAAAAACCTATATACCAAAACTGGTCGGCACCACCCACTACGCATGGGCGGTCGGCCTTAATCCCAACAAAAGTAAAAAATAATCAACCAGCCACCGTAGCAGCTTGCTGATATTCATACCTGCGGCGCTCAGGATCGCATTGATCTTATCCCCGTCTTTACCTTTTAACCGGTTGCGATCCATCCGATGCTCCTGTTTTAAATGTCCGATACTCGGCTCAATTGCTGCTCGTCTTTTCATCCAACGCCATAAACTTTTTGAAGTGCGACCTCTTCGGACTTTATCAACATGAACCTCAATGTCTCCGGTATAGCCATGACCTCGGTACCCTCTATCGACAAAGGATCTTTGGGGCTTCTGTGTAATTCGTTCTACCTGGGCCAGGGTTTCGGATAGCGTATGCCCGTCATATGGATTGCCATGAACGGCCATTGCCCCAACAAACCAACAACCACGACTTGTTGTTGCAACACTGACTTTGCAACCAAACTCGTAGCGTTTATGTGCCTTACCTTTACTGATACATTCAACATGAGGCTCATGGACGCTATAAACTTTGTTCTTGTCCTTCCTTTTTTGGCTCCAAATACGGGTCGCCACATTTAAGAGTTCATCCATCTCTTTATCCGGGGTAGGATACTTCCTTTGAATGTCCCTTATCACACGCCCCAAGTAGGTCTTGAGTTTTTTGGTTGCTTTCTTTGCTCTTTTCATTTGTTTCGCATGCGCATAACGGCTTTGCTTGAGTAACGTTTGCTTGGATAACCGATTGTAATTCTGACGTAGATTGATTTCTCGATCTTTAGCTGCTTTTACCAACCGGTCTCTGGCCCGATCATAAAGCCGTGCATCCGTCGGGAACCGAACATCTTTCTCTTGAACCGTCGTATCCACATTGATGTTGTGAAGCTGGGATTTTTTGACAGCCTTTAGCACCAACCCAGCCTCAATAGTCTTTTTCAAAAGCTCCTCTGCGCCGACTTCGCCTATCCTCTTCCGCCAGCGCGTCATGCTGGATGGGTCACAAGGCAGCTCATGCTCAAAGTATTTCATTCCACTGAAGTACTGCCAATACGGATTTTCTACCCAGCCTTTCACTACCGCTTCATCGCTTAGATTGTAGGTGAACTTCAAGTAATGCAAAGCCGTCATCAGTCTGGTGGAAATCCCAGGCCTTCCGTTATCTTCACAAAAAGTTACACCGAATTTTTTATCTAATGCGTCCCAATCTACTGCTCGGGATAATTTTACCAGGCTGTGGCCAAGGGAGATGATATTTTCGAGTTGGGGCAGGAAAAGATCTCCTTGGTTATCCTCTATAGGTGGTTTTGTCGGTTTCATGATAAAATTTGCAAGAAAACATTAAGGTTAGAATCAATTTCTTGCAAATACCATAGCAAATTTTAGCAATTTTTTCCAGTAAAATCAGTTACTAAAATGCTTTTTCAGTATCGACTAGGTTACCGGGTGCAACCGGAGGGCGGTAGTGACCCTTCCATCAAGGCACGCTACTTATATGGGGCTGATGGAGTTCGAGTTAAGAAATTGGTAAGTAACCAGCAAAACGAGATCACAACGACCACGTATATCGATACTATTTTTGAACAACATAGCCGCAAAACTATTAACCATGAAAAAGTAAATAATTTCCTTCACATTATGGATAACCAGAATCGTATCGCTTTAGTTCGTGTGGACGAACCGTTCGATAGCAGCGATGCATCGCCTAAAGTGAAGTATCATTTAAACGATCATTTAGGCAGTAGCAATATAGTTTTGGGCGGTGACAGCTATGAAGCGAACAACCTTTTAAACGGAGAGGAATATTTTCCTTTCGGTGAAACGAGTTTTGGAAGTTTTAGTAAAAAAAAATATCGATACAGTGGTAAAGAATTGGATGAAGAAACTGGGCTTTATTACTATGGAGCGAGATATTTTGTTCCTTGGTTATTGAGATGGTCTACGATAGATCCATTTGGAGCAATAGATTCAACAAATCTATTTATTTTTGTAAAAAACAACCCTATTCGCAACGTTGACTCGTGGGGACTGAAAACTTCAACTGATCCTCAGCACAACATGCAAACAGGCGAATCTTCGGCGGATACAATATGTATTTCTAACAATAAAACTGGTTATTCTGTAAACATTAATCCTCTGACTGGTATAATAAAAACGATTGAAGGCGATTGGTTAACAAAATATTATGCGGCTCTCACTGGATTGATTGATCCTGAGGCAGCGTCTAAATCCTTCGAAATTATGATAGATGGTAATTGGGTGCCTTTCTCCGAAGGAGTTAATCCTGAATATTTAGAGAAAGGGGATTTAGTTCGATTTACAGGAACTATCCTTCCTGAAGCTGTGCCAGAAGGTAAAGTAAAACCGCCAGCTACAGCACCCAAACTCATAAATTATGGAGTAAAAAAGAGTGGGGAAGATGTCTATTTAAATACAGGAATAGATGTTCAGCTTGGAAGAGTTGGAGCTAAAGCAATTCGCGTTGAAGCTGAGGCTGGTAAAGGAGGAACATCTGTAACAGGAGATTTGGCAAGTGCTAGATCTAAAATCCCTATTGGATATGCAGATGTTGATTTGACTATTAGTACTCCGAAAGGTTCGGCTGGAGCATATTTGGGTGGTTTAAAGGAAAATCCTGATGGAACTTTTGAAAGCACTTATGGGTTAGAACTTACTGGTTCACTTTTAGATTTAGAGGTAAGTAGTGTTAGCCAAGGATTTGGTGCTAGTGGAGGGTTGGGGGGGGGGTGCCGGATTAAAATTCAAACTAACCTTAAAATCATCACCAGAAGCGAATAATTCCGTAGTCATTGATATAGCAGCTAAAGTTATTGGTGGTGCAAATGTAAGTATTCCAATACCAATAACTTGGTAATTTTAATTAGAATGGAAATGGAAACAAATCTAATCTCCTTTGCGCTAATTCAGCTGAACCTGAATATAGATTGTTAACTCATCCAAATAACTACATTAAACAAAAGTGTTTCAGTAGAATCGGAAAACAAATACGATTTTTTGATTTTAAAAAAAAGGGTATAGGAGGTTCAATCCATGCCAACGACAATGCAACAATCGGATTTCCTTACACTGCAATTTATTGAAGAAGATGCCTCTGGCAAACCACCGCTTATTAATTTTATGGTCGAGATGTGGCTGTTGGACAGCGATGGTCAACCGGTAACGGTTTCATTGAAAAGGAAAACCGATGGATCTGGAAAAATCCGCATCAACATAAAACAATTGCCTTTTGCTATAAATGCTGGGATTGAAAGCATTATAGTCCTGCTAAAGGTCTTTGGATTGGATCATTATGAAATAGCGAGTATCGAACAAAAGTTGGAGTTAAAAAAATATGACTACACCATTAATGTACAATTAAAGGAATACCGTAGGCAACTTGCAGGCTCACTTAATACATGGTCAGGAAAGCTGACAGAAAAATTAAAAAAACTATTCGAAGAGAATAAGATAGAAACGCTTTCTGCTCTTCGAAAAAATTATAAAAAGTTAAAAACTACTCAAGGGCTAACTAAAACAGACCTGCAACTCCTTGAAGAAATTAATAATCATTCACAACTACAATTGATATGCCGCGACCAGAAGACCAATGAAGCATTAATTAAAGCCGAGATTAAAGATGTGGTCTCAATTGCATCTTTGTCGAAATCCGCCTTTGTTGCTCTAACAAAAGACAGCCTTGCTAAAGGGGTGCCCGAGCAATTGTATGACGTAGCCATACAAAAATGTGCAATTCTAAAAAACAAGGCATTAGAAAAAAAGGTCAACGCCGTCAATGGATTTCCCGTCGAAAAGTCCAAAGAAGATCCTGAAAGCGACGCGTTACCTTGCTCCTGTGACTGCCAATCGGCTTTAAGCCCCCTGGCCTATCTATCCAACCTTCTGGATTTTGTGTTCCGGGAGGTAGAGTATGAAAACGAACCACTCTCCTTTTCCCTTCTGGAGTCGTTCTTCCACCAGCCCTTTGCAGCCATGCCGGCGGACTGTTCCGCATCGGAAGAGATAGTCCGGCAAGTGCGCATCTGTATCGAGGTACTACGCAGGAAGCTTGAAAAAAATGGAAAGCCTCTTGCAGAAAGCGTCACCAAAGAACATGCCCGGAAGGTATACGATTCACTGCTGGAACAGCTTGGGACCTCCTACCGTGAACTGCGTCTTTTGCGAGGCGCACCTGAAGAAGACCGTGAACGCAAGGCCGATGCGCTGGGTATTGCCGAATCAAACCTCAATAACCTGCTATTGCAAGAACGTACTCTCAACGAGAATACACTGGAATCTCTTTTTGGCTGGCAGGACACTGAACGTGATCCCTTGTCTTATGGGGCCAAGTTGTCAGATACGGAAATTTCTATTCTCCGCTGGCAGTTAAAAGGCGTAGAGTGGGGGCGGAACACGGATCAACAAAGATTAATTTATGGTCTGCTTCAGCCTGATGATAACGGCAAATACAATTTAACCCTGTCTAAAGATAATACATTCTCAAACCACGTCGCCACAGCGGAGGGTAAACTCCCAGAAAAGGAACAGCCGCTTCAATTAAAACTGACACCCCAAAATGACAGCGGGTTATCAGGAACTGTTACAATAACATACAAAGCATCCAAGACCGATTTCAAACTGGCGGTGGTGCCGGAATTTCTCACCTGGCAGTTTCTTGAACTATTCCGGTATTGGCTGATGGATGATCATCCAAAGGTGCTTTTCGATTCTACCAAACTTCCCATTGTCGACCCCGACATGCTGACAAAAGCCAGTTTTTGTCGACCGTTAACAATAAAAAAGGGCACTGTTTATGTTAACGCGGCCTTTAAACTTTGGTCAGATAGGTCAGAGGAAATAATAAAAAAATATGGGGGAATCGACAAGAAGGGTGACTCTGAGGACTCAGAGCAACGCCCGATTCTTGAAATGATTCAACGCGTTGATCCGTTAAACGGTAAAGATTGGGATACGTTTGCAAAGGATCTCAATAGCGAAGATGAAGATACAATCCAATCTCGCATGGATGATTTGGAAAAATTCTACCTTACTATAGAATCATTTGGGTTTCTTTATGCACTGCGCAAGGACGCCCTGAGCGGTGACCCCACTATTTCAGACCCCGAGATAGAAGAACGCAAAAAAAAGGAGCGGGAACAGCTGCTCGATATCCTCGTAAATGTCGTCAAGCGCAGAGAGCTCTATCCAAAATGGATAACCGAGGAAAATCAAATTTCCCTTTGTCCCACCTTTTTTTGTCTTTCATCTTCAGAAGAACCTTTTGCCAATCCTTTTCGCGTGGTAGCAGATGAGTACACTTCCTGGCAGGGTGAATTGGAGCGTTTTTCGCGAGCACCGGTTATTGATCCCGACACTCTTTACTCAATGCCTAATATTGAGTTGACCGATAGTGCCGCGGCGGAACTTCGGAACAATCGACGTCAACAGCTTGATACCCTTTATGCTGGAATCAATGAAAAGTTTAAACCTGAAAAACTTGACGGTTTGCTAGGTTATAACAGCCTAACCATGACAGGAGGTCAAATCCTCCTGCATCCACTGGGTTTCGATAATCTGGATGATCTACAAACTGATTTTGACAAACAGGCGTTGGACATTCAGCCCCAAATGCATGGTCTTACCTGGCGTGAATTCAACGCCCTTTTTGCTTTTCGCAAACTTGTAAAAGAGAACAGTTTTGACGAGACGGATAAACAGCAGATTATCCACATTTTCATACAGGTTGAAAAGCGACGATACCTTTATCCTGCGTGGCTGGTGGAAGAAGCGGATAAAAACATTACCTGCAGTCCTCAATTCTATCGGAATCCGGATCAAGCCGCGCTTCAATGGAACTGGGGAGACGACCGCCCAGCTGAATTGATTGACTGGCGAACGGACTCTGCGGTGACGCGTTCCTGGCTCTCTACCCTGAAAGGCCGATTCCAACAGATGGACGCGCAGAGAGAGAGCCTGCGAGCTGCCATGGATAGCGCCGAACAGGTATCTTTACCGGCTCTGCGGGACGCCCTGATTGATGCCGTTTACCAGGGCAACATCACAAACAGGGAAGAGAATAAGACCAAAGCCACCAATGAACTTTTAATCAACGCTTTCGAAAACGGTTGTAGGAAAACCAGACGGGTAGCCCAGGCGTTTGAAACGATACAGTTGCTGGTTTGGGGGATTCTCAATGGTCAGATAGAAGACCAGAAATTTCAGATACCGGAACTTAATCAAGATAATTTTGACGCTGCCTGGGCCTGGCTAAAATCTTATGGTGACTGGCATGCCGCGATGAGCGTTTTTCTGTATCCCGAAAATATCCTGTACCCAACCCTTAGATCAGATCAGACGATTCTTTTCCAAGCCATTGTCAGTGTTTTGGATGGTTCTGCGTCGCAATCTGAAGAAGACGGGGATTCCGGGGAAGACAACAGCGATGAAGAGACTGAACCTATATCCCCTGAAGATGAACTTAAAAACCTTTTGACAGATAATATTTTCAAAATCATTTTAAAAAATGTGGCTCCTCAGTCATCCGAAGGTATCAGCAGAATTCATAGGGGCTTGTCATATTTGAGAGCTAACGAATATTCCTATGTTGGACAATTACACTTAGATAAATACAATACAATCAATGAAAATTCAGAATTTATCGAAAACATTTTGTATTTACCCCTCCATTTTGCTTTGGTCCTGCAACAAATTGGAGAATATGAAGCAGCATTACAATGGTTTCGAAAAATTTATGATTTTCACAATGGAAGATTCAATGAAAACGTACGTGAATATTTCGATCAGCAATCTTCAGAATCATTCATCTACAATGGTGAAAATTGGTTAAGCGATACGCTGAATCCACATAATCTTTCCAAAACGAGATCCAATGTATTGTTACGCTCTATTCTGATTTCCATTACCCGTTGCCTGCTTGATTATGCTGAAGCCGAGTTTGCGGGAGATACATCGGAGTCATTAGGGCGCGCTAGAGAATTATATCTCACAGCAAGACGTTTACTGGCAATGCCGGCGCTCAAACAAAATTTGCAGGATTGCGAGGGTGCCCTGCATGGTCTAATTATTGAGGTTGGTGAGCGTTATCGAGAGTATGACTTCCAACAAGCAGTTGTCGATGAGGCTGTAGAACATGATCCCCGAATCAATTCAGATCAAATTCCAGATATCTTGGAAAATTTGGACAAAATTTTTGAGGGGCCTGAACTCCCCATGGATAAGCGTAAAAAGATCCGGGAACTGTTCAAGACGTATAGTCAACCCTCCATCTTTGAAAATCTTGATACGCGTGTTTCCAATATAGGAATCAAACAAAATAGTCTTTTACGTGAACAACTGGAAGATTTGAAATTATTCGATCAAGTTTTACAAATGGGTAATCAGTTTGCACTGGGTAGTAAAAGCGGCGGTTCCAAGGCAGTTATGGATGGAATGGTGCAGAGCCATTGGACGCCAATACCTGGTGTAAGTTTTGAATTCTGTATCCCTCCCAATAAACTGCTCCTAAGCCTGAATCTACGCACCGAGAACGGACTTTACAAGCTGAATAACTGCATGAATCTTGCCGGAATGTACAGAGAGGTTCCGGCCTATGTCACACCTACCGACATAACTACGGAACTACAAGGAAATGGTGTCGGCGGCGGAATCGGTCTCCCCCAAACTGTTCGTCTGAGTAATACACACTACCGCTATAAGACATTGGTGGAACGTGCCAAATATCTGGTGCAGATTGCCCAACAACTGGAAACAACCTATCTCTCCTTTCTGGAAAAGTTCGATCAGGAAAGTTACAATATCATGAAAGCTCGCCAGGACCTGAACCTGTCGAATGCTAACGTGACTTTACAGGGGTTGCGGGTAACGGAGGCCAAGAACAGCAAGGGATTAGCAGATCTTCAGTATGATAAGACCGACTCAATCTTCAAACACTATGAAGACCTACTAGAAAAACCTCTTTTAGAAACAGAACAAAATGCATTAAATTACACTTTAGCGAATGCCATGTTGCAGGGAACTGTTGCCTTGATTAGCGCAGGAGGGGCAATCGCAGCAGGCTTAACTGCTGGTGGTATTATTGGAGCTGAGACTGGCCCTGGATCATTTTTCACAGCCCTTGGAGGTGGTGCAGGAGCGCTTGCTGCCACCATGACGTTGAGTAATACAGCCTATCAGTCAACCGTAGGAACCTTGTCAGCCGCTTCGTCATATAATTCTATGGTTGCAAGCTTTAAGCGCAGAGAACAAGAATGGGAATTCCAGAAAGCTTTGGCAAATTTTGATATACAAATTGCAGAAGCCCAGAAAACTCTTGCTGATGATCATTATCAAATCGTTCTTCAAGAACAGTCGATTGCAACAATAAGTGCAGGTTATGCCAATGATACTCTCAATTTCCTCAACAACAAGTTTACCAGCAAGGAACTGTATAGCTGGATGAGTGGTATCATTGGAAGTGTTTATCGTTATTTTCTGGAGCAAGCGACGGCCATTGCAAAGCTGGCGCAAATGCAGTTGACATTCGAGCGGCAGGAAACCGGTATTGATTTCATTTTGAGCGACTACTGGTCTGCGACTTCAGCCAGGTTATTTGTCAATTCTATTGGAGATGAAGGAGAAAGCAAAGATCGGCGCGGTATGACAGGATCAGCTCGATTACTCCAGGACATCTACAAATTAGACCAGTATGCTTTCACTACAGACCGTCGCAAACTGCAGATGAGCAAGACCATTTCGCTCGCCATGCACGACCCGATAGCATTCTATCAATTCAGGCAATCCGGGGTATTCCCTTTTAGTACAAACACAAAAAAGAAGATATTCGACTATGATTTTCCGGGACATTATCTGCGGCTTATCAAACGGGTACGCACTTCGGTAATCGCCTTGATTCCACCTACACAGGGTATAAAAGCAACCCTGTCCAATACTGGAATTTCTTATGTTGTTGTCAGCGATGAAGGTGGTGCTCTTTTTGAACAAAGGGTTATACGCCGCCAACCCGAATCAGTCGCTCTAACCGCCGCGATAAACGATAGCGGTGTATTTGAACTGCAGGAACAACCGGAGATGATGTTACCCTTCGAGGGGATGGGCGTGGAGGCATCTTGGGAGTTCCGGATGCCCAAGGCGGCCAATCAATTTGACTTCAATACCATAACCGATGTGCTTATAACCATTGAATATACTGCCCTGGATAGCCCGACCTATCGTCAGGAGGTGATAAGGGGATTGGACCCGTCGATCAGTGCCGACCGGCCGTTCAGCATCCGGCAACAGTTTGCCGATGCCTGGTACGATCTCAACAATCCGGATACGGTTTCAGGTTCACAGGCTCCGATGTCAGCCTCCTTTAACATCAAACGGGAAGACTTCCCACCCAATGTCTCCGATATCAAAATTGATGGTATCAGTATCTTTGTTTCGCGCAAGCCTGGAGTCAACAATGAAATAACCTTTAAGCATATAAAATTTGTCGAGACAGGGAGCACCAGTGCTATTGAAAGCTCTGCTACATCGTCAAATGGCATTATTAGAAGCGCGGGGGGCTTGAGCAAAATGAAGGACAAACAACCCTTTGGTGAATGGACCCTGGGACTGGAAGACAAGCAGGAGATAAGAGAATTATTCAAGAGTGAATCAATTGATGATATCCTATTTGTCATTACCTTTACAGGACATACAGAACAATGGCCTTCATAAGCAACCAATCGTCAAAAATCGCGCCCCGTGGAAAAAAAGGATGAAAGGAAGACAACCTTAACGGCCAGCAGCACGTCTCCCGCTGGGCTCTGCTGTTGATGGCCATGGCCCACGGCCTCTTGCGTTTGTTTATCAAGCCGCAGGAGCAGACAGGTTTCCGGTAAAGAAACAAATTTTGCCGGGTGCCGGCCTTTGAAAAATAAAACAGGCACACCCTTTTAAAAAATGTGTGCCTGAAGCTTAATGAAATATCCTGCAGTGAGTCAGAATTACATCTCGAACCGGATACCTGCCATGCAATTAATGCCCGGCATGGGATAGCCGGACTGGTATTCGTAATTTTGGTCGGTCAGATTCTCACCGGCCAGGAACAGTTTGATTTTATAGTCTGCGCCTTTCAGATCCAGGTCATAGGTAATTTTTGCGTCCACAATAAAAAAATCGTCTACTGTGGTGTTGTTTTCATCATCTTTTTTTCTCACCTGGGAGCTGACATGCATGGATGAGATATAGGAGGCATTGAGGTTGAATTTAAATCGTTCAAGAAATCGTAAGGTAAACCCTGTGCTGAAGGAGACCTCCGGTGCATAGGGTAAGTCTCCGGGATCCGTGTCAAGAAGAGTAACACCGGCAAATATAGAAAAATTGGAATCCGGTTGCCAGGTGGCTGTGGCTTCAAGGCCTTTGATGGTAAATTCTTCCACATTGTCGTAATGGGGCATAACGCCGTTGGCAAAAGGAACTATCACGTAGCGGTCATTGCCGTCTTCATAAAACAGGATCAGGTCCAAAAGGGTCTGCCGGGTGGGAGATACGGAGAACCCTATTTCATAGTGGTCTACGATTTCCGGTTCCAGGTCTTTCCAGGAATCTCCAAGCGCAGGCAGGACATCCTGACTCATTACGGCGACCTCAAGTCCGGGATACACCACGCCACGGGAATATCCCATGTGGGCTTCAAACCGCCCGAAAGATGCGGTCAACCCGGCATGGGGAGCCAGCTCATCCGAGTACTGGCTGTGGGAATAGAATCTGGCACCAAACGACGGGGTGATGGTAATCCCGTTACCCACCCCGATCTGCCAGCTGAACGCCGCATAGGGGGAAAGGATGTCAAAATTTTCCCCGTCCCATACATCTGAGGTGCCGTCACTGTACTCCTGGGTATAATCCCCTTCGGTATAATCCCAGTCCGCACCGGCCAGAAGCGACATGCCGTTGCCCAATGCCAGGGTCTCCTTGACCCGGGCCCCGTAGAAAAGAAAATCATTGAACAGGTCTTCGGTGACACCGGCGGTGTTCGTGGGCTGATCCAGCCAGTCGCCTTCTCCGGCACTGCGGTATAATTTGATTTCTCCTTTGGCGTTTTCGTATTCATGGGACAGGGTGGCGGTCCCCATCCAGACCCGGGTTTCATAGCGGCCCAGGCGCTCGGAAGGATCAGCACCTTCAACCCCCGGATCATTGGCCCAGTTGTCATTGGCCATGGCGAAAATGCTCAAGTCCCAGTGGTCGGACAATTGCCGTCCGATACGGCCATAGATATTTTTCAGTTCACCCTCGGCATGGTCCCGGTGGCCGTTGGATTCCCGCAGGCCCCCGCCAAGATAATAGTCCCATCCGTTGATATTACCCCCGTGTTCGGTTTTGGCAATGTGGGTGCCATAGCTGCCCACCGCGGCTTCGGCACAGGTGTAGAACCCCGGTTCGGTGATCCGCTTGGGCACAATGTTGATCATTCCCACGGCATTGCCGAAATACTGGGGCTGGGGGCTTTTATACACCTCAATGGCCTGGGAAGAGTCAATGGACATCAAGTCCAGTAACGGATGGTTCCATACACTCATGAACATGGGCACCCCGTCCACCACGGTTTTGATTTCAGCGCCCGGACGGCTTGACCCCATGCCCCGGATGAAGACTCCGCCCCCGTCAGCCCCGCCGAATGAGCCGATGGGGTTGTATCTGGACATGCTGACGCCCGGTGTCATTTTAAGGGCGGTTTCAAGATCCTGGGCATTGAGGTCATTGATCTGCTCCTGGGTAATCACTGTTTTTGTGCTGCCGTAAATGTCGGTCTGGTTTCCCTGGATGATGGGCCGGTCTGTAATGGTAATATCTTCAAGGATTGTGGCGCTTGTAGCGCCATCATCGGCCTCGCCCGCCAGGGATAGGGGCGGTACGGTCAGAAAGACCAGCAGGGTACAAATCAGAAAACAACTGGAATAACGATGGGTCATGATTTTCTCTCTCCTTTTGAAATAGCTGCTCACTCGATCATCGAGTGTTTAAGGTTTTACTGCTGTCAGCAGGTAAAGGCCGGGTTCGTCTTTAAAGGTTTCTATGTTCAGGCCGCAGCCGGTGATCCATTGTAACATGGTCTCTTTTTCCGGCAGCCGGTCCCGGCTGACCGGTGTATGGGAGTGATGGTGTTCGGCCAGTTGGGATGAGGACATCAGGTGGGCAATCACCAGACGTCCTTTGGGTTTCAGACTTTTTGACATCCGTTGAAGCACCTGTTCCGGAGCAGTGAAATGCGGAAAGGCGGCAAAGCAGATCACGGCATCCAGGCTTTGTGCCTCAAATTCCATTTGCGCAGCATCACAGCAGATAAAACTGATTCGTTCGTCTGTGTGCAGTTCTTGGTTTGCTTTGATCATCTGGTCTGAAAAATCCATCTCTATCAACCGGCCCCGGGAAGAAAGGAACCCAAGAAGATAAGGTACCAGTACTCCGGAGCCGCAACCTGTGTCCAGAACCCGGCTGTTCGGATCAAGGGCAAGAAAGGAGACGATGGACCGTATCCGCTCTGCATAGCGGTCATGCCGGTCCGTGTCCGGGTTTTTGTAGTGATTGTCCAGCCAGTCAGCGGCGCGTTGGTTAAAAAATTCTTTTCGCTGTTCATACAATGAATTCATTTATTATCTCCTTTACAGGCCCAGTCCATCCATTGACAGGATACAAGCCGGGTGGCTGTATCCCGGTTTACGCCGTAAACCGTCATGTAAAATTGGTGAAGCCAGTGGCAAAAATCAATGTCCATGAAACGTTCCGGATATGCGGCCCTGGCCATGACCATGACGTCAATGGGATATTCCAGGCGTTTTTCACAATTGCAGGGGGTCCAGGGAAGCGCGGTCACAGCTTTGTTTTTTACAGCCCGCATGTGACGCAGATTTTTATAGTATGGGGCGTCATACAATTCCTCGGGCGGATGATACCCCCAGGCTGTGACCAGTGTAATAAGGTCCGGGTCCAGGGCAATGAGCTGTTCGGCATTAAGAATATTCCAGGCCCCGGTGCCGGAATATGCGTTTTGGGCATGGGCAAATTCGTTGAGAAGATAGGTCTGGATGGTTTTTTCTCCCTTGACGTGTCCGGCACCGCCGTTTTCCCGGGCCGTGGGGGAAAGCCCAAGCATCAGCACCCGTTTTTGTTTGTCAGGCGGGATATCTGCTGTCCGGGCTTTGATATCGTTGACCGATGCCAGAAGAAAGTCCGCTACCTCTTTTGCCCGGGCCTGTTTTTGAAAAATTGCGCCCAACAGTTCGATTTCCCGACTTAGCGTGCTGATGTCCGGCCGGTCAAAAGTGTTGGGGCCATGCAGCACCACCAGGGGCGTACCCAGGGATGCCAGAAGCCGGATGTTTTTGGCAAGAATATCCTTTGACGCGCATAGGGAACAGGACCCTGTGCGTACGATGACCAGGTCCGGAGTTAGTTTGGCAATGCTCTCAAAATTGATGCCTGAACCAAACTTGCTGACCAGGGGCAGATCCGCTAAAAATGGATTTAAAAAAAATACCGGGTTCATGCCCTCCCTGTATTCATGGGCGCCGCCGGTGCCGGAAGGTATATCGTATTCCCAGATTTTGGGCAGACAGGATGAGCCGATGCCTACAATTTTTTCTGCCTGACCCAGGCAGGTCATGATGCCTGCAATCATGCCGTCGCTGATAGTGACCACCCGGTTGATCTGTGTTGGGATCTCTACCTGCCTGCCTTCAAAATCGGTGATGGTGAACGTCTCTTTTTTCCCGGCCCATGATGGGGTGATCCATGCTAACGACACCATGACCAAAACCGTAGTTAAATAAGGAAAAATATCCGCTATCTTTGTTAAAATTTGTTTGACGGAAAAGTTCATCTCTTCTCTCCCTGGGTGTAGGAACAGCCGAAATCACCGGGCCGCCAGGACAATTCCATGATCATATGACTGAATTCATCGACTAATCCCCGGTCGTCCTTTTTGCAGTGTTCCTCTAAATACGCTTCCACGATGGGCCGGTGTTCCGGTGACAAGATCCGGAAGCGCCTGGCATAAAAGGAGACGGCTGAATCCATGGATTCAAAGACTTCAGCGGATTTTTTATCCTCCCAGAACCCCTGGCACGGTTTGCCTGCAGATTTATTCCACAGTTCGGTTTCCTCGGCCCATACTTTGTTCCAGTCAATTTCCATATAGTTCATTTGTGATGTGTTCCTTTCCGGGTCCCGGGGAATGCAACAACATTGGTCGTTTGTGAGTCCACTGTTCCGGGAACCATAATTTTAAGTCCGTTTAAATCTTTCACCTGACAGGTGTCTCCATAGATACGGTCCATCATCGCCTGGGTCATGACCTGGCCGGGGGCACCCTTGGCAAGAAGTTGCGACCTGTCCAGAACCATCGTGGAGTGGCAAAACCAGGAGACATGGTTGGGATCGTGGGTGCAGGCCAGAATGGCTGTTCCCTGTTCAGCGATGTGTTGAAGTGTCTGCCACAGGCGAATCTGGTTTTTAAAATCCAGGGCGGCAGCCGGTTCATCCAGAAAGATCAGCCCGGTTTGCTGGGCAATGGCCCTGGCAATCAGCACCATCTGCTGCTGCCCCCCGGAAAGCCGGTTAAACGCCGTGTCTGCAAGGTGGTTGATGTCCAGGACCTCCATGGCATGGTCTGCCAGCTTGCGGTCCTTGGCGCCTGGGGTAAAAAAGCGGTTCAAATGCGGGGTCCGGCCCATGAGGACGATCTGGCCGGCCGTAAAGTGGAAGGCACAATGATGGGCCTGGGGCACATAGGCCACCAGACGGGCCATCTGTTTGGGGGGCAAGGTGCGGACATCTTTGCCGTTGATCCGGACCGTTCCGCTGTCCGGGTTCAGAAATTTCAGGCAGCACTTGAACAAGGTGGTTTTGCCCGTACCATTGGGGCCGAACAGGGCGCATAATTCCCCGGTTTTGATTTGGAAACTGATATCTTTGAGTACACGGTGTCTGCCGTATGAGAATGAAAGATCATTGACTTGTAGCATATTATCTTCCAAAAATCTGTCCGCCACGGGTTCTGACCAGAAAAAATAAATAAGGGGCGCCTACCAGGGAGGTGATGATGCCGATGGGAATTTCAGCCGTTGTCAATGTCCGCGCCAGGGTGTCGCAGATAATAAGGTAAATGGCGCCCAGGATGGCGGATACCGGCACCACCCGGCGATGGTCCGGTCCGGTCACAAGTCTGGCCGCATGGGGAATCATCAGGCCCACCCAGGCAATGATGCCTGTGGCCGAAACCGCGGCAGCCGTCATCAGGGTAGCAAGGCTGATGAGGATAAACTGGGTCCGGCCCGGGTTAATGCCAAGGCTTTTGGCCTCCTCTTCGCCCATGGACAGGATATTGAGCTGCCATCCGGAAGACCAGATGATGCCAAGCCCCACGGCTGTCACCGCAAACAATATCCGGACCTCCTGCCATCCGGCATAGTAGAATCCGCCCATAAGCCAGAATACAATTTCCCGAAGGGCCGTATCCTGGGCCAGGTATTTGAGCAGGCCCACCAGGGCGGCAAACACCGAGCCGGTAATAATGCCTGAAAGGACCAGGGTGACCACCGGGGTGTCCGGCCCGGTCCGGGCCATGGTATAGGCCATGGCCACGGCCAGGGCTGAAAACACAAAGGCCATGATCTGAACCGAGAGGAAAAATGCCGGAAAAACAATACCCAGGGCTGCGCCAAAGGCCGCACCCGACGAGGCGCCCAGTACATAGGGTTCCACCAGCGGGTTCCTGAAACAGCCCTGGAACACCACGCCGGAAACAGAGAGACTCACGCCCACGGCCATGGCCAAAAGGGTTCGGGGAAGTCGGATATCCCAGATGATGGTGTGGTCCAGGGCTGGTATGGTGGCCTGGTCAGGCCAGTGGATCAGGTGGGATGAAATGGTTTTGATCACCATGGGAAACGGCACATGGCAGGTGCCGGTCTGGATGCAGTACAGCCCTGTGGCGGCCAAAGCAAAGATCAATGCCCCGGAGTCAAACAGAAGATTCCGTATTTTTATATTTCCAAAATTCATGATCAATACCCAAATAAAAACGGCCACAAAGAATTTGCAAAAAAAATTTTTTTGCGAAGCCTTCGTGGCCGTCGGTATCTATTTTGTATAGCCGCCATGGGCTGGCCTAACATATTAGCTGCCAGGCTCACTCCACAACGAATATTATAAAATCCGTGTTGGTTACACAGACCTTCCTATAAACTGTTGTTTTTGCGTATGCCCTTCTGGGCATGGGTTAGGTGCTCCTGTATTATAAAGGGAACCAGGGTGTCAAGAAGAATCGTTTTGTTTTTGTTAAGATTGTGTTAGTATCCGAAATTGTTTCTATTTATTTCCATAGGATACACAAGATATAAGGCTCATTAATGAACTCAAAACAGGGGACATTGGATGTTTTTTCCGTTGCGAAGACAGAACACAAAAACAATATTCATGGACAGGCTACAGTTCATTACCGCTCACTTTTTTTGCTGCTCTTTCTTTGTCATGCGCCGGTTATTCTTATTTGGCTGAAACTTATCTCCTTTGAGTACCGGTTCTTGGCCTGTTTCTGCGCTTTGGCGGCACTTGTCTGGTTTTGTTTCTCTCGGCAGTATAGCCTTGTGGAGCTGGGTTTTCGAACCGATAATCTAAAAAGTTCCCTGGTATGGAATTTATTTTTCTGTGTTGCCGGCGGCATCGGGCTTGTTTTAATGCACAAAGCCGGGTCTTTTAGGCAACCTTCCCAGAATCATTTTCCCCAGATATATCTATTTTACCTGTTTTATTTTTTCTTTCTGGGACCTGTCCAGGAGCTACTCTTCAGGGGGATTTTATTTTCGGAAGTTAAGCGGATACCGGGCCTGGGAAACCGCTTTTTTCTGTGCATATCCACCTTGTCCTTTTGTTTTCTCCATATTATTTACAACCATCCGCCCCTGCTCTTTATTGCGCTGATCAGCGGATTGGTCTGGGGAGTCATATTCATTAAAAAGCCGAATATCTGGGGCGTTGCGCTTTCTCACTCGCTTCTGGGCTCCATGGCCATGGCTCTGCACCTGTTCTAAATTAAATTTTTTTCACCACTCCCATCATGGGCGCAGCGCCCGGTTGGGATAACGATGGCGCCAATCTTTCCCATGGGCAGGATTCTTCGATCCCCATTAAATGGCTGAAAAAATATGACATAAAATACCAGATTTTTTATGTCAACTAAGAGCGCGCTCAAAATCATAACCAAACGGTAATTTGTCTAAAAAATATGCAGTGTTATATTGGCGTCCTTTAGAAATAATGGGATGGCCAGGTCATGTCCATTTTGCAGTAATATGCATTGACCGAAATCCCCCCCACCAATGATTCAAAGGGCGTTTTATATGAAACAGAAATGGTCGCCCAGACAATGGGTGCAACACCTGTTTCTGGGTATTGTAGTATTTAGCGGTATTCGGTTTTACCTGTTTGCGGCAAGCCTTGAAAAAGGCGTTATGCCGGGATTCCATCGGCCTGACAGCGTGGATGCTTTTTTGCCTATCAGTGCACTGCTCAGTTTGCGGCATTTTATGGCGGCACACACCATCCCGGCAATTCATCCGGCAGGTCTTGTTCTTTTTTTAATTATTTGTGGCTCTGCTCTGCTGGTTCGGCGGGGCTTTTGCGCCTGGGTCTGTCCGGTGGGACTCATCAGCGACTATCTTGATCGGCTCAACGCAAAAATGTTTCGGTCTCCCCTGGTCATTCCCCGATGGCTGGACCTGATACTTGGGGCTATCAAATATATCCTGGCAGCATTTTTCATATTTCAAATTTTTTTCGTGATGCCTCAAGCCGGGGTTGACGGTTTTTTGAACAGCAGTGCCAACCGGTTTGCCGATTTAAAAATGCTCTGGTTCTTTACACACATCACACCGGTGGCCCTGGCTGTGATCGTGGTGCTGGTTGTGCTGTCGCTTTTTTTTCGACGGTTTTGGTGCCGGTATCTTTGTCCATATGGTGCCCTTTTAGGCGTCATCGGGTTGTTCAGTCCGGCGCGGGTGCATCGAAATCCGGACCGTTGTATCGGGTGCAAAAAATGTGACCGATACTGCCCCGGTTTAATTGGGGTCAGCCATCAAACAACCGTTCGCTCACCAGAGTGCCTGGCCTGCCTGAACTGCGTGTCTCATTGTCCGGAAAAAGGAGCGCTCTCTTTTTCATACGTTTCGGGTAAAGCAACGCTGGGCCCTGAAATTATGGCAGTCATTTTTCTGGTAATTTTCAGTCTCGGCATTGGCGCTGCCATGCTCACCGGCCACTGGCAGACCCGGATCCCGGCAGACCAGTATCTTTCCTTTGTCGCCCAACACCGGAACGCCCAATCGATTCGCCAGGCAGACGCGGCCAGAATGCAGCGTATCATGATGCAAATGCGCGAACAAAAAAAGAGAGCGTCATCCCCAGATCAGCATAAAGATACCCGACCAAACATTGCAGATGCCGGCCATGATGAAAAAAAGCCCTAAGGCTCACGTTTAACTGAAATAGGCCTGCTGGTAGCGTCAATACAATATGTCTTTCACTGGTATACCATTAATATATTGAATGAAATACCTATATCTGTTATAGAGCTATAGTCATTTAACTGATGGAAAATATAAAGTAATAATGAATATAGGATCTGTGCAGAAAGAGAACATATGAAAAAATACCTCGGTATTCGAAGAGAAGACAAGAATAAATGGGAAAGACGGGTTCCCCTTATTCCTGAAGATGTAAAAGAGCTAAAAGATCGGTTCGGCATTGAGGCTGTGGTCCAACCCTCAGATCTCAGGATTTACAAGGATGATGAATTTGAAAAAAACAAGGCTATTATCCAGGAAGACTTAAGCCAGGTCGATACTGTTTTTGCCGTCAAAGAGATTCCGGTGGATCTGCTGGCACAGGGGAAAACCTATATCTTTTTTTCCCATACAATCAAGGGACAGCCATATAACATGGGTCTGCTTCAAAAGCTGGTCGATCTTAAATGCAACCTTATTGACTACGAACGTATCGCCAATGAAAAGAATCAAAGATTGATCTTTTTCGGTGCCCATGCCGGCTATGCCGGTATGATCGAGACCCTGTTCGCATTTGCCCAAAAGTTGTCCTTAAAGGGAATTGCCTCTCCTCTGGATGAGCTGAAACAGGCCTATGCGTATGCTTCTCTGGATGAGGCCAAAGCCCATGTTAAAACCATTGGAGAAAAAATTGCAAGCCAGGGATTGCCTGAACAGATCGCCCCGCTTGTGGTTGGCTTTGCCGGATACGGGAATGTTTCCCAGGGAGCCCAGCAGATTCTGGATATTCTTCCGATAAAAGAGATCTCGCCGGATCAGATTTCTCAGATTCGAGACGCGGCCTGTCCCGACCGTCACCATATCTATAAAGTGGTTTTCAAGGAAGCTGACATGGTAACGCCAATTGACGGCGAGTTCAGCCTCCAGGAGTACTATGACCATCCTGAAAAATACCGGTCCGTCATGGACGGTTTTCTGCCCCATATGGATATCCTGGTTAACTGCATATACTGGACCGAAGATTATCCCAGAATCGTGACCGCAAAAGGGCTTCAGGAGGGTGGGGACAAGCCCTCCAAGCTTTCAGTCATCGGGGATATCAGCTGTGACATAGAAGGGTCCATTGAAATTACAAAAGATGCCACCATGCCGGATAACGCGTGCTTTACGTATCTGCCAGGAACCGATACCTTTGAAGCGGGCATCACAACGGACGGGATTACGGTCATGGCCATTGACAACTTGCCCTGTGAGTTTTCAAAGGAGTCCTCCATCTTCTTTTCCCAAGTTTTAAAAGGATTTGCCCCGGATATCGTAAATGCCGATTTTGACACCTCTTTTGATGCCCTGGCATTGCCCTATGCCATCAAAAAGGCATTGATCCTTCATAAGGGGCAATTCACCCCGGATTACGAATATATGAAAGCGTTTATTTAGTGTTGAAACGAAAAGTCTCCCATCTGCTTGCATCTGGGCAACTTTTCGTTTAAACACAGTGTTTTTGTTCAGACATTATTTAAGGAAACACCCATGAAAAACATATTGATACTGGGCGCAGGCCTGGTTAGCAGACCCGGAGTGGTCTTTTTGCTGGAAAATAATTTTAAGGTTACCGTGGCATCAAGAACCCTTGAAAAGGCGGAAAAAATCGTCCAGGGGTTTGAGAACGGGACTGCATGTCAGCTTATAGTAGAAGACCAGGGCGCTCTGGATGCCCTGGTAAAACAACATGATATTATTGTCAGTCTTTTGCCCTGGACACTACACCTCACTGTGGCCAAAACCTGCCTGAAATTTGATAAATTCATGGCCACCACCTCTTATGTGAGTGAGGAGATGAAAGCGCTGGATGCGGATGTCAAAGCCAAAAATCTGCTTTTCTTGAATGAAATCGGCGTAGACCCCGGCATTGACCATATGTCCGCCATGCAGGTCATTGACAAGGTGCACGACCAGGGGGGCAAAATCCGTCATTTTTATTCCATCTGCGGCGGCCTGCCGGCACCCGAAGATAATGATAATCCCTTTGGCTACAAATTTTCATGGAGCCCCAAAGGGGTGGTCCTGGCCTCCAGAAATGCCGCCCGCTTCCTCAAAAATGATAAAGTCATCGACATCAAGGGAGAGGATCTGTTTCTTAACTATCGTGTGGAAACCGTGGAAGGCTTAGGAAAATTCGAAGTCTATCCAAACCGGAATTCTCTGCCCTACAAAGATATTTATGGATTAAAGGATGCTCTTACCATTATGCGAGGGACCTACCGGAACATCGGCTGGTGCGATACCCTTAAAAAAATTGTAGACTTAGGCCTGGTGGATGATACCCCAAGACCGTCGCTGTCCAATATCTCCTACAAGCAAATGATGGCCGATATTGCAGGGGTGGTCGCAAGCGGTGATGTGGTTACAGCCATTGCCGAAAAAGCCGGGTTGGAGAAAGATCATTTTGTGATCCGGAATCTGGAATGGCTGGGATTGTTCTCAAATGAAAAAATTCCTCCAATGAACAACCGCCTGGATGTTCTCAGTGAAAAATTGATGGAAAAACTGCCGTATAAGCCCGGCGAAAAGGATATGCTTTTGCTGCGCCACACCTTTATTGTGGAAAATGCGGATGAAACTCAATCTACGATCACCTCCACCTTGATTGACTACGGCATTCCCAATGGGGATTCGTCAATGGCAAGGACCGTGAGCCTGCCCCTGGGCATTGGGATCAAGCTCATGGCCGAAGGTAAAATTGACCTGACAGGTGTCCAGATCCCCACCAAAAAAGAGATCTACGAACCTGTATTAGAAGGCCTTTCCGATCTGAACATCAAAATGACGGAAAAGATTATGTGAGCAGATGCTTACTGAATAAAAAGCAAAGGGGAGTGGATGGTGTCCACTCCCCTTTTAAAATTAATCGACCTCTTTCATGAAGTTTCTTAATACGGTATGCAGAATCCCGCCGTTTCGATAGTATTCAATTTCCACAGGGGTGTCCAATCTAAGCAGCACCGGAATTTCCTGATCATCCGCTTTGAGTGTCAATTCCATGCCGGGTTTAATGCCGTCACTGAGTCCCAAAATGGAATAGGATTCTTTGCCGGTCAGGTTCAAAGACTCGGGCGAACTGCCGTCTTTAAACTGTAGGGGTAACACCCCCATACCCAGCAGGTTGGACCTGTGGATCCTTTCGTAACTAGTGGCAATAACCGCTTTTACGCCCAACAGATACGTCCCCTTGGCCGCCCAGTCCCGTGAAGATCCTGTGCCGTATTCCTTGCCGGCCAAAACAATCAACGGCGTGCCGGCCTCTTTATATTTTCCGGACGCGTCAAAAATAGACATCTGTTCCCCGGTGGGAAGATAGGTGGTAATACCGCCTTCAGTTCCGGGTGCAAGCTGGTTTCTCAATCGGATGTTGGCAAAGGTTCCCCGGACCATCACCTGGTCATTTCCCCTTCTGGAACCATATGAATTAAAATCAGCAAGGGCAATTTTGTGATCAAGCAGATACTTTGCTGCCGGCGTGTTTTGTGCGATGGCCCCGGCCGGTGAAATATGGTCGGTGGTGACCGAGTCCCCAACCTTCACCAGGACCGTGGCGTCAACAATATCACTGTCAGGCTTCAGCTCCTTGCTCATGTTCACGAAAAAGGGCGGATTTCTGATATAGGTTGAGGATTCATCCCATTCATACACCTCATCGCCCTTGGTGGGGATTTCGTTCCAGAGCGGAGACAGGGTTTCAAAATTGCTGTACCGCTGCAGATACATGTCCGGGGTGATCATTGAGATAACTTTTGCAATTTCGTCTGTATCCGGCCAGATATCTTTCAGGTAGACCGGGTTGCCGGCCGGATCTGTCCCCAAGGGATCTTCCGCAAGATTGGTATTGACCGTTCCAGCGATGGCATAGGCCACAACCAGGGGCGGGCTTGCCAGATAATTGGCTTTTGTGAGCGGATTAACTCTGCCTTCAAAATTCCGGTTGCCCGAGAGCACCGATGCAACCACCAGATCGTTGTCTGTTATGGCTTTGGTGATCGGTTCCGACAGGGGACCGGAATTGCCGATACAGCTTGTACAGCCATACCCAACCGTAAAAAAGCCAAGTTGTTCTAAAAATCCGTCAAGTTTTGATTTTTCCAGGTAATCCGTGACAACCCTTGAGCCCGGTGCCAGGGATGTTTTGACCCATGGTTTGGCTTTAAGCCCCTTTTCCACGGCTTTTTGGGCCAGTAAACCGGCTGCAATCATGACGGACGGATTGCTGGTGTTGGTGCAGGAGGTGATGGCTGCCAGCACAACTGAGCCGTGTGCCAGGGTAAAGGGCGTTCCTGAGTCAGACGGGGTAATCTCTGCCTGGGCCGTCAGCTCATTCTCTTTTAATTCATATCCTTGGGGGCCAACAGGTGCTGTCAAGGTTTTTGCCCAAGTTGACTTCATACTCGACAATCCGATACGGTCCATGGGGCGTTTGGGGCCTGCCAGGGACGGTTCGATGGTTGAAAGATCCAGCTCAATTTCCTCTGAAAACTGCGGGGCGGACATGCCGTCGGTTCTAAAAAGACCTTGCTCCTTGCAGTAACGCTCAACCCGTTCAATGATGTCAGGACTTCTGCCGGTCTCTTTCAGATATTCCAAGGTCTCGGCATCCGTGGGGAAAAAGCCCATGGTTGCCCCATACTCGGGCGCCATGTTGGAGATGGTGGCTCTGTCGGCAAGGCTGAGCCCTGAAAGGCCGTCGCCATAGAATTCAACAAACTTTTCCACCACACCCACTTCCCTTAGGATTTGAACGATCCTGAAAACCAAGTCCGTGGCCGTGGTGCCGGGGCCCATTTTGCCGGTCAGCTTGAATCCCACAACCTGAGGGATCTGCATATAAATGGGCTGGCCCAGCATGACGGATTCGGCTTCAATGCCGCCAACGCCCCAGCCCAATACACCTAAGCCGTTCACCATGGGCGTATGGGAATCGGTGCCGACCACGGTGTCGGAAAAACAGACATTATCTCTCATTTGCACGACATTGGCTAAAGACTCCAGGTTCACCTGATGAACAATGCCCACGCCGGGAGGAAATATCCTCATATTCTGGAAGTTTTTTTGTCCCCATTTCAAAAATTCGTATCTTTCCCGGTTGCGTTCAAATTCCTTCTCCATATTGAGCTGCAGGGAGTCTGCTTTGCCGAACGAATCCACCTGAATAGAGTGGTCAATAATCAGGTCCACCGGTATTTTGGGGTTGATAACCCCAGGATTGCCCCCCAATTGGCTCATGGATGTCCGCAGGGCAGCCAAATCCACCAGAGCGGGGACCCCTGTCAAGTCCTGCAAAATGACCCGGGCCGGCTTAAACGGAATCTCTTTGTCTGATTTTTGTTTGGGCTGCCAATTTGCCAATGCAACGATATCTTCTTCATTGACTTGGAAGTAGTCCAGGTTGCGCAGGGTCTGCTCCAATAATATTTTAATTGAAAACGGCAGGCTTGAGATGTTTCCGATTCCTTGTTTTTCCAAGGTCTCAAGTCTATAGAACTGCGCCGTTGCACTGGACAATTTTAGTTGATCTTTACTACCAAATTTGTCTTGATCCATAAAATCTCCTTTTACTAATGAGGTGCAAATATTTTGGAGCTTAAGAGACCCGCAATACCCTATGTCGCAACAAAGAATATGGACAAAAAGGCATATAAAATGGAAGATTTATTTTTTTTCGAGCCTCTAAGACGTCTATTTCCCTGAACTATATATCAGGATGATTAAATTACATTTATATCATAAATTTTTTTCAATACATACTGCTTTCATCGTTCTTGCGAGTGGAGATTTTGGGACCCCGGCAATCCGGATCAGGCGTCTTTGCCGGGTTCATGCCATAAAAGGTAAGCAGCATAAGCGCCAAAGCCTGGTCTCCAGAAAAAGCCTACGAATGTATGCGGTAGACGACTACAGCGGCAAGCTTGACACGTTGACGCTAAAATTCACAGGCACTCGCAACGTTGGGGTAACCATTCGGCCAATCCCCTCATTTTTGGGTGGCGGTTTTCAAAGTATCCAATCCCTTCTCCGGTCCGAGCAGAATAAGGAGATCTTCCTGGTTCAGAATGTGATCGGCCTTGGGAGAGAACCGTGTATGATCTGGACCCTGGCCTTTTATCGCAATGACCTGAACACCATATTTATTGGTTAAATTAATCTGTTTGAGGCTTTTTCCCACAAATTTTTCAGGCACAACAAGCTCGATGATGCCATATCCTTCCATAAAGGGCAGATAATCGATAAGGCTGGGATTGTCCAGTTTTTTTGCCATGGAAAGAGCCGTGTCTTTTTCCGGAAAGATAATATCTTCAACGCCGAGCTTTTCTAAAACTTTTTTATGGGGATCACTGATGGCTTTGGCCACAATATGCGCGATACCCAGTTCCTGAAGGTTGAGTACCGCAAGGATGGAATCTCCCAGCACTGAACCGATACCCACCACGGCTGTGTCCACATTTTTGACACCCAGCTCTTTAAGGGTGCCCGCATCCGTTGCATCCGCAATCACCGCCTGGGTAACATGATCTTTAATGGATTGTACAAGAACAGGGCTTTTATCTACGGCCATGACATCGTGCCCTTTGCTATATAAATGAGTGGCCAGGTAAAAGCCAAAATTCCCCAGGCCGATAATCAGAAATTGTTTCATATCGTTTTCCCTTAGCCAATCATTATATTTTCCTGTGCATAGGAAAATTTACTTGGTTTGCCTTTTTTGCTCACAGCCATGGCAATACCCATGGGGCCTAAGCGTCCGATGAACATGATACAGATAATGATCAGTTTGCCAAGCCCTGAAAATCCGGAGGTAATACCGGTGGACAGTCCTACGGTACCAAAGGCACTGACCACTTCATAAAGAATTTCAAGAAAAGAACCCCGGGTCAGATTATGGGAGACATCACCGATTTCCACCTGCTGGAGCAGCACAACGCCGATGACAATCACCAGCATACTGATGATCATCAGACTCACCGCCTTTGATATACTGGCATCCGATACCCTGCGGTAAAAAATATGGGGATGTTCTTCTCCCCGAAATCTGGAGTATCCCAGGATGGCGAGGCTGGATATTGTGGTGACCTTGACTCCGCCGCCGCATGAGCCGGGAGCCGTGCCCACAAACATTAAAAGAATGCTGATAAAAAGTGTTTCATTGGCCAGACTGCCGATATCAAGGGTGTTGAACCCGGCTGTCCGGGTATTCACGGCCTGGAAAAAAGAGGCCAAAAATTTGGTGTGCAGGGGAAGATCCTTAAGGGTATTGGACCACTCCAGGAGAAAAAACAGCAGCGTGCTGCCGGTTAGCAGAACCAAGGTGGCAGTCAGCGTTAACCGTGTGTGCAGACTTAATTGCGACCAGCAGCGTTTTGAAAATGAAAACTTTTGCCGGATTTCGGCCATCACAATGAATCCGATCCCGCCGGTGATAATGAGCAGACAGATATCAAGATTGATCAGCCAGCTGCCGCCGTATTGGGTAAAACTATCCGGAAACAGAGAGAATCCGGCATTGCAAAACGCACTGACCGAGTGGAAGGCCGCATAGCAGATGGCCGTATCCACAGGAAACCTGGAAAAAAAAGGCGGCAGCATTAATACCGCCCCGATCAACTCAATGACAAATGTAAAGATCAGTATCTCTTTGACCAGTGAATATATATTTTTTCCCTGACCGTAACTGTAGGTCTCAGAGAGCATCTGTCGCCCGGTCATACCCACCCGTTTGCCAAGAGTGAGCAAAAACATGGTGGATAAAACCATGATGCCGATACCACCGGCCTGGATCAACATTATGATGACTAATTTACCGAAAAAGGTAAACGTAGATGCTGTGTCCACCACAACCAGCCCTGTGACGCATACGGCGGAAGCAGATGTGAAAAGCGCGTCAATAAAGTCCAGATGTCCTTTTTCAGTGGCTGCGGGCAAAAAAAGCAATATCGCGCCGAGCAGTATCAGCACGGCATAACTGAGCATCGAGATCCGGCCCGGGGACAGAACTTTTCCTTTCCGGGTGGGTTCCTTATGGTGCAGCAACGACATTTTTAAACCATTTTAGTTTTTTTAAGAAATGAAAATCCATAATTTCTGGATGAACACTACCTGTAAAAATTAATCCGGTACTGTCTTGGGTTTAATATTTAGTGCCTGAACGAAAACCTGGAAATTTTGTTGAGTACAAGGCGGGCTGAAATTTTAACCGGAGGAATACAAGGCGTATTTCGAGGATTAAAATTTCAGACCAACGCCGTAATCGGCAAAATTTACGGTTTTCGGCCGGGCACTATTTAAGACAACACCGGAAACCATTTCTAACCCAATATTACGCTTTCAATCTATGAAAATCAAACTTCATTTTTTGACGGTCATAGAATTCACAGGGTGGAGCGATATGGTTCAACTGGAATGTTTTACCGGGAACCCCTTGCAAAAATTGCCGGTTTATTAATTTTAAAGCTAAGATTTTAACCTGAGAAGATAGGTTTTTTACGCTAAGTCTCACAATATTATTGGCGTTTTAGTTCAACAATATCCGGTATCGGAACTTAAAGATCGTTTTCAGCGAAGTCAGTAATGCCACATTATTGAAAATTCTCGTTATGCCTTGCCGTAAATCAGAAATAATCTTGTGGGACTTTTGCTTTCAATAATACGACAGGTAAGTAGGCGGCATTGTTTTTGTTTGAATGTAGATAAAAGGGAAAAAATTTCCCTTTCAACGCATGAAACATAAAAAGACAAAAAGGAGGTGTTTATGGTGATGTAAAATTAAGGTAGGCGTTTAAATATTTTTAATTAAAGGAATAGGTTATATCCTTTGATTGACATCAACAAAGAAAAAGGAGATTGCAATGAATGTCGGTAGTATAACGCAGTCTATTTTGTACAGTACAAGCAGTCATTTGGGGGTGTTTCAGCCAACGTCATCCGTGTCGTCAGAGTATGAAGGCGTCCAGAGTACTGAAACGCTCATAGCCCAAGATGACACAGATGAAGATGACCTGCTTACCATTAATGATACCCCGTTGCCCGAAGATATGTTCAATGCGGCTGATGAGGATGGTGACGGATATCTTACCCAGGAGGAGTTTGAAGCGTATCTGGAATCCAGACCCGGCGCTCTCGATCCTTCCCAGGCGTTGGCCGAAATGGATGCCGGGTCCATTCTTGAATCAGAGGATGCTGATGGTAGCGGAACACTGGCCTTTGAGGAAACCACTCTCACTGAAGAAATGTTTGCAGCTGCAGACAGTGATGGTGACGAATACATTAGCTCAGAAGAACTGGAAGCCTATTTGTCCTCTGCCCCTGAGGGTGCCGGCGGCATGGGTGCGCCGCCTCCAGGCGGAATGGCTCCTGACGAGGATGATGAAGAGGACGAAACTTCAATCTCTTCTGCCAATGCATTTGCTATCCAAACCTATGAAAATGTCAGTTCAAATTTTATGAACATCATGATGGGTGGGTCTGAAACTTACACCGGAGATGTTCTTTCTAATCTTGTGGTTTAGTTTCAGGACTTGTTTACCTACACTACCTATTGATTTCTCAATTACAAAAGGAACCTGCCTTTTGTTGGCAGATTCCTTTTATGTCTGCCCGGGGGATCCGGACTTTAGCTTTGAATCGCTGTTGATAATTCAAATTTTTTTAATTGTGGGTCCTTTCGGTTTAAAATTCAACAACGATCTCTTCATAGGTCTTACGCCATTTGGGAGGATTCAGTACAAGCCCGGGTTTTTTGTACCCAACAGCAAGCAGTACCGGAATCCAGTATCTGTCAGGGATATTAAATGCTTTTTTAACGCCTTCATGGTCAAACCCGTCCATGGGATGGGAATCAAGGCCTAAACTTACAGCGGCATACATCAGGCTCATGGCAAAAAAACCCGCGTTTTTAGCCGCAAAAGCAAGGTTGGCTTCCGGGCTCCAATTGTACAGGGAGCTTGTGGCGTTTAGGAACCAATCCCGTTGCGTCTCGGGCATGCCGGTTTTAACCATCTCCTGCCAGGTTCGTTCAAATCCGGGATGGCCCTGTTTCCATCCTTCCTTATCTGCCAGCACAATCATGGTTACCGGCGCCTCAACGATTTTGGGCTGGTCCCAAGCCAATGCTTTGAGTTTCTCCTTTTGCGCTTTGTCCTGGAGAATCATCAGATTCCAGGGCTGTAGATTAAAGCTCGAAGGTGTAGTGCCTGCAAGTTCCACCATTTTTTTGATCAATTCCTGGGGAACCTTTTTTTCGGGGTCAAAAAAATTGATGGAACGTCTGTTTTGGGTAATCTGCTCAAAGGTCATAATATCTCCTCACCTTCAATTCTTGAAGGATTATTTTTAGTTAGCCAAGACTTATTAAATCTCTTGCTAAGTTAACTTTTATTTTAGAAAGGTCAAGGATTTGCTGTGAATTTATTTCTGGGATAGGACCATCAGCCCGTTTTGGGCTGTTTGTCCGGAATCCCGGTACTATGGATATTATGCCTAATGATTATTTTGCTGCTATGATTACGGGCATCATCACCTGTGACTGAGAATCATTCATCAATTGTTTTCTTTTTTGGGAATTATTCTTTTTTTGTGCTCATCATCAATGGCAACATACACGAACCGTGCTTCCGTCACTTTATAGCGCCCCATACCACAGGAGTTAATTATGGGTTTGACCCACACTTCAAGTTTCACTGTGATTGACGTGGTTCCAATTTTTTCCACGTAACCATAGCAACAAAAGATATCTCCCACCTGAATGGGTTCGATGAACTTCATACCTTCCACGGCAATGGTTACGACACGTCCACACGTAATTTCCTTGGCCAGGATGCTGCCCGCAATATCCATCTGGGACAAAACCCATCCGCCAAAAATATCTCCGTTGGGGTTGGTATCTGCCGGCATTGTCTGTGTTCGAAGCAGCAGATCTCCGTGCGGTTGTTGTTCCTCATCCATTAATGGAATCTCCTTCATTAGAATAATATCCTTTCGAGTCATTTTGATTAACGTTTATTTTTCATTCTGAGTGGATGTAACCTCTTCTTTTATAAAACACATTTAATTAAGGAACAATAGTAGACTTGTCAGAAATCGCAGCGGCTCCGGAGATTTGATCTTGCTTTGGCAAGCTGTTATATTGACGGATCCCAACGGACAGATCGTCAGGGATCCTGTCATTCCCGGAACCGACACAACAGACCTGCCCTTTCAAAAATAAGGGCCAAAAGGAGGAATTAAGAGATGGCCAATCGTACCGAACATGATACCATGGGGGCAATCCAGGTGCCTGCAGACGCATTGTGGGGCGCCCAGACCGAACGCAGCCGGCAGAATTTCACCATTGGCCGGGAGTTGATGCCCAAAGCCCTGATTTATGCCTTCGCACATCTGAAAAAAGCCTGTGCAGTTGTCAACAGACAGATGGAACTGCTGGATGACCATAAGTCTAATCTTATTATCCAAGTCTGCGATGAAATCCTAAACGGGGATCACGACGGTCAGTTTCCCCTCCATGTCTGGCAGACCGGCAGCGGCACCCAGACCAATATGAACTTAAATGAGGTCATCGCCAACCGGGCATCTCTTCTTGACGGCAAGGCGCTCGATGATACCAGGCCCATTCACCCCAATGACCATGTGAACAAATCCCAAAGTTCCAACGATACATTCCCTGCCGTCATGCATATTGCCGCCGTATTTGAGATCCATGACACCCTGCTTCCCGCAGTCGACCGCATGCATCTTTCCCTTGAAGAAAAATCCAAAGATTTTTCTCAGATTATTAAAATTGGGCGCACCCATCTCCAGGACGCCACCCCGTTGACACTTGGCCAGGAAATCAGCGGATGGGAAGCCATGATCCAAAGCAGCCGGGAGCAAATTCTGCACGCGTTGGAAACGCTCTACCCCTTGGCCATCGGCGGAACTGCGGTGGGAACGGGTTTAAATGCCCCCCAGGGGTTTGGAAACGCTGTGGCTCAAGAACTTGCCAGGTCAACCAGCCATCCGTTCAGCCAGATAAAAAACACCTTTCACGGCCTCACAGGGCATGATCAGATCGTATTCACCAGTGGCGCACTCAAAGGGCTGGCGGCCAATCTGATGAAAATCGCCAATGACATCCGGTGGCTTGCCAGCGGTCCCAGATGCGGCATCGGAGAACTCAATATCCCGGCCAATGAACCGGGCAGCTCCATTATGCCCGGAAAAGTAAATCCCACCCAGGCCGAAGCCGCCACCATGGTTGCCTGCCAGGTCATGGGAAATGATGCGGCCATCGGCTTTGCCGCAAGCCAGGGCAATTTTGAACTCAATGTATTTAAACCGGTGATTATCCATAATTTGCTTCAGTCTGTTACGCTTCTGGGCGATGTCATCTCCTCTTTCACATCCAATTGCCTGGCCGGGATTACCCCGAACTTTGACGTGATTGAACGCCACCTGAAGAATTCCTTGATGCTGGTCACGGCACTGGCACCACACATCGGGTATGACAATGCCGCCCGAATCGCCAAAAAAGCGCTTCAGGACGGTGTGACGTTAAAAGAGGCTGCTGCACAACTGGACTTGGTTCAGCCCAAGCAATTTGAGGAATGGGTCAAACCCGAAATCATGATTCTGGGTCAAAAATAATTGCCGAATTCCTATTAAGGTATTGCGCCGAAATAAATTATGCAGATTGCGCCGAATTTTTATTCGTATTTAAGGCGGGGCAATGCCTAAGATTCAAAAGGCGTCACTGTTCGCATAGTGCGTTGTGTGACCAGTGACGCAATTTAAGGCAAGTCACATGTTAAGGCAAGTCACATGTTTTTTGATTGCGAACCTTCGTAGATCTACTTGTTCCTGAAACGTTGAGTGGTAACGAAGAATACGGATAAAAGAAAAACGACGGAGTTATTTTTTCTTATATTTTTTTTTGACATTGAAAAAATCCCATATGGCCCAGGGAATCAATACACCGCTTAACACTTGATTGAAAAGCGCATACTCGGCCATGTCCGGGTCTGAATTCAACCATCCGTCCCAAAAGCACCACAACCCGAATCCGAACAACAGGAGGGTAAATACATAAGGACTCATTTTAGGCGGTGGAGGTGGCTCTTTCCTAGGCGTTTTTTCATCCATGAATACTTTTTCTCCGCATTTGTTTGATTTGGTATTTCAATATCACAGATCATTTTAATTGAGAAGATATAACTATTTTATGAGAAAAAAATAATATTTCAACGGTTTTTAAATTTGAGTCCGTAAGAAGGCCCATTTTAATAGGTATAAAAAATTGAAAAAACAGTTCAGCAAAATATAAAAATCATGTATATTCAACCTCTTTTTAAAAGTAAAAATTTCAAGGGATTATTATTAAAGTATAATATTGATAAATTATAACGGGCTGACCCTGGACACCATCCGGGCGGTTAGGGAACATGGAGTAAAAAAAATGGCTAAACCAAAAAAAGAAGCAACATTGATGGACAAAGTCGTTGGACTTTGCAAACGCAGGGGCTTTGTTTATCCGGGATCTGAAATTTACGGCGGACTTGCCAATGCCTGGGATTTTGGGCCTTTAGGGGTGGAACTGCTTAAAAATCTGAAAGAGGCCTGGTGGAAAAAATTTGTCACCGAGCGTATTGATATGGTGGGCCTGGATGCCGCCATTCTCATGAATCCGACCACCTGGGAAGCCTCAGGACATGTGGGCAGTTTTTCCGATCCCCTGATGGACTGCAAAAAATGTAAATCCAGGGAACGGGCTGACAAGCTTGTGGAAAACTGGCAGCACGAAAACGGGTCTGATGAACAGCCCGCCAACTGGGCCGGGGAAAAGACTCCGCCCCAGGATATGCTGGATTTCATTAATGACAAAAATATCACCTGTCCCCAGTGCGGCAGCCTTGAATGGACCCTGCCCAAAGCCTTCAATTTGATGTTTAAAACCCAGCAGGGTGTGGTTGAAGGCGAAGGAAAGGAGATCTATCTGCGCCCGGAAACAGCCCAGGGTATCTTTGTCAATTTTAAAAATGTCCAGACCACCTCACGCAAAAAAGTTCCATTCGGCATTGCCCAGATCGGAAAGGCATTCAGAAACGAAATCACCCCGGGCAATTTTGTATTCAGGACCCGTGAGTTTGAGCAGATGGAAATTGAATATTTTTGTAAACCCGGTACCGAGCTTGAATTCCACGACTTCTGGAAAAAATTCTGCATGGACTGGTACCTGGGGCTGGGCGTAACCCCGGACAATCTTAGATTTCGCGATCATGATGATGCGGAATTGTCCCATTACTCCAATGCCACCGCCGATATTGAATACCAGTATCCGTTTGGCTGGGGGGAATTGTGCGGCATCGCTTCGCGGACCAACTATGACTTGAGCCAGCACATGGAGTTCTCTTCCAAAGATTTGAAGTATTTTGACGAGGCTGCTAAAGAGAAATATATTCCCTTTGTTATTGAACCTTCCCTTGGGGTTCAGCGTTCTGCGCTGGTCTTTTTGTGCGACGCCTATGAAGAAGAAGAGATTAAAGAGGGCGATACCCGGGTGGTGCTGCATCTTCACAACCAGTTGGCGCCTGTGAAAATAGCAGTCATGCCCCTGGCCAAAAAGATTGCCGACAATGCAAAATCTGTCTTTGACACCCTGGTACAGCAACTAGGGCTGAACATGGATTTTGACGTCCAGGGCTCCATCGGCAAGCGTTACCGCCGCCAGGATGAAGCGGGCACCCCCTATTGCGTTACCTTTGATTATGAATCCCTTGACGACAATGCCGTTACAATCCGGGAGCGGGATTCCATGGAACAGCAGCGTATGAAAATAGATGAACTTGTTCCCTTTTTCCGGGAAAAGTTTACATATTAGCCATTGTGTGAACAAACCTTTGAACGGCCGGCCCTATAGCCGGCCGTTCAAGTTTTTGCTAAAACTCATAAAGGGTTAATTTTATGGCACTTTATTCATACAAAAATGTTACGCCAAAAGTTCACGAATCCGTGTATATTGCACCTGATGCAAAAATTATAGGTGATGTACACATCGGCCGGGATTCTTCGGTCTGGTTTAACTCTGTCATCAGGGGAGATGTCGCGCATATTCGAATTGGTGAACGCACAAACATTCAGGATCTTTGCATGGGCCATGTGGCCAGACAGACCCCTTTGATTATCGGAAACGGCGTCACCATCGGACATAGCTGTTGTGTTCACGGCACGACCATTGAGGATGACTGTCTGATCGGCATGGGCGCCGTTCTTTTGAATAAAAGCGTGATTGGCCGGGGCAGTGTCATTGCTGCCGGTGCCGTTGTTTTGGAAAAGACAATAATTCCGCCTTATTCACTTGTTACAGGCTCTCCGGGCAAAGTCAAAAAAGTTTACGAGAATCATGAAGAGATCAATCAGAGGCTGAAAAGCGCATCTGATAATTATGTGCTGCATGCCAGGGAATACGCTTCTAACGATTTGGTTTATGAAATTAAAAATATCAGAGACTGAAAACCAGATATAGAAAAACGGCGTTATCAGTTTGTTTGTTGCGAAAATATTAATAGGCCCAAGCCTGTAAATCCCAAACAAGCCCGGGCCAACATAAATCGTGCCGGAATTTTTTTAAGGCTGCAGAATCAGCGAAGTCCGGCTTGGACCAGAATTTCTTCAACCCGGTGTTCCCAGCCTATGGCCATGAGGTGGATGCCTGAAATCCCTTTCATCTCTTTTAATTCCTGGATCTGTTCACAGCAGATTTTAATGCCTTCTTGGGCTGCATCCGCTTTGGGCACGCCGGATATTCTTTTAATGACCGCCTCCGGGATCACCACGCCGGCCACCTTGCTTGCCATAAATTTTGCCATACCAACGGATTTTAAAGGGATGACGCCGGCAAGGATATGACAGGACTGATCCGCGCCTAAATCCCGTACCCCGGCAAGCCATTTTTTAAACAGATCCATATCGTAAATGCACTGGGTCTGAATAAAATCAGCCCCGGCCTTGGCTTTTTTCATCATGCGTAACGGTCTGAATTCCAAGGGTTCGACAAAGGGGTTGGCTGCCGCCCCGACAAACAGGTCCAGATCCCCCTTAAAGGGTTTGTCAACATCAAGAAAACAGTGTTGGTCCCGCATACGCACCGCGGTAGAGATCAACTGCATGGAGTCGATATCGTAAACAGCCTTGGCCCCCGGCTGGTTCCCTGCGGTGGTGTGGTCTCCAGACAGGCACAGCAAATTTTTGATACCCAGGGCACAGGCACCTAAAATTTCACTTTGCATGGCAATGCGGTTACGGTCCCGACAGGTCATCTGCCAGATGGGTTCCAATCCTTCCTGGGCTGCAATCAGGGCCGTGGCAAAGCTGGACATCCTCACCGTGGCGGATGGATTATCCGTAATATTTACGCCGTCTACAATGCCTTTCAAGTGGGCGGCCAGTTCCCTTACATGGTCAGCATCCGGGCTCTGGGGCGGGCCCAGTTCCGCTGTAATGGCAAACCGGCCTGCATTAAGTGTTTCTTTTAATGTATTGCACATGATTTTTTCCAACTTTATAAATATATTGTGTTGCCGTTGTGAACTAAACTAATGTCTGAACCAAAACCTGGAAATTTTGTCGCGTACAAGGCGGGCAAAAATTTTAACCGGAGGAATACATGGCGTATTTCGAGGATTAACATTTGCGGCCAACGAAGTAATCGGCAAAATTTACGGTTTTCGGTCGGGCAATAGACTAAACCTCCGGCCCGGTGCATCCAGGCTGCACCAGTGTCTGCTGCACTGTATTTTTCCATTGCACCGGGGGCTTGATTTCAAGCATATCCTGGAGTCGGCCCTGCTGTTTCAGGCGATGATAGATCTCATACCAGGCGCAGGGAACGTTTTTATCCACCTCACATTTTCCGCCTTTCTCTGTTCCGCCGCAGGGCCCGTTGTACAGTCCTTTGGCACATCGGGTCACAGGGCAGATGCCGCCGCTGAATCCCAGAACGCAGTCCCCGCAGGCCCGGCATTTCTCTTCATACCAGCCAGGTCCTCTGTCAATACCGATAAACATGGTGTTCACCGCAGGAAATATAGGTGTCTGGGGGTATCTTTCGGCCAGCAGCTGAACACCGGCACCACAGGCCATGGAGAGCAGGCAATCGTAATCCTTATATAAGAGATCCAGGCCGTTCAGGAACTGGGCATTGCACTGACGTTCCACCGTGCATCCACTGATTTCATGATCCATACCCTGGGTTTTGATCTCTTCATCCAAGGCACTGTTTAAAAGTTCAACTTCCTGCTGGCCGCCTGCCAGGCACACAGAAACACAACCGCCGCATCCGACGATGAGCACCCGCTTGTACCCGCTGATCCGGGCCAGAATTTCTTCCATGGGTTTTAGTGTTGCTTTAATCATTTGAAACACTCATGTCCTTATATTATTTGAAGGTCTCCTTAGGATTTGGTATGGCATTCCCCGCATACCACAGGCCCTTGCCCCTGGGTGTCATGACAGTGAATACACTGCCGATGAAATGCCTGCAGTGCCGGAAATGATGTTTTACCATTATGGCAAGTGGCACACTGAATATCCGGATTGCCTTCATAAAGTTCGTCTTCATCCAGGTCATTGGTCCCGTTTTTGTAATCATGATGGCAGTCCAGGCAATCTAAAAAAGCCATATGGTCCTCATGGGGAAACAGAGCGGGAGGCAAATTTGAGTCTTTAGATGTTAACGTATTTGGAAAATAGTTTTTGCCGTAACCGCATATCGCCACAAGAACAAAACAGACGACCAGAATTGCCGGAATAATTTTTTGTGACACAGGCCGGTTGGGACGGTGCACCTTCAACCCAATTTTCTCTTTCATCTGGCCTCCTCATGCGCGTTGGATGATAATTCAACAGGGGGAAAGGGTCCGTCAAATCGGGGACCCGCACCCTGGGATCGGCAAATGTCACGGCCAAGGGCAATCATCCCGGGAATATTGAGCTGCATTGGACAGACACACCGTGTGCACAGTGCACACTTGACCCATAAAAGATCTTGAATTTCTTCAAGTTCTTCGAAAGAGACCTTTCCTTTTTTCTTATACAGTTTGCCAACGGAATGAATCACTTTGTAGGAAGGCATATAGGTTGGGTCATCCGGATTGTTTCGCTGCAGAAAACAGGTATCAGCGCAATAGGAGCAATGGATGCAGGCGCTGAAAAACAGCTTGATTTCAGGGGCATTTTGTTTGAGCATGGCCTTGATGCCGCTCGGATCAATATTTTGCGCTGTCCGCCCGGTCGCTGTAAAGACATTTTTAGCGGCATTTTTTTTGACTGATTCCATAGTTAAACAGCCCCTTTATTTGTATCAAACCGTTGCGGCACTGCCACAGGTTTTGTCTGGCGCACAACAAAAAATGCAATCATATGAGCCAATCGTGTAAATGGCATGGCCACCAGCATCAACTGCCCAGTGATGATATGCAGATTAATTACGAATCCATAGGGTAAAAGACGATGGTAAGCAATAAATCCGGTTAAAAACGGCAGAATAACCAGGACAATGATCAAATAGTCACTGAAAAAAGAGATCACCCGCACCCGTCGTGTCAGCAGACGGCGTAAAAGAAAAAACAGACCGCACCCTATGCATATCATGGTCAGGTTATCTGAAACATAATCAGGCAGCATGGGCAGGCTGATTCCCCAGTATATGTCTAAAAGAATGTTGTGGCCTTTTACGAACAGGGGTAAAAATACAAGGATCAGGTGAAACACAACCGAAATCAGGGTGGTGACAGGGTAGCGACCGGGAAGAGACGCTTTATATGACCGGGTAAACCGGGCATTGGGATTCATGAAGGCGGTTGCCGGCCGGGAGGCTGAAGCCATTCGGACCAGGGTTATGGTTTTAAAAACCATGCCTGCAACAAAAAGTATAAAGGTGATCCACATGATGGGACCGGTTAATAAATCATAAAGCGACATCCATTATCTCCCAGTAAAATTTAGGATGATATCCAAGCGCTCCGAGGCGGGGTATCACCGAAGAATATTACATAAATGCTTTTCAGTTTAAACCTTATCCAAAAAAAGCATAGAGCAACATGCGGGGGAGGTTATTACAATAAGGGAGGAGGATTGTCAATTATACTTTTTTTGCAAACACTTATATTTTACACCTTAAAACGGCATATGTCATGGGGAATTTAGTTTCAGGGCATCAAGCTTAACCCTGTAATATGGATAACCAACATGATGAGCGCCCCATGACTTGCCTGAAGGGTAAAGTTTCATGTGATTTTGAGCACTCTCAAGCATGTGAATGATCTTCACTATCGACTCAGGGAAAACCCAATCCGGAAAATTTCCTCTTTTGAGTCGTATTCTTTCAGTCGTTCCGCATATCCGTTGAAATACTGCAGATGCAAGTAGAGATTCAATCCATTGTTGAAAAATGAGGTTAATGGATAGCTTAAGTCCGCCTGGATGCTGGGACCTGCTTCAGCCCACCTTGTGTGGGTATCCAGACACAGCCCCATGGGCATACCTGTCTGGATCTGCAAGTCAAAATATCCGCGATAATCAGCCAGATCCGGGTTTGTTTCATCCTCATTCATCACATACATCCATAGTTTAGGCGCAACGGTCAGATAGGCCTCGTCAAAAAGAGAGATCGACATAATCGGCTTGATATACATGTAGTTAGTGGATCTGGAGTCATCCCCGCCCTTGCCGTTGGACTCATGCTGGAAACCGCCCTGAATGCCGAAAATTTTAACCCATGGCAACTCTAAATCAATTTTGGGAACCAGATAAAATAATTCCGGCTTATAACTGGAATCATCAAAGGGCTCGGAATTTGATTTAAGGTCCCAGTAAGCGGTCTGGGTGTAGGCCAGATGAAAACCATCCAGCAGGGAATTCAACCCCCGGCTGTCAAAAGGCGCGTTGAACAGTTTGTACTTAAAACTGACCTGGAATTTGCTCTTTTCCCGCCCCGGGTCGACACCGAACAGGAAATAGACCGGTTCGTAGGCCGACAGATTCTTTAAAAAGGGTTGGAATTCGTCTTGCTTTTCTCCGATAACCAGTTGGCCCTGGCTTGCATTTTCCTTCTCTCCTGCTTGTGGTTGAACCGCCGGGCCGGCGGCGAACAACACGGCGTGGGCATCGAAATCCTTAAGGCTCAGGCCCACCGTTCCTACCATGTCCTGGGGCAGTTTAAATTCATAGGTCCGTTTGGCGAACCCACCGGCCGGAACAGTGACCATACCGTCAGGGGCGGTTTCCAAACTAATCGCCGCCACTATGTGCTCCTGGTCGTCCAGTTGCAGCGCGACCGCCACCGAATCGTAATCCTTTGACATGATATCCTCGGTTCCGGTGTTTTGGATAAACAACGTAAAACGGGTGGATTGACCTGCCACAGCATTTCCCTGGGGGGGAACAATAAATAGGTTTGATGTCGACGCCGCTGCAGAAGTTAAATGAAAAGAATCTGCACCCAAAGTAAGGATTACAAATAGGAAAGCCACATACCAAAATTTTAGTTTCAAAGGATAATACATGGGGAACGCTCCATAGGGTGGGATAATTATGTTTTTTTTAAGGTCTTTAAGGATTGTGGACACAGGGTGTAAAAACAAAAACCCTGCATCAGCTAAATTAGAATCCCTGTTCGTGTCAAGAAAAATCTATTTTTTTACTTGCTTGACACCCCAAAAATTATGGTCTAAAACCCCCTCCGTTTTGGTGGTTTCTGTAATAGCTATAATGGAGGAGTACTATGTCTGAACTTGAGACACGAGTGGAATGTAAGAGCCTTCTGAAAAAAGTTATGAAGGCGGAAGAAACAATCCAGTTTTTTAAACCTGGAATGAACCTTGGCTGGTCAGGTTTTACACCTGCAGGTTACCCAAAAGCAGTACCCATTGCCCTGGCTGACTATGTCGAAGCCAACAGCCTTCAGGGCAAATGGCGTTTCAACCTTTTTATCGGCGCATCTGTCGGTGCGGAAACAGAAAACAGATGGGCCGACCTGGATATGATTGACAGAAGATGGCCGTACCAGACAGGCAAAAACATCGCCAAAGGCATCAACAGCGGCCGCATCAGAATGGGTGACAAACACCTTTCTCTCTTCGCCCAGGATCTTGGCTATGGTTTTTATACCAAAGATACGGAATCGGGCAAACTTGATCTTGCCATCATTGAAGTTTCCTGCATTAAAGAAGATGGACGGATTGTTCCCACCGCCTCCTGTGGTGTAATCCCCGAAATTCTTATGGTGTGTGATAAAATCATTCTTGAGGTCAACACAGGTATGCCGTCATTTGAAGGCATGCACGACCTTTTTATGCCGGGGACACCACCCAACAGACAGGTTTTCAATATTACAAAAGCAGACAGCCGTATCGGTTCGACCTCCATTGCATGCGACCCTGAAAAAGTTATTGCTGTTGTAGAGTCAAAATATCCGGATAAAGGCCGCGCCTTTACAGACATTGATGAGACCTCCGAAGCCATCGCCGGCCACATCATTGAATTTTTTACTGCTGAAGTGAACGCCGGACGTCTTCCCAACAATCTGCTTCCGCTCCAGTCCGGTGTCGGCTCCATCGCCAACGCTGTGGTGGGTGGTCTTGCCAAAGGGCCTTTTGAACACCTGACCGTTTACACCGAAGTGCTTCAGGATACCATGCTTGACCTGTTTGACTCCGGTAAACTTGATGCGGCCTCTTCATGCTCACTTTCTCTGTCCGAGAAAGAGGGGTTCCCCCGTTTCCTGGCAAACCGGGACAGATATGCGGATAAAATCGTTCTTCGTCCACTTTCTGTTTCCAACGCGCCGGAGGCGGTCCGCCGTCTTGGATGTATCTCAATGAATACACCTGTTGAGTTTGATATTTACGCCCATGCAAACTCAACGCTCGTGGGCGGCACTAGAATGATTAACGGTATTGGCGGTTCAGGTGATTTCCTCAGAAACGGTTTCTTGAAAATGATGCACTGTCCGTCTGTGCGTCCTACAAAAACAGATCCGACAGGGATCACATGTGTTGTGCCAAAGGCCCCGCACATTGACCACACAGAACACGATCTTGACGTTGTGGTGACAGACCAGGGTCTTGCAGATCTTCGCGGTCTTGCCCCTAAAGAGAGAGCCCAAACCATCATCGATAAATGTGTACACCCCGAGTATAAGGACATCATTCAGGAGTACCTTGAGATGTCTTCCAAGGTTACGCTTGCAAAAGGTGTCGGCCATGAGCCCCAGCTTTTTGACAGGTGCTTTAAAATGCAAATGAATCTTGCGAAAAACGGCACAATGAAAATCGACAACTGGGATGTACCTGAAATGGTATAGTGTACCGGCATATGACCGCCCAGCTAGATTAAAAGCTTAACGCTTTTCCAGAGGGCTGTTACAGAAATAAATATAGGGGAACCGTAACGGGTTCCCCTTTTTTGTGCCCCGCACAGTTATGGATTTGACAACCCTAATACTGCCTGTTAAATTGACCGCATGAAAAATAAGACAAGAATGGATAAGCCCTGTCGGACGATGATTTCCGTACCCGGAAACAAGACAAAGATGCATGCCAAAGCTGCGGCTTCCAACGTTGACGTCATTATGCTGGACTTGGAAGACAGCGTGCCGGCGGATGAAAAAGAAGCGGCTCGTAAAACGGTTATTGATTCGCTTCACGCTTTGGATTTTAATGAAAAGTGCGTCGCCCTTCGCATCAACAGTCTGGACACGCCGTTTGCCTATAAAGATTTGATTCAGGTCGTTGAGGCCGCCGGCGATCGTCTTGAAACTGTTGTGGTGCCCAAGGTAAATCATGAGGCGGATATCCATTTTGCCGGCCGTTTACTGGACGGCATTGAAATAGCATTGGGACAAACAAGGCAGATCCGGATCCAGGCTTGTATTGAGACCGCCCAGGGACTTTCCCGGATTAACGAGATTGCTTCGGCCGATCCCAGGCTATCTTCTCTGTCATTTGGCATTGCCGATTATCAGGCCAGCATCGGGGCCGCGCTGGTCTCTTTGTCCGGTCACGGAGAAAACGAAGAGCAGGTCTACCCCGGTCACCGGTGGCATTTTCAGCTTAGCCGCATGGTTATGGCGGCCAAGGCCAACGGACTTATGGCCCTGGATGCCCCCTTTGGGAACTTTAGGGATGATGATGGCCTGAAAAAATCAACCGCCTTGGCCAAGGCCCTTGGATGTGACGGGAAATGGGTGATCCACCCTGACCAGATTGACACGGTCAACCAGGTGTTTACCCCTGCATCGGAAGAGATCCAACGGGCCAGGAAAATTCTGGACGCAGCAGATGACCGCTCCCGGGGCGCCGTGGCTGTGGACGGCCGCATGGTTGACCAGGCGACCATCCGAATTGCCCGACGGGTTTGGACGCAGGCTGTTTTCCTCGGACAGGTTTAGAGTCCGGCTTTTGGGCCGGAACGAATCTATTAATTAAACGCAGAATTATCCCGACTGGGCCTCATCTAACACCCTTCGAACTGTTTTTGCCAATTCAGCGCGGGCAATGGGTTTCATTAAAAGGCCATTAATGCCCAAGGGCAATGCCTTTTCCTGATTAATTTTTTCACTGAACCCTGTGCAAATAATTACAGGAATATCTTGTCTGATTTCATTTAGCTTTTTTGCCAAAATATCCCCCGTCATATTCGGCATTGTCATGTCTGTAATAACCAAATCAAAATCGCCTGGGTTGTTTTTGAACGCGTCCAAAGCATCAATGCTGCTCAGACGAAATGTGACTGTGTATCCTAAGCGTTCGAGCATTCTTTTTACTAGATGAACGATCTGCTCCTCGTCATCAACCAGCAGGATGTGCCCCTCACCTTCCAATGGTTCTGTGTCAACCCCGTCCGTTTGCCCAGGATCAACCGTTTTTCCCATCAATGGTAAATATATATTAAATGTTGTTCCTTTTCCCACGATGCTGAAAACCTCAATATCACCATTGCATTCCTTAATAATTCCGTAGGCAACTGCCAAGCCCAACCCCGTACCTTTACCCTGTTCTTTGGTCGTAAAATAAGGTTCAAATATTTTGTTCTTAAGATCCAGTGTCATACCTGTGCCATTGTCTGAAACGGACAACATTACATATTTACCGGGAGGTACGCTATATTTATGCCGATCATTCGTTTTGAGCGTCACCTCTTTTAGTTTAACAATAATCAAACCATTTTTTTCCTGAACGGCATGGTATGCATTTGTAATGAGGTTCATCAAGACTTGATGGAGTTGTGTGCTGTTTGCCCAGACAGAGCCGCAATCGTCCTGTATCTCATGTTGAATGTCTATGTTTGCAGGAATAGAAGACCGGCACAGGCGCAACACCTCTTTTAATACTGTTTGCAATTTTACCGGCATCATTTGATCTTCACCCTTTCGGCTGAAGGCCAGTATCTGTTTTACAAGTTCTGCGGCTCTTTTCCCTGCATTGTATATTTCCAACGCATTTTCATATTCAAAGCTGTCGTTCGGCAGGTCTTCTATCAAAAGCTCTGACATGCCAATGATCGGAACTAGGATATTGTTAAAATCATGGGCAATCCCACCGGCCAAATTCCCGATGGATTCCATTTTTTGAGCCTGTTGAAGACTGGCTTGAAGGCGCTTGATCTCTCTTAAATCAAGCGCTGTAAACAGCAGGCACTTTTGTCCGCCAATGCTCAGGAGCTCCTTGGAATAAATCGCATTGATGCGCTTACTATCCTTCCCAATTATTTCCACTTCCATATTTTTGTCGGCACCATTACCCGGAGTCCAGTCCACGGAGGTCTGGCGGTCATCGTTATTTTTACGGAACCCAATTTCATAGTCCTTTAAGTTGGCCACCTCCTGTTTTTTGTAACCGGTTGCCTTTAAAAAAGCTTCATTGACCTCCAATATTCGGCCTGTTTCCAGCAATGAAATCACCATCCATGCAGGGCTGGAAAAAAAGGCTTTTGAAAATTTTTCTTCAGCTTCTCTTTCCCGGATAATAAACATTGCCATGAGCAGCCCGGCAACCACACAAGAAATCAAAAAAGTCGATCTTGATATTAATTCACGGGGAGATACCTGAAAAATGATGGAATCTAAAAGTGATTGCGGCCCCTCCAATAAAAGAAATCTTAAGTTGTCATGAAAGATGTAATAGTTAATGACGCCGTCAAGTATCCAGAAAAGGATTCCCAAAAGAGAGGAAAACGTTAAGCAGACAATGATATATTTTGATCTCATGGTTATTTATGAAAATTATTCTGCTTTAAAAGATCCGGTTTCTATGTGATCATAAATTTCATCAGCAATTTTCAAAACAGCCGGCGGTATTTTGTAATCTATTTTATGCGCAGTTTCTGTATTTATGGCGATTTTCAGAGGTTCCTTAAATTCTTGTTTTAAATTTCGTGGTTTTGCGCCATTAAAAATTTTACCTGTTGTTTTTGCATAAAAGCCCCCTAGATCGTCATAATCTTTCCTTGATATACTCATTAAAACCCCCCTTGCGACTTGATCTGAATTTCTCCGTGTCCAGGAGGGAATTTTGTATTTGAATATTGGCTCAAGAATTTCAGGCATGAATTTTGGTTGCTCGCCATTGTGAACCGTTATCCAGAGTGCATCTATTTTAGGCGCGATACTTCGCCAACAATTATACAAATTGTCTCTTGCCTTTTTCTCGCTGACGTTTGATTCTGTGGCATGGCATTCCACCACGTTAAAATTTCGTTTCTTGGCAACCTGATTAATATCCGCCAGGTTTGCATAAATTCGCCCTGACTCAGAGTCTTCATAAACGACACCAAGGTTTTTGAAATTAATTAAATCATGAAATAATTTTAATTGACGAAGATACCGGCCAGGATCGCATTTCGCTGTAACATGGTCAAATCCTGAATCTTCTAAACTTTTTACTATTTTGGCCTGTATCGGATTGGCAGATGCCATGACTATAACAGGCACTGAATGGTTATTGTTGGCTAAATCCTGCCCTGCCCAAGTTCCCATTGCCAACATCAGGTCAATATCTTTTTTATTCGAGAGCCTGCCTATCACATTTTTTTTCGTATTGATTCGAATTTCGTGATTCCAATCACAGCTGTAGTAGGCATCTTTTACAAAAATCAGGTAATCACTTTTTATTGAATCAGCAAGCCATTGCCATAGTTCTCTGATGTTTTGAGCACTTGTTGGTTTGGGTAATGGCTGTTTTTTGATCCAATTAAGTTCCATCAGCGCCTTAATATAACCCTCTAAATTGTAACGATAATCGATATAGTTGCCGCCTTCATAATATCCAATGCGCCATTTCGTCCCGGAATTTGTGGTGGGCGTGACGTTATAAGAATCTGCATATGAAGATGGGGATTGTATCGCCGTAAAGGCAAAAATGACAAACAAAAAAATGGGAATTTTCTTAGTCACAGGTTAATCTTCTTTAAAGAAAGTTAAAGATATTACGAGTTTTTTGCGAATCTTTTATTTACGCTACACAAAGAAATACAAAAAGGCAATAAATATTAAAATAATGACGTATCGCCCGGTGTTATGAACAAAGTGCAGATTCAATGCCCATCGGACGATACGTTTGAAAATGGTTTCAGTGGTTGTATGGCGGTTGCGACATATTACCGTTAAGCTTTGTTGATTTTCTTTCTTTTCAACCCTGCGATACTGAGCAGGCCGGAGCCTAATAATAATATTGAGGTGGGCGTTGGGACCGAAGATGTCTCTGCGAGACTCCAAACTGATATGACTGTGTGATCGTTGTCCTCTGATCCAACGATTGGTGATGAATCATATGTAGGTGTAGACGGACCGAAGAGTATGCTCTCATTATCGTTATAGAGTGATGACCATTTCCATACGTTTGCCGTAGCAATCTCATTTTCGGCTATATATTCGTAAGGTATTACAACTACTGCCGCCGCCGTTGATCCTGGATCTGAAGTATAAACCCCGTTAATTAGTGTCGGTTGTTCAGCATATTCGCCTACAAACACCTGTTCTAACAGCGCTTCTGCAGCTGCAGTTACCAAAGACCCGTCTAAAGAATAAAGACAAAAATCCGAATTTGCATCTGCACCATCATATAGGTCTGCGATCGTACTATCAATAAACATAACATCGTATAAAGTGCCATTAACATCAACATTTTCTGCGCCCATGAGTGTGGTGCCATCCGTGATGAACGTTACCGTTGCCGTTGTCGAAAACGCCGGAGAACAAAACAACCCTATACACAGCAATGAAATACCAATTGAACTTAACAACAATTTGAACCTGAACATAAAAACACTCCTTTTTTAAGAACAACAATAGATATAAAAAATAAGCATATACACCACTTGCGTTAAAACCATCCGTTTGTCATGATGAGCAAAATGTATGCTATGCTTAAGTTTAGAGAAAAATAATCAAATGAAGAAATTGATTATTGTTTGGATCTATTTTTTTGTTTTTTAACTAGTTTTAAGATCTAATGATATAATTGTGGAGATTTTGTGAAATTAACAAGATAGTCAATTCTTCTCTACGCATTGACATACTATAGAAAATACTTTCCAATAATTGTGAAAATATTTTCTTTGCCTGGATAGAATATTACACACACAGCGCTATAAAAATCGCGTATGACCATGACATGATTGGATATAATCTGGGCGTCCATTATTCGATTTTTTATCCTTCGCCAGGGCAAAGGCGCGTATAACAATGGCATCATAGGGGCGTATTCAAGTACGGTACGCTGTACATGAGCATATTCATAATAATTAGAAAACAATTGCTTTTTCTTCGCCATGGATGTTTAATTCTCAACTGAATTTTGGCTTCAAACCGTTCCATCTGAAACCGAATAGGTAGAACCCGCATATCAAGATATTCGCCCTTTCTGCCTATTTCATTTTGAGCCTCATATTAATAAAGAAAAGGAGAAATTGTATGAACAAGTATGGCGCAGAGTTTTTTGGAACATTCTGGTTAGTTCTCGGCGGATGCGGCAGCGCCGTTTTATCTGCTGCTTTTCCAGACGTTGGTATAGGACTGCTTGGTGTATCGCTGGCATTTGGTCTCACCGTGCTCACAATGGCCTTCGCCATTGGACACATATCAGGATGTCATCTGAATCCGGCAGTTTCGTTTGGCCTTTGGGCAGGTGGGCGTTTTCCGGCAAAAGAGTTACTTCCCTACATTATTGCACAGGTTTTGGGCGGTATCGCAGCAGGTGCTATTTTATACTTAATCGCCAGTGGAAAGGCTGGATTTGACCTTTCCGCAGGCTTTGCTTCAAACGGCTACGGCGCACATTCACCGGGCGGGTATAGTTTGCTGTCCGCACTGATCACTGAAGTGGTGATGACTATGATGTTTCTTATCGTCATTCTTGGCGCCACTGACGAACGCGCCCCACAGGGTTTCGCACCTATTGCAATTGGTTTGTGCCTGACTCTCATTCATTTAATCAGTATCCCGGTAACAAATACGTCCGTAAATCCAGCGCGCAGCACCGGCGTCGCGCTCTTTGCAGGCGATTGGGCGATTGCACAACTCTGGCTTTTCTGGGTGGCCCCAATCATTGGCGGTATACTTGGCGCTGTAGTCTATCGTTTTATCGGCACTGAGACCCAATAGTAGCAAAATTTCTCGGCAATTTGATGGGAGTGTACCCCATCGTTGCAGAAGTCATGTGGATTTTAGCTTCAAGGCATCAAGCTTGCTGCTGTAGTAGACTACCGCAAAAGCTTGATAACGCTGAAGATGAAAGCCACATGGCTTCCCCGAAGGGTAAAAATTTTAAGTAAAAAAAAGTAAAATCAGGATCACACAATCAGTTAAGTCCTGCTGAGATCCATATTTTTAGAAAGGCACTTACAATTTCAGCGTGTTCATTCTTTTTTAAAAAATTTTTATGCAACGTTGGGGTGTAGAACTCCGGGGGCATTTACATAATTCCAAATAATTTAGGAAGTGCCCCCAAATTGTTTAAGTTTTTTAAAAAATGGAGGTCCAATGAAATCTTTTTTATTATTTTCTTTCTCTCTTTTTCTTCTGTTGTCTGGGTGCACCGCTGTCACAGTAGACCCTGTAGACAGCAATTTGGCTATCACTCATGTCTGTATTAAGGATTGCCCGGAAAAGTGTTTTGACAGGCGCATGCTGTATCTTATCCAGGATGGCTTTCAACGTCATGGTATTACCACAGAAGTATTCAATTGTGAATTACCGTCTGAATGTGAATACTCATTGACTTATTGTTGCGAAAGGGCATGGGGCATGGCAACCTACTTAGGTCATGCTGAAATTCAACTTTATCACGGTAAATCGCAAATTGGGAATGCGACGTATCATTTAAAGGGAAAAGCAGGCTTTGCATTCACCGACTGGGAAAATACAAAATCGAAAATTGATCCTGTTATTGATGAGTTGCTTAGTGGTTTGCAATCAGGAGACTAAATGGCAACCTATTTAAATTCAGGCCGAAGCAAGATATTTCATAAAAACATTTTTGGCAGACATTAAGAATAGAAGCCCATCAGTCTGCTCTTGACTCTTCCCTTTAATGGGTGACCTGTCATGATTTTTTCAAAAAACTTATAATTCAAGATTTGACCCAGATCCTCCTTCCTTTTGTCGTCCATAGACATGGATCTGGCCGTTATGAGTTTTATTGCCGTTGGCATCAAAGCGTTTTGCAACTTGATAAGCCCCCTTTAATAAGCGGCGACAATAGTTGAAAGGGATGTTGCGCTGTCAAGGGCAGAAGAATAAGACTGAAAACACAAACAGGCCGATATCATAATAATGATATCGGCTTAATGTGAAGCCCATCCGTTTCTGGTAAAAAAATGCATGCGTTTATCCCTATCATTCTTTTTTTTGCAAAAAAAATGAAACCGGATGGGCTTTTTATAACATCGTTGTTTTTAAATGGTCATTTGGGGGCTCAAAATAGTTGTTTAAGATCGTATCAAGCCCCTTTTTCAACAATTAATTGTTTGTTTCCTTATGGTTAGCTTAACCCGACCCACAACCAGAAAATTTTCATTCAGGAACACTTAATAGCTGTAATTCGGCACAAAGTTTGACCAAACTTTGACCGGTAACACCAAGGCCCCCGGCCATATTCCGGAGACGATTTCTTAATGAGTGCTCTACGTTATCCGGAACTCCTCCGAATTTTGCGGGCTAAAAACAAACTCATTGTTTATTGTATGAAACAATTTGATCTTTTAATTCATTCAAAAAGTTTTTCTTTTGATCTAATATCTCACCTCCACTTTCTTCCCATCGCTCGATACCTTGCCCAGATTCAATTATTTTAAGAGCTCTCTTTTTTATGGTACCTTGTAGACTGCCGTGTTTCATCTGTAGGGAAACTAATGAAAGATAAATTATTGCTTTCTCTTCATCGTCACCCAATTCATTTTTGAAAAAATTCAAAATATTGTTGGTAGCTTGAGCAACACTGAGACCAATTTCAATAAACTGTTCGAATCGTTTTTTTACATCATTCGCGATATCGTTATCAAAAAGATCTTCGTCTATTTGTTCAGGATTAAAAACACTATTTTTTTTGTCGTCATCACTTATTGGTTCTCCAATTTCTTTCATAATTCTTTTTATTATTTCATCTATATTCCATGCACCACCGGCTTCTAAACCATTACAGTCACTTTTATTTTTTGTGTATTTTATTATTTCTCCTTGATGGTATATTATATATTTTTCAAGTCCGAGATTATATGAATATGTAGGAGGTATCCATTGATCTTCATTTTCTCCAAAAGGATCTTTACCAATTATATGATATATTCCATCTTCTAATACGCCGCTCTGAAATCCTATCAAAAAAAAGAAATCTCTTGAGCCGATTGGAGGTGTATTAGGCGTATTACTTAATTTTTTATAAAATCCTGCTCCTATACCTTTATATATTCTACCATATGCATATTTCCCATTAGGCAATTGAAATTCAAAGACATCTCCAGGATTAACTTCCATTTTTTTCATTTTTATATTCCACTAAATTTTATCGATTAAAAAAAATCATCGAAGTATTCTCTTATTTCACTTCCCAATTCTTCTATAGCCCGAGTTATATAAATAGTTCTGTTCTTATTCTTCAATGATATTCCATTAATTCTGTTGCCGCTCACACCTAATGACTTGTATTTATTTATCAATGCTTGCTCAATCCCCCTAACAGCAGCATAGTCATTTGTTGAAAAGACAGGCACAGCATTGCCAAAACCGTATTTATTCATATGGTGATTATAATCTCTTTTGCGGACGTTTTGCTCATCGGAGCCATAACCACTTGTTCGCCCGACATATACTATGCCATTAGTGTCGATTTTTTCATATACTTGATAAGTTTTTTGAGATCGCTTTTCTATGTAATCTTCGATTCCTTCAGCCAATGCTTCAACGCCGTCTTTAGCATAATGTGCAGCTAACTTTGCAACACCAGTTGTAATCATTACAGCGCCAACTACATCAGCTGGTCCGGGAGCTGGGGAATCAAGCTGGGTCGTCACGACACCAGCACATATCAAATCGGTCCCAGAATTTTCCCAGTTTTTATCAATATCCGCAGTAATAATTTCATCTGTTGACCTAGTTGTTAACCCCATTGGATCCACATACATAACCGGATTATTTAGGACGTAAACATAAAGATCAAGCCCATCCACATACCCAGCCGGGTCCCGCTGGAGGAACCGGCCCAGTTCAGCAGAGTACATCCGGTTCCGGTAGTACCACAGGCCTGATTCTGCATCCCATCTTCTGCCGGTGTATCCGAACGGATTGCCGATGGCGGAGCCGGTTGCAGTGATATCCCGGCCCTGGCTGTTGTAAATGGTCATCAGGCCAAAGGGGGTGTACTCATAGGACTCAGTTAGGGTGCCGGTATCATCCGCAAGTCCCCATACGCTCCCCTGGCGGTCGGCAATGTAGTAGTAAAGCCGGCTGCCGGTTTCCAGAAGGATTGGTTCATCAACGCGGTTTGAGTAAACAAAGGACCGGGTGAATGTGCCGTCGGTGTATTCTTCAATGACATCTGTTTCGTCATAGATAAAGGTGGTCACTGTTGTTCCCGCAGTTTTGGTAACCCTGCGGTTCACACCATCATAGGTGTACTCGGCCCGGATCTCACCGTTTTCCTCCACCCGGACGAGCCGGTTTGCCCAGTCGTAGAAATACGCTTTGGCACCATCCGAGGTCAGGTTACCGTTGGCATCATGGGTGCAGGCTGTGCCGTCAACCATGGTGTATTCATTGTCAGCGTTGACTGTTCTTGATTCGGCTGCGCCGTTCTGGTTGGTTGAAAGCCAATTGCCCACACCGTCATAATCCCAGCTTGTTGATGGTGTGGCCGTGACCAGTCTGTCCTGATGGTCGTAAGCGTACTCTTTTTCCTGGCTGGTGCCGTCCCTGCCCAATATTTCTTCAAGGATGTTGCTTTGGGCGTCATAACTTGTTTCCTGGGAGAATAAAGAATCCGTGTATGTTCTTGAGATTTCCCGTTCACGGATGTCATAATCGAGGGCCAGTCCTGTTCCGTTTCCATAGGATGCGGCGGTCAGCCGGTTATTACGGTCGCGGGTAAAATCGGCAACGGAACTGCCCTGGTATAGGATTTGGGCCAGGGCATCATTTTCGTTGTAAATTTTATCAACCACCCGGCCTGAAGGATAGGTCACTTGGGTTTTATTGCCGTTGGCATCAAAGTGTTTTGCAACTTGATAAGACCCTTGGGTTTCTGTTACCAGGCGTCCATAGTCGTTGTAAGCGAACGTGGTCGTGTGGGTGCCGTCCGTTGCAGTAACCATCCTGGACAGTTCGTCATAACCAAAGGTCTGCTCAGCGGTGCCGTCAACGGTTACCTCAACTTTCCGGTTCAGATTGTCCCACACAAACGCGATCTCTGTGCCGTCCCTTTTCTCAATGGACAGAACATTGCCGTTTTCATCATAGGCGGTGGTTTTTAAATCCCCATCGCTGTCAATTTCAGCAATCCGCTGATTTGCCGCATCATATTCAAAGGATACGGTTTTGAGCAAAGGATTGGTGATAGAGATCAAATTGTTGTTTTCATCATATTCATATGTGCTTACGGCTTCATCGACTGTACCCGCAGCTTCTGTTTTTTGGGTCATTCTGCCGGCTGAATCATACTGGTATTGCGTGGCATCCCCGTTAAAATTCTCTTCCCGGACCAGGCGATCCCGACCGTCATACTCAAACCGGCGCCGGTCTGTGCCCCTGGTCTCCAGAACCAGGCGATTGAGGGCATCATAGGCGTTCCGGATCTCCTCTCCCTCGGGTTTTGTTTCAAGCGTGGTGTTGCCTGCCAGGTCGTACTCCCAGTAATAGTTCACCAGGCCCTGGGCCTGGGTCTGGGCTGTTTTGCGGCCGGCGGCATCATAGAACACCTGGGTGGTGTTGCCGTTGGGGTCAGTGGTTGCCACCAGTTGCCCGGCGTCGTTGTATTCATATTCCCAAATTTCCGGGGTGTCGGTATGGAACCCGTCCTTTCTGTGGGTCAGCAGGCCCCGGTCGTCGTACTCGAATGCCGTGATCAGATCCCCCAGGGTTGTTTCATGGATTTCCCGGGTTTTCCGGTTGTTTAGGTCATATTCAAACCGGGTAACGGTCTGGTCATCTGTGCCCAAAGCCTGAATCCGGCTGATCAGGTTGCCTGAAACATCGTAAGAACTCTGGGTTACAATTCCCCGTGGATCTGTTGTTTGAACCACCCGGTCAGCCGGATCGTATTCGGTCTCTTCAGCGTATCCAAGCGCGTTGGTTTTTCTTCTCAACCGGTTGGCGGAATCATATTCAAAGGTGGTGATTCCCTTGCGGGCATCCAGATGGGACACCAGGTTAGCGTCTTCATCATAGTCTAAAGTCTGGATATTGCCCAACTCATCTTCAACACCGATTTTCCGGTTCAGGGCATCATAGTAGGTGACTGTCCGGCTCGAATCCGGGTAGGTGACGGCCACCAGGTTGCCGTTGGGGTCGTATTCAAATGCAGTGGTCTGCCCCAGGGCATCAACGGTTTTGGTTTTCCGGTTGTTCAGGTCATATCCGTGCCGGGTTAACCGGTCCAAAGGATCGGTCTGCTCAATTACGTTGCCCACGCTGTCATACTGCCACTGAAAGCGAATCGTATCCCCGGATTCGGTCAGGTCCTGCCATTGTTCCGTTTTTCTTCCCAGGGCATCATAGGTGTAGTTTGTGCTGTTGCCCAATGGATCAACGGTTTCAACCAACAGGTTGCGGTCATCATACCTATGCCATGTTTCTGCCATCAGAGTTCCAGACCGGTCATAAAGTTTTACGGCGGTCACGTTGCCGTTGGCATCGTATTCACGGATCTCAGAATTACCCAGGGCAAATATGGTTTGGGTCAACCGGCCCAGGGCATCATATTTGTAGTGGGTGGCCCGGGCATCATCCGTTCCGTATCCTTTGGATTCCTGTACCCGTTGGCCCAGGGCATTGTATTCATAATAGATGACTAAATCGTCCCTTTGCGGAAAAACAAGGGTCCGGCTTTGTGGTTTACCGTCCAGGGTATACTGGTACCGGACCGTCTTTTCACAACCATCGTCTTCAAAGTCGCAGGGGATGGTTTTTTCCACCAGTTGATTGGCAGCGTTATAGGTAAACCGGGTCTCCTTGAGCAGAACGCCGATCTGGTCATAAAGCTTAACGGACGTTTTATTGCCGTTGCCGTCATAGGCATAGCTTCTGACGGTCCCTAACGGGTCAATCTCTTGGGCAAGACGGCCCATTTCGTCATAGGCAAAGGTGAAGGTATTTCCGTTCTTATCCTGTTTTTTAACAAGCTTGCCTGTGGCGTCATAGGAAAAATGTTCGGAATTACCCAACGGATCAATGGTTTCAATGATCTGGGCACCGGACACGATATCCCGGGCAGTGTCATAGATATGTTGTGTTACGGCCCCGTTGGGTTGGATGATTTGTTCCAGCTTGCCGTCCAGGGTGTATTGATATTGAGTCTCCTGGTTCAGCGGATCTGTTTCCTTGGTTTTCCGGCCCAGCGGGTCATACGCATAGGTGGTGGTGTATTCACTGGTTCCGGATTTAACCGTTATGGATTTGACAGCCCCGATGGGCATGTTTTCCGTAAAATCTTCGTAATACCGGTATTGGGTTTCGTTGCCCAGCTTATCTTTTTTAGAGACAAGATAGAGGCTGTTTGTATCGTATGTCCGCTCTTCATACTGATTTAACGGATCTGTGATCTTGGTGATGTTTCCGTAAGCGTCATATTCGTATACGGTTTCAAATCCGGGTGCGCCGGCTTCTGCTATCAGATTTCCGTCCTCATCAAAGGCATAGCCCGGTGCCTGGATTTTTTTAGACAGGCTGCCGTCGGCATTATATTCAAACCGGGTGATGTTTCCGGCAGGGTCTGTTGCCTGGGACGGTGCATACGGGTTGTTTGTGTCTTCGTACCGGTAAGTCCAGGTGCGGCCCAAGGCATCGGTTTTAAGGTAAAGGTTTCGTTTTTTGAAATAAGCTTCCGGGTCAGTTGCCCCCTCCGGCGCATAATCAAATGTGGTTGTGTATCCGTTGCCGTCCGTATGAGAAATTTTGTTATGATGCCCGTATTCATCATAGGTCATCTGTTCAATGGTGCCGTCTTCAGTGGCGATCCGGACAACATCATTGGCGTCGTTGAAAAAGACCTTGCGGTAATACCCCTCTTCGTTCCAGGTTTCGGCATACCGGTTCAGGCGGCTGTACATGAAGTTGAAAGTTTCGCCCTTGGCATTGGTGTGATAGGCCACCTGATCGTTTTTATAATACCCGATTTCAAGGTAATCCCCGCCGGGCAGGGTATACTTTGTCATGTTGTGGTCCAGGTATTCGTTTTCCTGGCCGGACAGGTATTCGTACCGGGTGGCGTTATCAAGGCCGGCCTGGTAATCAAGGCCTTTGAACTCAATCAGATCGTCTCCAAGACCGTCTCCGGGAGTTTTGTCACTGTAGAAAAAAGAACAGGACCGGCCCTCAAAATCCGTCACACTGACGACCTTGCCGTTTTCGTTATATTCGAACCTTAAACTGCGGCCTAACCGGTCGGTAATTTTCGTTATTCTGTTGGAATAATCCGTGTTGACATAATCCGTTGTGGCATATTCATAGACCAGTGTATTGCCAAAGGGATCTTCTTTTTTGGTTAAACACCCCTCGGTGGAAAAATAGGATTTGTTCAGGTTTTTGTGGTGGGTGACAATGAAACCGTCACTATTTTTTTCAAGGGTAAAGGTGCTGCCCTTGGGGTAGGTGTACGCTCCGTCTTCTTTTGTGATCTCAAAAGAATCGCCGTCATTGTTGTAATAAAGGGCCCCGTCATCGGTCAGGGGCATGATCCGCTCGGCGTGGTTCCAGGTCCAGCCGTACCCGAAGGGACCGTTATACACCAGTTGGCTTTTGTACTGCCGGATAACTGACAAGTCAAACCCTGGTCCCTTGATTTTAAAATCCGGATTTTCCTGTATGTACAATTCGCCTTTTGCCATATTTACAGGATCTCCGGCGGCACTCACCGCAGAGTTGACAGCATCTGCCAATACAGTGTAGGTCGTGGATGTATTCTCTACACTGATGGTGTTTTCACTCTTCCATGAGTCAATAGATACAGAGGAACTACTCCCTGTATCTATGTCATAGGAATCTGAACTGACGACGGAGCTGTTGTTCTGGGTAATTGTGTCCGAACCGCCGCCATTGTCCATACCGAATGAATACAAGTCCCCGCCGGTATAATGGACAATTCTGATATCTCCGGATAATCCGGCATAATTTACCTGCTGAACCGGTGTGATGACCCTGGAACCGGCTCTCAGTTGGGTAACAATTGATAATATGGAACTGTAACCAAGATGGTTTACCGTCTGATTTTCCAGATCCGGAATATACTCTTTTCTCGTGAAATTTAAATTTTCAAGAACAACCGGTCCTTTTGAGGTCGGTTCCACCTGGGTGATGACGATTCTGTTGAGGTCTGTCCAGCCGGGTGTAATGATTTGAGGCGTTTTATTTATCGTGTATGTTTTATTGTAGCTGGGTGATGAGTTGGATCCCCTGTATCCTTTAAAGTTATACTTTGCGCCGTCCAGGACGGCACTGAGTTTTACCGAATTGAAATCAAAGTTGGTACCCCGCGCAATCGTTGCCTGGTTGTTCCAGGCCCGTATCCCGTAATTTCCGTCAATGGCGGCGTCTACCAGGGATATTCCACTCTGGGGACTCCATTTTTCCGGCGTGCGCCAAAAAGCATAAAAATGAAAGCCGTCATAGGCTTCGCTGGGAGAAACCTGATCATTATAATCCGGCAGGACGGTAGTATTTTCAAAATCTGAGACCTGGGAAGCGGTTTCCTCAATAATATCGGATTCCACCAGTTCAACCATTTTATTGCCGGTGTTTTCCAAATCTTCATTTGCGACCATGAGCCCTTTGATGGTGCTGGCACCAAGCGTGTCCATCCAGTCTTCAAAGATTCGGCCCTCATCATAGGATGCACCATATCCGTACAGCCACCGGCAGGTTTGGTTGATGGGCGCATCCCAACCCAGACTCATGATTTCTTTTGAGGTCTTGTTCCGTTTGAGCAGACCACCTGTGGACTGGGCATCAATGTTCCACTGGGGGTGGTAGTAAAATTTTGATTCGGCATCGGTCAATATCGGGTTTTCATCGGAATTGGGCTGGGTATAAATAAATGTGGGGGAAAGATTCCAGTTCATGATGCCGTAAAAAAGCTCGGCGGCCCTGGTGGAATTTTCATATAACCGGTTTAAAAAGGTCTCGGCCAGGACCTGGCCCATCAACCCAAGGTATTCTTCCTGGGTATTGGGATCAAGCACGAGCCCGGCATCCACTGTTTGCAGTTTCTTCTTGGCTTTTTCTATGACGGACAGGTTTGCGCAAAGCGGGTCAAACCCCATCTCTATGAATGTGCCTGCCGGCCTGTTAGGCCGTTTTTCCGTTTTATTGGCCCCTGAAATTTCATATTTGAGATAAAATTCATCATCCGAAGTGATGGAGAGCTCGCTTTGAAGAACAATTTCTCCGTCAATTTTAAAAACCGGTGTGAACGAGGTATCCGAATAAATCCAATCAAGGCAAAACCGTTTACCCGCTACCCGGGGCATGTAAAGTACATAATCAAGCAATGCCGTTCCGTCCGCCTTGTAAATATAAAGGCGGATATTCCTTCGATTCTCATCCGGAACTTGTGCAAATCTTGTTTTGGAACATGAATATAAATTTACGGGAAGAGATCTGGGCAGTACCGAACCGGTATTATTGATGACCGTCTCTTTAAAAGGAACATCTTTGATGGAAGTATCGGAATAATTAGTGTTCAGATACGCCTGCATCCGGCTTTCGTACAATTCAAGTGCGGATTGATATTTTATATCCGACAGATAGCCGGTGAAGTCAAAATCGAGATCGGAAGGTACCGGATCGTCTTCGGAACCATCCGTTGGATAAAGGTCCACGCCCTCCTCAAGTCTTGCTTTTTTAAGCCAGGGCACCAGAGGCACCCATCCCTTATCCGAGCCGCCTGTATCGCCGTCATAGCAGCCCTGATCAAGCCATGCCTCTACATAGACAATATTGAGTGCGCTTAGCTTTACATACCGGGCAGGAATGTTTGAAATACGAAGCAAGGCGATAAGAAGTGAAGACTGATCCCATGAGTTCCCTCTACGGTTCAAATATGCGGCCCGGGCGCCGAGTCTGGAATCTTTATAGTAATAATAGAGAGATCCGTTTTTTAACTTATCATAGATAAACTGGGGAGAATAAATATTGTTATACACCCAGTTGTAGATCTTGACCGGATCATTATCCAGACCGGCAGCTAAAGCCACAAGTTCGTCATCAGGATCATTGATCTCTTGTCCGGGATTTTCCGGGTCTTCAATTGTTGCCCATTCACATTCCATGGTCTGGGCAAGATATTCTTCTCCTGGTTCATCGGTATCCCCAAAGGCCGGTGCCATGCTGAGAATGGTGAACAATAGCAGCGGGATGATGAATCTTAAAATTCGAATGTATTTCGGGTCGTTCATTTGTGTTCCCCTTTTATCGGAAAGTGTTTGATTCATTTTTTAACGGCTCAATCCATGTTTGTAAGCGCTTGGAGGCACAAACCTGTAATATAAGGATCACTTGCCCAGGAACCGTCAGCCTTTTGCTGGATTACAAGGTATGTGACGGCAGAATTTTTATTGCTGTCCGTAAGTTCCAGCCACAAAAGCGCAGCAGCGGTATCAATTAATCCGTTGCCGAATGATCCGTCTCCATTGTCAGCCTGGGTGGCTATGATCCAGTCATTGGTGAAATTCGTCAGAGCTGAGGCAGCAAGGTTTTCAGAAAGTATATGATAGATCTGGCTTGAAACATAAACGCTTGCCTCAGCATCTGCCACCCAGCCGAAACGATAGTCTTCCGTACTAAAAAACAGGCTGGACCAGTTGGTTCTTAAGGCATTAAAACTATTATTACTTAATGAAGTCTCTTTTGTCGTTTTTGATACAGTGGATGCCCCTACAGCCGTACTCACAGGGTCCGGATGATACCCGGGCCGGGTTCCCCACCCATATATGGTTGTCCCGCTGATATATGCCTGGGAGATCAGCTTGGCCACAAGATAATCAACATTTTGCCCAAAATCATAAAGCGTGTTGATTTGGCGTCCTAAAAAATCATTGTTGTCTGCATAATTGCCTCTAAGGAAGAAAACGCCTTTTCTTACGGCGGCATCGTCTTCTCCTAAAGAGTTAAGTGCGTTAAGGACCTGGCTTGTTACAAGGAGTCTGTTTTTTTCACTCCCCCAGGAACCAAGCGTGTCTTGGTTTGCCTTAAGCCAGGTTTTGGCTCTTTGGATTGCCTCATCCTTATCTTCGGCTGTTAATGAGCCGGAAAATTCAACGGATGCCAATTCAGACAAGGGACCTTCCAGGGCTTGCGGGGTGTTTATTGTTATCCCGTAATAGTATGTGGTTCCGGGAACAACCTGGTCGTCGTTTGCAATCTCTCCGGTAATGCCGTCAAGAATCCTTAACCGGGCCGGAGGAGCGATACCGTTGGCAACGCAGTCTTCCAGAATTTGTTTATCAACCAGGTTGGCCACCCGGTATACGTGATATTTTGCAGCCTGGGTTACAGGAGTCCAAGAGAGGGCGACATCGTCATTTTCTCCTTGCTGTGCCTGGATCTGTGTTACGGGGATCGTGGAATTCAGGTGATAGATGGCGCTTTGGGTGGGCCCGGTATTACCGGCCTCGTCTATTGCAAAATATTGAAGGTGGGTTGTTTTGTCGATACTGATTCCTGTCACGGGAGTTGTCTGCGCGGTTGTATTGGCCGCCCCCTCAAAAGGCGGGTATCCGTCCGTGGAATAATAAATGTCTGCGGCTTCCGAACAGTTTAAATCCACTGTAAACGCAGACGCATAATGCCCTGGGGCTATGGTCGGCGTAACAAGAGGCAGGAGGCTGTCTATCGTGAAAGAAAAGTCTTCTATGGTTTTATTACCCGCCTCGTCTATGAGGATTAACTGGTATTGATACGCCTTGTTTTCCGGATTTTCCATGGTAAGGGTAATGGTGTTGCCGGTGATAACCGCCTGGCTGGAAATATCCACCCCGTCTTCATCCAGCAGAACAACAGAGGCAATACCGGAGCCGCTATCAATAAAAGTGACGATCATTTCAAAAGGATTTCCCTGGGTAGCCACTGAACCTGTGCCGGTAGAAGGATACCGGTTTAAAACTTCGGGCGCCTGGGTATCGGCATTATTGGGATCGGTACCTGCAAGGTATTCATCGTAATTGGAGATCCCGTCTCCATCGGAATCGGTATCAGCAGCCAAGGTTGAAAAGTGCAATGTCTCCCACCAATCCGGAATGCTGTCTGCGTCCGTATCCGTATCAGGCTGCACCATAAAATTAACGGTGGCCTCTTTTGTATTTCCGGACATATCTGCAATACTCACAGTGATGGTATTATCATTAAGGGGAAGATCTTCGGGAACCTGTCCGGTGGCCCCGGTTGAGGTGACGGTAAAACCGGAAGTGCTGACAGCAACGTCGTTTACTTTAACGGTTAAGGAAGAGGTATCAATGTCGGATTCTTCATCCTGAAAAGTGACCCTGACCGTGGGGCGGGCTGTTTCTAAATCAGCATCTTCTGCAGGTTCGATAATATCAAGTTCCGGCGGGGCGGAATCATCCCCTGAAAACGCTTTTACCATGAAATTAAAGGTCCTGCCTTCTACAAAAGCATCTACCGGAAGAAAAACCCGCCATGTTTCAGAAGCGGTTTCCTGTCCCGGAGACAATACCTGGCAGGATTCCTGCGCAGTATAAAGAAGGTAGGGCAATCCGTCAGGTGTAGATCCTGCGCTGTTGGTTATTTTGTATGCCAAGGGTTCTGTCACTGTTGCGGATACAAGGTCTGTCCGTCCCAAAGAATTTATAAAATCCAACAAAGAGATGGAATCCGGGGTTCCGATAAGCCGTATGAACAGCGCCACATCCTTGCCGTCAACATCCCCGTCGCCGTCAAGATCGGCATTGTTCAGGGAATAAAAAATTTCCATAACAGCCACTTTGATCGGATAAGTGATGTCCTGGGTGCCTGTGTTTCGCAGTTTGATTTCCATGACACCGGTTTGCGTCAAAGCATCATAGACGACACTTGACTTAACCAATTTTACCCTATCGCTTATATTGGCTGCAAAAGACGATGCTGAGACAAGGCAGCTAATAAGAATAGTGCAAACTGTGATTAACAATTTACAGGATCGATATTGTATGCTTGGTGCTAAGGGATTCATTCGCGGTCTCCAAAATGTAGTTTAAATTCAATATGCTCAGCCCAAATAAATCCTTATAGATGGACTACCAACCGCATGAGGATTTAGTATCGGCCTTATAAAAAAAAGGTATGTCGGGATAGATCTCTATAGCCAAGATAGTGCTCAATGGGGTTGGCAAGATCTTTCGTTTGAGACTTTAATGCCGCAACTAAAAAGAAAATCATCCGTACCGATTTTTGTATCGGCATGGATATATAAGGTTAGTCGCGTATCTGAACAGACGCCGTCTGTGATTATCGCGCAGGACACCATGCGAAAAAGCATGGGACGACGATCCCGACACTCTAATCGAGGATTACAAAAAGAAACACTTGAATTATAAAATTTAGGCTGATAGATTGAAGACCTGCTGGCGGCCTGATAAACTTACCGGATTGCCTATAGAACCCCAACAATTCCCACAATTGTTGGGGGTTCTTCTTAAATTATATACAGAGTTCTTTTTGGGAAACAACGCACATAAACTTCTCTTCCTATATTATTCTTATTTAGAAAATCCTTTTGCCCCCCCCCTTTTAGAATTTCGTAAAAGACGAAGTTCGCTCTAAACAACAAACACTATTGGGTAGTTACCTAATCAATAAAATAATTTTTGTCAACTGAGCTTTTATCAATCTTTTTACTCTGTTGGCGCGATGACTGCCATTTTGACCTCAAAAGATGCATTTCTGGTAACAAAGATCGCATTCCATGTAACTACCACTGCAATTTTTGTAACTCATAATTTTCATTTTTATCCCTAATTTATATAAAAAACTTCACAAAAAAACCATAAAACACTGAAATACAAAGACAAACAAATATATCGCAATTTTACATATTGTTAGATTTTAATTATATTGTATTTACTTAAAATTTTTATAATTACTGTAGATAAAAAATTTATAAAACCCATTCTTTTTAAAAGATAATTTCAATACATGATTGAATCATCACACATAGAAGTGCAGTACTTGAATAAAAACAAAAAAACCATAATGTTCCAACCTTTTTCATATCCACAACCACCAGCCGTTTTACCGGATCTGTATAGGGGAACTTATCCGGTTTTCCCAGGTTCTCAGTTATAGGCAAAATTTCGGGCCTGTGATATATATTTGCCATGAAACCTATGATTGATATTTTGAGCCAGCCTTTGGATGAATTGACTCTGACCCTGCGAAATGATTACGGCAAGGGGCTCTTTCATGCCGAAGCCCTGTACCGGGAAGTGTTTAAAAATGGCGGAAATAATATCGGTAACGCGCCTGAATTCAAAGGGTCGCCCAGACTGTGGACGGCCCTTGAGAAAACAATTCACCTGTCACCCGGCCAGGTAGAAAAAACCATTAAAGAAGAAGGGTTGGTCAAGTTTATCACTGAGCTGACCGACGGTCTGAAGATTGAATCGGTTATCATTCCCATGACCCGGCACAATACCCTTTGCGTTTCAAGCCAGGTGGGGTGCAAAATGGGATGCAAATTCTGCCAGACCGCCCGCATGGGATTTAAGCGCAGCCTGTCCACATCTGAAATCGTGGGCCAGGTATTGAATGCCCGGCATCACCTTGGTTATGATATAAAAAATATTGTATTTATGGGTATGGGAGAGCCTTTTGATAATTTTGACAGGGTAATGACCGCAGTCAAAATACTCAACTGCCAGAAAGGATGCGATATTGCCCTGCGCCATATGACCATCTCCACCTGCGGTGTGGTGCTGGGTATTGAGCGACTGGCACAGATGAATCTGCCCAATATCCGCCTGGCAATTTCAATAAACGGCCCGGACGATGCGACCCGGTCCGCCTTGATGCCTGTGAACCGGCGCTGGCCCCTTGCTGCGCTGAAAAAATGCCTTGAAGCGTATCCCCTGCCCCCACGGGGCGTATTTCTTTTTGAATATATCCTCATCAAAGGGGTCAACGACTCAATGGACCACGCCCAGAAACTGGCACGGTTCATCCATCCGCTCCCCGTGCGTTTGAATCTGATTCCCTATAACCCCGTGACCGGGTTTGACCATCAAAGTCCCAGTGATGAACAGATGCATGACTTTGCCCAAATGCTGACAGACAAAGGGGTGTTTGTGATCAAAAGATGGAGCAGGGGCAGGTCTGTCAGTGCCGGATGTGGCCAGCTGGGAAAAATTTGACGGCAGCGTAAAAAATCTCCGCCGAGCGCCTTATGTCGACGGACCGGATGCTCGCCATACGATATGTATGCCTTTGCTCCCCCTGTTCAGACGCCACACCTAGTTTGCGAAAATTTTTACCTAGCCAACAGTTGTACTTTTTATGTTGTAGTAAAAGTTAAAATGGGTTAAATGAATTGATAATCATATAAATTTGTTGTGTAATTTATTGCTTTCCTCAAACATTATTCTATATAATCAAGCGGTCGGCAAAGTCTAAACTTTATCACATAAACTCATTTTCCATACCCCCAATAAAAGGAGTTCTAAGGGATATGAACTACAGCGAATCCAACTCCCAGGCCGGAGAATTTTTAAGATTGACGCTCGGCTTTTTAGCACAACACAACCTGTCTGCAACCCCTGTCAATTATACGGTGTGGTATGAGTACGCTTCAGGGAAAAATCCTAAGCTAAAACAAACCATTGACCAGATGCTTAAAAAAAAGCTGCCCTTGAACAACAATCATGTTGAGGTCCTATACCAAAAATTCATATCCGACGGAGACCGGGTGGTTATTTCACGTCTTTTAACCAAACTAAACCTGATGCTCAGAGAAATAACCAGTCATGTGGTAGAAACGGAAGGCGACCTCTCCAGCCATGGCCAGACCCTTGACAGCCTTGCCGCTCAGATAAAGGAGACCCACGATTTTGACGGTGTCAAAGAGATCATAGACCAGATGTTGGATACAACCAGAGCCATCATCCAATCGGGATCGCGCCTGCAAACACGAATGAAAGTATCTTCCGAAGACCTAAAGCAGCTTCACAAAGAGCTTGAAATTTCCCAAAAGGAAGCCAGGACTGACTCACTGACCGGACTGACCAACCGCAGGGGGCTTGAGAAAAGATTGGAAATTGAACGTATCCGGGCCCGCCAGAACAACTCGCCTTTTTCCGTGATCATGCTGGATATTGACCATTTTAAAGCCGTGAATGATACCTTTGGGCACCTTGTGGGGGACAGTCTGCTGAAAGGATTTGCCGATATACTTTCCGGCCTGGTGCGCCGTAATGATTTAGCTACACGATATGGCGGTGAAGAATTTTTGATTCTCCTGCCTGAAACAAATGTTGAAGGCGCATATGCCGTTTCTGAAAAAATTAGAAATATTTTATGTGAAAAAGAGTGGACCATCAAGGATTCGGGCAAGCGTATCGGACAGGTCAGGGCATCCATGGGGATTGCCCAGTATAAACTTGGTGAAACAGGGAATGAGGTGATCACCCGGGCTGACGAAGCCATGTACCATGCCAAAAACACAGGCAGAGATCGTATAGTTATTCATTCAGACCTGAAAACATAGTACAGATAGAAGGATAAAGCCCCAAATGTTTGAACAGGATTTATATTCGAATTTAGCGACCATTCCCATTACAATTGACTCATTTACCTGGCACTCTGCCGAACAATACTATCAAGCATCAAAATTTACTGATGAAGAGATCATTACGAAAATTAAAGAGTGCTCAAATCCATTTCTATGTGCTGCCATCGGCCAAACCAGAGAGTTTAAACTTCGAGATGATTGGGAAGAGATAAAAGTTTCCGTCATGGAGCGGGCCATCCGTGCCCGTTTTGATCAACATCCTGACCTGGCCGACATACTCAAGCGCAGTAAAGGCACGCTATATGATCATTCGGCAGCTGACGATTTTTGGGGTATCGGTGCCAATGTCACGGGTAAAATACTAATGAAAATCCGGGATGAGTTACAATCAACACCTGATTGAATTTCAACCACGGAAATCAATAAATTCACGGAATTCTATTTTCAGTGTCTTCTGTGCTTTCCGTGGTTAAATTTTTTAAACAAAACAAGGAGGCAGAAAAATGGACACCGCTGAACTGCTTGAACCGTTTAAGGATAACAACAAACGCATCACCGTTTTAACCGGCGCCGGGATTTCCGCTGAAAGCGGCATTCCGACATTTCGGGGGCCTGAAGGGTATTGGACTGTGGGGTCCAGAGAATACCGGCCCGAACAGATGGCCACCCACAGCATGTTTACCCAAAACCCTTGGGAAGTCTGGGCTTGGTACCTTTATCGCCATACTGTATGCAAAAATGCAGAACCCAATTCCGGCCACCACGCCATTGTTAAAATGGAAGAAATTTTTAAGGATAGGTTCTGCCTAATCACTCAAAATGTGGACGGTCTTCATCTGCGGGCCGGCAACAAAATTGACCGAACCTATCAGATCCATGGGAATCTAAATTATATGCGCTGTTCAGGAGAATGCACGCCAAAACTTTTTGACTTCCCAGAAAACATGCCGGACAAACAAAAAGATCAGCCGGTGACAGACCAAGAAAAAGAGCTGCTGACCTGCGCGAGGTGCGGCAGCCTTACCCGTCCTCATGTCCTATGGTTTGATGAATGCTACAACGAAACCTGGTACAAGGCAGAGTCCGCAATGGCATGGGCGACCTCAACCGATCTTCTCCTGGTGGTGGGCACGGCCGGGGCCACCAACCTTCCCATGCAGATCGGCATGATGGTGGCCAGAAATCCTGAAGCGGTCATTGTGGATATCAACCCAAGCGATAATCCATTCAGGCAGTTTGCAGCCCGGCATGACCGGGGGATTGTCCTTGACGGCACCGGGGGCCAATTTCTACCCGAACTGCTGTCCCTGTGGCAAACATAAAAGACTCATGTTTTGGTATGGGCTGAGCCTGGCCTTGATAGACCCGGTCAGCCCATGGTTGTTTTTATAAAAAAGTCTGGGTAAGTTACTAAAATCTTTCAAGCTTTGTTGTGGACCAAGACCTGGGTGTAGATAGACCAAGGACGGCTTGTGGTCGTTATCCAAAATTGAAATTTTGAAGAAGAAGTGTCACGGTGGATGGATTGACATTAAGACGACATAGCTCTTCTTTGGAAATCCATCCAACCTCCAGGGCATCATCGCCGGCAGTGGGCTCGCCACTGATATAACTTGCCGCAACATCCACGATATAATAATGAAATCTGACCCGATCCTTGTCATCCCTGTGAATGGATTCAAATGAAAATATGGGGTCCCCGGCCTTGATGACAATTCCGGTTTCCTCGAAAACCTCCCGCTCAGCTGCCGTTTTAAGGGTTTCTCCCAATTCCACGCTGCCCCCCGGGATCGCCCAGACGCCTTGAGCAGGTGGATTGCCCCGTTTGACCAGCAAGACCTTGTTGTCTTTGAATACAACAGCACCGACTGCAAGGGCAGGTTGATCAGGATATTCTCTAGGGCTGCCGGCAGGTGAAGAGGTCATCTTTTGTTCTCCATGATAAACGCCAACATATCCCCGGCCAATTTTCCGGGACATTCCAAATGGGGGATATGGCCATAATCCTCATAGATATGGACCCGCGCATTGGGAAGCAATTCTTGTACGAAGGGCGCTGTTTCCCAAGGCAAAAGAGAATCATGGCGGCCCCAGAACAGCATGACCGGCATGGTGAGATCCTTGCACAGATGGTTTAAAGAGGCCTGTTCCAAAGAAATTTTGCCGGACTTTATTGAATCCATGTCCACCAGTTCATCAAATATTTTAGCAAGCCACTCCCGGTCCCCTATACCCTTTAAAATCATATACTCCTTAACACAAGTCGGTAGCGGCGGACTGTTTCTGAAAAGTCTGGATTGTAAATTTTCAAACTCCTGTGGGGATCTTATATGGAAAATATTAGACCCGGCCAGGACCTCATCATAAATAGAGGGCTTGCCGGGCACGTAAAACCCGGCAGAGCCCACCAAAGACAAGGTGTTGACTCTGGTGGGAAATTGGGCCGCAAACTTTGCGGCAATGGCCCCGCCCATGGAAGAGCCGGCAAGATGAAATGAGTCCAGGCCGGTTTGTTGAATAAACCGGTCCAGCCAATCAACGTAATTATCCAAACTATAAACCAGGTTCGGATCCATACCGGATTTGCCAAACCCCGGCAAATCCGGTATCACAAGATCCAGCTTTTCTTTTAAATATTTTGCAACAAAATAAAAGCTTTCTTTTCTGTCCCCAAAGCCGTGAATCAGGACCAGCGTCTCTTTTTTATCCGATCCGATATTCGCCCACTCCATACGTGGCGGTCCCTGGTGGGTAAGAAGATTCACCCCCAGCCGCTTTCCGTTTTTGTTAAGAAAGGCCTCGATCATCGCCTCGCCGGCTTTGGCCTTGGCTTTAAACGCTATGGATGGTTTAAATGTCATGGATTTATCCTTGGTTTTTTGTGCTCCCGGGCCTCACTACCTTTGGAACCGAAATGATACGTTCTCCATTTAGCACAAAATACCGGTTTCAATCACCTGCTAATTTTCATTCATTTCGTTTTTTTCTTTCATGTCCGTCATAAACCGGCTCAACGCCTGTACATAGGATTTGGCAGAGGCTGCGATGGTATCATCATCTTCGGCCCGACCCAACCAGACCGGCGCTGCCAGATTATAACTGAGCTCATGGCCGTTGCCGGTTAGCACTACCAACGCCTCCGCTGTTGAAGAGTGTGTGCGTCCGCGATTGCTGGGCTCGTAAACCACGAGTTTGGGTTTTCTTTCACCAAGACCCAGGACATCATCAATGGCACTGAATACCGCATTGATCGGGCCATTTTTACCCATGAAAGCCTCGCCGATCTTTTTTTCACCGTCAACCACCAGTACCACCTGGGCCTGACGGACAGTGGAGTTGGCAAATTTATTGAACGCGTAGTCCACAAACTCGATATGGTCTTTGCCTGTGTATCTGAAATCGTCCCCGATCATACGCAGTTCCTTATCCCCATATGTAATATCCCGGGACTTGATCACGGGCATGACATGTTCCCGGACAAAACTTTTTTCAAATTCAAATCCCAGCTCATCAAGTCTGGCAGTAACGCCGCTTACGCCGGTCAGCTTGGTGATCTGGTGGGTGTTACCGGTCCAACCGATATCTTCAGGAGAACAGGGCAGATAAATATTTTCCCCAATGGCCTTACCTTTTTTGTCGCCGTCGGAATGAACCCCGGATCCGTGACGCAGGGCATTGGGTCCAACCCCCGGCGCATTGTAGGGAATGGGAATGCAGCTTTCCCTTTCAATGAACCTTGCCACGCTATTGGTTCGTTCAAGTTTAAAGGAGGTGAAAAATTTCCGGTTGTATGCCGGCTTCAGTGACAGATTCATGATCACCTGCTCCAGCGGTGTATTGCCTGCCCTTTCCCCCAGTGAATACCAGGTGCCTTCCACCTGCCGGATTCCCTCTTTGACGGCAGCAAGGGTGTCAGCCACACTGACGCCGTAATCATTGTGGGCGTGGAAACTTAAGATAACGTCATCGGTGCCTTTCACAAGCGTTTTAAAGTACCGGATGGCTTCTTGGATTTCAATTTCAATGCCCTTGGCCACGGTATGGGGGATGTTGATCACGTCTGCGCCGGCCTTAATTGCATGGCCATAGATTTTAGAGATATACTCCTGCAGAAAATTATATTCCGGATTCAGGGACTGGGACAAGGCCAGAATGGTGTTCTGGGCTGAAAATTCCACCCGGCCCTTACCGCCCATCAATTCCTTAGCATAGGCAACGGCCCGGGAGGCTTTTTCAATCTGTTCACTGGGGTCAGCCTTATATGCCCGAATGGAGGCCTCATCAATATTAAGGGTGAATACGTGGATGGTGGGGTTGGGGTTATTTTCCAGGGCCTGCCATGTCCGCTTGATATTTTCAAGATCCATAGTGGTCAGCCCGCAGATATTGGGCCCTTCCACGGTATCGGCAATGTGTTTTACCGTGTCAAACTCCAGGGGGGTGGAACTGGGAAAGCCCACCTCTATAGTGCTGACCCCCGTGTCAGCCAGAAACCGGGCAATTTTAAATTTTGAATCCCCTTTAAAGGTTACCCCGCCCTGCTCCCCATCCCGCAGGGTGGTGTCAAAGATTTCCACTTCCTGTCTGGCCTCGTCCGGAATCTGGGTCTGTTCCAGTACCCACGTACCACTTTCATTTTGTTTGATCGCCATGTTCTTTCCTTTATTATTGTTTTTATATTTGGATAAAAATAAAAAAGCCGCTATCTGCCCGGCAGGGGCTGATAACGGCTTTTGATTTCACTTATGAATATTATGCCACTAAGAGCCCCTTCGCCCGGAGGTGTTTAGAACCACCTCCTCGATAAGAAGTAGAGCCTGTAGTAGGTTAATAAAATTCATCATCAATTTATTCACTTTAATTAAAATAAATTTATTATATATAAATAAACTCAAGTCAAGAAAAAAATGAGGCTTTTTCAAATATATGATAAATAAGAAACTGATTTATTTCATATTTTCCCCGGGAATCCGTTCTGCAAGACCAGCAAAACCCATGCATTTAGAACTATGAAACGTTTAACCGTCAGTAACGCCCTCTTAACGCTTTAACAAAAAACTGTCCGCTCAAAGCCGTCCTAATAGTATCTGCAGGCCGGACCAGGCAACGGCCTGACAGGCACCACAAGTCATTGAAAACTTCCGGCATTTAAGATATAAGACCCCCATTTGTTAGATGTTTGTTAGGATTTAGTTAGCCCGATATACACCTGATTAAAAAGGCATAACATTTTGGATATCTTAAAAATTCTGATCGAAACCCTGGGAGGGTTAGGCCTTTTTATCCTGGGAATGAAGACCATGACAGATGGCCTTCAAGCCACAGCCGGCCAGAAAATCCGGCGGATTCTTGAGGCCATCTCCTCAAACCGTATCATGGGATGTTTAACCGGGGCCGGGGTAACGGCCATGGTTCAATCATCGTCGGCGACCACGGTGATGCTTATCGGGTTTGTAAGTGCCGGTATCATGTCCATCGAGCAGGCCGTCGGGGTGGTCATCGGTGCGAATATCGGCACGACCATTACGGGGCAGATGATCGCTTTTAAGCTTACAGAGGCTGCCCTTCCGGCCGTAGCCCTTGGGGTGGGACTGAAATATTTTTCCAAAAAACGGACCTACCGCTATATCGGAGACATCATCCTTGGCTTCGGTATCCTGTTTTACGGCATGGCCGTAATGAAACAAGGACTGACCCCCATCAAATCAGATCCCCAGTTCATCTCTTTTTTTACCACCTTTTCCACGGAAACCCTGGGCGGCATTCTGCTCTGTGTTTCAATGGGGACCATCTTAACGATCATGGTGCAGTCTTCCTCGGCTACGGTGGGTCTGACCATGGCCCTGGCAACTTCGGGACTGATGACCTTCCCCACGGCAATGGCCCTGGTGCTGGGAGAAAATGTCGGCACGACCGTTACAGCCCAATTGGCCACCCTTGGCTCCAAAAATCCGGACGCCCACAGAACGGCCAATGCCCATACGATTTTCAATGTGGTGGGGGTGGGTATCATCCTCCTGATCTTTCCCTTTTTTATAACGGCGGTTGAAACCGTCACCTTAAAATTGGGGGCCGGTCCCTTGGACACGGTGGTCAACAACGAGTATATCAACTGCGCCCGGTACCTTGCCAACGGCCATACCATCTTTAACGTCATCAATGCCCTTGTATTTCTATTCTTGCTGCCCAGACTGGTTCAGCTAACCATGCTGATTTCACCCAGGCCCCAGAAATCCCGGGAACGGTATCAGCTTCCACAATTTGATGCCAGCTTCATCGACTCCCCCATCGCCGCCCTGGCCCAGGTCAAGGGGGAAATCATCAACAATGCCCAATTCGTCTTGATCTCCCTGAAAAAGACCGCCTCCTGCATAAAAAAAAGAGATGATGATATCCTCGGGGAACGAGAGGTGGTGGAAGCGCATCTGGACGAAACCCAGAAGATCATCATCAAATATTTAACCACCATCTACCAGGGGGATGTAAATGAGCCCGAAGCTAAAGAGATCTCAGAGATGATGCGGATCACAAATAATATTGAACGGATAGGGGACTCCATGGAAAATGTCTCTAAGACCGTCGAACGGATCTACAACAGCGAGATTGAATTCAGCGACCAGGCAAAGTCGGATCTGGCAAAGATTGCGGACAAGGCGGTGGTGTTTCTCCAATTGGTGGTGGATCAGATGCAGGAAAAAACCGAAGGGTTTTACAAAAAGGCCTTAAACATGGAGGACACCATTGACCAGATGCGTGAAGAGATGCGCTCCCAGCATATTGAACGCCTCCGGGCCGGCAATTGTTCCGTGGATGCCGGGGTGCTCTTCATCGCCCTGCTGTCCAACTTTGAGAAGATGGGGGATTACTGCTACAACATTGCCACCGGGGTGAACCGGATCATCTAAAGATAAAACCCCGCCCCGGCACAGGCCTTGATCAATTGCATGCTGAATTCTTTGAAAAAAGACCAAGACCTGTATCGAAGCCGGCGGGATTTATGGCGCAGTGCCGTATCCCATGGGCAGCTGTTTGAACCGCCCTCCGTGTATAATGGGATCGCCTTTATATCCCAGGGATTTAAAATTTATATAATCGGTTTTGTTGATTAAATGCTCAACATCCCGGCCTTTGGACTTCATATAAGAAAAATCGGTGCCCTTGTGGGCTATTTTTTTGAAATCCACATTGCGGTTGTCCTGGTGACACCGGTTACAGGTTGTCTCCCCTTTTAAGCTTTCATGGCACTGGGCACAGGAAAGGGCCATATCCGCAGGCATCACCTCATGTTCAAGCCGCCAGTACATCCAGGTCTTTTTCCATTTGTATGACCCTGAATAGGGCAGGCCTGCCACGGACATGCCTTCCTTAAACGCCTTGTCCCAATCTCGATTCTTCCAAAATGCAGTCTTGTCCTCTTTGTTTCTGGGGAACAGATGGGGAACTAAAACGGTGTCATGATCCGCATCCACAGCCTGGATTCCCTTCATGATCTTAAACGGTGTAATTTTTGACGAAGGGTCTTTAATGGAGCCCACCGGCGTGGTCAGATTGATCACTTCGGCATGGGTGTCTACCTTGTCTCCCAAAAGCACCCGATGCATATATCCGGAATACCACCGATAATCGGGCACGGCGGACTCTTCCCACTTAAAAAAGCCTTTTTTCCAGTTATAATCGGGCTTGCCGTACTTATCCATTTGGGGTTTTCTGTCTTTATCCCCGGCCTGGGACCAGTCCCAATATGTTTTAGTGGGTTTGCACTTGGCAAATACCGGAGAGTGGCACACATTGCACTCAAGCGTTTTACAGTGATTATCCAGATGATGGTCCAAAAGCCCGCCGCTGTAGTGGGGATTGTCTCCATGGCAGTCCTGACAGGAAACCTTGCCCTCGGCCACGGGCACCGAAGTGCTACGGCCCGCAATGCGGTGATTCCGGGTTTTGTGGCATTCGGTACAGGCAAAATCATATCCCCCCATGTGGACGTCGCAACTGCGTTCCGGGGTCAGCAATTGCCTGGACATGTCGGCATGTTTGATGGCATCGCCGCCCCCGCCGTTGAAATGGCAGGCACCGCAAGTGGCACGGCTGGAATGTCCGACCTTTTGGGCGACCATCTTCAGATCAACGTCTGTTGCCGGCATACCCGCTGCCGTGGGCTCTTTTTTGTAGGTACCTGTGGTGTCATGGCACACCAGACAGTCAATTTTTGACATGTCCGTAAAATCAAAACTTGCATCTTTCCACCCGAAACCTGCATGGCAACTGGTGCAACGCGGCTCATTGCTGATGACATTGATACAATAATTATTCAGCGCCGTGGCCGCCTTGCCGTGCAGGATCTCCTTGCTGTGGCCGGTGGTATACGGAGACGGCCCCTTCCAAAGCCAGTGGGCGGTTTTGATCATATCCTTGCCCTGGATTTCGTGGCACCTGAGACACTCGGCGGTTACCTGGAACGGATCGGCATTGTCCGGCAGGTTAACCAGCTTGGTGTGGTCCGGGACATTTTTCAGATGACACCCCGTGCAGGTTGTCGGCCCCTTGGCTTCAGCCTTATGGCATTCCATACATTGCTGATGATAGGCGGCTTTCAGGCCGATCCGTTCCGGATGTTCACGGTTAAAAGCATCCTGGTGGCAGGCTGAACACCGGGTAGTCTCAAGCGCCTCATCATCTTTGGGGCGGTAATGGTGACACCGGGTGCAATCCTGGATCAGGGCCGCATGCCGTTTGTGGGCAAACCGGACCGGACCATAATGGTCTTCGCGTTTTTTAATAATGGGGCTGTCCAAAAGAAAATAGACATCATGAATATCCGACAGGGACAATCCCTGGTTCAAAAGCCGCATTTTGCGCTCCGTGTGCCCTTCGTCTTTGTATTCACTGACAAACGGAACCGTCTCCTTGGCCCGCTCTTTTGCCGCCTCCTGATCCGGTGCGGTCCACGTGTTGACCGCCTGGCAGGGTGATGCGGCAATGAAAATTACACCTGCCATAAAAACAAGGGCGATTATCCTTTTTATCATCTGGGCACCTCCTGTGATCCCTGCAGCACCGGCAGATAGGTCACCGCGATCCTGTAGATAAACATAAGCGTGGCAATCAATCCAAAGGTCACCATCATCTCCCCCATGGAAGGGAAATACCCCGGGTCACTCAACGGCGGTTTAAACCCGACAATGAATACATTGATCCGGTTCAGGACTACGCCTGCCACAATAAGCGTTGCTGCCGTAAAAAGCCCTTTGCGCGATGCCCTTACTCTGGGAGAAAGCAACATGAGCCAGGGAAGGATCACACCCAAAACCAGCTCCACCACAAAGGCGTTGCTCTGGGCCGTGCCGTCCAGAAGATAGATCCAGGTGCCCCGGACCGCCATATCTCCGATTTTGAGCGCCATGTAGAGACCTAAAAGAAAGATGGTAATCCGGGTTAACGGCGTCAGAATATTCATTTCTGAATCCAGATTGAACGAAGAGGTGGCAATGGTGGTTTCAAACACCACCATGGGATAGCCCACGGCAAACGCTGACGTTAAGAATAACAGCGGCAGAATGGGCGTGTACCACAGCGGATGCAGTTTGGTTGGGGCAATGAGCATCAACGACCCCAAACTTGACTGATGCATGCAGGAGAGCACCACCCCCAGAATAATCAAGGCCCACATGATTTTGTCGATAATGGCATCCCCGATGTGCAGGATCCCATCCACCATACCGTTGAGCAGGGCCAACGGGCCAGGCAGGTTTACATTCCCTTTAAACTGCTCGGCCACAATGGGAAAGAACTCCAGGTAAAGCACATTGAGATAGCACATAACGCACATGGCCACTTCAAATAATACGGAGTTGGTATTCCAGTTGAACATGGGTTTCCAGATCGCCCAGGAACGGCCGATATCCACGATGAGCCCAAGCACCACAAAGGTGTACCCTAAAACAGCGGTGAGCAGTGCCGGCCGGGTAACAGGTTCATAGGCTTGCCGGCCAAAGATATGGGCCACTGCCGCCGTGGTAAATCCGCCGGCAGCCAGGGCCACGCCTGTGGCCACATCCACGCCCACCCAAAGTCCCCAGGGCCGGGCCGTACTTAAATTGGCTACATATCCGATTCCCCCGGTAAACCGGGCAACAATGGTGAGAGCACCGGCAATCATAAAAACCACCATCACCAAAACCCCGGGGGTCCAGAACGGTTTTCTTAATGCCATGGATTTATGCATCATGACCTCCTTTTTGAGAAGGCGTCTCTTTGGTTTTTTCCGCCTTGTGTGTGCCGAACATGATCGCACCCAAAAGGCTGAAAAGTGCAATGGGAGACCACAGATAACTGAACAGCGAGTGCTGGATGGTTTCCGACAACTTTGGCATGGGTTTATCCGGCAATTCCGGCAGATTGACCGTTTCAAAGGGCACCGCCGAGATATAAAGCCAGGAAGTGCCGCCAGCCTCTTTCTCCCCGTAAATGTGATCGATATACTTGCCCGGGTTCTGGGCCAGCCGTTTTTTGGCCACGTTAAGCAGGGTCTGGCGTTTACCGAATGTCAGGGCCTCGGTGGGGCAGATGGTTGCGCATCCGGGCAGTCCGCCAGCCTCTGATATCCTGTCGTAGCAGAAAGTGCATTTCATCACCCTGGGGGTGACAGGGTCAAAATACTCGTATGCCGGGATCTCAAAGGGGCAGGCCACCATGCAGTAGCGGCAGCCGATACATTTGTCCACATTGTAGCGCACCGCGCCGGTTTCGTCCTTGGTCAGCGCCCCCACAATGCAGGCCGACACACAGGCCGGATCCTGGCAGTGCATGCACTGGACCTTGGCAAAGGTGGGAACCGGGGCATCATTTTCATCCACTGTTCCGGGGAAATATCGGTTGACCACCGTATAGGCCTTGTCATCCGGACGCCGCTTCTTTTCAAAAACAGTACATTGACAGGCCGCCCGTTCCGGTGTCGGCAAATGGTTGACTTCGGCACAGGCCTCTTCGCATTTGCGGCAGCCCACACACCGGGTCAGATCCACCAGGCACCCGAACGGATCAGGCGGGGCCTTGGACTGCCAGGCGTCGGCGGTTGCAGGCGCAACGGTTGCCGTGGCTGTCGCCGCGCCCATGATTTTAAAAAAATGTCTTCTGCTCAGCTGCATTGAACCTCCACAAAAATTTAAGCGTGATGCTATATACATGATCTATGCAAACGCTTGGTTTTCTCTTTTCTTTGCCTATTTCTAACCTGATGAAACAATTGCAACGGCCATGCCGAATTCTATGGAAATCACAACCTGCTATTTTTACGATATTTTCCGAAATTTATACTGGCAGACAAGCGCCCAAGGTGTTAAATATGTTTAAACACATGTTAAATATTTAACGCAAATCTTAAACATATGCTTAACGGTTTAAACAGAGCAACAATCGTGAGGGGCCGTATGCTGATACATGAACACGAAATGGATGCGTTCTGGGAGAAGATTGTCAACACGATCAACGATGGGCTGATGTTCATTGGGCCGGACGGCACCATTCAGATGGTAAACAAGGCTTTTGAAAATCTGACCGGCTATACCTCGACTCAGGCTGTGGGTATGTCCTGCCGTATGCTGGAGTGTGACGCGTGTGAGCAGACCCTGACGCCTATAGATAAGTCTGTTTGGTGTCGTCTGTTCGCCCCCCAGGAGGCGGAAATGCAGAAGTGCCGATGCCTGATCAAGCGCAAAGACGGCAGCTATCTACCTGTTTTAAAAAATGCTGCGGCATTCAGAGATGAACACCACAATGTGGTGGGAGTGGTTGAGACCTTGACCGATATCTCGGAGCTTGAGCGCCTGGATAAACAGGTGAATATGCTGGCCAGACAACGCAGCCACGACAATGACTTCTTTGGCATGACAGGCAAATCCCAGCAAATGGAAATCGTGTTTGACATGATCCGAAAGGCTTCCAACGCCAAGGCCCCTGTAATAATTCTGGGAGAAAGCGGGTCCGGCAAGGAGTTGGTTGCCGATGCCATTCACCTGAATGGCGCCAGAAAACAGGCGCCGTTTATCCGGCTCAATTGTGCAGCCTTAAACCCGGCGGTCCTGGAAAGCGAAATGTTCGGTCATGTTAAAGGGGCATTCACCGGTGCCCACAGCAACCGTATTGGGCGGTTTGAGGCAGCACACCAGGGCAGTTTCTTTTTGGACGAAATCGGCGATATGCCCATGCCCCTGCAAACCAAACTGTTGCGGGTGCTTGAGTCCGGACGGTTTGAACGCGTGGGAGATATCGCCCCTGTACGGGTGGATGTCAGAATTATAACAGCCACCAATAAAAACCTTGAAGTTCTAATTGAAAACAATGAATTCCGGCAGGATCTCTTTTATAGAATCAACGTTATTCCCATTTACCTGCCGCCGCTCAGGCAACGGAGAGAAGACATTCCTTTGCTTGTAAACACCTTTATCCGTCAGTGCAATCAAAGTACCGGCAAAACCATCTCCGGCGTCAGCCGGGACGTGATGGATCTATTCATGGCATACCAATGGCCCGGCAATATTCGTGAACTCAAGAATGCCATGGATTACGCGTTTGTCACGGCTGACGGCCCGATAATCCAGCTCGACCATATTCCAAAGCGTATTGGTAATGATGCCGAACAATCCACCCGGCCGGAAAATGAAGAGCGCCCGGATAACACAACCGATGAAAAACAGCAGTTAATTAATGCCTTGATAAAGGCCAACGGAAACCAGACCCGTGCGGCAAAACTTCTAAATGTCAACCGTGTCACGGTGTGGAACCGGATGAAAAAATACCAGATCGATTTACAAAAAACGTTGGCATACAAGTGAGTTTAAAAACTGGTTTGGCCGTCAGGATAATAATTGCCTTTCTTCATCATAATCCGCATATTCCAAGGCAATTTTTCGAAATTCATCATGATGGTTGCTAAACACCCTCAAAATATCCGGATCAAAATGGCCCGGTATTACCCGTCCATCCCCCTCAGTGATAATCTTTACGGCTTTTTTATGGGAAAAGGGCGGTTTGTAGACCCGTTTGCTGATCAGGGCATCATATATGTCCGCCAGGGCCATGAGCCGGCCTGACAAGGGAATAAGATTTCCTTTTAACCCATAAGGGTAACCGCTGCCGTCCCACTTTTCATGATGCGTATAGGCCACTTCTTTGCCTACCTGCAAAAAGGTCGTTGAGTTAGATTTGCCTGACGCCTGTTCCGCTTTTGATAAGGCATCTCCCCCATAGATCGGGTGCTGTTTTATAACCTCAAACTCTTTGTCGGTCAGGGGACCGTTTTTAAGCAGAATGTCGTCCGGAACACCGACTTTACCAATGTCATGCAGCGGAGTTGATTTGAATAAAAGTTCAATCATATGATCACTTAGAAATTCTTTGAAGCCCGGCTGCACAGACAGGTGTTCTGCCAGAATACGAACATAGTGTTGGGTGCGCATAATATGACCACCGGTTTCGTTGTCCCGGTATTCCGCCAGCACGGCAAGACCGAGAATGGTGACATCCTGGGTATGAACAAGTTCCCGGGTTCGCTGTCTAACTTTTTCTTCAAGAGTACGGTTTTGATCATACAGAGCCAGATGTGTTTTAACCCGAGCCTTTACCAGCGGCGGGCTCACCGGCTTGGTAATATAATCAACACACCCGGCTTCAAACCCTTTGAATTCATCAGTGACATCGTCTTTGGTAGTAACAAAGATCACTGGAATTTTGCAGGTGTCTGCACGGCCTTTGAGACGCCGGCAGACTTCATACCCATCCATGCCCGGCATCATGATGTCCAGCAGGATCAAATCCGGAGGGTTGTTGTCCGAGGCAACTTTTAATGCCCGTTCACCATTCAACGCAACTTTAATCCTATATTCATCTTTGAGGATTCCGGTCAGAACATCAATGTTTTCAGGGGTATCATCCACCACCAAAATAATGGGCCTTGTTCTGTATTCGTTCATTAAAAACGCCTCCTTTTTAGCCGTCATCGGCATATTTCCCGGACGACTTATATATCTATTTTAAGTTTCCGGCAGACGGCTTTAAGTTTGTCTAAGGCATCATCAAAAGCATAAGCAGCGGCATCTTTAGCAATCTGCCTCATATCGATTTCCAAGGGGGTACCGCCACTCACTACCAGAATATCTTCTATAATTGACTGGGATTCGGCATCAGACTCCAGAAGATACTGGAAAAGCATTTTAATTTTAGAAGCAATTGCCTCCTTATCAAAAAAAGTGTTGTACGGACCATCCTTTTTGACTTGTTCATCAACAACAGACTTAATCTCCTGACAAATGCCGTCCAGTGTCTCTGTCATCTTAATAATCGCTGTCGAAAGATTTACATCATCGTCCTGCCGGATCATGGTCTCTACGGCCTTGGCCTGTTCGTATAGTTCAGTTGCCCCTATATTTCCAGATACCCCTTTGAGCGTATGGGCAAACCGTATGGCATCATCCTTGAGACCCGTTTCCAGCGCTCCAAGGATTTTATCCCCTGCGTCCCCTTGGTTTTCAACAAATTTAGCCAGCAAGGTTTTATACCGAATTATACTGCCGCCGATTCGCCGGACCCCTGTTGCCACATCAATGCCGGACAGGTCGGGCAGCAATTCTTCCCGGCCGTTCTTATGTGAAATTTGGGAGGCTTGATTTTGGGGTTTGAGCGTGCTGCCCGGCTTGATCCACTTGACCAGGGCAGAAAAAAACAAACCAGGATCGATGGGTTTGGTCACATAATCGTTCATACCGGCATCCAGGACCTTCTTTTTCACCCCGCTCATGGCATCAGCGGTCATGGCGATAATCGGCAAATTATCAAAACGAGGCTTCCGCCGAAGCTGTCGAGTGGCTTCATATCCGTCCATTACCGGCATCTGGAGATCCATGAGAACGGCATCAAAGGCATGATCTTCTGACGCCTCCAAGAGTTCAAGCGCCTCCTGTCCGTTCTGAACCACGGCAACCTTAAAACCCTGTTCATCAAGGAGCTCCAAAGCCACCTGCTGATTGATTTCATTGTCCTCCACCAGAAGAATGGTCGCCCCGCTTATCAGATCAAAATTCTCCGGCAGCAGTCGCGCTTTGTCTTTACGATCATCCCTGCATGTGATCTCCTGGCCAAAAGCCGCCATTATGGTATCAAAAAGCAATGACTGGCTTACAGGCTTGACCAGGTAGCCTTCGATCCCGGCACCCTTGGCCTGTTGCATGAGTTCTTCCCGGCCGTAGGCTGTAACTATTATCACGGCTGTAGTCGCTTTAAGACGGGGATTGGACTTAATTCGGCGGGCGGCCTCAATACCGTTCATGCCCGGCAATTTCCAATCCATAAGGACAAGGGAAAACGCATCTGTTTCGACTGCATCTTCTAAAATTTCAAATGCCTGGTATGCCGAGGAGGCATAAGTGACATTGAATCCAAAATTCAGGGCCATGGATTCTAAAATCTTGAACGCATTTTCATTATCATCCACAATAAGAAGACGTTTCCCTCTAAGGTGGGCAGCCAAGGCAGTATAATCCCTTTTGGTTTTTGGGCCCTGATCGCCAAGACCGATGCGAATAGTGAACCAGAAAGTACTTCCTTTGCCGAGCACGGATTCCACACCGATGCGCCCCCCCATCAATTCACAAAGTTTTTTACAAATAGCGAGGCCTAACCCGGTACCTCCGTATTGGCGAGTGGTGGAAGTGTCTGCCTGGGAAAAGGAAAGAAAGAGCTTTTCCTGCTGCGCCGAACTCAACCCCATGCCGGTATCCTGGACACTGAATTTTGCCAGCACCTCGTTTTCTTCTTCTTTTTCAATAACCGCCGATAGAATGATCTCGCCGTTATCCGTAAACTTAACCGCATTGCCGCAAAGATTGAGCAGGACCTGCCCCAGCCGCAGAGGATCTCCCACTAACGCCTGGGGAAAGTCCGGCTCAATTTTAAAAATAAATTCCAGTCCTTTTTCTTTGATTTTTTCCGCGATCAGATTGGACAGATTTTCCAGCACATCATCCAGGAAGAAGGGAATGGACTCAATGGATAGTCTGCCGGCTTCAATTTTGGAAAAATCCAGAATATCGTTGATGATGTTTAACAATGATTTGGAGGACTGGTCAATTTTGGAAATATAATCATGCTGCTTGGGCGCCAAATCGGTTTTAAGAACCAGGTGGGTCATACCGATGACGGCATTCATGGGTGTACGGATCTCATGGCTCATGTTGGCCAGAAAATCACTCTTAGCCTGGGCGGCGGCCTCAGCCGCCTCTTTCGCCAGCACAAGGTCGGCTTCTGTTTTATTGCGTTCGGTCACATCCCTGAAGCTCCAGACCCGGCCGATAACTTTATCCTCCAGGCGCTGGGGCCTGGAATACCGTTCTAGGATCCTGCCGTCATTGAGAACCAGGGTGGTAAAATCCTCTTTTTCGGGGTTTGCATACAATTCCCTAACCGCATTTATATAACTATCCGGATCAGCCAGTTTCTTGATGCACTCCCCGATAAGGATCTGGTCATCCCCTGTGTCAGCGAATTTTTGGTCCACCTGCCAGATTTCCAGAAACCGGGTATTATAAGTGGTGATTTTCTGATTCAGATCCACAACCAGGATTCCGTCGGTGGTGGATTCAATCGTGGCCCACAAACGAGAGGTGTATTCATTGACGCTGCGGGACATGGCATTGAACGCCGCTGCCAGATCCCCGATTTCATCTTTTGCGTCAATGGCAATACGATGGGAGTAATCCCCTCTTTTGATGGCCTTTGCCCCCTGTTCAAAAGCCAGAAGAGGCAAAATCATGCGCCGCCGCATTAAAAAAAAGACATACACGGCAAAGCTGATGGTAAGGACGATGAGCAAAGAGATGCCCAGAATAACGGCGTGATTGCGCCGTCTCAGATGATTCTCCTCGCCGGCCATTCTCCAGTCCCTCAAGGTAAAAAATGTTTCAATGGGCTTCATTATCCTGGCTTTGGCCTCTTCATATTCCCTGCCGTGGACAATATTCCGGGCCATGTCCATATCCGGTGCGCTTTTGATGGAGAACAGCCCGCTTTCATCCTTGTACCAACCCTTAACCGCATTCATGGCAATGCCTTCCAGGCTGATCAGGTTGTCGGATTCTATTTTGGCTTTGGACAGGCTTTCCATCTCCTCTTTGGAAAGCCCGAGACTGATTATTTTTTTTTCAATGCTGTAAAGTTCTCCGTCCTGGTTCGGTTTGACGTTTCCGGCTGCCACGTAATCCCAATAAAAGAGAGAGAAGTCGGAAGGGTGTGGTTGAATGCCGTCCCGGATGGCAACGATCTGCCTGAAATACTTCTCGTATTTTGGGTCCCCTGTCGCTGCATATGTGCGCGCAAAGCGGGTCAGATCGTCTGATGACTGCTTGAGTTCATATGCCAGATTCATGGATTTCATATTTTGTTCTATAATATCGTCCTCATGTTTATGGGATTGGGAGAGCAGGATGACAAACCCTGAACTTGTGGCGATCAGCGACGCAAACACAAAGAAAATTAATATGAGAGAGTCCTTCAGCGAAAGCTGTTTGGGTCTGCCTTTTACCAGCCAGGCAATGAAAATGATGACAATCATGCAGGCAAATACAGTGCCAAGGCTGGTGAATAGGAATTTTTCCGTATTAAACGGAATAAAGGCAGGAAGAGGGGGTGTGGACAATTTCACAGCGCCGGGCACCCATTTTTCAAACAGGGTCTGTTTTTCACTTTCGTCAATCTCCGCCAGGGCCTTGTTGATGATGGAAGCAAGCTCAGGCCAGTCCCGACGGATAGAGTAAACCGTGTTAAGGACATATTCTTGGTCCGTAAACACATAGGCAAGGGCCAGGGATTGGTGAAAAATTTTTCGCAGCTGGCCGAACTGGTGCAGGGTGATCAGGGCAAAATCAGCCTTACCTTCCATCACCATCTGGAATGCTATGGTTTCTGAGTCTGCTTCAATAATATTTACATCCTTGATGGATGCCAATATTTTTCCGGTCCAGATATTGCCTTTGAGATGGGCGATCCGTTTGCCTTCAAGATCTTGGCCGTTGTGAACATTGACCGCTTTTTCCGGCAGGCTTGCAGCGGCATATTCCACGATATTGTACGGGTCAGTAAAAATAAAATGCGCCTTCCGGCTTTCTACCGTGGCGGACTCCGCCAGGCCGTCAAGTTCTCCGGATTGGGCTTTTTCGACCATATCCGTCCACTGGCCAGCCACAAGCTGGATATTGGCACCGGTCAAATCATTGATCTGGTTCAAAAAATCCACATCATAGCCTTCCAGATTTCCGTCTTTTTTCTTGAAGACAAAGGGAGCCCAACTTTCCCCGATGCCGATTCTGATGACAGGATGAACTGACAGCCAAAACTTTTCCTCCGGGGTCAAGTCAACCCCTGAATCGTTGCTTGACTCCGCGTAAATGCCGGCCCAGCGTTGGCGAATTAGTCTCTCCTCTTCCACGGTCAGGTCAGCCATAGCCTTATCAAGGATAACCGCCAAGATTGGCCAGTCCTTTCGTACCCCTATGGTCAGAATGGAGCCCGGCTTCTCGGTCCTGCCCTGTATCTGAAGGTTTGAGATTAATTCTTGCTCTATAATCCAGGCTGCAACGGCCCGGTTTCCGACATAGGCGTCGGCCTCGCCCCGGGACACGGCACCAAGGGCAATGGCAGTGCCAGGATATTCTTTTATACGAACCGAAGGGTATTTGGATTTGAAATATTTGACATTATAAAAGCCTGCTTCAAGGGCCAGGGTCTCTGTCTCAAGGTCCTGCTCGGACTCATAATACGGTCCGTCTGAGCGAGCCACGATCACATGGGGAATGCTTAGGTACTTCCCGGTGAAATTTAAAAATTTTTCCCGCTCGGGTTTTGGGGAGACATCCATAAGCGCGTCAAGGGTTTTTGCTTTTACTGCAGCAAGATTTTGTTTAAAAGGTCCTGCAATTGGTTTGATAATGCCGTTAAGTCTTTTGTTTATGGCTTTAATATAATCCACTCCCACCCCACGCAAATTTCCTTTTTCATCCACAAAATTCATAGGGGGCCAGGCATCCATGATGCCCATGGAAATTTCAGAATGGGCTGCAAGCCATTCTTTTTCTGTGGAGGAAAGTTTTTTCATAAATGCCAGGTGACATATATGGGAATCGCTCGATATTTCCCGGGCGTTGATTGGGGACAGGCCGGGGGGGAATAAAATGCCGCAGAAGGTAAATAGGCTGTATAATAAAACAAGACACTTGGAGATTAACGATTTCATTTTCTGTCTCCATGCTTATCAGTTGGTAAGGTTTTGATCTGTTTTGAGTTCAAAAAATATTTTATCCATACCGTATTCTTAAGTTTCAAGGCCTTATAGAACGTGAACAGGAGAAAAAACAGCCGTGGAGGTTGGGTTTAGCCCGTCATTTTTGGGATCCTTCTTTGCTCTTTCATATGGCTGCAATTTTTTGAATACAAGAAACGGCAGCATATGATCCGACCATAACCGAATACGTTAAAAAAAATTCATCCGACGATACGATTTTTATTTAAACTGCATCTTTTTAAGTATTTATTTTTTGATTAGGATATTTATTCTACTTTAGAAAAAACCTGTTTTTCTGTCAACTGTCGGACTATGTCCTAAAAAAATAAGCAATCAGTCTACCCAAATTTAAGAAATCAGTTCCAGAAGTTCTTTTTCGGTAAGTCCGGTACCTGAAGGATCTTTGTGTGCGAGAACCGCTTTTCCCATGGCCTGTTTTTTAGCCTGGAGTCGGCTTATATTTTCCTCCACCGAATTTTTGGTGATGAACCGATAGACGGTTACCGGATTTACCTGGCCAATCCTGTAGCTTCTGTCCACGGCCTGGTTTTCCACTGCCGGGTTCCACCAGGGATCCAAAAGAAAGACGTATCCGGCTTCTGTCAGATTCAGCCCTACGCCCCCCGCCTTCAGGGAGATGAGAAAGGCACAGGGCTCAGAATTTTTCTTAAATCCTTGGATCTGCTCCTGCCGCTTTTTTGTACGCCCATACAGGGTAAACCGTTTGATACCGTGTTCCCCAAGCATTTGATCGACCAGGTCCAGAAGGGCCACAAACTGTGAAAAAATCAGTATTTTATAGCCGCTTTCGATAATCTCCCGGGCGGTTTCCAGGACCAGTTCAAATTTTTGGCTTGATTCCTCCGGCCGGAATCCCGATCCCAGTCCTGCTCCGGTCACCAGAGCCGGGTGGCAGGCCGCCTGCCTTAGTCGGAGAAGCAGGGTTAAAATCTGCATTGTCCTGGAACTCTGACTTTCCTGACGGTCTGCCAGCTCGCGTTTCCCTCTATTAAGGATATCATCGTAGCAGGCTTTTTGTTCTTTGCTGAAACCGCAGTAAAGGGTAATTTCGGTTTTAGGCGGCAGCTCTTTGCAGACCTGTTTTTTCATTCTGCGCAGGATAAAGGGGGCCGTAAGAATTTTCAGCCGGTTCAAGCTTTCCTGGTCCTGTCCGCCATATTTTTTTTGAAATTCCGTCTGATCCCCCAAAAATCCGGGCATGAGAAAGTCAAACTGGCTCCATAGATCCAGAGGACGATTTTCAATGGGCGTGCCGGTTGAAGACAATCTGTTTGACGATTTTAACCCTTTTACGGATTTGGATATCTGAGCCTTGGGGTTCTTTATGGCCTGGGCCTCGTCCAAAACAACCAAGCCCCATGAGATCCGGGTTAAATGCTTTTCGTCCTGCCGGACCAGGCCATAGGATGTGATCACAAGATCGACGTTGGAAAGGTTGGACAACGATTTATCCCGGGAAGCACCGGCATACACCAACACATTTAAATCCGGGGAAAACCGTTTGGCCTCGGATTCCCAGTTCCACATCAAAGTTTTGGGAACGACCACCAGGCTTGTGTGGCTGGCCCCGGACTGTTCTTTCACATCCAGGAGAAATGTTAAGATCTGAACAGTTTTGCCCAGCCCCATGTCATCGGCAAGGATACCGCAGAATCCAAATCCGGCAAGCCCCCGAAGCCAGGCAAATCCAGCCTTCTGGTAGGGCCGTAGCTCCGCTTTCAAAGTTTTGGGCACTTTTACCGGTTGGTCCGGGAGACATCTGTTATTCAAAAAAGCAAGATACCGGCTATATAGCTGATCTCGGCCCACGCTCTCCTTGTTGCTAAAGAAGCGGGCAATAAAAGAAAGGTCATATTTATCAAACCGGATGTCCTCATCCCTGAAGTCCCCGCGAAGTTCAAGGTTTTCAAAATCCCGGATCAAATCCGTTGGGAGAAACCCTTTGAATCCCCCGGGAAGATCAAACCAAGGCTGGCCGCATAGACAAGCGTCCAGGATATTTTCCATATCGGTTTGTTGTCCCTGGTAACAGACGGCACCGCCCACAAGGATCTCCTCCTGAGTGGCCCTGATATCCCAAGCGACTTTAATATCCAATACCAGGCAGTGGCCTGACACTTTGAGAACACCTCCCTGCTTTTGGGCATGGTAAAGGATCTTTTCTCTTTTTCCTTTGGGAATGAAACAATCTTTGGGGGTATGGACATCGAATACCGCGCCATGATGTTTAAGCATGTCCCGGTATTTTAGTTCTTCGTCAAGATTTCTGTGCAGTTCAAGGTTGGTTTCATGGTTCAGTAAAACTTGCCGGGTATCTGTTATGGATAACATACCGAAACCTTTGTATTCAAACCCCAGATCCGCATATTTCAAGTCCGGGTCAAAATCCATCACCGGCGTAATCGCCGCATGGCGGTCTATTTTTTTAGCTCTGCCGGGAATATCCAAAGAGAGCTTGCCGGCATAGCGGCTCAACCCTGCCAAAGTTTTGTCAAATTCATCGTGGGGAATGGTCTTTCCCCGGACCCAATCTTTGATCACGCTCATTGGCAAGCCTTTGGGTAATTCATACACCCGGGTGCCGGATATAATTCTGACAGGATCCGATGCCGTTTCATAACACGGCATCTGCATCTTAAGTCTATTCAGGACAACAGAGGCATCAAAGACGTTTCCTGAGTCTTTGAATACAACTTCAGGAATCACTTTCTCAACATACTGAAACCGAAGCAACCCTCCGTCTTTAGTGCACAACAATTTTTTTGCATTGCATCGATCAATGAACGCTTTAAGATCGTAGGGTGAAATTCTGAATAGGGTATACTCCTGATCCGGGGAGAAGAACCGTGCTTCCATTTGTCGGAAATCGGTTTCAGATTTAAAGGCCATGGAAAAAAGTGTTTTGTCCAAAATATTAAGGCCCGGGCGTTTAAGGTCCCGGGCCGTATACACTTTTTTGGGGCCCACAGGCATCCAGGCGTCTTTCTTTTTCCGCCGTTCCGCGATACGCACGGTGAATGCGTTGTTTTTAATTGAACGGCTCTCTTCATAGATAAAGACAATCCCCTGCAATTTGGCACCTCTTTCCAAATTAAAAGTTATTGGCTTTCTAATCCAGATTTTATTACTATGTCAAATTGATCATTTAAGCGTCAGAGCGGATATGACTTAAATTCAGGTATAAATATAAATGGGTATAGCGTCTGATATTGCGATTATTGTTGTGGCCGGTTTAATTGGCGGCCTTATTGCCCAGCGGTTAAAGCAGCCTTTAATCCTGGGATACATTCTAGTGGGCGTCATGGTGGGGCCGTTTACCGGCGGTGTTACGATTTCCAATATCCATGATATCGAGCTGCTGGCGGAGATTGGAGTTGCACTTTTACTTTTCGCCCTGGGGCTGGAGTTTTCACTCAAAGAATTAAAGCCTGTGGCCCGGATTGCCTTGATCGGCACCCCAATACAGATGCTGCTTTCAATTTTACTTGGTTTCGGTATCGGTAAATTATTTCACTGGTCTTTTAATGACTCCCTATGGTTCGGAGGGCTCATTGCCCTGTCCAGTACCATGGTGATTCTTAAGACACTGATGAGCCAGGGACGAATGGGCACCCTTTCAAGCAGGGTCATGATCGGCATGTTGATTGTTCAGGATCTGGCAATTGTTCCCTTAATGATCATTCTGCCTAAATTAAATCAACTGGAAGCAGGGATACCCGCGCTTGGCTGGGCAGCGGTCAAGGCAATGGCATTCTTGTTTCTGATGATTTTCATAGGAACAAGGCTCATACCAAAACTGCTGTCTTATATTGCCAGACACAATTGCAGGGAGCTGTTTCTGCTGGCAATCACGGCAATGGGTCTGGGTGTTGGATATGGCACCTATTTATTTGGGCTCTCCTTTGCCTTTGGTGCGTTTGTGGCCGGGATGGTGCTCAGCGAATCCGATTATGGGCACCAGGCATTGAGCGATATTATTCCATTAAGGGATATCTTTGGTTTGCTTTTCTTTGTGTCTGTGGGCATGCTTCTGGATCCAGTGTTTTTGATTAAAAACTGGCATACAATCCTGATTGTCGTTTTATGCGTGTCCTTAGGCAAGGGAATCATTTTCAGCCTGTTAAGCCGTCTATTCGGCTACGGTAACGTTATCCCCCTGGCTTTGGGATTAAGCATGTTCCAGGTGGGAGAGTTTTCATTTGTTTTGGCCCGGGTCGGCATCAGCACCCAATCCATATCAAACGATCTCTATTCCCTGATACTGGCGACCGCAATTGTCACTATGTTACTGACACCGCTTATTTCCGGACTGACCGCACCATTGTACGGATTGCGAAAAAGAATGTTTAAAAAAGAGCCGGTACAGACCATCAATTTACCTGAAACAGGCTTGCGCAACCATGTGATCATTGCAGGCGGGGGCCGGATCGGATTTCACATAGGCCAGGTGCTCCAGCGCCTGGAGCAAGCCTTTGTCGTTATTGAAATCGATTATCGGCGGGTGAGCCAGGTCAAAAGCAAGGGTTTTCCGGTGATTTACGGGGATGTCACCCGGGATGTCGTTCTGGAAGCCGGTCGGGTAAAAGAGGCCAATCTTATACTCATTACCACACCTATGATTGATGTAACCGGCGCTGCCTGCCATCAGATTCGCCTTTTAAACCCCACGGTCAATATTGTGGCTAGGGCCGAAGGGATAGAACAGATGCAGGCCCTGCATGAACAGGGCATACAGGAAGTGGTTCAGCCGGAATTTGAAGCCGGCCTGCAATTCACCCGCCAGGCCCTGCTCTATTTAAATATACCGGCCACGGATATCCAAAAATATACGGATGCCTTTCGCAGGGAGTTGTATGCCCCGCTTTTCAAAATTTCCAAAGGCGATCAAACCTTGTCGCAACTCCAGAAAGCATGTGATCTTCTGGAGTTTAACTGGATAAAGATAGTGGCCGACAGCCCTGTGATCGGCCGGACAATCAAAGAATTGGATCTTCGCACAAAGACCGGAATATCAATAGTCGGCGTGATGCATGACGGCGAATTGCAACCCAACCCGGGTGCCAATTATCAGTTGAAAGCAGGGGATTTAATTGCCGTCATGGGCAATGTCGAACAATTGGACGATTTCCAAACACTGATTTCGCCGCCGCAATAATCCTTTTAAACCGACCGACGCCTGAATAACCAGGCAGCCAGGGGAAGGGTGACGCCCGCCATGATCAGCAACGGCCAGATCTGGGGCCAGATCATGGCAAGATCCGCGCCTTCAAGAAAAATCCTGCGAAGGGCTGTGATGATGTGACGAACCGGATTGAGCATGTCTGCCTGCTGAAGCCACATGGGCATGTTTTCCACGGGCGTGGCAAGCCCTGACAAGGTAATCGCGGGCATCAAAAACAAAAACGCGCCCAAAAGTCCCTGCTGCATAGTGGTGGACAAAGACGACACCAGCAGCCCGATGCCAACAATGGTGATGATAAAACACAACAGGGATACCATCAGGGCGCTGACCGTTCCCCGGAAGGGGATATGAAACCAGAGCACTGCGCCGCCGGCAAAAATCAGGGCGTCCAGCATACCAAAGAGAATACCGGGTATGGATTTGCCCACCAGAATTTCCACGGGACTGAACGGGGCCACCAGAAGCTGGTCAAAGGTACCGAACTCCCGCTCCCGGGCAACTGAAAGGCTGGTAAGAATCATCACCACCACGGTGCTGATCACCCCGCCAAGGGCTGAAACCATGAACCACCGGCTGCTCAGGTTTTCGTTGAACCAGGCCCGTTCCACCAGGGCCAGGCCGGGCCCGTTCTCCTGGACGATACCTTGTTCTAAAAGGGTTGTATTAAAATTTTCCACAATGGTGCCCAGATAGCCAATAGCAATCATGGCCACATTGGGACTTGTGCCGTCGGCGATGACCTGAATATCAACAGAACGACCGGACCGCAGATTTTCCTCAAACTGCGATCCGATATGGATCACCAGCCGGGCTTTTTTATTATCAATGGTCTCTTTCACCTGTCCGTCATCTTCAAGATATCCTGTTAGCCTGAATCTTCCGGACCCTTCAACATCTGCCAAAAAAACCCTGGAAAGCACAGACCTGCTTTCATCAAACACAGCATAGCGGACATTTTCCAGGTCAAAGGTGGCGCCATAGCTGAAGACAAAAAATTGGATAATGGGCGGCCCAATCACCACAAAACGGCTTTTAGGGTCCTTCATGATGGTGAGAAGTTCCTTTAATATCAGGGCTGTCAGGCGTCTTAAAGTCTGCATGTTTACTCCAGTCGCTTCGATATTTTGCGAAATGCAAGCCCCAGGAACAGCAATGCCATGAATGCCAGCACCAGAGCATTGGGCAGCAGCACGGGCCAGACATCCCCGGCGGCAAAGAGGGTATGGGCAATGGTCACAAAATACCGGGCCGGAAAAAGATAGCTGATGAACTGAATGAATTTCGGTGTGGATTCAAGATCAAATATCAGGCCGGAGAGAAAAAATGCCGGCAGATACCCCGCCATGATAGAAGTTTGGGCCGCCACAAACTGGATGCGGATGGCCGCCGAAAGAAAAAGGCCGAACCCAAGACAGGTTAGCATGAACAGGGAACTCAAGCCCACAAGCGCCCCCACAGATCCCCGGAACGGCACACCGAAAAGCGTCGTGCCCACCACCACGGACAGCCCCATGCCGAACATGCCAAGAAAATAATAGGGCAAGGTTTTGCCCAACAGGATATCAATTTTTCGCAAGGGCGTCACCAGCATGGCTTCCATGGTACCGCGTTCCCACTCCCGGGCAATGACCAGGGCCGTGAGCAGGATTCCGATGAGCGTCATGATCAAAGTAATCAGGCCCGGAATCAAAAAATACCGGCTGATGGCGGCCTCATTGAACCAGATGCGCGGGGATATGGATACCGGGGGAACTGCAGCAGTTTGTCCCCGGGCCACCCGTACGGATGCCCATTTGGCGCCAATGGTTTTCATATAGCCTTCAATGAGCCGGGCACGGTTGGCGTCGGTGCCGTTGATGATCAACTGAACCGGGGCTCTCTTGCCTCCTGCAGCAGCACCTTCTGCTATTGCCGTAAAATTATTTTGTATAAGGATAATGCCTTCGGCCTTGTGCGCCAGAACAAGGGCTTGCGCCTGTGCCATGCTCTCGGCAGTCGTTATTTTGAAATTGGCGGAACCGGCAAAACGTGCTGCAAGTTCCCGGGACATTACACCACTATCTTGATTGACAAGGACCATGGGGACATGTTCGGCATCTAAACTCACCCCATATCCGAAAATGATCAGCAACGCCAGGGGCATCACCAAGGCCAGGATAATGGAGCTGGGGTCCCGTAAAATCTGAAGGGTCTCCTTGCGCAGCACCCCGAAAAGGCGCATAAAAAATCGGTTCATGACCGGTCTCCCTGGGAAAGAACGATAAACGCATCATCCATGGTGGGGGCCGGGTTTTCCTGAGTCCGGGCCAGACCGCGGATTTCCCCCGGTGTGCCCATGGCCAGGGTTTTTCCCCGGCTGATGATAACCATGCGGTCGCAGTATTCGGCCTCTTCCATAAAATGGGTGGTGACGATAACAGTCACCCCCTGTTCGGCAAACCCGTTGATGCGCAGCCAGAACTCACGCCGTGCAAAGGGGTCCACCCCGGAAGTGGGCTCATCCAAAAACAGGATGTCGGGCTCGTGGAGCAGGGCCGTGGCCATGGAAAGACGCTGTTTGTATCCGCCGGGAAGCGCCCCGGCCGGTTTATCCTGCCAATCGCCCAGCCCGAATTCGGCAAAGGCCCAGGCCATTCTCTCTTTGAGCCGGTTGCCGAAAAGCCCATATGCCCTGCCGAAAAATTTAAAATTCTCCGCCACGCTGAGTTGGCCGTAAAGCGAAAACTGCTGGGCCATATATCCTAAACGCGCCCTGGCTTTGGCGCGAGCTTTCCGCAGATTGCGGCCTGCCACCCGGATTTCCCCGGATGTGGCGGGTAAAAGTCCGCACAGCATGCGAAATGTGGTGCTTTTCCCCGCGCCGTTGGGACCGAGTAATCCGAAAATTTCGCCTTGGCGGACATCAAGGGTAAGATTGGAAACCGCTGTAAAATCCCCAAACTTTTTGCATAAACTGTTTGTTGTAACTGCCGCTTCATCCCTGGAAGACGGTTCCGCACCCCATGGGGTTGTCAGAGTCGACGAAGAGGTGTGCAGCTGGGCATCTCCCTTTGGAACCAGAGCCATAAACGCATCTTCGAAAGTCGGAGCTGCCGGTGTTATTGTGTCGCCCGGACGATTCAGCAAGGTTGCAATCTTTTGCTTTCCAGCGTCCAGGGTATTGTCATTTTCCGGGGATAACGATCTGTCAACCACCACCCGCACCCGCCCGGACCGGATGGTGGTGTCTGCAATACCTTCCTGGCCTGCCAGCCGGGTGTAAATCTGTCTGCCCCGCATCTGTTCGTCCGGGGCGGCAAGGAATACCCGGCCCTGCATTCCGGCGGTAAAGTCGTCCGGACTGCCCTGGGCCAAAAGGCGTCCCTGATGGAGCACTTTAACCTGGTCGCAGCGTTGTGCCTCATCCAGGTACGCCGTGGAGACCAGAACCCCGATCCGCTCCTTTTCCACCAGGTCATAAACGATTTTCCACAGCTCCCGCCGGGAGACCGGATCCACCCCCACGGTGGGTTCGTCCAGGAGTAGCAATTCAGGGGATTTCACCAGAGCACAGGCCAGGCCCAGTTTCTGCTTCATGCCCCCGGAAAGCGCCCCGGCCCGTCTTTTGGTATACGGCGCCAGATCGGTCATGGCAAGGAGCCTGTCAAAACGGTCATGCCGCAGTTTTAAGGCAACCCCCTGGAGATCCGCATAAAGTCTTAAATTTTCGATGACGGTCAGGTCCTGGTACAAACCGAATTTCTGGGGCATATACCCCACACGGCTCTGGATTTCCAGACTGTGGTCCACAGTGTCCAGGCCCAGCAGGGTCATTTGACCGTGCGTGGGCACCAAAAGCCCTGCGGCAATGCGGATAAGGGTGGTTTTTCCCGCACCGTCCGCGCCCACTAGGCCGGTCACCTGGCCTTGGAAAATTTTGAGGCTGATGCCGTCCAGGGCCGGGATTTTTTTACCGCCTGGGGTGTCAAAGGTTTTGCATATGCCGTCCGCATGCATCAGGGGAGCGCTTTCAACGCCTGTATCCTTTATTGGCAATGCCACGCTGCTGTTCATACCGTAAGCCACCGTTTCCCGGGTCAATCTGCAGGCCGTGCCTGGGGCTGATTTTCATTAACGGTCACGGTCACGGGGGTGCCCAGACGCAAAATATCCTCCGAGTCTTTTACAAACACCCGGGTTTCGTACACCAGCTGGGTTCGAAGGTCTTCAGTTGCCACTGCCCGAGGGGTAAATTCCGCCACCGGTGAAATAAACCCCACCCATCCATCCAGGGGCTGATCAGGTAACGTATCTGTAAAAATCCGGGCGGTCATGCCTACATTAATTTTCCCCAGCATGGGCTCAGGGATATATGCCCGCACCCATTTAGGATCACTAAGCGCCAAAACAAAAGCGGGCTTGGACGGCCCTGCAAGCTCTCCCTGTTCAAGGATTCTGGACTGGATGGTACCGTCGGCAGGGGCGGCCAGGGTCATGTCGGACAGGCGTACCTGGAGCTGGTCAAGGTCTGCCACAAGGGCATCAAGCTGGTGGCGGGCCGCAGCGATATCCTCTTTGCGCGGGCCTTCGATGAGCAGATCCAGGGCTTTTTGGCTTGCCGATAACTGGGCTCTTTCAACCTTTAGCAGGGCTTTTGCATCATCATAGTTCTGAATACTGGTGGCCCCGGACCGAGAGGTGGCTTTGAGGCGCTTCACGTTTCGGGTGACATTCTCCACCCGGGCCCTGGCAGCCTGCACCTCGGATCGGGCCTGGTCAATCTCCTGGGACCTATTGCCCGCTTCCAGCTTGGCCACAGTCTCCTGCTGGGCCGCAATCCTGGCCTGCAGCGCCTTTATGGCGGCATCAAGCTTTGTGGTGCGCAATTTTGCCAGCACCTGGCCTTTTTTCACACGCATGCCCTCTTCGACCAGCACCGTTTCAATCCGCTCCTGTTCAGTGAACGCAAGAGCTGTGTCACGAATATCAATGGTACCGTAAATTTTGAAGGCGCCGGCATTTTCATCCTGTTTTTCATTCTGATTCTGCCAATACATGAAAGCTCCGGCTGCCGCAACAATAAGTATAATGGCAGGGAATATCTTTTTCATAATTTTTTCCTTATGACCTATTCGGTTGGTGTTGCAGTAATTGCCAGGGCATTGGCTACAACCACCCGGCGGATTTCTTCCAGTTCTTCCGGGGAATAGCCGTCAAGATCGAGCCCCCGAACAATGGTCTCCCGGGCCACCCGGAAAATGATCACCTGGCCCATAAGCGTCATGGCTTTGAATGTTGCCTGCCTGGGATCAGATTCTCCGGATGCCGCCATAATCAACGTGGATAATGCATGGAGTATCGGTTTGAGGAACCCTTCAAAAATAGTGTCATAGGCAGGACTTGGGAACATCTGCTCCCGCAGGATGATCCTGGAAAACCGTGGGCCTTGTTCCGAACCGACAATAAAATTAATGAATCGTTCAAGAACGGCCTGGATCAATTCCCGGGCCTGCTGGGGACCGTCTTCCTGGTTGAAGGTCATCCCGTCAATTCGTTCGAACAGATCCCCGGCTTCATTTTTGATATGGTCGGCAATATGGTTAATGGCAGCCTGGTAAAGACCACCCTTGCCGCCGAAATAATAGGGAATGGCGGCAATGTTGACGTTGCCTGCTTTGGCAATCATCCGGGTGGTGGCCGAATCAAAGCCGTGCCTGCCGAATACGTCGATGGCGGCTTCAAGTAACCGCTCTTTGGTCCCGGGTTCTGGTGTATTATCTTTTTTTGTCACAATGCCTCCCTATTTGAACTTTTAACACATCTTACAAAAAAGATAATTCAATCGATTGATTTAATCAAGCGAATAATTATCATTTTTTGCATCAAAAAATGACTTTTATCAAGGGTCAAGCATAGACACTCTTGCGAATTTTATGTTTTATGAAAGAAAAAAAATATACTCTGCTTAAGGCTTTTTATTTATCAATTTCACCGCATTTTGGTAAATTTTTTACATGCCGAAGGTCACAGTAATTTAAAGATCTAACTTGTAAAAAGCCATCATGGGAAACATTACAAATAAAGCAGGGAATCATATGAAGATGTAAAAAGGTGGGGTAGGAGCCGGCTTTTCATTAATCTTTTTTTTCAAAATCAATGTTCCAATAAATTTCAGACAGTGGCAATTCACAATTAACCGATTCGATTTTTAAAACTTGATCTATACTCTTATAGGATTGATATTCCCATTTACCATTATTACTGCGTGTAAACTGCTCAACTTGATATTCATCTTGAGAAACAAGGATGTATTCTTTAAGTGTTGGAAGTGCCTGGTAAAAGCCAAATTTTTTGCCCCTATCAAAAGCCTCTGTCGATTCTGAAAGAATTTCTAAAATGACAATCGGATTTGTCAACGTATCGAATTCATTGTCCTCAAATTCAGCTTTACCACAATGAATTACAATATCGGGGTAAACATAACCCGTTTCAATTTTTACTCGCATATCGTTGGGAAGAACCTCACAAGGGGATTTGTTGGTTTCAAATTGATTCCCTATTTTTCTTGTAAGATTAGCATTAACACGAATATGATTAACTTTGGCCCCAACCATGGCAAATATTTCACCATCAAAATATTCATGTTTGATATTCAGGGCGCTTCGCTCCATTGCCAGGTATTCTGCCGATGTCATTCTCTTTTTTTCTTGAGGTTGCGCGGTCATTTCTTTCTCCTGGTTTGGATTAAAAAATCATGAAATAATTTTACAATACTCCGTAACCTTTCTCAATATCTTGATTTTTTGAACTTGCTCCCCCATCTTAGTGGTCTAATAAAAGCACATCAAAGCTAACTTTATAATAAAACGAAAAACCAGTTCAAATTTGACATCAAGGACTATAGAATAAACTGGGCAGGTGCCTGTTTAAAAGCAAGGCCCAGTTCAATGCGGTCCAGGACCGTCTGTTTTTCATCCGGGAACTGATATCCTTCATATTCATGGTGGAGGACCAGGTCGCCTGATGCTGTGCGCCAGTAGTTACCCATGTGGTCAAAACAAACCTTGGATGTTACATCCAGGTTCCGGATCATCTGTCGCAGTTCAAGTAACTGCTCTCTGGGATCCAGCAGGGTGATCTGCCCCTGGTTGATCTGGTCAAACATCGGGGAGCCGGGTGCAGGCCTGAAGGGCCGGGACCGGATATAATGGGGATTGACCTCACTGAGCACCCGGGCGGTATTTTCGGCGTGCTGATCTGTCATCTCCTTGCCCCCAAGGCCGGGCATCCAGTATTCCGATACCTGAAAGCCGGCTTCCATGGCCTTTTTACCCCCTTCAATATGGCCGTCTGCCGTTACCCCCTTTTTAATCTGCTTGAGCAGGGCATCATCTCCGGTTTCAAGGCCCAGGTGGAGGCGGTCAAGACCTGCTGCGCGTATGGCCTTCAGATCCTCAAGGGATCGCTGGGCCAGGGTTCGGGCCCTGGCATAGGTGGTGATTCTTTCGATGGAAGGAAAGGTTTCTTTAAGATGAGTCAATGCTGCAATCAGATCCTGGGGCGGCATGATCATGGAGTTGCCGTCCTGTATGAAGGCGGTCTTTCCACCGACAGCCATCCACTGGATGAGCATGTCCGCACCCGGATGCTGGTTTAAGCTCGGAGCTTTTTCAAGCAATGCCAGAATGGCGTCCCGGGTGACCTGCCCCCCGTGCCCCAGGGCTTTTGATTCGGCCTGGAGATCAACCACAAGGCTTGCCATGGCATTGACGTCGGCTTTAATTTCTTCCAGGGGTCTCAGGTTAAACTTTTTTCCTTTATACATCGTACAAAAGGTGCAGTGGTTCCACGGGCAGTTCCGGGTAAAACGAACCAGCAGGGACGCGCTGCCCCCTTCACTGGGCGGTCGGTATACACCTATTTCAAACGGGTAGTCTCGGCTCATCATCACATCCTTTTTATATTGTCGTCTATTATAGAATGCGAATCAGATCCCGGAAGTCAACCCATTGCAAAGGATAGGGTTAATAACTGAATAATCCGGCGTTGATTAAGATCCTGTTACCGGACTTTACTTTTCAAAGCGGGTGATTATCGTTGTTAGGGTAACCTAAAAACAAACCTGGTGACCCATGAAAAAAAATAGTGCTGCCGCTGTAACCCAGACAGCTGATAATTATGATGCTGCTACCCTGACACCCCTGCACCCCATTGAAGATGATTCACGGTCCAAAGAGCTGGACCGGATCATTGTCCGGGGCGCCAAGGAACATAATCTTAAAAATATTGATGTAGAGATCCCCAAAAAAAAGCTGGTGGTGGTGACGGGGGTCTCCGGGTCAGGCAAGTCCAGCCTGGCTTTTGATACTATTTTCGCCGAAGGCCAACGCCGGTATGTGGAGTCCTTGTCCTCCTATGCCCGTCAGTTCATCGGACAGATGGAAAAACCGCGCTACGAGACCATCCGGGGTCTCTCCCCCACCATTGCTATTGAACAGAAGGCCGCCTCCAAAAACCCACGGTCCACCGTGGGGACCATCACAGAAATTTACGACTACCTGCGGGTGCTTTTTGCCCGGGTGGGAACCCAATACTGTTATAAATGCGGGAAAAAGGTGGGCCGGGGACATGCCCAGGCCATGGTCTCCCAGATTATGGATCTGCCTGACGGGTCTAAGATCCTGATTCTGGCACCCATTGTGGAAAACCGCAAAGGGGAACACCGGGAGCGCCTTGAAGAGCTCAAAAAAGAGGGCTATGCAAGGGTTCGGGTGGACGGGGTGGTTCAGGATCTTGAAAATGTTCAAACCTTGGCCCGCAACAAAAAACACCACATTGAGGTGGTCATTGACCGGCTAGTGGTAAAATCCGACGGTGTGTTTGAAAAACGGCTCACAGATTCGGTGGAAGCTGCCCTTAAGCTAGGCGCAGGTCAGCTCATTGTCCACATGGTGGGCAGAGAAGACCTGAAAATGAGTGAAGCCCGTTCCTGTTGCGGCATTGCCTATCCCGAGCTTACCCCCCAGATTTTTTCTTTTAACTCACCTTTGGGCATGTGCCCGGACTGCAACGGCATCGGCACCTTGTTGGCCATTGACCCGGATAAGGTGGTGCCGGATCCCAATCTATCCATCCGTGAGGGTGCGGTGGTCCCCTGGAAAAACTATTTCATCAAGAGTCCACGGTTCAACAATGAAAATTCCTGGGGCAAGGGCCAGCTTCTGGCCATGGAAGAACAATGGGGGATTGATTTCGATATCCCCTGGAAAAAGCTGCCTAAAAAGCACCGGGATATGCTGCTCTACGGCTCAGGGAATAAACAAATGACTGTGAACTGGAACTCCTCAAAGATCCAGGGCAGTTTTTCACGCACCCACGAAGGCCTGATCCACACCCTGATGCGCCGGTACAGAAATACCCAGTCCGAACACCAGAAAAAGTATTATACCAATTTTATGACTGCCGCTGTCTGCCCGACATGTAAAGGGCGGCGGCTGCGGGATGAGATTCTGCATGTCAGAATTAATGAAAAATCCATTATCGATGTCACTGAGATGACCGTAAAAGCGGCCTATCATTTTATCTCTTCCCTTGAGTTGACCGGCAGCAAAAGACTTATTGCCGCTGAACTGCTCAAAGAGATCCGGGATCGTCTAGGCTTCCTGGTGAACGTGGGCCTGGATTATCTCTCTTTGGACCGATCCGGCCCCACACTGTCCGGCGGGGAATCCCAGCGCATCCGTCTGGCCTCCCAGGTGGGGTCTGAATTGACCGGGGTGCTTTATATTCTGGATGAACCCTCCATCGGCCTTCACCAGCGTGACAACATAAAGCTGCTGTCCACATTGAAGCATCTGCGGGATATCGGGAACACCCTGCTCATTGTAGAGCATGACCAGGAGACCATGGAAGCCTCGGACTGGATTGTGGATATCGGCCCGGGTGCCGGCCACCTGGGTGGAGAAATTGTGGCCCAGGGCACACCCGAACAGATCAGAAAAAATCCGGTCTCTCTCACTGGGCAATTTTTAAGCGGACGTGAGACCATTTCCGTACCTGAAAATCGAAGAACACCCAAATCCATGGGCAATAAATGGCTCACCATCCATGGGGCATGTGAAAACAACCTGGCCGATATCACCGCAAAAATTCCTGTGGGACTTTTAACAGCCGTAACCGGCGTGTCCGGGGCGGGTAAATCCACTTTGATCAACCAGATCCTCTACCCGGCCCTGGCGGTAAAACTGCACAAATCCCAGATGAGCGTTGGAAAACATAAAAAAATTACCGGCCTGTCCCATATTAATAAAGTCATCAACATTGACCAGAAACCCATTGGCCGGACCCCACGCAGTAATCCGGCCACATATACCAAGCTGTTTGACCCCATCCGGGACCTGTTTGCCATGCTGCCCGAATCCCAGTCCCGGGGATATAAAAAAGGGAGGTACTCCTTTAATGTCAAAGGCGGCCGGTGCGAGGCCTGCCATGGGGACGGATACATCAAGGTGGAGATGCACTTTTTAGCCGACGTGTTTGTGCCCTGTGATGTCTGCCACGGCAAACGGTTCAACAAATCAACCCTGGAAATCAAGTACAAGGACCACTCCATTGCCGATATATTGGATCTCTCCGTAGTGCAGGCCAGGGAGCTGTTTGACGCCCATCCCAAGATCACCCGAATTCTGGACACGCTGGTGGATGTGGGACTCTCATATATCAAACTGGGCCAGGCCGCCACGACCCTCTCCGGCGGCGAGGCCCAGCGGATCAAACTGGCCCGTGAGCTTGCCCGGAAAGACACCGGTGACACCCTTTATATCCTGGACGAGCCCACCACCGGGCTGCATTTCCAGGATATCCGCATGCTCCTTCAGGTGCTCCAGCGCCTCACCCATGCCGGTAACACCGTGGTCATCATTGAGCATAACCTGGATGTGATCAAAACCGCGGACTGGATTATGGACATTGGCCCCGAGGGTGGCAGCGGCGGGGGCCGAATTGTGGCAGCCGGTCCGCCGGAGGAGGTGACTAAAAATTCGAGTAGCTACACTGGACAGTACTTAATCTCCATCCTTAAACCAGGCAATTACAATCCGGCTTGATAGGTTACATTCTTTTTCAGTACGAAAAAAAAATTGTGATCAGAGAAAATTCATATGTTGTTTGTCAGACCGCTTCAAAGCTCAAATGCTCTGTGGATTAAGAACCCACCGAGCATTTGAGCTTGTTTGTTCTGGCTGATGTTCACAAGGCTATATCCAGAAGAATAAAAGGTGCCGACGGAATTGTTATCATCCCAGTGATTTAAGACGCTCTTGAGCCACTTGAATACAAAGCGCATCATTAATAAAAAGACCTGATAGATTTTATTGTACTAACGCCTCTTAGAATTTAAAAGCGACTGATTTAACCTCAATTTCTATAAGGAGGCTTATACATCAATGGAACCGACAATCTATTTTAAATCCAGGAGCCGCAGATATTCTGAATTTTCAAATTTTTACCAATATTCATTTGAATTAGACGGCAAAGAATGGAAAAGCGTTGAGCATTATTATCAGGCACAGAAATTTGCCGGAACCGAATTAGAAGGAATTATCTGGGATCTTAAACGCCCCGTTAAAACCAAACAATGGGCAAATAAAAATTCAGATCGTATTCGAAAAGATTGGGATAATGTTAAATTTAATATCATGAAGAAAGCTCTAATTGCAAAGTTCACCCAAAATGCATGGTTAGGTCGCTTGCTGATGTCAACCAAAGCGGCAGAACTGGTTCACCTGTCCGCAACCGACAAATATTGGGGCGGTTCCAGAGAAGGCTCTGGAGACAACAGGCTTGGATATCTGCTAATGGACCTTCGCCGGGAGTTAAGCACCGGTTCTGTTTCGAATAATGGTTGATTCATGTAAGATCCTTTCATTGAACCGATGACAGACAGGTGATTTTGCGGATGACTGGTGGGAAAAAATAATTCCCATTACATGTAAAAATCTGGATTTAAGCTGACAAGAAGCATCAACTTAATGTGTAGGCTACACTCAATCTGACAGATGCTGCTTTTGATTGCAACTGCCTGGTTCATGGCCGGGCTTGTTCAACAATCGGATAACTTCGTGGTCCGTTCCTCACATGATCTATATCCTTATTCGTTGGGGCCTTTCCGCAGCCAACCCAAAACCCGTCGGTTCGCGCATCGCCAGTGCGTACCAGTCGATACAAGCGAGAGTTTGACTCGTGACGAGCCGAATGGCCCCGGATTCTGCTGCACCACTTCAAGGTCTGAGTCGGTCACTTGCGAGACGATCGCCACGTGACCATATCGATTCAGTAGCGATGGCCCAAATACAAGTAAATCATCAGGACGAGGCTTCGATTCGCCACCGTTAATGTATTGTAGCAAGTCTCGGTGCGTGTTAAGCGCTCCATCGGCTAATTTCGGGTCAAAGAACTGTTTTGCGTGACCATACGAGTCGGACATCTTGTGATTCAAGTGATCGTAGTAATAGCGTTTTACAAACTCCACACATTGATATTTGATTCCCAAGTTGTACCTATCAGGAGACAGGTTTCTTCCGGAGCTATGCCCGACACCCCCATTATAAAAAACGGTTACGCCGTTCAGGTGGTCCACTTCCTGTCCAACCCGATAGCACGGATTCAGGTTCAAGTGCGTTACGGCCCACCAGCAGAAAAGGAGCAGCAAAACGATGGTTATCATTGCAAGCGCAACCAAAAGCCTCCGGACAAAGCGGGACCGGCTCATGGATCGTGGATTGAATTTTATACTCATAGTCCCCTTTAGCGGTAGGAACACCGGTTGATCAACCGGTTTTAATTGCATTTTGAATTTTCTTTATGGATTCGCTAATTTTCCCATAAAAAGGATCAGGCCGGATGACCGTTCCTGAATCAGGAAAATAAAAGGGTTGTTCGCTTTGAATTCCGGCACAAATGGAATCAACAATCGAGGTGCAGCCCCACATAATGCGCGCACAGCTGTGACGGCAGCGGCTTCGGTTCCCTTTTCGTTGACTTCTATAAAGGATTTATGAAGCACCTCGGAAAGATAAAGCTGTTGTGCCGGGTCATCACCAACCGTCATACCCTGGAACTGGGCACCATTTGCATTGGAAGGATCTTGAAATGCCCTAACAATTCCCAGATCCTGGAGTATTTTTTTAAGCCGCCAATCTTGATCCAGCTTGAATTTCGGCAGAAACACAGTTGTTTTTCTGGTCTCTAGACTATTCAACCACTGTTCCAGTTTTTTTGAACTTAGTTGCTTTTCAATGGTTACAAGACCATCATGTCTGTTTGGCGCAAGGACAACCATGGCAATTTCATTGCCTTTGTATGGCAGCTCCAGCACCGCGAATCCGCTTTCATCAGGATACACTCTTTTAACCGGCTCTTCCCGGTCTATAAATTCAGGCGTTGGAAAAACCGATCCATCTGCATTGAATGCGCCGTACCGGGCAGACTCAATTTTATATTCATGCATCATTGGTACTTTGATTTTATTACCATCAGCAAGGGTAAAATCTTCTGATTCCGTAGATCCTTCATAAAAAGGGGTTGCCCATTCTCCTTTAAAATAGACGGCATTTGTCAATACAAGCCGCGTGAGCGCATTCACGCCTCCCAGGGGAACCAAATTTTTGATCCTGTTATGTGTCTGATGTTCAACCCAAAGGTTAATCTGTTCCCGGGCGGTTTCAAATGCGTTAATAAAATCAACCTGGAATGCGCCACCGGTTTGGTAGTAGCGGTTTATCATCTGAAGGTAGGCTTTTTTCAGGGGATAACTATTTTCGACCCACAGGGCGTTGGCCACCCGGATTTCATACTGGTCAATCCGGGTAAAAAGAATGTTTATCTTCTTTGCGATCCTGTTTATGTCTTCCATCAATGGATTGGCCTCTTTCCATTTGTCCTGCTTTATAAGAGCTTCGTATTCTTTTTCCAGGCGCTTCATTTCCAGCTTCAGCGTTGCAATCTCAGATCTGATTTTACTTATCTCACGGAGGTCCTCGTTGGTCAGCCTGTCACAAATCCGTGCCATGGATTCGTGAACCCTTGATAAATCAGGAGCATCTGACCGTTCTTTATCTCCCCCACCCAGTCCCATAAAATCCAATCCAAGGGTTTTAATCATTTGCTCAGCTGTTTCTCCACGGGCTCCTTCAGCAGCCATGGTGAGGGCACCGGCAATGGAATATGGAGAAAAAAAAAGGTTCCCTGAATTTTCAGCGGCCAATTGCTTGTAAAGCCGGGTTGAAAAATCACAGTTCGCGTCAATAACTTTTTTGCTGATTTGGGTGTCCGGCTCTTTTGCCAAAACGACTGATCCGAAGAAAACCATTATTGTGCTGATTAAAATAGTTAACAAACGAATTCCCATAACTCCCCCTCGTTTAAATTCCGATAGTTTTCAGTACCATAAAAGGGTTTGAATTTAAGCCATTCCCCTTGGTTAAGTTTTTCCAAGCTCAATCTATTCTGTCAAAATAAAATTGACTAATAACTCGGCAGAACACGAACCTCATATCCATCCGGTTTTCTTTTCCGGATCATCAATTCGAACCACGATCACAGGCGGCTCATAGCCGTTCATCCGGGCATAGGATAGAGCATCACTGTCGGGATCGTAATCCAGCACATAGGCAGAGTGTCCGCAGTGGGGGCATTTCCAGTCGTAGCTGCCGCCCAGCTTCCGGTGCCCTGTGTACCCGAGCGGCTCGTACACCGAACCATCCGAAGAAAAACGGTGCTTTCGGAAACAAGGGTTGCAGATGGGCCTATGGCAACAAGAGGTCATATGAAGGGTCTGGGTCCGGCATGTCGCGCATAACCGGCATGATGCCCGCTGTCCCATAGTTTCCAGTTCGTCCATAATCGCATCACAATCATACCCTAATTGTTCCAACATCTTTTTCAAAAACAAATTATTTGAAAGATCCGTACCGGCTGTCGGTTTCCCGAGCATAGCCATCAGAAATCGTGCACCTTCCGACATCTCGGAAGTTTCAACGCTTGTTGTTTTTCGACTTTTTTCCCCAGAGCTTTGCGAGATTGTTTTATTTTCATCATCGTGATTATTAACTTTTCCGGAATCGCTACTGCACATAGCCCTGTGAAAGCTTTTGCCCAGTCTGAAAACCCCTCTGCATGTTTGCCCAATTTCTCTTAAGTCCGATTTACTTTTTTTAACTCGCGAAACTACAGAACGGGTCCGTTCATAGATATTGTTTTTAGTTTGCTCATTTGGCTGAACATCTTTTTTCCGATTTAACAACTGACCGGCCGTCCGTAATTTTTCCCGCCACTGCTCGAAAAGGGGTGAAGGAACCAAATTCATAATTATCCCCTCCTCGACATGCTCAGCGCCGTCGACACCTAAAAAATTCAGTGGTGCAGACTCCGGCCAACCAGGAATCTTTGGATCCAACATACGCTTCACCGTATCCAGCTCGCCTATTCGGATGGTCATCAAGTGGTTACTTTCATCAAAGTCTGCATAACGTTTCAGATTGCCAACCTCCAAAGCGTGTTGCATAAAGCTGCCCAATATGGCGGACCCGACACCGCACAGTATCTTTCCCCATAGATTGCGGCCCGCTGTGGCCTCTTCAACCACACGTAAAACAATGGACTGCGCCTCATATTTCACGATTATCTTTTCAATCCGGAGGAGCAGTCGTGCCCCCATGGCAGCACCGAATCGTTTTCCTTCAAGGTCGATTTCGATAACGTCCGGCCGACATTGCAGCGACTTCAACCAAGGTTTCGTCTCTTCGATTTTCTCCAGTTCCATCCTGATGGTCTCCTGGGAAACCATCAGTTTACGGTCGCCAATATGTGTCAAAGCCGAATTGCTGAAATTATCGTGCATCATCCGGCCAATGGTGTCGCTGTGATCCAACAGCAAGCGAATCGTTCTATCAATAATCGGCATAGCTCATCATCCTTTTACCGGCACACCGGTCATGTTTAGTTTTTCAAATTGACTTATCTGACTTCTCCCTTAAACGAAGCAGGCAGTTGATAAATTCATTTTCTGTAAGGATTTATCTGCAGGGTCTGATTTTCCAATGGAATGTATCAACTTTTTTGCCTTCCGAAGCTATTTCAATGCTGGTTAAAAAATGAATAAAGGAATTCCCATACCTCCTCTCTTTAAATCTTGAGAGTCTCCAGCTTAATAAAATCTGTCAGGTGTTTTGATTTTTTTTATAATTGACAAGTAACCGAGCCTTTTGCAATACGATTACGACCGGACAAGATAATTGTCGCAGAATAGCTCGTATTGAAGCACACCGCTATCATCAGAGCTTAATTGAAGGGAAAAAAGCTCAAGATCACCGAAATATGGCGCAAGATTACCTGAATTCCGCTGAACGCCTGGACCCCTTAGGATTCTGATTATGTCGATTATATTCGTAAGTCCGAGGAGCACCGGAATGCGGCTGAGCAGGCAGAACAATACCGGGAAGAATTGTTGAAAAAAAGATAACAATACGCCTTGGATGCTATTTTTCAACGATGACTTTAGCTTTCAGGAAGACCCTGTTGTCAATCATAAAACCAAACCGGCTTATTTGATCAACAGAGGTTCCATTGGGTGTGATGCCGGGCGGGACCGATTCATGCTTTTTGTTGTCAAAAGATTCTTTTTTATCTAATACATCTACATCATTTCGAATCAGTATTTCCTGAAGACGATTGATGACCATTTGGGCGTCAATCATAGGTTGTTCAGAATCAAGCCCCCCATGGCGGTCAATTTCGGTTATGAATTCACATATTGCATCTACCAATTTGACCCATTTTTTATTTTCCAATTTTGAGATCATATGTTGTTCATCCGGATCAACAGGGGAAACTATTTTTGCACCCTTGTATTGGTTTTCCTCATTCTCAGTGTCAAAGTCTGAGTCGTTGTCTGTGCTGAAATCTTGATTTCGTCTTCGGCCTCTTGGCTGCCTGGAACCACTAACTGGTTGCTTTAATTTATCGATCAACTTCTGGATCCTACATTCGGCACCTTCAATTTAGTTTGTCATTCGATTAATGGGTCAATAAGCCGAATAATATTCTGATTGACCGGCGTAGTAAGAATAATTGAGAGCTTCTCAATAGCAGGGCTGACAATCAGGAAAATAAAACCACTATATATTGATTAAAAAATACCTAAAAATCAATATGTAGGGTGCGGAATGTAGGCTGCATACTCGATAGAATCATAATTACATCTCCTGATTTAAATCATTGAGATTTCACTGCCACAATTTAATCGTCCCATCTTTGCAACCGGATGCCAGCATCCGCGTACCTGGGCAAAAGGCTACTGATAAAACGCCCTTGGCATGACCAACAAGTGTTCCCAACTCTTTACCGCTGGCAACGTCCCATAACTTCACCGTTTTATCTTTGCTCCCGGAGGCAAGCAACTGTCCATCGCTGGAAAAACATACAGAGGTAACCGCCTTCAAATGACCTGTTAGATGATATTTTTCCCGCCAATTCACTAAATCCCATAATTTAATAATTTTATCAGAACCTGCCGACGCGAGGAATCGTCCGTCCGGGGAGAAAGCCAAAGAATTAATTTTCTTATCATGTCCGGCCAATCTCGCATGTTCCCTATCTTTATAGATACCCCTAAAGATGATTGCTTCTCCGGATTCACCTGATTTTGAATAAGCCAATATAGTGCTATCCGGAGAAAAAGCTAAAGACTCTCGGATTTTGTTTTCATCTTCAATAAAAGAAGATATTCGTCTTGTCTCACACTTAAACAAAGCTATTTTCAGAGAACATTCCATCGCCAGGAAGCGTCCGTCCGGAGAAAAATTAAGCTAATATGCGGTAGGCAAAAGTCTATTTAATTGTGCATCGGGTAGATGCGTGTTTCGCCAATCGGAAACTCTCCATAGGTCCGCTCTACAATACTGACCGCAGGTTGCCAAATACTTGCCGTCTGGAGAAAAATCTATGCCATGATCCGGAGTAACTAGATGCTTCAATTTATGGCTTGTAGATACTTCCCAGATGTCAACTCCAGAAGGAAATTTTGCCGAAGCCAACAATTTCCCATCCGGAGAAAAAGCAAGGGATTTTATTCCATCCTCGAGTACTCCCCCAATTATACTGTATGCTTTCCCAAGCGTCCAAATAATCCTAAGGGGAACTGAAATATCTGTATTGGTTCCGCTGACATGTTGATCGGGATTGCTATTTTGTTCTCCCTGATCATTGAATTCTGTATCAGGATCAGGTGACACCTTCTCTACATCTTCTTTTGGCTGCGGCTTGGGCATTGGGCAAGGTTCCGGAGCTGCTTTCCAAGCCGCCCCCATGGCTACGGCCACATCCACATCCATGGTTTCAATCGGTGTAACCGGCAGCATTTCTTTTAAAAGCTCTTTAACCAGGGGCCACTTCGAAGCCCCGCCGATTAAAATGACTGTGTCCACTTTATACCCGGCCTGTTCGACTTTTTTGAGCATAGTTCCGGTAATTTCAACTGTACGGCTAATTAATTGACCAAACATTTGATTGAGTGTGTTTTGTTCCAAAACTAAGGACAAACGGTTGTTCGTAGGGTCTGATGATCCATTAATGTCTGGCAGGTACTCGATAAATTCCATTTTGGGAATGCGGGAAAGTGTTTCTTTCTGATACCGACAGCGAAACAGGAATCCGGTATCTATCTCCCCGGGTTTATCGGTAATCGGACGCCCCAAGGCCTCCTGTGCTTTCCGGTTCCAATATTCATACAGCCGTATATCCAGGTCATCCCCCCCGCACATGGGGTCTCCCATGGAAGGAATAGGAATACGGAAATGGTCTTCCTCTTTAAGAACAAAGGCCACGTCAAAGGTGCCGCCCCCAAAATCATAAACCAGAATGCCCCGGCCTACATCTGCGCCCCTGGAAGCGTATCCCATGGCTGCTGCAATGGGCTCTTCCAGCAGTTCCACTTCTTTGAAACCGGAATTGAGAGCGGCAGTCTCAATCATTTTTTTATACGCTTCTGTGCAGACCACCGGATGGGTCAGGGTGACCTTATCAACCGCTTTATCTTCGAAACATCCGGCTTCTATGTCTTTTTTCACATAGGCAAAGGTATCCCGTACAATATCTAAGTGAGAAACCAGGCCTTTGCCCGGGACCATGTGTGCACCTGAAGGATTCAGGTTGCGTTTTAGACTGCGGACAACTCCCTGATGAAATTTGAGGCGGTCTTCAGGCAGGTACCGGGATATCTGCTCTAAATGACTTTGAACTTGTTCGCCTACAAGGGTATCGTACTCAGAATAATATACCAGGGAAGGTATTTTTTCCTTACCGTTGTCCCTGAACTTTGCTGCTATAGGTTCCTTTTTCCCCGGCGGTTGAAAACCCACTGAAATATAATTTGTGCCCCAATCCAGACCAATGTGGTTCATCAAATTATCCTTCTGGTTCAATTAAAAAGTTGTGTGTACATCCTTGCGTAGCGGACTTTGACCTGTTCTATGATGAACGTCTTGTCTTTCGTTGTGAACATGGATTGTCCCTGCCAGTGGAGCATCCGATCTTCCAGCGCATTTCTGTCCGCCTGTTCGAGATGCCTGAGGCGCGCCTCGATCTCCAGTCCGAATCGGCCCAACACGCATTCAAGCTCATTTATTTCAGCATCCGTAAAAAAATCACGGTGGCCCTGTAGCAGGTTCAAAGCATTGAAATCGGCGTTACAGGCTTCCAACTCATCCAAAGCCCCTTCGACATGAACAATGGCCTTGGTGATCTGTTCTTTAAATGGTGCCGTATCCGCTGTGGCGGGAAAATGATCATTGATGAAAGCGATCAATTCGAAAAGGGCAGGTTCACTGTTAGGCACATGGTTCAACAGCTCCAGAAAACGCTGTCCTTTTCGATGCTTTTCAGCAATTTCATCTTTGGATTCATAAATTCGTTTTTTGCGCAGATTATCCAGATAGCAGTGAAAATCACTCATGACCCGATACGCCTTCAACAGTTTGGAACGTTGAAAAAAATGCTGATCCAATACCTTTCGAAAGGCGTCAACGCCTGAGTGGAGATACAATGATTCAAGCGCTTTATCCGGGGATGGTTCCTGACGGAATAAACGGCAGGCGGTCTGAAAGACACTCCAGTCAATCCCCTGGCTCAGATGACGCCGCTCGTTCAATGACGGGATCATTTTCAAGGTCAGTTCCACATCAGCTTCACTCAAGCCATCTGCGATCTCTGCCAGATCTTCAGCGTCCATCTCTTCAAAATTTTCAGCAGCCATGAACAGCTCTTCGAACGCCGGTTCCGGAAGATTTCTGACAAGGGTCCACAAGGGTTCGATTCTTGAACCCTTCTGAAGTTTGTCTGCCGCTTCCTGCAGCAGTGCCGATATGGGGGCCACGGTGTTGAATGCGGGAATGGCCTGGGAAATATCATTGCAGAAATCATAACGGTTTTGCAGGATATTCCAATTTTTATCTATTTTTGCCATAACGCCCACCGCATTCATGGGATTAGCCTTTCCACTTCCGGATTCGTTAAATCCCGCGATAAAGTTACCCGCTTTTTTCCCGGGAACAAAGCCGGTCATATAAATCACGGCATCAGCATTTTGGGTTACCTCTTCGGTCTTTTTGTAATTCCGGTTGGCAATGATATCAGCTTTTTCCTGATGGCTTTCAATCATGGATTCTGTCCCGGGTGTATCGGCAATGGTGACAAACTGAAGGTTGGGATGATCGAAAAAGACCTCTATATATTGAACAGCGCCCGAACGTTTCAGGGTTTCCGGATCATCTCCCTGTAAAGATGTAATAAATTCCAGGTCTTCTTGGGTTTGAGTGCCGTTTTCCCAATGGCAAATGGCTGTTTTATGTTTTTCACCGGCACCATAGCGGTAATAGGTCAGGGTCGCTGTGGTGGCTGTGGCTCCGGTGACGGCAATATCTGCACCTAAAAACGCATTGATAAAGGTGCTTTTTCCTGCACTCACTTCACCGGAAACCGCCACAATGCAGGGATGGCTCAATGATGCGGTAAGTAGCTCTGCTGTTTTTCGGGCTTCCGTCTGCCAGGGAAGCCCTTTGAGTTCCCGGCAGGCTGCTTTCATGGTTGTCTCGAAAGGAGTAGGCGCGTTGTCGCTGTTCATGAAGCGGCTCCATTATTAAGAATGGAACCAAGTTCATCAACTTTACTAAGCAGGCCGTCGGTGTCTGCTATGAATGATTTCCAGGTCGCCACATCGCAACTGGCCTTTTCAAGCTCTTTTTTCAGCGCCTCTCCTTCCATGTCCATTTGTTTGTTTAGACGTTTCAATTCTTCGTCAAGTTCCTTGGTCCTTCCTTCAATCATTTTCTTAATCCATGTCGACCATTCCCGAGATAAATCATCAAAATACATCGTTATTGCGTCTTTACGCTTTCCGGATTTGAAATCAACGAATTTGAGTTGTGCATGAATATCTATAAGTATGGACAATGCGTTGGAAAGGATTTCTTTTCGTATTTTTATCAGCTGATTTTCCTTTTCAGCAAACCCTAATAAAAAATTTTGTATTTTCCCAGGGAGTTGAAATACAGTAGTCGTCATCGCTTTTACTGTAACTTTGTATATCGTCTTTATCCAAGTAGTTGTCGGGCGGCCGCCGCCCATTACCGGCAGATGTTTTTCCAACATCTTTTTGAAATGTTTTGAAAAATCCCCTGAAAAATCTTCAGGATAGGGTGCATATTTCCTTAATTGTATGGAAATATTCATATATTCGGTTTCTAACTCTTTGAAAATGGAGGCATTTAACTCAAGCATCACGTTCATATACTTTTCAGATAGATGCGTGAATAAATTTTCAGTATACTTTTTGAGCTTACCAATTTTTTTTATTGCTTCAAGCTCCTCTTGGATATTTTTGTATACGTTCCCGGCCTTGCCAAATTCCTGTTCAAAAGCCCTGCGGGCAATACTCAGCATCTCTTTTACTCCTGCATCTGATTTTTTGAGAGATGCACCATCTTGGTCCCATTGCTCTTGGAGAGCCTTTTGTTTTTCTTTCAACTCTTCTATCTTGTCCGCCATGGAATTGCGATTTCCGGTTTGTATTGTCTTATATCTTCCCGTAATTACGGAAAAGACCTCGTTTCCATACACATTTAGGCAGGCCAAGGTCTCACTGGTTTTGGCAATACCGGACACAAAGAATAAAAATCGATTCAATTCATTTTTAAGCTCGTCGAAGCGGCTGATTTTCACGTAATGGTTCGTCCGTTTTTCCCCCTCGCTTTGGGCCGCAGTCAAAAGATGTTTATTGGAGATCGGCCATACGCGGGGCGTGGTGCTGAGCTGATCACCGATTTGTTCGTTGAGGCGCTTTTCATTGTCTTTCAGCACTTCTTCCCATGTATCTTTATGGATATCGATTTTGGTTTGGATGAAAAATATATGCGGTGTAAATCGAAGAATTTCTTTAAGGAAAATTATTTCCTCTTCCAGGACCGGCCGGTTACTGTCCAAAACAAAGATAACGGCATCACAGAATGCCACATAAGCCTGGGTGATCTGTGTATGAAATGAGTAAACCGCTCCCATACCCGGTGTATCCACCAACGTGATGTTTGGCGGCAGGAAACGGGCCGGGCAATCCACCTCTATGGCGCTCAGGGTTTTGCCATCCAGTTCCAGGACACCGCCCATTTCATCAATTTTCTTTTGGGAACCGAATGTCACCAGTTCTTCCCGGCCTATTTCCCGGAAAGAGTCGTCTGAAAAACGAAGCCGATAGGCTTCCTCTTTCGAATGACGGATCTCGAATGCCTGACTGGTGGCAATACTGTCATCCACCGGCAGATAGTTGTTTCCAAGCAATGCATTGATGAAACTACTTTTGCCTCGTTTGGTTTCTCCGGCTACGAGAATATTGAATTCGTTTTTTTTGAGCCGTTCTACGCTTTGGATGGCAGCGTCGTCCATCTCACGAAGGCTCATGGTCTGGGCTGATTCAATGTATTTGTCGGACAGAGAAATCACATCGTTACGTAGTGTACTCGTTTCTTGAAGAAATTGTTCTGTATCCATATCTACTTTTCCTTAGTTTCCGATTATTTTTTCCGTAAATCGATTTTGATCTGAAAAATAAACGAACCGAAAGTTATGAAAAACATTTAGCTTTTTAATAAATAATTGTTTGTAATTTATTTAATACCTCTTTAAGTACACTAGTTCCCGTCCAGGATTTTCCACAAAATCTTTTATTTTGAATAACTTTTTTATTGATGGTGTCAATCGCTGTTATGCTTTTAAGTATTGTTCTGGCATTAAACAGACCCGCAGGAAGTTTGTCATCAATATCTTGTTTAATAAGCATATCTTCATGTAGCAAAATTATATTGTTGAACACAAAATTAACTTTATTACTCGTTCTCCTTTTTATAAGAACGTCTGCAGCATCTTTTATATTGTTAACATTAACAGGTGGCTCTGTTATTTTCAAAATGAAGAAACATATTTTATAATTAGAATAAATTTCTAATAAGGGAGCTTTCCACCTAAACTGATATGTAAAGTATGACGAAAAAATATTGTTTCCTATAAACGTTGCTTTTTTAAAACCCCCAGCTTCAAGCATACGAGTAATTTTTTTTTCTATTTCTTGAGCATTACCATCCTCTTTTGGGGGTTTTGATATGGTCTGCGGTTCCGGTTTGTTTTTCGGTTTTAATTGTCCTTCGAGTGCAATTGCATTTTCTTCACAAATTATAAGGCAGTTTTCGCAACCCATGCATTCTTCCGCATTAACAGGAACAGACTTGTTATCTATCATTTCAAACACTTCAGCAGGGCAAACCTCTACGCATCCTTCGCATCCAACACATTTTGCTTCATCAACAATCGGATAAAATGACCCTTCCGATATGGGGTTCGATTCTCGCTCATTTTTGGATGAAAGTGGTTGTGTCTCTTTGATCTGTGGGTTAGGTACGGGCTGAGATTCTGGGGCCGCTTTACAAACAGCGCCCATGGCCACCGCGACATCAACATGCATGGTTTCCAATGGGTTAACAGGTAAACTATCCTTGAGAAGTTCCTTGACCATGGGAAGCCTGGAAGAGCCTCCGATCAATATGACCGTGTCGACTTTGTGGCCGGCATTCTCCACATTGCTTAGCATTCGCTTTGTGATATCGATGGTTCGGCCCACATCAGTCATGAAAAGCTGTTTGGCGATATTTCTATCCAGTGTCATAGTCAATTTGTTTTCTTCAGAATACGATACGCCGTCCTGGGAAGGCAGGTATTCCGTAAAGGTCATTTTTTCTATACGGGAAATGTTCTCCTTGTGCCGTCGGCATCGAAGAAGAAACCCGGCATCAAGTTCTCCTGCACTTCCGTTAATGGAACGTCCTTTTTGCTTTTGCGCTTCCCGGTCCCAGTATTCGTATAGACGCATATCCAGATCATCACCCCCACACCAGGGATCTCCAAGGGGAGAAAAGGGTATGTGAAACTGACCGTTGTCATCCCGCATGACAAAAGCAACATCAAAGGTGCCGCCGCCAAAGTCGTACACCAGTATCCCGCGCCCCACATCAACGCCGCTTGATGCAGATCCCATGGCAGCCGCCACCGGCTCTTCCATAAGATCCACTTGTTTGAATCCTGCCTTCTCCGCTGCTGTTTTGAGTAACGCTTTGTAGGCTTCGGTGCATACCACGGGATGGGTCAATGTCAGCTTTTCCACCGTTTCTCCGGCAAAGCAGCCGGACTCCACATCCTGCTTTACAAAAGCCATAATGTCCGTTACGACATCAACGTGAGATACAGCACCTTTGCCGGGAACGATATGGGTGCCGGAGGGGTTCAGGCCCCGTTTTAAACTGCGCACTATGGCCTGCTGGGCTTGCAACCGTTCCCGGGGCGGAAAAGCCGAAAGCTGCTCCAGCATACTTTGCACCCCTTGCCCCACAAGTACGCCCTGTTCCGAGTAATACACCAGCGCAGGCATTTTTTCCTGCCCATTATCCATGAATCTTACAGGTTCCGGTCTGCCCGAGGCAGGATTCACATAGCTTGCAGAGATATAATTTGTTCCAAAATCAAGACCCAAATGGTGCATCGTGGATTCCCTTCTTACTATTCCAAGGATTAATGTTGAAAACGAATGTTATTCAAAATCAGAGATTTCATCCCCATCAAAATCTTCCGTATCCTCATCCAGGCTGTCTTCTCCTTGAAATTCATCATATTCGTTTTCTTCTTCCGCTTCCTCTAACTCATCTTTCATATAGGCGTCAGATAATGTCATATCCGTATGATCATGCAGTTCATTTTCCAAGGCCACGGCCTGAGCCTCGAAAGATATCTCTTCCGGAAGGCTGTCCGGCTCATCGGCGGATGTCGCGTGAGAAGTTATGGTTTCCGATATCCCGTCAAGAAGACGAACAACCGGAAGAGAGCCGGATACAGAATCAAAAAGCGACGAAGAGAGTTCCCCCCATCCGGTAAATGAGGGCTCCAGAGCACTGGTCTGATCACAGGCAGCATCAAAATCCTCATATGGCAATTGTCCGATATGGGATACATGGCCGCTCAAATAATTGAAATTTGCCATTTCCGGAAGATTCTCGTATTGGGGCGGCGGTTCCGTGGTTGCCACCATGAAATTATCGGAATCCTCCCATGCTTTTGCAAATTGCTCTATCGGGTATTCTTTTGCCACATCACCGGTCCCGGGGTCTTTGACGATCACAGTTACATTATCCGGATCAGCTGTATTGATTCCGGCTACGATGACGGCATGGTTGGCTCCACTGAGCCCCATGCTTTCGGCAAAATCTTCGAATATACCTCCGCCATTCACCAGTTCATTGCCATCCACGGCAACGATGATTTGGTGTCCCTGAGAGAGTTCGGATACCAGGTTGAATACATTGGCGTTTACATAGCGATTAGTGGAAATACCGCAAGCGTCCAAGAGATTGCCAACCTGGTCAAGGGGCGTCCCGCCACCTTCCCTGTACCAGCCGTTCTCGGAAGCTAACTGAATCAATTCTTCCTGGGTGACATCTATTCCGTATTTATCCAGGATCAGGTCCTGGCAACGAATGGCACAGGTGTCATTATAAAATTGATATACTTCCGTGGACCTTTCGTTATAGGGAGATTCCCCATGCTGTGACGGGGCAAAATTAAAATTGGGTGTTGTCTGATCTGTCATGTCTGATCCTCCCGATAATGCTGATTGGTTGCTCTCTATGTTAAAATATTCAAACTCATTTTCGATATTTTCTATTTTTACGGCTGTTTCATCTGTTCCTTGATTTTCATTGCCTTTATTTTTATTAGAGTCATCATCCTCATCAATTCTGTCAGAATTCTCACCAATATTTTGATTTTTTTCTGCAAGAGACGGCACAGCCCCACCTTTCATCCCGACTGACTTGGCCAGACTTCCCAAACCCAGCCCGGCTGCAATGCTTGGAACAGCATCCTTAAGCTTGCTGAAGATTGATTTTGAAGTTTTTTCAGACTCCCGGTCTTGAACAGACGATCCTTCTTTTTTTTCAGAAGAAAGCAACGATTCAATCGTCTCGGACATGGATTCTTGTTCCTGAGAATTAAGCTCCGGAAGGAGATCTTCGGTTTCCAAACTCTCCAGAGAAATAAGATCTACTAACAGGAAACCGCATTCTGAACATTCTTTTGCATGTGTCAATATCTTCTTAGACTCAATATCGGACAAAGAACCATCAAGAAACAAAGCAATTTTTTTATCAGAAGGGCAATTATTCATGATACCCTCCTTTCACCAGAACGGGACGAAGATTCTTCATGGCACGGTGGGCAATGTTATATATGTTGTTCTCGGTTGTTTTAAGCATTGAAGCCACCTCTTTTATCGGTCGTTCTTTAAGCTTGTACTCAATCAGTACGACCCGTTCCCTGGATTTTTCCAACTCCATGATCAATTTAATTAAATCTGCCCCAAGTTCTTTTTTTCTGCTCAGGTGCTTACCTTGAAAATCCTCTATTTCAGGTTCGCTATTTGATCCCTTATTATATAAATGAGCACCGGTAAAAGATGTTTCTTTCATTCCTCTGTCGTTTTTCTTTTTAATCCACCGGGCCGCAATGACTGTAATATAGGTAGTCAGCCGGCATCGACGATTATTAAACCCACTTCCTCGGAAAGAGCGAAGCATCTGCCAGTCATTGTTCATCATCTTTCTGAAAATTTCCTGGGTTAAATCTTCCGGTTCTACACCTGCATGGGGATAGATCCTGCACATATGTTTAAACTTTGCGCCCATGCAATTTATTAGCAAAAACTCTATTGCCCGTCGGTCTTCTGAAATGATGGCGTCAATCAATTGCCCATCACTTAATGAGTTATATTTTTGATATGTCGATTCCATAGGTAGCCTTGAGTTTCAGAATTATCTTTTAATAAAATTTTATCAACGTTACTGTACCCATCTGAAATGATATTATTGCGGAGTGTGACCTCCATATTCATTTTTTGATAAGAATTAGATTCAGGTAGGAAGTTGTTAGGTGAGCGGATTACCATTCCAATGAACTCCTTGCCTTCAAGGTTCAATGGAAGCAAATAGAATCTGAAGACGTCTGTAAGCCATAGCTTACTGCCTTCGGGGCATTTCACAATGATGGAGCATGATTTGGCCCCGAGATTTAATTTTTCTTTAAATTAATGAACTGCTAAGCACTTAGAATATCCAAAACTCACTTGTCAATAAAAAGATAGAAATAAATTTTTGTGGACACCGGTCCGGGCGCCGGGCACCTATACGGAAAAATTGTGGCCCAGGGCACACTCGAACAGATCCGAAAAAATCCGATCTCTCTCACCGGGCAATTTTTAAACGGACGTGAGACCATTTCCGTACCTGAAAATCGAAGAACACCCAAATCCATGGGCAATAAATGGCTCACCATCCATGGGGCATGTGAAAACAACCTGGCCGATATCACCGCAAAAATTCCTGTGGGACTTTTAACAGCCGTAACCGGCGTGTCCGGGGCGGGTAAATCCACTTTGATCAACCAGATCCTCTACCCGGCCCTGGCGGTAAAACTGCACAAATCCCAGATGAGCGTTGGAAAACATAAAAAAATTACCGGCCTGTCCCATATTAATAAAGTCATCAACATTGACCAGAAACCCATTGGCCGGACCCCACGCAGTAATCCGGCCACATATACCAAGCTGTTTGACCCCATCCGGGACCTGTTTGCCATGCTGCCCGAATCCCAGTCCCGGGGATATAAAAAAGGGAGGTACTCCTTTAATGTCAAAGGCGGCCGGTGCGAGGCCTGCCACGGGGACGGATACATCAAGGTGGAGATGCACTTTTTAGCCGACGTGTTTGTGCCCTGTGATGTCTGCCACGGCAAACGGTTCAACAAATCAACCCTGGAAATCAAGTACAAGGACCACTCCATTGCCGATATATTGGATCTCTCCGTAGTGCAGGCCAGGGAGCTGTTTGATGCCCATCCCAAGATCACCCGAATTCTGGACACGCTGGTGGATGTGGGACTCTCATATATCAAACTGGGCCAGGCCGCCACGACCCTCTCCGGTGGAGAGGCCCAGCGGATCAAACTGGCCCGTGAGCTTGCCCGGAAAGACACCGGTGACACCCTTTATATCCTGGACGAGCCCACCACCGGGCTGCATTTCCAGGATATCCGCATGCTCCTTCAGGTGCTCCAGCGCCTCACCCATGCCGGTAACACCGTGGTCATCATTGAGCATAACCTGGATGTGATCAAAACCGCGGACTGGATTCTGGACATCGGACCCGAGGGCGGCAGCGGCGGGGGCCGAATTGTGGCAGCCGGTCCGCCGGAGGAGGTGACTAAAAATTCGAGCAGCTACACTGGACAGTACTTGATCCCCATCCTTAAACCAGGCAATTACAATCCGGCTTGACAGATTACGTATTTTGCACTTTTACAAGGGCAATAAATGAAATTTTTGTAACTTGATTTCATAGAAACAACACGAACATCACAAATAAGCCCTTTAAAACAGATAGTTAACTATTTGGCACATCCTTTGCTATACTCAAAGCAAAGGACATGTATGACAAAGGGCGAGACTACCCCCTGAAACCACTGCATACTCCACCTGTCCTTGTCTCATCACCACCATCATCACCTCCCTGTGCCGGAATAAAAAATTCCGGCACAGGGCCTCACCACGACTTGGTGATTTAAAAAAGGAAAAGGATTGTGGTCAGACAACAGCATTTATAATCCTGTCTGTCAGACCGATTCAAACTCAAATGCCCTGGGAATTAATAATTCCCAGGGCATTTGAGTTTTTGTTTCCAGTTGTCTACGGAGTAACCAAAAGTAAAACCAAGCCCGGATATGAACAAGCCTCGATTCCGAAGGCGCAAACATGAAAAATTCGTTCCCAAGGATGAAATTTTAGTAACCCGTTTCTATCTTAATATTTTTCACTATCATAATTTTTTATTTAAATTCAGTATATTACACAATGGCACACCCTTTGCTCTATTGTGGGCTACATCACAGCATGTGATTTTACTCTGCTGCTGATGAATTTTAATAAAGGAGAGGTATATTTATGGTAACGTCCCAAAAAACAATCGGAAATAGAAAAAAATTTGCAGCTCTTGCCTGTATTCTGTCAGTTGTCGCAGCGGCCTGTCTGTATGGCACCGGCGGCTCATCCGGTTCTCAATTTCTTAGAGGAATGCCATGGGGAGGTACCTTGGTCGTGCTATTTTCCGTTCTTTGCTCTCTGGCCATGGCAGAACTGGTATGGAGAATCATCCTGGTACTCAGATACAGGCCAATGACAAGTGTGTCCGATGATCAACTGCCCACCTGTACAATCGTAGTTCCCGCTTACAATGAAGGCCGTCAGGTATATGATACCCTTAAAAGCCTTGCAGCCAGCAACTATCCCAAAGAAAAAATTCAATTGATAGCCGTGGATGACGGCAGTGCGGACGACACCTGGCAATGGATTAAACGGGCCAAAAGAAAGCTTACTTTACCGGTTCTGACCATACGCCAGCCCAAGAACCAAGGAAAACGCCAAGCCCTCTATGACGGATTTAAAAAAAGTTCCGGCAAGATACTGGTAACCGTGGACAGTGATTCTATGGTGGAAGCCGACACCCTTAGAAATCTGGTAACGCCTTTCTCAAATCCCCAGGTCGGCGCTGTTGCCGGTAATGTTCGGGTGCTCAATCAAACCCAGGGTATTATCCCCCGTATGGTAGACATTGCATTTGTGTTCAGCTTTGATTTCATGCGTGCCAGCCAGAGCATGTACCGCACAGTGACCTGTACGCCGGGTGCTCTGTCTGCTTACCGTAAATCTGCGGTAATGAATGTGCTTGATAAGTGGCGGAATCAGACTTTTCTTGGGCGACCCGCCAATATCGGCGAGGATCGCGCAATGACAAACATGATTCTTCGTCAGGGATATCATGTGGTATTTCAACAGAATGCCAGGGTCTTTACCGAAGTCCCGGTGGCTTATTCCCAGCTTTGTAAAATGTACTTAAGATGGGCCCGAAGCAATGTGCGTGAAACCATTGCCATGACAGCCTTTATCTTTACACGGTTTCGTCAAGACTCAATGCTTGGGGCGCGGATCACTCTGGTTTCCGACGTGCTCAAACTTACCGTTGCCCAGATTTTTTTCTTGATCTCATGGGGATTGATTCTATGGCATCCGGCCATATTCGGAAGTAAAACCATTATCGGTATTGTGCTGGGTTCCAGCCTGTCCGCCACAATCTACGCCTGGAAATTCGGCAGGATATCTTCAATACTTGCATTTGCTTATGGATTTTTCTTTTTCATCGGCCTGACCTGGATCAAGCCCTATGCCCTGTTTACTCCTCATAATTCCCATTGGCTGACTCGAGCCTGTCCAAAGGTCAATCCGGACACGGACATTCACCAGCAAATGAACGCCCGGCAATTGACCTGATCCCCTCTCTAACGTTCTCTTCTAGACCTGAGCCTTCCTTGTGTTTTTTTCTTGCTTCACGGCGCACTGTTCCGGTGCTGCCGTGCCTTCCTATCTTTAAATAGACAACCTTGTTTAAACAAAATACATAATTCAGCCTGAACAAATAAAAAGCGATTCCCTTTGACCTTCTTAAATGAATCAGATATATTAAATCCATATCAAGTTCAAAAACGGATCGTTATTCTGCTTATTACTACACGGCTGGTTTTTTGGGGTCATTCCATTTCTCTTGAACCGCATTTCGCGTGATCGTCCGGGTACTGCTGAAATCATATTAATACGCTCTAAAACCAGTTGATTATAGTAAAATCTTTTAATCTTAAAAGAAAAGGAGAACGCTATGAAGACCCACGAACTTCATTACGAAACCATCACCCGTTTGACCACCGCGATTTCCCAGTGCAAAGAACAAGAGGAAGTTGCGATGATTACCGCCGAAAGTGTAAAAAGCGTGTTCAATGCCAAGGGCTGCTGTATTTTTCTGGTCAACAGGGAGACCGGGGAACTGGGACTGATGGGTTCATCCGGTCTGAGCCAGGAATATCTCAAAAAAGGGCCGACCCACTTTAAACAGGCAATCAAAGAAGCCAAGGATGCGGTTCCCATTGCCATTTACGATGTCATGGACGATCCTCGGATTGAGTATCCTGACGCAGCAAAAAAAGAAGGGATCGCATCATTGCTGGGTGTGCCCATTATCAGCCATAACAAAGTCATCGGTGCATTACGGCTTTACACTGCCGAACCATGGGAATTTTCCCAGGATGATGTCACCGTAATCCAGGCGGTGGCGCTGATTTGTGGTATGGCCATGGATATGTGCCGGATGTACAAAGGGTATAAAACCAGTATTGAAGTATTGAAAAACATGAGGGATTCATCGAGTTTCAATGTCAACAAATGGACCCCGTATGAAGGGGTCCCCACCAGTGTTGACCAGTCCATCTGTGATTATTAGTCAACAAAACATTTAACCGTTAGCGGCTGCAGGGAAATTCCCTTGCAGCCGCTTTTTTTGTATCCGGAATGGTAATGGTGCCATCCCCCTCAATAGTGAACTCCGGACAGGGGCAGGCCGCCAGATCGGCTACCGTGCCGGTAAATTTTTTTTCAAGCGCTGACGTAAAACTGTCCCATTCCGAACCGAACCGATAAAATGCTTTGGCCGCCAGTTGTTTGGTGATGATGGCGTCCCGATACGCCTGCATGGCATCGCTATTCAGGATATCGATGATTCGTTTTTTGCCTACCACTTGAACCAAGGTTTGGGGGATATATGCCGCCAGGATTTTCCAGACCAGACTTTTTTGTTTTAACATGGTGTTGAGCCTGGTGTGAAATGTTTGCTGAAGGGATAAAATATCTTCGCCGGCCTTCTCTGATTGGGCCAACAACGGAATGCCCTGATCTGCGTCACATCGGTGGAGTAGAATCTTTGTTTCTGCGGCCACATGGGTTTCAATAAGACCTATAATTTCCCGAATCAGGGCGCCGCCCACCTTAGAATCCTCAATCAGTGCACCCTCATATTGGTCCCCGAGAAGGAATCCCGGAAGGACTTCTGCCATGACAGAAGAAAAGACACCTCCTTTATTGGCAGTGGTATCCTTGAGGTGACGGATGTCGGTGTTTGCCGCAATATGCCGACGGGCACTGTTGTCGAAAAAGAGGCTGGCGCCTTCCACGATGAATTCAAGCTCCTTGAAATTTTCCAGAAAGGATAGAACGGTTCTTCCGGTAACACCCTCCTTGAATCCGCCGCAGGGCAGACAGCCCCGGATGCCCGCGCTGCGGATGTACGCCCTCATGTCCGGGTTAAACAGGAAGTCCCTGTGAAAAAGAAAGCCGTCTTCAACCATGGCACCGTCGGGCAGGAAGGTGCGTACGGCTGTAACCGGCACCTTAAATCCATCGGGGGAAAGCTTGTCCGAAGGAAAGGCCAAAGCGCCGACGGCAGAACCGGCACGGGCGGCCAAAGCCAATTTTTCCAATTCACCGGGATCCAATCCCGTCGGATCAAAGAGAAGCGCCTTATTATCGATGGCCAGACAGATCCGGCCTCGGCAGCAGAGCAGCTCATTGCCTACCAGCCGGCCACCGGGTCCGCCGATGACCATGAGGTTCAAATCTTTTTCCCGGACATTATGATGATGAATCAAGGTGCGGAAAGCGGTCATCATGGCCGTGGTGGCCATACCTATGGTTTTGATGTTCCCACTTATTTTTTTTCTAAGTTTTCCTATATCCCGGGTGACCATCTGGGATTTCCCGTCGACTTGCAGGTCGCTGAGACCATCCCCGGCCGGCAGCAGCCCGAACAATTTGCCATTGTTCAAAATACCGTAATTATAATGAAAAACGCCGCAGCCTTTTTCCGTGGCAATGGTCCGCCAGTGTGGATTTCCCCGCACCTTTGCCCTGAGTGTCACGGTATCCATAAAATCTGCCGTACCCCGGTCCGGTTCGAAAAAGAGCATTTCAGGACGCCCGTAATAATCTATTACATAGTCATTAGGAAGTGTAATATCCAGAATGCCTTCGGTGAAATCCAGTACTGCATCCCCGGCATATTCACCATAGACCGGGTGGGGAACGATCACCCCGGAGGCACCATCTTCACAAATATCCTTGTGCTTGAGACGCCGGGCCTGACCCAGGATAAAGCTGAGCCGAGCCGCATTTCCCATCTGTCTTTCGTAATCCGCCGGGCCCGTTGTTACCAGACGTAAACCACCTCGGGCAATGTCGGCAGAGCGCATGTGGACGCCTGCGGCATAATGTCCATTGATAAAAAAAATCCCGTAAACAGGTCGGCTGTAAACCAAGGGGTCCAGGATACCACTGTCCAGGCGGAAACTGTACGCCCGTTTGTCCGGAATGTAAAAGTTGGTCTTACAACACTGGGCCACAAATTTTGTCATAAACCGAAAAATTTGCAGAGCCGTGGGGTGTTCTGCCAGCCGGGTCCGGCACATCTGGTGAAACGTCTCAAATTGTTCAGTTGCGTCATCTGCCGACCCAAGTGCCTGGGTCGGATCAAATCGGCGGGCGAATAATTCATATAAGGCTTCAAGCAACTCGGGATGGACCATGACCACGGCCTCGATGGTTCCGGTGTCAAAGGCAGCCCGGGCGGCCTTGTGAATCCGGTCGGCAAACGACTCCTCACAGGCCCTGTCATCCAGACGGGACATAATGGCTTGATCGCTTTGGGCATTATTTTCCGAGAAGATGAATATCCTTGTAAAAGCAATGGCATTGCCGGCAAAAAGCATTTCCTTGTAGGTCAACTTTCCGTCCACGTAAAGGGTCGTAACAGGGCCGACATTAAATGCCAAAAAATCCTGAATATCTCGAATCAGTTCGATTTCCCGAGTCCGGGACATTTCTCCTTGCAGATAGAGTGAACAGATGGACGTGGGCACCTCAGTACCGTCCCAATAGGGTTCCCAATAGGCGCGCATGAGTGTGAAACCGTGGTCTTTAAGCAACTGCCTAAAAATGGGAATCTGGGGGGTGGCAAAATTCGAGTTGAACATAATCCGGGTTTCTTCGGTATCCGGCAGCTTGAAGACTTTGACCAGGGGCCTAACCGATGCCCTGCACTCTTTTAAAAATTTTTCATACCGCATGCGTGTAGGTTCGGGGGTTGCCGTGTAATCCCCGGCAAGGTTGAAAAGAAAGGCGGAAGTCTCGAACTCATGTTTGGTGAAATCGTTTACGGTCTCCGGCCGGAAAATATAGGTGTAGTATTCATTTTCCCGGCTGTAATAATATTCCCTGCGGTGTCCGGATATCATGCTTTCCATCAATTTTTCCATGGCGTCCCGGGTATCCCGGGTGGCAATGCGGACCCGCTGGACGTCACTGCCCTGCCCCAGGTCAAAGTCGATGTGGGCCACCCGGCCCACCAGGACCACCCGGTCATCCTGAACGGCAATGCTGGAAGTGATGGAAGAGAGGATCTGTTTGAGAGAATCCTTGGTGATATTTTCAAAAAAATAGCTGGGAAGGCCCAAATCATTGAGCAGTATACCTGCGGCCAGATTAATACAATGAGCGGTGATCAGGCCCTGGGCGGAAAGATCAATAACCGCTTCGTATAGAATCCTGATGTTGAGGTTGAGGGCGTCGGCGCGGTCAATGATATGGGGGGACCGGCTGATATCGGACAGCAGGTTGACCATGGGGGTTCTCCATGTGGATTACAGACCGGCAAGATAAGAGGTCAGGTTGATTTTTTTATTGCTGATGCCCAGCTTTTTGCGGATGTGATTTCTATAGGTTTCAACGCTGCGGTAGGAGAGGTTAAGCATTTTCCCAATCTCCTTGGAGCTTAAGCCCGTACGGATCATATTGCAGATTTCGTTTTCTCTAGGGGTCAGGCGCTGGTGAAGTTGGGATATTTTAGTGCCGAATGAAGAGGTGAGCTGTGCGATATTTTCTTCGAGCAGCAGCAGGTAACCTTTGTCCAGATCCGACCCCTGGTCTTCCATTTTTTTGATCAGAGGCAAAAGTAAATTTTCCACATTGGCCAACACCCGCTTTTCAAGGTCCACTTTTTCCTCCCGCAGTTGACTCATCACTTCCCGCAGGGCAATATTTTTCTCCTTGAGCTGCTGGTTTTGATCTTTGAGCTTGCGCCGGGATTCCCTCAGTTCGGCTTCCGCCTGTTTGCGTTTAATGGTCCGGCCCAGAAGTTCGGCCACCGCATCAATCAGCGACCGTTCTTCGGTCAGAAAGGGCCCCTCGTCCATGTCGGGCCGTTTTTCAAGATAGCAGACCGTGAGAATGCCGATGGGTTCTCCATAGGCAATAATTTTTGCCTGCTGTTTCCAAAAGGTGTTTTTATAATTTTTTGTACGGAAACTCTGGTCGTTAATGAGAAGCTGGGCGCATGTAATCTCCGGGTACTGCCAGGAGGGGGGAATGAGATTCACCACTTGCTGAAAGGTATCTTCCAGGGACAGGCCGGCCTGCTCCAGAATTTTGGAGATCCCGTACAGGCAGTTAATCTCCTTCATACGTTCCTGGAGATTGTGGGCCTGTTGCTTGAAAATCAGCTCCATGCGCCGATGATCCTGCTCCAGTTGTTCCAGCTCCCGGTTGCGGCGGACCAGGGCCTCAATGTCCGGCTGCTCCACGATGTGACTCATTTTCCTCCCAAATTTTGTCGGCCGCCCGGATAGACCCAGGCGGCTGACTCTGATATGGTTCGGATATACCAAGAATTTAAGGGCTATACAAGACCCTGATCCAGCATGGCGTCAACCACCTTGGTAAACCCGGCAATATTGGCCCCGGCCACGTAATTGCCCTTCTCGCCGTATTCGGCACAGGCATCCACGCAGGATGTGTGGATGGATTTCATAATGCCGTGCAGCCGCCTGTCCACCTTTTCCCTGGACCAGGCCCGACGTACGGCGTTCTGGGACATTTCCAGCCCGGATACAGCCACCCCGCCGGCATTGGCCGCCTTGCCCGGGGCGTAGAGGATTTTATGATCCACAAAGAGATCCACGGCCTCCGGAGTTGAGGGCATGTTGGCCCCTTCGGATATTAAAAAGACCCCGTTCTCGATCAGATTCTCCGCATCTTTGCCGTTGATTTCGTTCTGGGTGGCCGAAGGGAAGGCACAGTCAGCCTGAATATTCCATAAGGGATTGTAATCCAGGGAGGCATCTGTTTCAGTGTATATGGCTTCCGGATATTTTTCGGCGTATTCCTTAATCCGGCCCCGCCGGATCTCTTTCAACTCCATGACCCAGGCCAGTTTTTCCCGGTCAATACCGGTTTCGTCATAGATAAACCCGGAGGAGTCAGACAGGGTGACGACTTTGCCTCCCAGATCCAGAATTTTTTCCACGGTGTACTGGGCCACGTTCCCGGAACCGGAAACCAGGCAGATTTTGTCTTCCATGCCGCCATTACGGGTGGCAAGCATTTCAGCGGCGAAATAAACACAACCATAGCCCGTGGCTTCAGGCCGGATGAGACTGCCGCCCCAGTCCAGCCCCTTGCCCGTGAGCACCGGATCGAAGGCATTGGTCAGCCGTTTGTACTGTCCAAAAAGATAGCCGATCTCCCTGCCGCCCACGCCGATGTCACCAGCGGGTACGTCGGTGTTGGGGCCGATGTGGCGGTAAAGTTCGGACATGAAAGACTGGCAGAAGCGCATGACCTCATTGTCCGATTTTCCTTTGGGGTCAAAATCGGACCCGCCCTTGCCGCCGCCCATGGGCAGGGTGGTCAGGGCATTTTTAAACACCTGCTCAAATGCCAGGAATTTGAGTATGGACAGATTTACCGACGGGTGGAAACGCAGCCCGCCCTTGTAGGGACCGATGGCCGAATTCATTCCGATGCGGTACCCCCGGTTAACCTGGACGGTTCCCGTATCGTCCATCCAGGGCACCCGGAACATGACCACCCGCTCAGGCTCGGCCAGGCGCTCCAGGATTTTGGCTTTTCGGTATTCAATGTTGCGGTCCAGCACGGGCTGTACCGTTTCAATCACCTCCTGCACGGCCTGGTGAAATTCTTTTTGATCCGGGTCTTTAGCTATGATTTTATTCAATTCTTCTGACATGATCTACCTTTCTTCTGGGGTATAAATATTATAAATGGAGTCAATCCGCTCCAATGATCAGGCGGCATCCATAAACATATCTGATGCCGGAAAACTCATTCATCCTGTATCTGATTATCCGGGTTTCTAAGCGTTCATGATGACACTGCGGGAACGTTTTCCATCGACCTTAATCAGCAAAGGGCGTTTTAGGCGCATGTGGCGGATGAAGCCCTCGTCCCGAACCGTATGGCAACCGGTCAGGTTTTCCAGGTCAATACGGTCACAAGCCTCGGAATTCACGGTAATATAGGGCACGCCCCGTGCAGTGATGGTATTGAAAAAATGGGAGCCCTTGGAGGCATCGGCATGGATGGTGCCGTCCCGAATTTCTACGATGGCACCGGCACCGGAGATCTGCTGCCACGCCACAGGGATGCCCAGCCAGGGATCTGATGATCCCCATCGGCCCGGGCCGGCCAGCAGAAACCGGCGGTTGGTTTTGGCCAGTTCCGCATTGATACGGCTGATCTGCTGTGCCATATCCCGGGTTTTACCCCCCTCAAAAGTGTTCGGATTGACATAGACAATGTCTTGGATGGTATCCAGAATGCAGTTGCCCAGGGCCGAGGTGGAGACACACACGGCTTCGTCAAGGTCTTCTTTGGTGATCAGGCTGCGGTCCCGCGGACTGGACATCGGCCGGGCCTGGAGCAGGGAAATTGTCCAGGGTTGGCCCGATTGCTCGGGCAGATCGGCGGCAAACTCCAATTCTATGGGACCGCCGGCATCGCAAGCCAAAGCCGTCATGAGATCACTGACCAGGGCAGTAAGGGGCGGGGTCTCGTATTTAAGGACCTGGGCAAAATTAATAATTTTTGGGCCCTTGCAGTACCAGGTATCCCGAATCCGGTCTTCGGCAGGCACATAGGTGGCAGCCAGGGCCTTGACCGGTGCCTCATTCAAGGCCTGGGACAAATCCCGGCGTTCCAGGTTTGAACAAATGCCAAAACACAGGGTCTCGGGGTAGTCTGTCATTCTAATGGCATAAAACCGGTGTTGTGTATTTTCCAAAAAATCCCGGGTGCTGGAAAATTGGGAATTGGCCTGGGGATATTTGGGGAAAACCCTGAAACTCTGCTCTCCCTGGGCAAGGGTGTGGCCTAAACCCAGTGCCAGGTTCAAGACCCCCTCATCGGGCTTAGCATTGCCCCCTGAGTAAAAATTCAGGGATTGGGCCGTACCGGATATGGCCGGATAAAAAAAGTCGTTGTGCCGCCGACCGGCCACTTCCTGGATCATAACGGCCATGCTGTCCTTAAAAGGGGGGGCTGTTGTACTGCGGACAAAGGCCTGGGCGCCTTTATAATATGCCGAGGCATAAACCAGCTTAACGGCGGTGGCCAAATGAGACAAACGAAGGTCAGGGTCGGCATGGTTATTGGGGATCATATAGGTTTTGTACAATCCGGCACAGGGACGGGCGGCGGCATCTTCCAAAAGGCTGGACGAGCGAACGGCCAGGGGAGAAAAGGTCTTGGAGAGATAGGTTTTTAAATACCGGCGGACCTCCCGGGGCAACGGGGCGTCGATAAATGCCTGGACCAATTCCATCAAAGGACGGCCGGTAAATTTATCCAAGGTGTTTTCCCGGATATAATCGTTAAAGATATCGGTGCAGAGAACCAGGGTGTCAGGAATACCGACGACCATTTCCGGATACGCCGTTCCTAGATCGGGGCGACGGTTAAGGGTCTGGGCCAGGAATGCCAGCCCCCTGGCTTTACCACCAATGGACCCGTTGCCGATTCTGGTAAAACCGGCAGGACTTGTTTGCACCGGGTACCGATCTTTGAGACAGGCATTGTTCCCCAAGGCCTGGGAGGGCGATACCAGCTCGCGGAAAAATGCATGAAGGTCCCGGGCCGGCTGGTCGGCATTTTTATCCAGAAAGGTGGCCGGAATGGCTTGGGCCATGGTTCTGTTTGCCCCCTCAGCACTCATAAGCATAATAGGCAAACCGGGCAGTTCCCTGTGAATGTGCGACAAAATGTCAATGCCGGCCCCGGGCGACTCTTTTCCCTGACAGGGCAGCCGGGTATCGGAAAGGACACAGTCAAGGTGGTTGCCTAATTCCCGGAACCGCTGCATGGCTGTCTCATAAGTTCCGGCCAGGACAAGCCGGGGCGGCCTGACACCTTGGAACGCCGTATCTATTGCTTTGTATACTTCAGGCAGGAAGAACGAAACGTATTCAGGGCTGTCTTCCACCAGGAGAACGGCACGGCGGGTTGTATCCTTGCACATTTGGTCCTCAATGAAGCGAACCATGGCATGGAAGAGTTCCGGGTTCCCGGACCAGATAAACATGTGATCCGCCTTCTGTCCCAAAGGCTGGGATTTGCAGTGGCACGGCGGCACCAGGAGAATTACCGGCAGATCGGGACAAAGGGCCTTAAGACACTGAACGGTCGTCCCGCCTCCATCATCCAGGGCACCTATTTCAATAAACACGAGGTCAAAGGCCACCTTTTGGACCAGTGTGGCAGCCTCTTCTATGGAAACAGCCCAGATGATATTCCAGGGGGACGGGCAGATCTCCGCTTTTAAACCTGGCAAATGGTAAGGGTCGCAAACATAAAGAATCATCTTGACCTGAAAACCCAAGGCCTGTGAAGGCTTAAAGCCGGCTTTTATTTTTTGGGTAATTCTATCCATTTCTTATTTATTCTGCCCCATCTAAAATCTTTAACCACGATAGAAATGCGATGTTTTGCATCAGGTTTATGAAAAACATGTTTATTGGAATATTAAAAAGAAAACAACGCGGTAAAAACAAGATGAAAATGCGTATACAAATATAGTAGTCGCAAGGCGTTACAGACAAACGAAACCGATCTTAAGTTCGGTTAAACGGTAATTTTGAAAACCAAAAACAGTTTTGAGACAAGTGGATATAGAGCTGATTTTCCCCGGGCGTCTTGACAAAAAACGGGTTCCCTGTCTTAAAATATTTTAAATATCCGTAATTCCATGACCATGAGAACAAGATATCTTTAAATTGATATCTGCTGTTGTAAATAAAACGGAAGGTTTGCCATGCCCAGATTTTTTAGAAAATCAGAAAAAAAAGCCGGAGCTCCACCGGGTCTGCAGATTGATGCCCAGGCCGTGTTGGGGACACAGACAGATATCCGTGTTTTAATCTATTCTAAAGCGTCGCTTGAAACACATGATCTCCCAAACATTGACGCAGTCTTGCCTTTAATTCAGAAAGAAAAAACCGTATGGATTCAAGTCACCGGCACAAATGATCTTCCCGTCTTTTCAAAAATGGGGGAACTGTTCAATATCCATACCCTGACCCTGGAGGATATGGTGAACCCGGCACACCCGCCCAAATTTGAAGATTTTGACGCCTATTATTATGTCACACTCAAGCAACTGGCCTTTGATCCCAAGAGTTATGAGGTATCAGAGACCCAGGTCAGTATGGCCGTCATGGAGAATCTGGTTATTTTTGTACAGGACAAACCCTCTCCCTGCCTTAAAGCGGTAGAGAAAAGAGTTCAGGCCGGAAGAGGGAAAATACGCACGGGCGGTCCCGGTTATCTGGCATATGCCCTGATTGATGCCGTGGTTGATCATTCCCTTGATGTGATTGGGCAGATTGCTTCAACCGTGGAATCTATTGAACGTGACTTGCTCGAAGAGTTAAATCCCGTTCTCCTTGAACAGATACACCGGCTGAAACGAGAAGTGATTTTTTTCAATAAGCAGCTCCGACCGGTGCGCGGCGCAATTCTGAGTTTGATGAAATGCGAATCTCCGTTTGTCCCCGATGCCGTCATCCGGTTCTATGCGGATATTCTGGATCATGTCAATCATATTCTGGATTCGGTGACCTCGCTTCAAGAACTTTTGTCCAGTATGGTTGATTTTTATATGTCGGCCCAGGGTAACCGTATGAATGAGGTCATGGCAACCTTGACCATTATCTCTACCATTTTTATTCCTTTAAGTTTTCTTGCCGGAATTTACGGAATGAATTTTAAATTCATGCCTGAACTTGAATGGCAGTGGGGATATTTCGTTTTACTGGGGGGCATGGCGGTCATCGGCGGTGCAATGGTTATATTTTTTAAAAAGAAAGGGTGGTTTTAAAACTCATGACAGAAAAAAATTTTGATCACATAAAAAAATGGGACGTTCAAATTTTTTTCAAATTTTTTGTGATCCTGCTTGCCGGATTGATTGTTTTCAGTGGGTTTCCTTGTGCTTTTGCCGAACCCGAACAGGGCTCTACATCCCAGTTAATTGATGAGCTGAGCACGATCCTTGAAAAATCGTTGAATACCGAACTCAGCGACTTTGAAAAATATAAAACTCGTATAGCAAGCGAAGAAAAGGACCAAATCTACCTGTCAGCAGCCTATAACGGGTACCGGGTCCAGTTGTCCTCCTTCTGGAATTTGCTGCTGTCTGAGAATGCCGGTATTACCCAGCTCCAAAAAAGCAGGGCTGAACTGAAAACCGCCATGGCTGATGCTCAGAAGATGTTTCAGGGAGTGATTCCAGAAGAAGAAGACCTGAAAAAGGAACTGGAACATCTGAACAATCAGAAGTTGCTTGTTGACAAACAACTGGCGGAACTGGCCGACGTCAAAGAAAGCACCGCGGCAGGTGACAAAACCAAGAACCGCGCTATTGAAAAAATGGCAACCCGCCTGGTAAACGTGCTCAAGGAAAAAGAGGATCTGGTGTCCCGGCTGGATCAGATATACAAGGACCGTCTGGACAAGCAGGCGGAATTAAAAAAAACGTATGCAACCCTGGACGCACAATTTGAAAAAATCATTGAACAGAAAAACGCAAAAGGGTTGTTTGAGCGAACCAAAAAGGATTCGCGTTTTGGTGCCCTTAATTCTCTTCAAGAGGAAGTCAACGCCCTGATTGGACTTCTCTCTATGGTTTCTGATCCTCAGTTCTGGATCTCTAAAGTTGAAAAACTGTGGCAGGATGCACAGCTTCTGGCGGTATCATTTTTCTTTGTCCTGGCCATTGTGATGGTCATTTTAAGGCGGCTTAGAAAAGAGGCTTTGGGTTTAAAGACTTTGCCTGTTGTGGAAAAATTAGGCGCCTGGCACCAAATGGCCTCAGATCTGTTGACCACGTCCATTATTCCGGCCGGAACTGCGTTGACAATTTTTCTGTACAGCGGTCTGGATCGAATGGTTCTGGTGTCTAAAGTCTTTTGGGAGGCCGCCCTGGTGATCATGATTCTACTTGCATGCAGATGGATCTGCCGGGCGTTGAAAACCGTTTTTGTTGATGCTGTAGGCGGGGATACAAATGCCCGGTATCTGATCCGCTTCACCCGTGCTGTTGCTGTGTTTATTCTTGCCTATGGGATGCTGCACGACACGTTGGGGCAAAGTTCGGGACTGCTGATCCTGCTGCGCATGACAGGCGCGTTTATCATGGTTGTCTGGACCCTGAAAACCTGGCGGGGTGTTAATTTTTACACGTTTCAGTCTTCCGGGGAAAAAGATCAGGATAAAAACCAGCTGATTCGAACGTTGACCATCAAATATGTGATGCTTCTGATTGCCGGTATTTCTCTGATGCTGGACATGACCGGCTATGAACTGCTTGCTTCACACTGGATCCTTTCCTGGATTCTGAGTCTTGTTATTTTGTTCTGGTGGACGATTTTTTTTCACCTGCTCCAGGAATGGGATCTCTATTACAAAGAGCAAAGCCATAACCGAACCGAAGCGTTTGTTTATGACGACTATCCTGTCCAGTGGCTGATCATCCGGGCAGGTCAATTTTTCTGGATGGTCACCCTTTCAATTGTTCTGTTGCTGATCTGGGGTGATCCCCAGACGGTACTGGGGCATCTATACCAGATCCTGGCCCACCCGCTGAGCATCGGCAACATGCAGTTCAGCTTTTGGGGTGCAGGTTCTGCCGGACTTGTACTTCTTTTCACCTATGCCCTGGTGCGCATATGGAAATGGCTGTTCCAGAAAAAATTTTTAAGCCGGTCAGGCATGGCTCAGGGCCTGCAGGAGTCCATTACAACCATCTCTGCTTATGTTATCTGGTCCATAGGCCTTCTTATTGCCCTGCATGCCTTTGGACTGAACACCGCGTCCATGGCCGTTGCCTTTGGCGCCCTGGGCATTGGTCTCGGATTTGGCCTTCAGAACATTTTCAACAATTTTATCTCCGGCATTATCCTGCTGTTTGAGCGGCCCATCCAGGTGGGGGATGATGTAGAAATCAACGGCATCTGGGCCCGGGTAAGAAAAATAAATGTCAGATCCACAGTGGTCCAGACCTATGACAATGCCTCTCTGATTATCCCCAATGCTGATTTCATCAGCAATCAGGTTACCAACTGGAGTTTTAAGGACAAACGCATCCGTCGCAAAATCAGTGTAGGTGTAGCCTATGGATCTGATGTGGAACTTGTGAGAACCATTTTGCTTCAAATTGCTGCGGACGCGGCCAATGTTCTCCGCTACCCAAGACCAGACGTAATCTTTACAGATTTTGGCGACAGTGCGCTAATTTTTATGCTGCGACTTTGGACAGATATAGATCATATGCTGGAGGTGGATACGGATGTCAGATTCAGGATCGATAAAAAATTCCGGGAAAACAACATAGAAATCAGCTTTCCCCAGCGAGATATCCATATCCGGTCCGTTGAAGGGTCTGGGCAGTCTTTTCCGACCAAAGCACAGGAACCGCAACCCCCGGAACAAGAGAAAGCGTCTGATGATTGAAATTAATATAGACCTGTTCACCACCCTTTATAGATATTATCCAAAGGGCTCGGGTGCTCTTAAGGTGGAAAAGGGCACAACTGCGGGCGGCCTGATCCGAAAGCTGGGGATCCCTGATGGAGCTGTCAGCCTGATTTTCATCAACGGCAAAAGAGTGATGCCTGACCAGGAGCTTGAGGAAAGTGACCAGGTCGGGCTATTTCCGCTGGTTGCGGGGGGCTAATTAGTGATTGAATGAAAAGCCACCCACCTGCTGCGTTGCATCTGGGCAACTTTTCGTCTAATCAGGATTTTCGCTCAGACACTGCTTAAAATCCTCGGCAAAGAAGTGTAACATCTTTTCACGGTGACACACCCTTTCCCGTGAAAAAATTTCACACCTGCTTTTCCCGACTCACAGCTCACAGCACCGCATCAATTAGTCACCTTAAGACCACGCATTAACATATTGTTTTTACATGACTTATCCTTACTCGAAATTAATACAAACACCTGGCATTGCTTTTGCGGATAACAGGCACCAACAAAATTTAATATTTAATGCTGTCAATTAAGGAACTCACAAAATGACAAAAAAAACGATTCGAACCAACCTGCTCCCGGCCCTGACACTGACGTTCTTCATTGTTGCCCTGACCGGCATTATGATGCTGTTCCACATAGGCATAGGTGGGATAAAACCCCTTCATGGATGGATGAGCGTTGTTTTTCTGATTCTGTGCATTATCCACCTGGTGCTCAACTGGAAAATTTTTATGGTCCACCTGAAAAAAGGGCCGGCCATTATGTCAATTATACTCCTCTGCATTTTGTCCATCCTGCTGCTGGCCCGCGGCGGAGGTAACGACAGGGGTGGTCGTCATGGACATTACGGAACTGGAAGAGGAATTTATTCAAAATATAACCGCTGAACCGGGGAATAGGACATCAAAAAAGCACCATCGTTTGAAATCACTCATTTTAAAAATCGTTGCCTGCCTGATTGCGGCATCAAGCGCATACGGGTGCAGCACATTTACACCAACACCCCGGGACGACCAACCCATTGGCCTGCCTGCAAGCTTCAGCCTTTACACGGCAAAAGAACCGGGACCGGGAAACTGGTGGCCTTTGTCAACTATCTGGTGCAGATTACCCTCTCTTTCACCATGTTCGTTAATATAATGATCAATCTTTCCCGCACCCAGGCCTCTTCCAAAAGAATCGCCGAGGTCTTTGCCGCCACGGCAACAGTCCGGGAGCCGGATCAGCCCGCTTCGGTCCGGGACTGGGATATCGAATTCAAAAATGTCAGTTTCCGGTATAACGCGGGAGGAGATGATGTGCTCAAGGATATCAGCTTTAGTATCCAGCAGGAAGAAACCGTGAGTATCATCTTTACCTTCATGGTTCACAGCAGTTGAATCGATTCTGTTTGGGGATAATCCTGCTATCTGGGCAAGGTTCCGGATATCCAGAATCAATGCCACACGACCGTCGCCTATAATGGTTGCGCCGGAATAAGATTTATAACTCTTTATACGTATTGCCGTCTTTGATCACAGGAGGCATCTATGGATCAAAACCACGAATTTCGCTGGGAACCAAAATAAGCTTTCAAGGACGAATAATAGCAGGTATAGTATATAGTATTCAAATTATCCCGTGAAAAATATTTGATTATATTAGTGATTGCTTGCAGCCATCGTTGCACATCTGATGCATGCGTTTTGTGATAAGCAACGCTCAAATTATAATTTTTAGGGGAAATTGTTTTTTTTGTTGGGTTGTGTAAATTGGGAATTAACCACTTAAACAATTATCCTGCTGGTATCTTTTATTGTGTTAATTTTCAATATCACGATTTTATATAAGGTGAGGATGAATGGTAATGATCCGTGGTGTTGAATTATTTTTTTCACTGTTCAATAATCTGGCTATATTTATCGCCTTGGTAACAGTATACGGATATCTGCTCCGCAATTTTAGGGAATCCGTCTGGTTCAGGCGCCAGATATTTATGGGAATTTCCTTCGGCCTGTTTGCCATTGGCTGCATGTTCGCCAAAATCCCTGTTTTTGAAGGCGTTATCGTGGACCAGAGAAATGCAATCATCGCCCTAAGCGGCGCATTTGGCGGACCGGCTTCCGCTGTGGTCAGCGCATTCCTGGCCGGGGGATTCCGAATTTACCTTGGCGGAGGCGGGGCATTGGCTGGAGTTATCGGCGTATCTCTGGCGGCAGTATCCGGAATCGTGCTGAATCGTTTTCCCGCAAGCTTTTCTTCAGGTCGAAACGCCTTTGTCAGTTCATTTCTTGCCACCCTGACCATCCTGCCGGGGTTTCTTTTTGTCGATGATTTCCATACTGGGTGGACTTTAATGAAAGCCATGGCCTTGCCATACGGCCTGGCAATTTTCGCCGGGATTATGCTGGTGGGCCTCCTGCTTAACCGAGAAAAAAAGGAACTTGCTTCTGATGTAGCGCTGCAGGAGAACCAAGAGCGGCTCCAGAAAGAAGTCCTTCGGCGAAAGGCTGTGGAGGAGGAACTTCGCCAGAGCAGGGAAAGGCTGAGCATGGCCTTGTCAGGGGCCGACGAGGGCATCTGGGACTGGGATATCCAAAAAGATACCGTATACTTTGATGACCGCTATTATACTATGGCAGGATATGAACCCAATGAATTTCCTGGGACTTTTGGTGAATTTGCAAAGCGTGTTCATGCGGAGGATATAGAGCTGAGCAAATCAGCCATTAACCATTATCTGGCTGGGGAACTGAAAACATATAAGATGGAGTTCAGGTTTCTGCGTAAGGACGGCACCTATATGTGGATCCTGTCGAGAGGAAAGATTGTTTCCAGGGATGACCAGGGAAAGCCCTTGCGCTTTGTCGGCGTCCATGCTGATATCACCGAGCGGAAAAAGACGGAGGAATCCCTGTATCTCTACCGATTCATTATTGACCACGCAAATATTGGAATCTATCGTATCGCTCCGGATGGTCGGATTCTGGAGGTCAACCAAAAGGCAGCGCAACTTCTCGGCTATACGCAAAAAGAACTGGCGGTTCTATCCATGTCCGATATCGACCCAAGGGTTGTCCAAGAAGAGTGGTCTTCTAATTGGCGTAAATTGGGTTCCCTGGGAATGCGAACCATAGAACGGGAGAACATCAAGAAGGATGGTTCCGTAATTTTTGTTGAGGTGAACAGCACTCTTATAAAATATGAGAACCAAGAATATGTAGTTGCCTTTGTTCAGGACATCACCGAACGCAAACGGATGGCCGAGGCCATTGAAAATCGTATCCTGGCCTTAACCCAGCCGCTGGGAGATGTCGCAGATATTGCCTTCGAGGACCTGTTTAATCTAACAGATATCCAGCACCTTCAGGATCTGTATGCCAAAGCCTTTGGCGTCGCAGCCCTTATTACCCATCCTGACGGTACACCGATCACGCAGCCAAGCAACTTCACGGATCTGTGTGAAAACATTATTCGAAAAACACAAAAGGGGTGTGAAAAATGTAATTACTCCGACTCAATGGTCGGACGCCATAATCCCGACGGCCCCAATATCATGGCCTGTTTGAGCGCCGGCTTGTGGAACGCAGGCGCCAGTATCTCCGTCGGAGGACACCATATTGCCAACTGGCTGATCGGTCAGGTCAGAAACGATGCCCTGGATGAAAAAAAAATTATAGCCTATGCACATGAAATCGGTGTAGACGAAAATGACTTTTGTACGGCTTACCTCCAAGTCCCCATAATGTCAGAGGCGCAGTTCGAGAACGCAGCGAACGTGCTCTTTGCAGTGACCCGGCAACTCTCACTTACGGCATATCAAAATGTTCAACAGGCCCGGTTTATTTCACAACACAAAAAGGACGAAGAAGAGTTGCGCAAATTACGGAACTACCTCTCCAATATTATTAATTCCATGCCGTCCATGCTTGTTGCGGTGGACAAAGAAGGCCGGGTAACTCAGTGGAACCATCAGACGGAGCAAGTCACCGGACTGAAGTTCAAGGAGGCCCAGGCCCAATCCCTAGCCACGGTATTTCCCCGCCTGGCCGACGAGATGGAAAGCATACGTACATCTATCCGGGAACGTCGGGTGATCAAATCTCCTAAAATCTCCCGTAAGGTGGACCAGGAAATTTATTACGAAGACATCACTATTTTCCCCCTGGTGGCCAATGGCGTGGAAGGCGCTGTGATCCGGATAGATAACGTGACAGAGCTGGTTCGAATGGAAGAGATGATGATACAGAGTGAGAAGATGCTTTCCGTCGGGGGGCTTGCTGCCGGCATGGCCCACGAAATAAACAATCCCCTTGCCAGCATGATGCAGACCGCCCAGGTAATGTCACAACGGCTCACGGCCGGCACCAATATCCCAGCCAACTTAAAAGCAGCGGAAGCCGCCGGCATTACCATGGCGTCCATTGAACGCTTCATGGAAGACAGGGGCATACAAAGGATGATTGAAGCCATAACGTCCTCTGGACAACGGGTATCCGAGACTGTGAATAATATGCTCAGTTTTGCCCGCAAAGAAGACGCGACCACCTCCACCCATCATCTATATAAAATCCTGGACAAAACCATTGAACTGGCAGCCACCGATTACGACTTAAAAAAAGAATATGACTTTAAGAAAATTGAGATCATCAGGGAATATGATGATAATCTGCCCGCAGTCCCCTGTCAGGCCGGTAAAATTCAGCAGGTCGTCCTAAACATCCTGACCAACGGTGCCCAGGCTATGCAGAGTGCAGGGATTCCGGAGCCCAAGTTCATTATCCGGGCCTATCTCGATTCAGTGAAGAATATGTTCTGTATAGAGATAGAGGACAACGGGCCTGGAATGGATGAAAAAACCCGAAAACAGATATTTGATCCCTTTTTCACCACCAAGCCGAAAGGCGTGGGAACCGGTCTGGGCTTAAGTGTCTCCTATTTCATTATCACCAAAAATCATAAAGGGGAAATGACAGTCGAATCTAATCCGGGAACAGGAGCCAAATTCATTATTCGCCTGCCTTTATACGGATGAAATAGGGCGGTCATACTGATACCTGCAGCATCGGCCGCTTTGTGATTGGCAGACAGATTCTGCAGGATGCCGGCCAGGTGGGTGTTGATCTCATGGGCCAGACGGAAAAAGACTTGAGTTGGTTCGGACTTATTCCTAAAGAACCGATTTCCCAGAAAAAGAAAATCGGTTCTTTAAACGAACAGCTTTTAAGCTTAAAAAGAGGTTACCAGGCTATCAAAGTTTTTCAAATACGGCGGCAGCTCCCATACCGCCACCGACACACATGGAAACAATACCATATTTACCGCCAACCTCTTTGAGGTTGGCAAGGCATGTGGCGGTCAATTTGGCACCGGTGCATCCCAAAGGATGGCCCAAGGCGATGGCACCGCCGTGAATGTTGATTTTATCCATGTATTTTTCAAGGCCAAGTTCCCGGATGCAATGCAACGCCTGGGAGGCAAAGGCCTCATTGATTTCATAGATGTCGATGTCGTCAATGGTCATGCCCACCTGTTTGAGCACTTTGGGGATGGCATATTTGGGGCCTACGCCCATTTCATCGGCCTTGCAGCCCACTGTGGTATACCCAACCAGCCTGGCAATGGGGGTAAGGCCAAGGGCTTCACACTTTTCCTTGGAGGCAACAATGGTCGCTGCGGCCCCGTCCGTGGTCTGGGACGAATTTCCGGCGGTCACGGAACCTCCCGCTTTGAACACCGCCCCAAGCTTGGCCAGCCCTTCGGGGGTGGAGGCCCGGATACCGTCGTCATGTTCAACAATAAATGACTCTTTTTTATAGGTGCCGTCAGGCTGTACGATATATTTGTAGGCCGGAGTGGGGATGATTTCGGTAAATTTCCCACCATCTCTGGCGGCCAAAGCCTTGGCCTGGGACTGGGCGGCAAAGGCATCCTGATCTTCCCTGGAGACCTTATAGCGCTCGGCCACGTTTTCAGCGGTGATTCCCATGGATACGTACATTTCAGGGTTAGTTTTTGAATATTCCGGATGGGGCCGGGGAACGTTGCCGCCCATGGGTACGAAGGTCATGGACTCGCAGCCTGCCCCCATACATATTTCCGACCAGCCCGCAGATACCCGCACAGCGGCCAGGGCAATGGCTTCAAGGCCGGATGCGCAGAACCGGTTCACCGTGGCCCCGGATACCTCGTCCGGGAATCCTGCCATTTTGGCTGCGATCCGGCCCAGGTTCAGACCCTGTTCCGCTTCGGGGAAGGCACAGCCCAGCATGACATCTTCAATGTCTTCGGGTTTAAGATTAGCGGTCCGTTCAACCGCTTCCTTCATAATAAAAGAAATCAGCTCTTCGGGCCGGGTCTGGCTGAACAATCCTTTTTTTTGCTTGCAGCCCGGGGTCCGTACGGATTGTACTATATATGCGTCTCTCATAATCTTATTCTCCTAATTCCTTAGTGGTTTCCCGGTCTTTAGCATATGATCAATTCTGGCAATCGTTTTTTCCTCTTTGCAGAAATCCACAAACGCCTCCCGTTCAAGCTTGAGGATGGCTTCTTCGGAGATCTCACTGCCCTCGCCGACATCGCCGCCGCTGACGACATAGGCAATACGTCGGGCCAGAAAAGCATCATATTCGCTCATGAATTTACCGTTGAGAAAATTGAACAACTCCGCATTGACCATGCCCTGGCCGGCGTTTCCCATCACCTTGATCTTCTTTTTCAGCGGGGGAACATATCCGTCATCCACCATCTTAAGCACTTCTTTCTTGGCTTCACCCACAAGGTTGTCACGGTTCATGACGATCCGGTCTGCAAGACCCAGGAACCCGTTATCCCGGGCCTGGGCGGCGGACATGGATACGGCGGCCATGGCAATCTTCATGAATGCCGGAACGAATAATTTGGCCAGATTCACCTCTTTGACGGTCTTGCCCGGCAGGGCATCCACATATTTTTTCCACAGGTTCATACAGCCGCCGCCGGCAGGCAGCAGGCCCACGCCGATTTCAACTAGGCCCATAAACAGTTCGGTATGGGCAACGATGCGGTCTGCGCTCAGGCAGGTTTCGCAGCCCCCGCCCAACACCATGCCGTAAGGTGCGGCAACAACGGGGAAAGGTGCGTATTTGGCGCGTTGGATGCCGGCCTGGCCCTTTGCCAGAAATGCATCAATTTCCGTATATTTTTTATCGTGGCACAGTTTGGAGACAAAGGCGAGGTCTGCACCGGCAGAAAAGGCACCGGGCATCCCGCCGGCTTCATTACCGATCACAAGTCCGGCACCGTTTTCTTCAATATAGTCAAGGGATTTGCCGATGGAATCAACAATTTCGCCGTTGATGGCATTCATCTTGGTGTGGAATTCAAGACAGAAAACATCATCTCCGATGTCCACCAGGGATGCGGACGCATTTTGAAATACGGTTTTATTGTTGCCTTTGGCGGCGGCAATGGAAACCATGTTTTTAGAAACCGGAACTGCCTTGTATTCGCCTGCATCAAAATCAAAGTAGTAACGGATACCGTTTTCAAGTTTATAAAAAGAGTTTACGCCCTTGGCCAGCATCTGTTTCACATTGGCCGGCACATCAAGCCCGTCGCCTTCCATACGTTCAACGGCCTCTTGAACACCATAGGCATCCCAGGTTTCAAAGGGTCCCATGGTAAAGTTGTAGCCCCATTTCATGGCGTTATCAATTTCGACGATGGTATCGGCGATTTCAGGCACCCGGTTGGCCGCATACTGAAAGGCGTTGGCCTGGCATTTCCAGGCAAATTTAGCGCCTTTGTCATCGCCTTTAAGCACGCAGGCGATCTTCTCTTCTAAGGTAGTCTTTTTCTTGGCCTGGTCCAGACACGGGAAGGTGGGTCTTTCAAGGTCTTCATATTCCAAAGTATCAATATTGAGCACCTTGCGCAGTTTTTTCCACTCCGGGGTCAGTTCCGTTTTGTAGAATCCGCCCTGGGTTTTGTTACCCAGCATTTTTTTATCGACCATTGTGGTGATAAATTCTGGCAGGACCAGTGTGTCACGCTGCTCGTCGTCTGCACACAGGTCATAGGAATTTTTGGCCACATGGAGCATGGTGTCGATGCCGACCAGGTCAGTGGTTTTGAAGATGGCGGTTTTGGGGCGGCCCAGGGCCGGTCCGAACAGGGCATCCACTTCGGGGATGGTCATTTTATCTTCATGCATGAATTTGATGCAGGCACCAATGCCCTGGACACCGATTCTGTTGCCCACAAAGTTCGGGGTGTCCTTGGCCCAGACAATACCTTTGCCCAGATTTCTTTCGCCGAATCGGGCAATGAATTCCATGATCTCGGGTTTGGTCTGCTCGCCGGGGATCAATTCGAGCAGATGCATGTAACGTACCGGGTTAAAAAAATGAGTCCCCATAAAGTGTTCTTTGAACTCCTGGGAGAAGCCTTCGCTCATATCCTTGAGGGGAATCCCGGAGGTGTTGCTGGTCACAATGGTGCCTTCTTTTCTGACCTTGGCAACCTTTTGAAACAGCTCTCTTTTGATTTTCAGGTTTTCCACGACCACTTCAACAATCCAGTCGCATGCCGACAATTTTTCAATGTCATCATCCAGGTTTCCCGTACGGATCCGCGAGGCGTCTTTTTTGCTGTAAAATAAGGAAGGATTCGATGCCAAAGCCGCGTTCATGCCGGCCTGAACGATGCGGTTTCTCGCCCCAGGGTCTTTTTTTTCTTCATCGGTTAAATCAAAAGGAACAATGTCCAGCAGCAGCACGTCAACACCCGCGCCGGCAAGAAGGGCAGCAATTCCGCCTCCCATGATTCCGGACCCGATGACGGCTGCTTTTCTGATCTTTCTTACCATGATTTTCTCCTCAAGTTGGGGTATAAACAATAAAAATCAATCTATATTATAATTCCAATACGTTGTTGTGGGTTACGCCTGGGTGTTGACAGACCAGGTCTGCCCAGGACTGTCATTCTGAAGGAATATTCAGTGTATTCACATCATATGTGAACATGAATGGAAATAAATTGTCAAGAAAAAACATTTTTTAAACGTTTTAGAAAACACAACAAAAACAGTCTTTTATTTCAAATTGTTATGGATAACGCATATGGGATATTTGATGATTCCCTCCCAAAGGAATCCAACAATCCATTTTATGAATTATCATTCATGAATATATAATGAATCAGCTTGTAAAACAGATATGAGTTTGATACTTTAACCCTGTTTTTACAAAGGATTTTTAAATGAACAAATCGGATTTATCGATTCGTTTTTTTCATGATTAATTGTGGCACCCCCTGGGTAAAAGACCAGGTCGACCATGGTCATTATTATTTTTAAGAGAGTCCATGCACCCGATAAATGCAAAGCTGCATCCAAATTCGCCTCTGAACCCCAGCTCAGTTGCTCGTATGATTGCCGGTCTTCAAAGGGAGAATGGAGACATCCCCTGGCATACCGGCGGAAAAACCGATCCCTGGGATCTTGTGGAGTCTGTCATGGGGCTGAATATCGGCGGTTTTCATGACCAGGCAATGGCCGCCCTGGACTGGCTGGCCCATCACCAGAATGAAAACGGATCCTGGTATTCATCCTATGTGGATTCAGTCCCCGAGGACCGGACCATTGAAAGCCACATGGCTTGTTATCTGGCCGTTGGGTTGTTTCATCAATTTTTGATAAAAAGGGACAAGGGTGATCTTGAAAAATTCTGGTTAATTATGACAAAAGGCGTTGAATATGCCTTAGACCTCCAGGCGGTTACCGGAGAAATTTACTGGGCAAAAAGCCCCCAAGGAAAAGTTGACCCCATGTCTCTTTTATCCGGCTCATCATCCATATTCATGAGCCTGAAATGTGCCTTGGCCATTGCCCAAATCCTGGACCGAGACCGTCCAAAATGGCAGATTGCCTTTGAAAAGCTTGGCAAATCCATTAGGGAGAATATTGTATCATATAACGTGTCCAAGTCCAGATTTTCAATGTACTGGTTTTACCCGATACTATCAGGGGCGTTGCAGGGAAACCGGGCAAAGGCACGTATGGACAGATACTGGCATAAATATGTCATTGAGGGCCAGGGATGCCGCTGTGTATCCGATCAGCCCTGGGTGACCATTGCCGAAACCTCGGAACTGGTGCTTGCACTTCACGCCATGGGGCGTCGACAAATGGCAAGGATTGTTTTTTCCTGGATTCACAACCGGGTATTTGAGGATCAAACATTCTGGTGCGGCTACACCTATCCGGACATGGTGGTCTGGCCCGAAGACAAAATCTCCTGGACCAATGCCGTGGTTTTGATGGCCGCCGATGCCCTGTACGGCCTGACGCCCGCGGGACGGTTGTTTGATCATGATGCCTGGGACGGCTGTACGTTTAAATTTTAACAATGATTCGGGATAAACGACCATACTATATTAAACAGGCCTGGTACCGGTTTCAAAATTTTTATGTTCGCCGTTATCTTGTCCCCCAGCTTAGCGCTTTAGGTCCCCACCCTTACATCATTAAACCCTGGTATATTGAATTGTTCGGCAGCCCCATCTCCATCGGCAGTCATGCCACCCTTTTGGGCTGTCCGGACAAAAGAACCCGGCTGACGGTGTGGTCCGAGAAAAAAAACATTGACGGTATCCGTATCGGGGACCATGTGCTTATCTCTCCTGGTGTACGGATTTCAGCGGCCAATTCCATTTGTATTGCAGACTCCTGCATGCTGGCCAGCCATAGTTACATTACGGATTCAGACTGGCACGGTATTTATGACAGATCGTTGCCCCCTGATACCCAATCAAGGGTGGTGCTTGAAGAAAATGTATGGATCGGAGATTCCGCCATTGTTTGCAAAGGCGTAACCATTGGAAAAAATACCATCATTGGGGCAGGCGCTGTTGTCACCTGCGACATCCCTGCCAATGCCGTGGCTGCAGGCAATCCGGCCAGGGTCATCCGGAAACTTAATCCTGACCGGAAAATCATAACCCGCAAAGACCGGTACAGCGATACGGAAAAAATGACAAAGGTGCTTGAAACGGCTGAAAAGGACTGCTTGGAAGGAAATACGTTTTTCGGATGGATTCGCAGCCTTATCGCCCCTACCCGGAACTAGCGCTTAAACATAAACTTGTGTTTGGACGCAAAGTTGCCCATATGCAAGGCGCAGAAAAATTTGTAACCGGAGCAACCTAATGGTTGTGAGGATTACATATTTTTTTGCAACGCCGCAGATGGGGGACTTTGCGTTCAAACACCGCCCAGCCGGTTGATGGTCTGGGTAAAATATTCAAGACAAGCCTGAATCTTTTCAATATCAAATGTTTTAGATAACTGGGACAGTTCTTTTCCAAATGTTTTAAACGCCTCGACTTTAAAAACTTTTCCGATTTCGGTAATCCTTACAGCAAACCGCTGGATATCGGATATTTTCATTGCCTCCTGGGCCTGTGGGATATAGGGAATAATATCCTTGTGCAATGTGTCCAAAAAATCGTCGGATAGCCTCTCATTATCCAGAGAGTCCAGCCAACTAAACCGGGCAGAATCTTGCTCTGCATCGGGTGCAGGGCTGATAAACCGTGTCAAGACGGCCATGAGGCTGTCTATGGCAATGGGCTTAACAATGGCACAGGCAAATCCCCGGGATTCAAGTTCCTCTTGGGACCAGAGTGTCATACCCGCAGTCATAAGGCATATGGGAATATGAGCAACCTCGGGGTCTGCTTTCAACCGTGCGGCGGTTTCTACGCCGTCGATTTCAGGCATTTTCAAATCAATAAATATCAAGTCAAGTTTCTGGGCTTTGGCATATTCAATAGCCTGAAAACCGTCTGCGGCTTCAATGACTTCCAGATTGATTTTCTCCAGCACTTCTCTGAGCATAAACCGGATATCCCGCTGGTCATCCACAATAAGAACACGATCTTTGGCAAACGCCATACTGGCCCAGGCTGATTTGCTTGCATCGGAGGGTGGGGAACTGTGTGTGTGATATTGTTTAACACCGGGCAAAAAAATGGTAAATGTACTGCCTTGATCCGGCTTGCTGGATACGGAAAGTGTTCCGCCCATAAGCTCTACAAGCTGTTTGCAGATGGCCAGTCCCAGTCCGGTACCACCGAATTTCCGGCTGGTTCCAGCCGATGCCTGTTCAAACGCCTCAAATATTTTATCCTGCTGGGTTTCGCAAATCCCAATGCCCGTGTCTGTCACCTGGATAATAAGATCCGAAGAGATTCCCCCATTTTTGGGATTTGTGCGGATTTGTGCCTTAAGGGAAATCGTGCCGAATTCAGTGAATTTTAAAGCATTTCCAACTAAATTGATAAGGACTTGGCGCAAACGCATTTCATCCAGGGATAAGGCGATAGTATCATTTTCCGGCAGTTCAATAAAAAAATCCAAATTTTTAGTTTTCAATTTTATTTTGAACATCCGGTAAATTTCATTAAACAGAGACCTTAAGATAATTGGCTTCCGGTTAATTTCCAGTTTGCCGGCCTCCATTTTGGCCAGGTTAAGAATATCGTTGATCAAGTCCGAAAGGTTTTTTCCGGCTGTATTGATGGCTGAAAGGTATCCTAACTGCTGATCTTCAGTGATCATTGTTTTCAAAAGTTCGCTGAAACCAAGAATTGCATTCAAAGGTGTTCGGATTTCATGACTCACATTGGCCAAAAATTCACTCTTCACCCGACTTGCCCTTTCCAGCTCCTTTTCTTTTTGCCTGCGGATCTGGATTTCGTTATTCAAGGCTTTGTTGGCGGCCTGAAGATCTTGGGTGCGTTCCGCTACCCGGTTTTCCAGCTCCTGGTGATACCGTTGCAAGGCCTGTTCCGCCTGTTTGCGTTTGGTGATATCCCTTAAATTAAAAACCATCCCTTTAATGGTAGGATGATCCATGAGATTTTTGGAAATGCATTCAAGAATACACCAGTAATCGGCCTCGTGCCGGAACCGTATGTCTGTTGGATGCGCCTGAATCAAAGAGGCCACCCTGAGTGAAAATCTTTCGGCGAATTCCTCTTTTTCCTGGGGATGTAAAAAATCCTGGACACAACGATCGATAAGTGCCTTAGGCTGATATCCAAGAATCCGGTATGTAGACGGGCTGACATAACGGAACATGCCGTCCCGGTCAAGAATCCAGATCATATCGTTGGCATTTTCAATCAACGCCCTGAAATGCTCTTCATTCTGTTTTAATGCGTATAGACTATCCTGGAGTCTGAATGCCATCCGGTTAAACTCTTTTGCCAGAAGACCGAATTCATCGTCGGACTGAATATTGATTCTGGTATCAAGATGCCCTTTGCCAAAAGCCTGGGTCCCCAAAAGAAGCTCTTTGAGGGGGCGGGTCAGGCGCGCAGTAAAAAACATCAAAGCCAGAGAAATAATAACGGCAATCCCAAGAAACAGTCCATACAGATAAGGCTGCATCCGGTTGATGGTACCGTACAGTTCGTCCGTGGGGTCCGCCGCCAGAACATACCATTGCCAAGGCGCAAAAGACCCAAATCGCACAAGGAGACGCTGGCCTGAAAAATCGATAATTTTTCTGCCTCCTTTATCCGTTAAAGAAGAGAACCATTTTTCCCGGGCCAGATCCGTATCATTAAGGTATTTATTGGGATGATAAATCACGGTCCCACTGTGATCTATTATAAAAAGAAAGCCTTGATTTCCAATGGTAATGTTACTGATCCGGGCTGTTGTGTCCTGTTTTGCCTTGGCAATGCTTTCAGGAATGCTTTCCAGGCCGTAATCATGAAGAATTTGTTCTTGCTCCCGGGTAATTTCCAAGGCCATATTCAGTCGGGAAGAAAGCCAGGCATCCCCAAGATCAAGGAGGGCAATCCGCGAAAAATGATAAGTGATCGCAATGGTTGCCGCCAAAAAAAAACAAATCAGAGGGAGAGTCGGAAGCAAAATTTTGGTGTAGGTTTTCATGTCAAGGCGATTACCGACGTCCCTAAGCCGATGTGATTAGTAATAAATTCAAATATTATATATATCATGGCCACCACGCACGCAGCCTGTCATGTGTGAATAGATCACTATACACAAAAGTGACAGGAAAATAAATTTTCAATGTATCGGCTGACACAAAGTCAATGCAAATATAATCAAAACCGTTCCAAATCCAAAAAACGCTTTTTTAATTGCTTTGTAATCAGCCGCCTGATATTTTTCTATGCGTAGAGCCGCTGTCGGGATGTTGTTGAACTATTGTCAGCTAGGAAACCGACAAATTGTATCGACAGGCTGTCGCGTACAAGGCGGCCGGAAATTTTAACTGCAGGCAGATATAAAATATTCATGATTTTGTCTCTTAAAAATATTATTGACCTCGATTTTCTCCTGGGTCTGGATGAGGATCCGGAAAAAGCCGATACCAAAACCATTGCATCCAGGGACAGGAAGATTTTCCGGCAGATTAAAGATGGGGATCGTCTGGATGATGCCGGACTGATTGCCGGATGGATAGAACACCGCCGCCTGTTGTTTTCCCAAGAGACCGGAAACGGCGGCCCCGGCGCAAAGCTTCCTGGTGAATTATTTGAATCTTTTTATCTCTGGATTGCCAAGTGGGTGTTTGCCTGTGGGCTGGTAGCCGGGGGGCTGGGCGCATATTCGTTTCTGGCTTACCATGGCAATCGGCCGGTGAATGTGACCCTGTTTATCGCTGTATTTATCCTGTTTCCGGCCTTGCTTTGTCTGGCTGCGGCACTGGTAGGGGTCCATCAGTATCGCTCAGGCCCGACCGGGTCAAGTTGGGTCGGTGCGCTGCACCAAATGTCCATGCGTCTTTTCATTGATAAATTCGTGGGACGGCTGCATAAATGGGCCGCGCCGGTTCAAAAGCATTTTCCTCAATTGTCAAAAGAGACCAGTGATCTGCTGCATCTGGATACCCGTCCGTTTCGGAGTATTTTGTTCTGGGCGGTGTTCATTGTGCTCTCCCTGGGCGCGCTGGGATTTTCAACCGGGGTGCTTGGCGGTACGTTTTTCAGAATTATGGTTACGGATCTGGCCTTTGGCTGGCAGTCCACGCTGCTGACTTCCGGGGAGAGTGTGCACCGCCTGGTGGCCTGGATGGCATTGCCCTGGTCCTGGGCCTTACCTGATATTTTTGTACCGAGCCTTGAACAAATAGAAGGCAGCCGAATTATACTCAAGGAAGGCATTGCCGGGCTATCCAGCGAACATCTGGCTGCCTGGTGGCCGTTTTTGTGTATGGGGCTGCTGGTGTATACCCTTATTCCCCGAATTGTTCTGGTGAGCCTTGCCCATACTGCCAAAACGCTGACCCTTGCACGATTTGACCTGTCCAAACCCGGGTATCAGCGGCTGCTCATGCGGATGCGAACCCCCCGCATGGGTATGAACATCAAAGAGACCGGGGGCTCCCGGGCGGAATTCAGAGCGCCTTTACCCAGACCGGAACCTACCCCTTTGAAAGCAAAAGAAGAAAAACCTGCTGTTGTACCTCAACCCGATGTGATTTTAAACACGACGGATCATGCGCCGGAACCCAAGCCCAAGCCCAACCCGAAACCGAAACCGGCACCGGCACCAGAGACCAAACCGAAAATAGAGGCCAAACCTAAACTAGAATCTAAACCTGAACCCCCCCCCCGGCCGCCGGTTGTATCGGTTGAACCCAGTAAGGAAAAGAATACGCAAGGTGCGCTTGTACTTGGATCGGCCAGGGGTTTTGAGGAAAATGATATGGAACAGATCCGAACCGGCCTGGAGTATCAGTTTGGTATCCATATTGCTGCAACCCTTGGTATCCATTTTGATTTTGATGAAGACCAGGAGCAGATAACGGCCAAGATCAAGGATTTGGGCCAGGGCCCTCTGATTGTTCTCCAGGAGGTCTGGCAGCCGCCCATCCGTGGTCTGCTTTATTATTTTGTTCAAATCCGTGAGGCTTTTTCTGATTTCCCCCTATGGATTGTCATGATCCAGACAATGGAACAGAAAGAAAAAGATGTGACGCCTTCTGATGTGAATTTTCAAGTGTGGAAAAGTGCTTTAAACCAGCTCAACGATCCTTTGATAGTTATTGAAAGGTGGGTGTCACCATGATGGTATTACCTGAATTTGCAGTTCTGGGACACCCCAACGAGGGCAAGTCCTCGGTGGTGTCCACCCTGACCGAGGACGACCGTATCCAAGTCAGCCCGGTGCCGGGTGAAACAAGGGTTTCCAAATCCTATTCCGTGACCATGGATGAAAAAGAGATTATTCGTTTTGTGGATACCCCGGGGTTCCAGGTACCCCGGCAGACGCTATCCTGGTTCAAAAAAAATTCGGGGCCGGACATGGTGGATCGGTTTATTGCCGAACATGAAAAAGACCCGTTTTTTGCAGACGAATGCGAACTGTTGACTCCCGTGGCCAAAGGGGCCGGCATTATTTACGTGGTGGACGGTTCCCGGCCTATAAGGGAAGATGATCTGGCTGAAATGGAGATCCTGAGACTCACGGGCCGGCCCAGAATGGCTGTTATCAACGCGAAATCCGATACCCGGGATAATACTGCAGCGTGGAAGGAAGAGTTTCGAAAATTTTTTAACGTGGTCCGGGTTTTTAATTCCAACCAGGCCGATTTTTATGAGCGCATACGCCTTCTGGAAAGCCTTAAAGCCATTGATCAAGATATTGAACCGCTGATGGAAGGTGTAATTCAGGCCTTTAATATGGAGTGGGAAAAACGCAACCGCATGGCCTGTGCCTATATTGTCCACGGCATGGAACAGGCGTTGAGCTTTTCTTTGGCGCGCAGACTGAAATCCGACATGGATCCCGTGACGCTCAAAGAAGATCTTGTCCGGGAATACCAGGAAAAAATCCGAAATATCGAACAAAAAATGTTTGGCCACATCCGTTCACTGTTCCGCCATCACCTCTATGATTATCCATTGCCGGCCTGTTCCATCCTCAGGCATGACCTGTTTTCAGAACAAACCTGGGAGATGCTGGGTTTGACCCGGGCCCAGGCCGCCACCGCCGGTGCTGTGCTGGGGGGAACCCTTGGCGCTGTATTGGATACGGCTGCAGCCGGACTGACCTTTGGGATTTTTACAGCCATCGGCTCTGCCGTGGGTGCCGGCTCCGCCTTTGTGGGTATCCGGCGTCTGGCCGGCATAGCCTCGGGCCTGAGCGGCGACCGGGTCCAGGTGGGTCCCAATGAAAATATTCAATTTTTATATATTCTTCTGGACCGGGCACTGCTCTACTATACCCACATGAGTCGGCGGGCCCATGGTCGGCGGGATGTCCCTGAAAACGAATCCCAGCTTGTCTCCAAGGGGGAAAAGGCTGGTATATCAACGCTGTTGACAACAAAACAGCACCGGATCTGCATGGAGTTCTTTAAAGCCTGCCGAAAAAAAAATGCAACATCCGGCAAAAAACATTCGCCGTCTTTTGAAGTGCTGGTGGCTTCTTTGTTGGAAGATATCCTTGAAAGGCGGATAAATCCCTGACGGTTTGGCAATGTCTTAAAGCGTGATATTCCTTGAATTTCCAAAGGCGGCCTGGTATAAATTATTCTCAATGGTGCCGGCGTAACTCAGTTGGTAGAGTATCTCACTCGTAATGAGAAAGCCAGCGGTTCGAATCCGCTCGCCGGCTCCAATAAAATCAAAGCTATCAGGCGTTTTTGGCATTCTGCTGAAAACGCTTTTTTCTTTATTTCTCTGTTTTTTGATAAAAAAGGCGTGTAAAATCCGCTCCATTTTTTCAAATCGTTATTCTAGTCGATACTGAAAAAGCATTTTAGTAACTGATTTTACTGGAAAAAATTGCTAAAATTTGCTATGGTATTTGCAAGAAATTGATTCTAACCTTAATGTTTTCTTGCAAATTTTATCATGAAACCGACAAAACCACCTATAGAGGATAACCAAGGAGATCTTTTCCTGCCCCAACTCGAAAATATCATCTCCCTTGGCCACAGCCTGGTAAAATTATCCCGAGCAGTAGATTGGGACGCATTAGATAAAAAATTCGGTGTAACTTTTTGTGAAGATAACGGAAGGCCTGGGATTTCCACCAGACTGATGACGGCTTTGCATTACTTGAAGTTCACCTACAATCTAAGCGATGAAGCGGTAGTGAAAGGCTGGGTAGAAAATCCGTATTGGCAGTACTTCAGTGGAATGAAATACTTTGAGCATGAGCTGCCTTGTGACCCATCCAGCATGACGCGCTGGCGGAAGAGGATAGGCGAAGTCGGCGCAGAGGAGCTTTTGAAAAAGACTATTGAGGCTGGGTTGGTGCTAAAGGCTGTCAAAAAATCCCAGCTTCACAACATCAATGTGGATACGACGGTTCAAGAGAAAGATGTTCGGTTCCCGACGGATGCACGGCTTTATGATCGGGCCAGAGACCGGTTGGTAAAAGCAGCTAAAGATCGAGAAATCAATCTACGTCAGAATTACAATCGGTTATCCAAGCAAACGTTACTCAAGCAAAGCCGTTATGCGCATGCGAAACAAATGAAAAGAGCAAAGAAAGCAACCAAAAAACTCAAGACCTACTTGGGGCGTGTGATAAGGGACATTCAAAGGAAGTATCCTACCCCGGATAAAGAGATGGATGAACTCTTAAATGTGGCGACCCGTATTTGGAGCCAAAAAAGGAAGGACAAGAACAAAGTTTATAGCGTCCATGAGCCTCATGTTGAATGTATCAGTAAAGGTAAGGCACATAAACGCTACGAGTTTGGTTGCAAAGTCAGTGTTGCAACAACAAGTCGTGGTTGTTGGTTTGTTGGGGCAATGGCCGTTCATGGCAATCCATATGACGGGCATACGCTATCCGAAACCCTGGCCCAGGTAGAACGAATTACACAGAAGCCCCAAAGATCTTTTGTCGATAGAGGGTACCGAGGTCATGGCTATACCGGAGACATTGAGGTTCATGTTGATAAAGTCCGAAGAGGTCGCACTTCAAAAAGTTTATGGCGTTGGATGAAAAGACGAGCAGCAATTGAGCCGAGTATCGGACATTTAAAACAGGAGCATCGGATGGATCGCAACCGGTTAAAAGGTAAAGACGGGGATAAGATCAATGCGATCCTGAGCGCCGCAGGTATGAATATCAGCAAGCTGCTACGGTGGCTGGTTGATTATTTTTTACTTTTGTTGGGATTAAGGCCGACCGCCCATGCGTAGTGGGTGGTGCCGACCAGTTTTGGTATATAGGTTTTTCAGAATCGACTATTCTAACAGAATGCTTTAAAATCTTCGGTTTCGGCTTAAGGCGTTGAACCGCGATTATATATTAAATAAACATATGGAATCAAAAAATAAATTTAATTCTTTATTGGTAGAGTATTTCAATACCTTCAATCATACTTGGGAGTCGAATTAAACCACCATTTGAAAACTCTCCCACGCTATCCGGCATACATTGATTACTTACCGAGGCGGTTCAGCGGATTTGTACCGTTGCGATTAATACATTGGTAATCCGACAATCACGAGAAATCAATCTTTTCATCTTTTATGAGCTTTAGGCAGGCGTCCACACAGGGGGCATAATATCGAATTCCGCGACCATCCTGTATTTCCTCCAAGGCGGAGTCCATGCCGAGAGACGGCCTGTAGGGGCGGTGGGACGATATGGCTTCAACCACATCAGCAACTGTCAGTATTTTCGCTTCAAGAAGAATTTCCTTATCAGTCAAATTCCTGGGATAACCCGAACCGTCAAGGTATTCGTGGTGCTGGTATACGATTTCCGCAACAGGCCATGGGAAATGAATGTTTTTCAAAATATCGTACCCAACCTGGGCATGGCATTTAATTATTTCATGCTCCTGGTGGGACAAAGAAGTCGGTTTGGACAGGAATTCGGACGGCAGGGCAATTTTTCCGATATCATGCAGAAGTGCGGCAAAGTGCAGTCCTTCAGTCTGCTGATCTGAAAGTCCGAGTTCTCGTGCAATGGCACAGGCCAATCGATCAACCCGTGTCTGATGGCCAGCAGTGTAAGGATCACGTTTCTCCTCGGCGGAGGCCAATGACTTCACGGTCTCCTCAAGATTTGCATGCAGAACGTCTCGACTTTTTTTAAGCGCTTCCATGGCCATTTTCCGGTCTGTGATGTCCCGCGTTACTCCTCTGTATCCCAAAAGACCGCCGTTTTCTGAAAAAACCGGCACCGCATTATTTTCGACAACCACATGCTGGCCGTTTTTTTGCTGGCATGTAGTCTCAAACCCTTTGAATGACTTTTTGGCGCCAAGCAGATTTTTGAAGGTTTCCTGATACAGGTTCTTTAAATTGCTGGGAACGAAATCCATAATGGTTTTGTGCATTGTTTCTTTTGATGAAAAACCCAGTAATTCTTCCACTCTGGGGCTTGAATAGGTATACCGTCCCTTTTTATCGCTTTCCCATATCCAATCGCTGGTATTTTCCAGAAGGCTCCGGAATCGCTCTTTACTCTCTTTCAGCGATTCATTCAGTTCGTTGCGTTCAATTAAGGTGAGCATCAGCTCGTTGTCAGCTTTCATGGTTTGACGAATGGAATATATGGACAGAATCAGGACAATACACAGGATAACGGTGGAAATGGCGATAAACTTATTGCGTATGGCGTCGATTTCCGCGTAAATATCATCAAGATACATACCAGTCCCCACAATCCAGCCCCATGGTTGAAAGCCTTTGATATAGGACAATTTATCAGACATTTTGTTGGGGTCGTCTTTCCATTGCCATTGATAATCAACATACCCGGCACCTTTCTTCTCAACCACCTCATTCCACCTTAAGTAAAGTCTTTTGAGACCTGAATCCTGAATCTCCTCAATGTCCTTGTTCACAATATTCGAGCGATACGGATGCATAATCATCCGTGGCGTAATGTCAGAGATCCAGAAATAATCCTTTTTTTCAGGACCGTACCGGAGTGTACCGATCCGGAGCAGTGCCCTGTTTTGAGCATCGGACCGGCTCAGCTCGCCAGACAGCTCCCGTTCGTGGTAATTATCAACCAGGCTCCAGACTGTTTCGGCCAATTCACGGATCATTTCTTTCTTTCTGCTGACAAAGCTTTTTTCAATATGAGGAAGAAAAATAATAAACATGGCAATGACATAAAGAGCGATTGTCAAAAGTGCCGGCACGGCAATTCTCCGAGAGGTAGTCTTAAACATCTTCTGCATCGCATTTTCCAGCATACGACTCTCCTCCCCTAAAAAAAAGCTGAGCTCTAAAAAAATAACTACTTAAATTTATTATATAATATATTTATATAAGTTTATAAAAAATGTCAATATTTCTCCTGGCAGAACTGACAGTCAACAGACACTCTGATCTCATCAAGAGTAAGATAGAACTCCGGGGGGCAGAATTCATGGACTGTGGTATTGGTTCTATGAAAGAGAACAGCACTCATTCATCTACAAGAACCGGTAGAGGTCTTTGCCATGGATTCATAGTTTTTGCGGATAAAAGGTAATTTCAAGTGGGACAGAAATTCATTGATATCAGTCATTTTTCTTCTCCAATATCGTAAATGGACAGATCCGGGCGTTTGATGGTCATCTCCAGGAGATCTCTGTTTCGGGTCAGGTGAAGCGCTCCGGGCTCTTGAACTTGCCTGGATCGTTGCTCTGAAAGGTTGGCAATACAGTCACAGGAAAAAGCGTTAAAATGGAAGGCATCTTCGATGGCTCGTCGCACCAGGTCTTCAGGATAGATCTCAGATAACGCCACGATCTGACTGATATGGTGGAAGGGTAACTCTTCTTCTCCGGCAATAACCCACTTGGCAAAATCCGCCATTCTGATAAGATCGGCTGTCTCCACGCTGTCGAATTTTCTAAGCGCAGCAGATACCGCAATGCATAATCCCCCCCAAAATAGCCGGGCGATCCTCACTCCAGGACTCCCAGATCTCCTTGCTCTTCTTCCTGTCCTTTTCTGGGATGAACGCAAGCCGGACACTAAGGGACCGATCGGCCAAGTCCTGCCGGTTGGGTGACATGGAGATGCTGTTGATCACTACAGTTTTTTTGCAGAGAAGCTGAATCTCTTCATTGGTCGTGTAGCGTTTTCTCGTGGTGAAACCGGCACCGGTTGAAAGTTTACAGAGGTTGTCAGACTGCTTGTCCGAAATTTTTGATAGATTATCGTAGCAAAGGATGACATCGTTGCTGGTTGCAATCATCAGGCTTCTCATGCCGATGGAAAAATTTCTGAGTGGTACGGTGGACTCATCCAGAAGGTTTTTCATCAAGGCTGAAGCGGTGCTCTTTGCGGAACCCTGCTCTCCGACCAGGAAAAGGGGCGGATACCCACCGAAAGTATTCAGGCAAGACATCAGCCAGGCAACGAACAGGGTAAAATCATCTTCGGTTTTGAACGGTATGTACTTTTTGAGACGTAGAAGGTCTTCTTGGCATTCGGAGAGATCCCTCCAATGGGCAATTGAATTCTTGAGCGGATAAATTTAACCGGCGGATTTTTTATCACTTGAACGGATTGGCCTGTGATCTCAATCACGTCAAACCCGGCGGTTCCTAAATCGATGTAAACTGCTTCCTGGGTTCTACCGATCCGCCGGAATACAGGATTCACCTCTCCGAACAACCTGGCAAAGGCATCGCAGTTGTTAATGCACATTTCAATGCAATCGAGGCGATCCGGTTTAGGGAATGCGGGCGGTATAAGCACGACTGGAACCTATCCATCTCACTGACGGCTGCCTATGGTTAAAATTCTGTCCTTTCGTAACAGTGAGCGGCTGCATAGGATTAATCTCTGTATTGAATAAGAAATTATCAACTTTAGGAATTGTTCTAATATTAACCCTTCTTGTCGGGTGCGCCACCAAACCATCTTCATTCGGTGAAAAAGTATTATCCGAAGGTGAATCTCGTATTGAGATTGCCCAAATCTGGGAGCAGGGAAAGAAGGAATCCCAAAAAGGAGAGGAGCAAATTCTCAAAGGCAGAAAGCTGGTTGAAAAAGGACGTGCTGATTTACGGCAGGGTGAAAAATTAATTGAAGAGGGCAATACCGCCGTACAAGACAATCGCAAAGCTTACCAGGACCTGTCCCAGATAAACCAGGATCCCCATTCATCCGCCTCAGCTACTGCAAATGCCAAAAAGCTCAAAAAAATTGCGGAAGCATGGAAACTCGCTGAGAAAAAAATCTTAGAAGGCCACAAAATTATTAAGCGTGGTAACGCCCGAATTTCTGAAGGAGAATCTGCAATCAGCAAGGGACAGAACCTACTTGAAACCGGACGGGCGAAAATGCAGGAAGCAGAAAAAAGCTACCAAAAGAAATACGAATAACAGCCATGGGGCGACCCTGACATATCATACCAAGGCTTTTGCCCACATTGAATAATAAAAATACCCCTGGGATAATATTTTCCCGGGGTATTTTTATTTGATTGACAAAAAAAGGCGTCGAATCAGGAGAACTCGCCGTGCAGGTACTCTTTGGTCAAATCTTCCTGGGGATTTTCAAACAGCTCTTTGGTGGGACCCATTTCGACAAGGTAGCCGGTACGGCCTCCCTTGGAAATGTCCACGGAAAAAAAGGCGGTCTGATCAGCCACACGGACAGCCTGTTGCATATTGTGGGTTACAATGGCAACGGTGAACTGTTTTTTAAGATCCACCATCAGCTCTTCAATCTGGCGGGTGGCAATGGGATCCAGTGCGGAGCAGGGTTCGTCCATGAGAAGCACCCGGGGTTCTGTGGCAATAGCTCTTGCAATGCATAAACGCTGCTGCTGGCCGCCGGAAAGGGACAGACCGTTGTTTTTAAGTTTATCCTTTACCTCTTTCCACAAAGCCGCGCCCCGAAGCGCCTTTTCAACCTTTTCGTGCATGTTTCCTTTATACCGGTTCAGGCGCAGGCCAAAGGCCACGTTGTCAAAAATGGACATTGAAAACGGGTTGGGCTGCTGAAACACCATGCCGATATTCCGGCGAACCGACACAGGGTCGATATTGCTGTCATAGATATTGATGCCGTGGAAATGTACATCACCAATAAATCGGAATCCCCGGATCAGGTCATTCATACGGTTTATACTTTTGAGCACCGTACTTTTACCGCAACCGGAAGGCCCGATAAAGCCTGTGATCTGATTTCTTTTTATGGGTACATGACTGTCCCGGACAGCAAGGAAGTCACCGTAAAAAATCTGCTCGGCTTTGCAATCCAATGCAATATCCGCAGGCAGGTCATTTTCATAGGGTTCGTTTGCATCAATTTCTTTTACTGCTTCCATGAGCGTTTCTACTCCTTTTATAAGAAAGTCTGTATAGCTAAAACAGATCTTCCAACTTTCATCGTGAACTGAGTCTGGAATCGATAGACCAGATCAGCCCATGGCTGTTATTCATGATCTAAAATCACAGTTTGGTCTTTCCGCCTATGGCGCGGCTGACAACATTAAGGACAAAGACCAGCACAACAAGGATCAGTGACGCAGCCCAGGCCAGTTCAATGAGATTTTCATAAGGGCTGGATGACCAGTTGTAAATCAACACCGCCAAAGATGCCGTAGGATCATTGGGGGCAAGCCAGCTCTCGGAAAAAAGGGCTGTGAACAGCAACGGTGCCGTTTCTCCGGCAGCTCTGGCCACGGCAAGAACAACACCTGTGATGATGCCCGGCATGGCAACGGGCAAAATAATCTTGACCAGGCTCTGGGCCGGGGTGCATCCCATACCGTAAGCCGCTTCACGCATGGGATTGGGCACCATTTTAATGGCCTCTTCGGCTGTGAGCATGACGGTGGGAATCATCAGCAGGGAAAGAGCGACACCCCCGGCCCAGGCTGAATAATGACCCATGGTAAGGACAACAATCGCATAGGCAAAAACGCCGGCAATAATAGACGGCAGACCGGTCATAGTTTTTGCGCAGAATCTGGCTATCTCGGAAACTTTACTGTGGGGGTCAAACTCTGCCAGGTAAACCGCTGCCAGGATACCAAAAGGGATGCTGATCAAACCGGCAATTCCCACCATAAAGGCGGTACCGAGAATAGCATTACCGAAACCGCCGACACCCGGGGCGTCAAATGCGCCCGGGGGCAAGGAATAAAACAATTCAAAGGTCAGTCGCTTACCGCCACGGTATATCAGCATAAAGAGCACTGAAAATAAAGGGATGCAAGCTGTTACTGCACAAACGATGGTAATAGCGCTTAAAACAATTGACTTAAGCGCCCTTGGCTCCATGGGCTGACGTTCCAGTTGCGGTAATTGAAGATCGGTTTCGCTCATCTTGCGTCTCCTCCCGGCGTTGTCCTGGCAACAATAACAGCACCGGCAACATTAACAATTAGGGTAATCAATAACAGTACACAGGCCGCATACATCAGCGCGCTGGTTTCAAGCCCGACGTCCGCTTCGGGAAAGGTGTTGGCCAGAAGGGCCGCAATGGTGTCTGCCGGAGAGAAAAAGGAGAGGGTAACTGTAGACATACTGCCCACCAGCATGGCAAGGGCCATGGTTTCGCCAAGCGCCCGGCCAAAGCCCAGAACAAGCGCACCAAAAATCCCTCCGGAGGCTGTTGGCAGCATAACGCGCAAAATAGCTTCCCAGCGGGTGGTCCCCATACCAAAGGCGGCTTCCTTGGTTTTATGGGGTATGGCTTTAAAGGCATCCTGGGAAATGGCTGCAACCGTGGGCAGGATCATAATAGACAGCACCAGTGCTGCCGGAAAAAGGCCCAGGCCCGAAAGCCGGGTGGAAAAAAACGGAATCCAGCCCAGGGACTCGTGCAGAAAATCCGTGAAAGGACGGATCAGGGGAATCAGAACATAAATGCCCCATAGGCCGTAAACAACACTAGGGATGGCGGCAAGCAGTTCAATAATATTTTTTAATGCAAATTCAACTTTATACGGAAGAAAATCCTGGGTAATGAATATGGCAATGGTGATTCCGAAAAAACCACCAAGAATAAGGGCAAGAAATGAACTGTAAAGAGTGCCCCAAATCTGGGGCAGAATACCGTACACATTTTGGCTTGAATCCCAGGTGGATGTGAACAGGAATTTAATGCCTAACTCAGGGAACGCCGGCAGTGCTTTCCCGCCGACTTTATAGACGATGAACGCCAGCAGAAAAATGGTGGCCCAGGTAAAGGCGCGGGTCAGGAACCTGAATGCTTTGTCAAAAAAAATATCACCTGGGGTGGGCGGTTTGGATAATGTTCTGCCACCCACATTACCCAAAAATTCATTGTCGGCCATTTTTTTATCTCCGGATAAGAGACAAGGGCACTCTCATTTTACATGAAAGTGCCCCTGATCAAGGAAAAGGATTGGTTTACTGAATGTTCTTAGAAGCGACTCTAACTTTTTCTACAACACTTTCGGGAAGGGGGATATATCCGGCTTTGTCAGCAATTTTCTGTCCTTCATCCAGGCAGTATTCAACCATGCTGCGAAGCGCTGTGGCCAATTCTGCACTCTTGTTCTTTTTGTAGAACAGCATCCAGGTGAAGGTTGCAATGGGGTAGGATGCATCGCCTGCCGGATCATTGATGAACACGATCATATTTTCAGGCAGAACAGCATTGGCAAGAGCAGCAGCACCACCCTCAGGGCCAGGGCATACAAATTTGCCGGCCTTGTTTTCAAGGCATGCTGTGGGCAGTTTGGTCAGTTTGGCAAAACCGTATTCGGTATAACCGATGGCGCCGGGAGTCTGGCGGATGGCGGAGGCTACACCATCGTTCTTTTTGCCTTTTACCATGTTGGTGGCGGGCCACTGAACCATTTTACCCTGGCCTACAGCAGATTTAAAATCAGAAGAGATGGCGCTTAAATGCCCGGTGAAACCAAAGGTGGTACCGGATTTGTCAGAACGGACAACAACGGTGATGGGTGTATCAGGCAAGGCGACTCCGGGGTTCGCAGCAACGAGCTTGGGGTCATTCCATTTGGTGATTTTGCCCAGGAAAATTTCGGGATATACGTCCCGGGGCAATTTAAGGTTTTCAATGCCGGGCAAATTGTAAGCAATAACAATCTCGCCTGCGGTCATGGGCAGCAGCTGAACACCCTCGGGAACCTGGTCAATTTCGCTTTGCTTCATGGCTGCGTCACTTGCACCGAAGTCAACCGTGTGGCCGATAAAGTTTTTAATGCCGGAACCTGAACCGATGGACTGGTAGTCCACTTTAATTGCGCCATTGTTTTGTTTAGCAAGGGCTTTAAACCATTCGCTGTAAATGGGAGCAGGAAAGCTTGCACCAGCGCCGGTAATTTTGATTTCACTTGCAGTTGCGGAGCCCACAATCATGAAGGATGCCGCAAGAAGAGCGGATAAGGCAACGTTAAGTAAAGATTTAAGTTTCATTTGTTTCTCCTATTGTTAACATTTTTAAACTCAATTTTTGGTCAAGAATTAACTTGACCAGTATTACTACTCTTGAAATGTTATGATTTTGTTAAGATTTAATGAGGGGCGTGTAAGTTGAAAAGGCAAGAAGAATAAAACCGCTTTTGACTGGCCTTTCGAGGAGAGAGAGCAGGTGTTCAGGATGGTCGGATCAATAATTCCGGGTTGGCTTGGGCTTCAAGGAATTTTGCAAAATTTTTTTTGATTTTCGGCAACTTGTATAATTTACCCATGAAATCCTTTTTTGTGGCTTTGGCAAGGCTTGACGGGTCAAAATATGCTTTGGCATTGTCTACTGTCAGCACAAAAGGGGGTTTACCGGCACGGACAAGAATACTGCTCATTAAAAGTGCGCCGGTCCGGTGGTTGCCTTCGAAGAAGAGCTGGGGTTGGCTGACATGGAGAATATATATGCCGGCAGCCCGTTTCCAGGGCGTAACATGCTTATGATCCTTTGCCCAGGAACGCAGATCCTTGATGCAGAACTCCTTTTGACTGTAAAATCGATCGCTTGTAGCCAGGATGTGCTGATGAAAATCCTTTCTTTTTTTAAGGTCTTCCCCGCACAGAACAATATGGTTAAGTTCAAGAAAATGGTGCAAGCCGCTCTGCTCCAGCATGCTTAAGTCCTGCTCAAGCAGGGTGTTGACATAACGGTAGCCTGCAAGCATGTTGTCAACAATTTCATCACGCATGGGTTCCCGGCGCATATCCAGGCGGTCATTAATATGTTCGAAATTTTTTTGAACCGTCCTAAGATAATATTCCACTGCCTCAATATTAATCCTGAATTTAGCAGGCATTTTTTCACCAAATTGTAATGATTGTTATAAGGGTCAACAGATATGGGCAGGCAGGTTTGTTTTTGCTCCGCTTGCCGTGGCCGTGATTCAGGCATACATTAGAGCAGGGAACAGATCGTTGTCAAGGCGCGGATTAAATTCTTAACGATAGTTATCAGATCGTTAAAAATAAGGGGCAAGCCCCTGGGAAAAATTTTCAAAACGACAAATTTCTTTTTCCAATTCTGGATCAAGGCCGGGTCGTGTCTGGTTGAGATGGGGGTCCCCGAGGCCCAGAAATTTTCCCGCAAACGCAAAAATTTGCGGACCGGTAATTTGAATACCCTGATGCCGGTCATCCTTTTCAATGATAAGCTGCCTATTTTCATTCAGCTGAACAGGGATGTGCGGGTAACGCATTGACGAAACTGCGCGCAAGGCCGTGGCATGGTACTTGACGGTCAGAGTCAAGCCGGAAAGATCCTGGCTGTCGGGCCACAGGCTCCGGGGGATGGTGATACCATCTTTGCCGACGGACCAGTCTGTTCCTTTTTTGCCTTTTCTTTCAATCTCTTTCGAAATCTTTTCGACCAGTTCCAGGTCGCCTGAAAGGACCATATTCCTGATAAACCCCGTGGGTGTAATGTCTTCCCATCTCTTTTTGATAAAAGCTGCATTGCGCTTTCTTGCCGCAGCTTTCTGGAACTGCTGACGATAAGTGAATGCGCAGTAATTGATGGGCAGGTCTATGTTATTATCCAGGCTGTGCCGGATAAGTTCCAAAGCCGCAAGCTCGGTCTCAAGAACAGCCACCCCGGGACCATGCAAAAAGGTGTAGCCTCGCCGGATCAGTTTCGGCAGATTAAAATGGGTGCACCGGATCTGGTGAAGGTTAAGGTAATTTACCCCCAAATCGGCAAGTTTTCTGAGAAGGGGTTGAGTTCTCTCCATATCCTCTGGAATCGCCGGAATTTCAACCGTCACAATGGGGATAATTCCAACAGCCTTTTTCAAGTTGTCCAGGGCATAGTCCACGGCGGACAAATCAAAACGAATTTCCTTTAGCCCATTGTCCCTGAGAATTTTCAGTCGGTCGGTGGTAACAAGGGTACCGTTGGTATACATCCATATATGAGAAAGATCAGGCACATCCCGACCAAGGACATCTAAAAAAGGGGGAATCCGGTCAAAATTGATCATGGGTTCTCCGCCGCTGAACGCCACACCCCGGATACCAAATTTTTTGGCATAGTCTGCATAATCCTTTGGCCGCTCAAATTCAATTGAACTTGTCATGGGTGGGCCCGGGTCTTTTTGTTCGGATGGGCAGTAAAAACATCGGGCATTGCAGATGCCGTTTATGAACAGGCACGACCATGTACCTTGTCCACACCGGGCGCAACCCGGGGAAAGGGCACGGGTATACAGTTTAGTCCCGGCAAATTCCCACTTGGCCTGGTTATGGGTCGATATCTCATCAAGCAATTCTTGCCGCATGGCTTCAGCTGCCCTGGCTGCCCCGGGAGAGAGCCAGGGCATGGTGTGGTAAAAATCCGGGAATGCTTTGCGGGTTTGGTGGATTTGAGCGGCCATGTCCATAGGGTTTTGCCTTTGCTGTACTCAGGGTCTTGAAATAATTAACTCACCAAGGCGCCATACCATTTTATCCGGATCCAAATTGCGCCAAGCAACACATAGGCCTACATCCGCCCTTTGACACACCTTAACTGCGAACAAAAATTTGGCGCAAATCCGTTTAATTTAGTTCTGCCAAGTCTCATATATCTAAAAGGAAAAGAGATGCCTGCAGGATGGATGCCACAGAGCAAGGAATTTTTTAACTATTTATTTTTTAAGATATTTATTGCTTTAAAAGCGAATCAAACTTAAGGATTGGAGGAAGAAAAAGAAATAATAATTCTTATTTAACATTATTTTAGGACGTTATAGTTCTTACCAAAAGCTGAGCAAACCTGATGCCACTAAAAATACATATTGGATTGGAATAGTTGGAGCCCCGTGCCATAATGAGCAGGTCACATAAAAAAAATCCCTTTTGTGGGAATACTAAAGCAATGTCAGAAAAACAGGACAAAAGGATTGCGAACAGAAGAGACCGGCGAATAAATAAAGAAATCCTGAATCAAACTCAGGATGAAAGTAAACTTTTGTCCAAAAAATCAACGAGTAATGAATGGTCCATGGACAAAGACGGGAAACATAGATTTGATCCAGATAAATTTCCGAAAGGGATGAGAAAATAAACCGGGCACTTTTTGGGCTCAAAAACTAAAAAAGCACCTACGGGATTTTCCGTAAGTGCTTGATTTTTATGGTTGGCACGAGCGGACTTGAACCGCTGACTTCTACCGTGTCGAGGTAGCACTCTACCAACTGAGTTACGCGCCATTAAATTCAGATAATTTTTAACAGACCCTTAAAATTATGTCAAGAATATTGAAGCTATTCTTGCAGTGTTTCCTGAATAATTCCCTGGCCGGTCATGGATTCTGCCCCCTGGGAAGAGGTATCCGGCTGTGGGGCATGGGCCTGGGGGGCGACATTATTATCCGGCGAGGCCACAAATTTTATTTTCACCGCGTCATCTGTAACAACGGAAACTTCGATGCCGAATTCCTCAAAGGTCTTCAGCATCACAGCATTGGCAAACTGGGCAGGGGAACCTTTGTAGCTGACCTCCATAATGGCATGGGAAGAGCCAAGCTCCCGGGGTGAAATATCTTCAATCTCCCGAATGTCTTTGAGCTGACGTTTCAGGGCAATAAACCGGGTCAAAAAATTATCCCCTTCCACATAAAGATCAAAGGCTCTTTTCTCTTTCATGGCCTGGGCCCAGAACCCTTCAATTTTCTCCTTCAAAGCCAGCCCGGCGGTATCTGCGGCCTGGACAAGGGCCTGTTCTGCGCCCCGGGCATCCGTACTTTTGGCCGTGGCATTGGCCGCGGTATGGAGCTCTGCTTTCTGGGAAGCCATATCCAGCACCGTAAATGAAACCTCCGCCTCAAACGTTTTTTCATCTCCCATCCGGTTAGCGGACTGCTGGGCCGAGGCCATGCCAAGAACGACCAAGTCAGCCTCAAGGGCCTGTCCCAGAGCCATGGCAGCAGCCTGGTCATCCATGGCAGAAAAGACAACATGATAGGAAGCTGGGTCCGGATAATTATTTCCTGTAACTACCAAAGGAATACGGGATTGATCAAATAGGGCTTTTAGACTTTTTTCCGCAATGGAAGCAAGGGGAGTCTGTGACTGACCGTCCGGTTGCCACCACCAACACCTGGGATACATATCTCCGGGTCCCTGCTCTGCGATGAGTAACAGAACTTTTGGATTGTTCCGGGCCTGGTTGAAAAATCCGGAATCATGCAGGCGTTTCTTCATACGGTCCAGGCTGATTTTTGATTCCACGCCCACAAGATATGCCCCATTGTGGGCCCTGCCATTGATGACCTGATATGTGGACACAAAATCCATGGTATGGGCAAGAAGCTGATCATAAAGAAAATCAAGATTTTCGCCCAGTTTCTTCTGGGATACCACAGAAACAAATGCACTTTGAACGGCCTTTTCCAAGGCATCCGCCACGGCAGCCTTTTTAGCACCAAACGTATCCTGACCACTTATTTTATGCCGCCCGGTAGTGATGTATACACTACTATCCTGTCCGGCAGCCAACACCCCGGTCAGGGGAGAACAAAAAACGGAAATGACAAATGCGATCAATAAAAATCGTAATTGGGGGATCATGATCATACCTTTCTGAGGATGGAATAATCCGCAATCAGTTCCAGCAAATGTTTTGAGGGGGATTCAGGAAAAATATCCAGGGCAGTCCGGGCTGACTGGACATGGGCAAGAGCCCGGTTGTTTGTATATTCAATGCCGCCCAGGCGGGTCAAACACGCTTTAAGGCGTTCAAACTCTTCCGGGTTAAACTCCGGCTGGGCCATGGCAGCCAGCATCCATTCGCGGTCCCGGACATCGGCCTTTCCCAAACTGTAAATCAAGGGTAAGGTCAACTTACCTTCACGCATATCTGCCCCGGGGTTTTTGCCTAGCTGTTCGGCTGTGGCGGTATAGTCCAGCAGGTCGTCGGCCATCTGAAAGGCCATGCCCAGATGCCAGCCGTAATCTTTAAGAGCCATTTCCCGTTCCTCATCGGCCTTGGCCACAATGGCACCGGTACGACAGGCCCCCTGGATCAAAACGGCTGTCTTGCGTTCTATTATTCCATTGTACTCATTTTCTGTGAGGTCCGGATTCCCTTTCTTTTCCATCTGAAGAATTTCGCCCTGGGACATGTCTGCCGTAATTTGCGCGATCACTTCAATGACCCGGGGGGATTGTGTTCTTGCGGCAATAACAAGCGCTGTCGCCAGAAGGAAATCCCCTGTGAGCACCACCGTGGGCGCATCCCAAAGGGTATGGGCGCACGGTTTGCCCCGGCGGGTATCAGAACCATCCACCACATCATCATGGAGTAAGGTGGCTGCATGAAGATACTCAAAAATAGTGGAGAACTCAATCTCCTGACCGGTCTGGAATCCGCACATGCGGGCGGCATGAATCATAAGCAGCGGCCGCAGCCGTTTACCGCCGGCAAACAGCAGGTGGCCTGCCACCTGCCTGACCAAATCCAGGTTCGGGGTCAAATTTGCTTCAAGGGCCTGCTCCACCAGCGAAAGGTCCGGCCCGGCCAAATCCATAATCTCTTTTTTTATATTTTTTGTCACACCATCTCCCCGGCTATATCATATTCAAATGCGTCGGTTATTTTTACCTGAACCAGGCTGCCTGTGTCCAGTCCATCTGAATAAATAAATGTCACCCCGTCCACTTCCGGGGCCTGGAACGGAGTTCTACCGATGTATACACCCTCTTCGGGATTTTCTTCCACAAGCACAGGATAGACACGGCCCACATGACGAACATTGCGTTTTTCGGAAATCTTTGCCTGGGCGGCCATAATGGTGTCATGCCGTAATTCCGCCACATCTTCGGGGATATGATCGCTTAATCCATGGGAGGGCAGATCCTGGGAATCAGAATAGGTAAATACCCCCAGATGATCAAATGCCACCTCTTCTATAAAGGCCAACAGATCATTGAACTGCTCGTCTGTTTCTCCGGGGAATCCCACGATTACGGTGGTCCGTAATACGGCATCCGGGTCCAGCTGTCGGATAGTAGAAAAAAGCCGGGCAAGATCCTGGCGGGTGTAAGGGCGGCCCATTCGTTTCAAGACCTTATCATGGGCATGCTGAATGGGGACATCATAGTATGAACAAATATTGTCATGAATTTGAACCGCTTTAATGATCCGTTCATCCAAAGTACACGGATGGGTATACAAGAATCTCAGCCAGGCGGCAGGATCTTTTTGGGCCATCGTTTCTGAAGTTTTTTCAAGAACCGTATGAAAATCCGGTCCGTCCAGATCCAGACCGTAATCCGTGGTATTTTCCGCTGTGAGAATTACTTCTTTAACGCCCTTATCCAAAAGCATAGAGGCTTCCTTACAGATCAATTCTACGGACCGGGAACGCTGGGATCCCCGAAGATTGGGGATAATGCAATAAGTGCAGTGACGACTGCACCCTTCGGACACTTTGATGTAGGCGGTTTTTTCATAAAGGAGCTCACGGGCCTGCACAGGGGTGTTCACCAGTCGAGTGTTGGGCTTGGGGAACAGGGCAAATGTGTCCTTACCGACATCTTCCACGGCGTTTACAATATCATCACAGGCGGCTGTGCCTAAAAACGCATCCACTTCCGGCAGACTGGCCAAAAGATCCGGATCATCTTTATATCGCTGGACAAGACAACCGGTGACAACCAGCCGCCGACACACACCGATGGTTTTAAATTCCGCCATCTCCAAAATAACATCAACCGCCTCCTGGGAGGCGGTTGAGATAAACCCGCAGGTATTTACGATAATCGCTCCAGCCTGAGCCGGGTCAGTGATGACCTGATGGCCGGCTGCAGTCAGCCGGCCAAGCATGATCTCACTGTCCACCTGGTTTCTGGAACATCCCAGGCTTTCAAGGTAAATTTTCATATGGATTTTGCCATAAGATCTCCCACCAGCGTGGAAAACCGTGCCGGATTATCAAGCTTGCCGCCTTCAGAAATCACGGCAATATCATAAAGCAGATCACAGTAGTCCGTGAGCACAGGGTTTGTGGTATCGGATTCAAACACGGACTTAATCTTTTCCATGACCGGATGGTTGACATTGACTTCCAGAGCACGTTTCTGATCCGGGGCTTTCTGGCCGGAGGCTTTCAGAATTTTCTGCATGTAAGCGCTCATGGCCCACTCATCGCCTGCCAGACAGGAAACAGAGTCCTTAAGCCGGTTGGAAACCACAACATCCTTAACCTTGCTTTCCAACTTGCCTTTCAGAAAAGAGAGCAATGCTGAGTATTCATTTTTCTTTTCATCATCCACCTTTTCCAGGTCAAGGTCGCCTTTTTCAGCGCTTTTCAGTTTCTTTTCCTTGTACTCGGGCAGAGACTGGGTTACCCATTCATCAATGGGGTCTACCATGAGAAGGACTTCGTAATCCTTTTCTTTAAGGGCCTCAAGCAGGGGAGAATTAACAAGAGATGCCAGATTTTCACCCGTGATGTAGTAAATATCTTTCTGGTCCTCTTTCATATTTTCGATGTACTGGTCAAGGGTCACATATTTATCACCGGACTTTGTGGTTTTGTAACGCAGCAGCGATGCCAACCGTTCCTTGTTGTCGTAATCCGTGGGGATACCGGCCTTAAGCGCCTGACCGAACTCCTCGTAAAATTCAATGTATCTCTCATCTTCCATACCTTCGAGCACACTGAAAATCTGTTTGACCAGATTCTTGCGGATATTTCTGACCAGGCGGTCTTCCTGAAGAATCTCGCGGCTGACATTAAGGTTCAAATCCGGTGCATCCACAACCCCCTGGACAAATCCCAGGTACTCGGGCAATAGCTCCTTGCAGTCATCCATGATAAACACCCGTTTGCAGTAAAGCTGCATGCCGTGTTTGCGTTCTGGCCGGAACATGTCAAGGGGAGCCTTGGAGGGAAGATACATGAGCACATCATATTCGGTTACCCCTTCAAATTTTTTGTGAATAATCTCAAAGGGGTCATCCCAATTATGGGAGATGTGCTTATAAAACTCCTTGTGCTCATCTTCGGTCACATCGTCCTTGGACTTGGCCCAGATCGCCTTCATGGAATTCAGGGTTTCATCTTTTCTGACCTTCCGGTAGGTCTCTCCGATGGGCTTTCCGTCCTTGTCTTTGATAATCTCATTTTCAGGAATGGGTTCACTGGTTTCCACGTTCATTATAATGGGATAGGTGACGAAATCCGAATGCTTTTTAACAATGTTGCGGATGACGTACTCTTCGGTGAAATCCTGATCCCCCTCTTCCGGATCTCTAAGGAACAGCGTAATCTGGGTCCCCCTTGTTTCCTTATCAATTTCCTCAAGGGTATATTCACCCTTACCATCGGATTCCCAGCGCACACCCTTTTCCTGGCCCGGGGCTTTGGTGTCCAGACGCACCTTGTCCGCGACAATAAACGCGGAATAAAAGCCCACGCCAAATTGGCCGATGAGTTCCGGGGAGAGGCCGGTTTCATTTTTTTGTCTTTCCAGGGCTTCCATGAAAGCGGCGGTACCGGACTGGGCAATGGTGCCGATATTATCATTGACCTCGTCAAAGGTCATGCCGATGCCGTTATCCGTGATGGTGAAGGTCTTGGCGTCCTTGTCCGCAGCCAGGCGGATATGGAAATCATTGTCATCGGCAAACAGCTCCGGCTCTGTCTGCTCCTTGAATCGGGCCTTGTCAATTGCGTCCGAGGCGTTTGAAATCAATTCCCGTACAAAAATCTCCTGGTTGGAATAAAGAGAGTGGATGATCAGATGCAAAAGCTGCTGAACTTCGGTTTTAAATTGTCTGGTTTCTTTTTCTGCCATTATAACTCCTAAGGGATTAACAGTTGAATGATTAAAATTTAATTTTTTTAATAATAATTGTCGCAAAAAACCGATTGTCAAGACAACGCGTTAAAATTCAAAAACACCCGGTTTGACAAGAAAAGATTAAGATTGTAGGCTGATTGGCATGCACCGTATAAAAGGATAATTCATGAACATCCCCCCATATATCGAAATAATAAATTCTGCTATTGTCTCGGCCCCCCATCCGCCGGCCCCGGCCCCTGGGCAGTTTAAGCCCACGGCCGTTATGGCGCTCTTTCTTTTTAGCCCGGAACCTGCCTTGCTGTTTATCCAGAAAGCGGACCGGGAAGGATATGCCTGGCGCAACCAGATGGCGTTTCCTGGCGGGCATGTGGAACAAACAGACAATTCGGCAAAACAGGCGGCCTTTCGTGAGCTCTATGAAGAAACAAACATTATTCCTGATAATGTGCAGTATATCGGATCACTGGGACATTTTCAGACATTGAAAAACAGGGACATCCAGGCGTTCACAGGTGTTTGGAACCAAAAAGACGACATCGTTTTTGAGACCGAAGAAATTTCAAGGGTGATTGAAATTCCCTTTGAGACGCTCCTGCAGACCCATCGGGAAAACGGCTATGCCGGTCACAGACCCGGCGTAGCGGAACTGACCTATCCATACCAAGATGTTGTGATCTGGGGCGTTACGGCGCAGATTGTCCATCACCTAATAGAGGTCGTCAGAGACATCTTATAAGAACTTATTCGTTGTTGATCCTGTTGTTTAACCGAACATACAACTTAACAACCAGAAAACCGGATAGTCCAGCCAGCAGCAACGGAAACCAAATATGATGGGCAAGCTTAGGGTCCTCTCCCGCCACGATTACGCCGCCCACGGCAAAACAAAAGACCAGTACCATAGACCAAATCAGAACCCAACAGGCGAAATTGGAATCATACCATGGTGTTATGGTTTTTCTAAAAAATGGATTCTGATCAAGCTGCATAAGGCTCTTGTGTAACCTTGAGTTAAATACACAATATATAGTTTTTTTCTGTTGACACACAACTACATGTTGCGTTAGATTTAAATTGCAGTCCGGGGTTCCCCGTCTGCATTCTCATCAGAGTATGTGAATATCAATCAGATTTCAAGAGGTAGCCATAATGTTTGAGCAAATCAAAAAAAGAGACGGACGGGTAGCTGCGTTTGATTCTTCTAAAATAACAAATGCTTTGATCAAAGCAGGAGCAGCAACCAAAGAGTTCAACGGCAGGGACGCAAAAAAAATGACCATGCGGGTACTGACCCTCGCCCGAGACCTTCAACTTGGGCCCATTCCCGAGGTAGAGGAGATCCAGGATATTGTGGAACGGGTACTTTTAGATTCCCCGTTTTACAAAACCGCTAAAGCATACATCATCTACCGTGAGCAGCACAACCAGATCAGAAAAATTGCCATCAATGAAAATGTCGGCCTCATGGAATCCTACATCAGCCGCATGGACTGGAAAGTAAGGGAAAACTCGAATATGAGTTACTCTCTCCAGGGACTGAACAATTACATTTCCTCGGATATCACAGCCGAATACTGGCTCAATAAAATCTATCCCCCGTCCATCCGGGATGCCCACTACAGCGGTGATATACACATCCATGACTTAAGCCTTCTGTCCGTATACTGTGTGGGCTGGGATCTGCAGGATCTTCTCCTTGAAGGATTTAAAGGCGTGGCCGGGAAGGTGGAATCCTCTCCGCCCAAACATTTCAGGAGCGCCCTGGGCCAGATCGTCAACTTTTTCTATACCTTGCAGGGGGAAGCGGCAGGCGCCCAGGCCATGTCCAATTTTGATACCTTGCTGGCCCCGTTTGTCCGGTATGACAACCTCGAATACAAAGAGGTCAAACAGGCGTTGCAGGAATTTGTTTTCAACATCAACATCCCGACCCGGGTGGGCTTTCAGACGCCTTTTACCAATATCACCATGGACCTGAACGTCCCGGCTATGCTCAAGGACTCCCCTGTCATCATTGGCGGAAAATACCAGACTGACACCTATTCCGCATTCCAAAATGAGATGGACATGATCAATTCCGCCTTTGCAGAAGTAATGATGGAAGGCGATGCCAAGGGCAGGGTATTCACGTTCCCCATTCCCACCTATAACATTACGGCGGATTTTAACTGGGCAAATCCCAAACTGGAAAATATCTGGAAAATGACGGGCAAGTACGGCATTCCCTATTTTTCCAACTTTGTTAATTCAGACATGGATCCCGAGGATGCACGTTCCATGTGCTGCCGACTCAGACTCGACAACCGAGAGCTGCGCAAGCGCGGCGGCGGACTTTTCGGCGCAAACCCACTGACCGGTTCCATCGGGGTTGTCACCTTGAATCTGCCCAGAATCGGGCGCCTTGCCCTGGATGAGGATGATTTCTTCGAACGTATGGATAAACTGATTGATCTAAGTGCCGAATCATTGGGCATCAAGCGTAAAATCCTTGAAAAGTTCACCGAAAACGACCTGTATCCCTATTCAAAATTCTATTTGAGAAAAATCAAGGAGAACACCGGCGTTTACTGGCGCAACCATTTTTCCACCATCGGCGTTCTGGGCATGAATGAAGCATGCCTGAACTTCCTAGGCGAAGACAGCGGCATTGCCACCCCCCGGGGGCAGGCCTTTGCCGTCAAGGCTATGGATCATATCCGAAGCAAGATTGAAAACCTGCAGGAAAGCACCGGTGAAATATTCAACCTGGAAGCAACGCCTGCCGAAGGCACCACTTACCGGTTCGCCAAACTGGATAAAAAGAAATTCAAACGCATTTTGTGCGCCAATGAAGAAGAGTATAAAAATGGTTCAGATCCCTTTTACACCAACTCCACCCACCTGCCGGTAAACTACACCGACGACCTGTTTGAGGCGCTGGAACTGCAGGACGAACTGCAGACCAAATACACCGGCGGTACGGTCCAGCATCTGTTCTTGGGCGAGGAAGTATCAGACATTGAAGCGGTTAAACACATGGTGTCCAAGGTGTCCAACAGCTTCCGCCTGCCCTATTTCACCCTGACGCCCACTTTCAGTGTCTGTCCCACCCACGGGTATATCGCAGGGGAACATGCCAAATGCGAAACCTGCAATACCGATACGGAAATATACTCCAGGGTGGTGGGCTATCTGCGGCCGGTAAGCCAGTGGAACAACGGCAAACAGACGGAATTTAATATGCGCAAGACCTATACGCCCCAGAAGGTGGCGGCAAAGATTGCATCATAACCGTTTGAAAACCATTATCTCATGTATATTGGCGGATTTCAAAAAAACTCCCTGATTGATTTTCCGGGTACCATCGCTTGCGTGGTGTTCACCCGGGGGTGTAACTTCTCCTGCCCCTACTGCCATAATCCCGGCCTTGTTGCCGTCAATGCCGCTCCCGAAGGGGGCGGCATTGACGTTGGTGCGGGCTCCAATTACGGAACCCCGAGCCGGCCCGACAGCCCGGATCAAAAAGAAATTTTAAAATTTCTGGATAAACGCAAAGGCATGATTGAGGGTGTTGTCGTTACCGGCGGAGAGCCCACCCTTCAAGCGGATCTGATTAATTTTATCCAAACGGTCCGGCAAATGGGATACAAAATCAAGCTGGACACCAACGGCACGGCCCCCAGGGTCCTAGAAGCACTTTTTGCCCAGGGTCTTGTGGATTATCTGGCCATGGACATTAAAACAGATACTGACCACTATCCCATGATAATGAAAAACCCGAGACTCCTGGATCGGGTTGTGGAAAGTATTGCCCTTATCATGGAAAAAGCACCTGCCTATGAATTTAGAACAACCTGTACAAAGCCCTTTGTCACGCCGGCTATCATGGACAATATCGGCAGGATGATCCGCGGGGCTGCATCCTATGTACTCCAGCCCTGTTCCAGAAACGTTGATATGCTGGATCCGGATTTTGCCGCTGAGGATAATCATTTTCTAAACGCCGATGATATGGCGGCATTGAAAGCAGCTGTCTTACCTTTTGTGAAGAATACCAGGATACGATAGAACACAAGATATGGAGATTTTAGATATGAAAAAGATCACCCTAATATATTTTAGCCCCACCAAAACAACTGAAACCGTTCTTAGAGCCGTCACCCAGGGTCTTGCCCAAAGTATGGAAATAAGTGGTTCCGAAATAACCGCCGTCAACATCACCTCCCCTAAAATCCGGGACACCATGCTTGCACCCTTTGACGACAATGACATCGTACTGTTGGGGGCGCCTGTATATGCCGGACGCCTACCTGCAGATGCCGCTGATTTTTTTAAACAACTGACGGCGTCCAATACCCCGGCCATACTCACCGTGGTATACGGTAACAGGGAATATGAGGATGCGTTGCTGGAACTTAAGGATGTTGCAGCAGCATGCGGATTTACGCCTGTTTCAGGGGGTGCCTTTATTGGCGAACACTCCTTTGCAAGCACGGAGATTCCCGTTGCCATGAACCGGCCGGATGAGAGCGACCTGAAACAAGCCGAAGATTTTGGGAAAAAGTCCGGGTATCTGCTGAAAAAAACCAAGGATTTAAAGAAAATTTCGACGTTGGAGGTACCGGGCAATTTCCCATACAAGGAGGGCATGGGCAAAGGAGCCCCGGACTTCATCAAGGTAACGGATTTATGTACCAACTGCGGGATTTGTGCTGCGGCGTGTCCGACAGAGGCCATCGATGCCGAAAAAGGATTTGCAACTATTGCCGCTGACTGTATTCTGTGCTGCGCCTGTATCAAGGCATGTCCGGAACAGGCACGATTGATGAAGGACGGCCCCATCAAAGATAAAGCCAGATGGCTGAACGAAACCTGTTCAACCCCCAAATCCGTCCAGACCTTTTTTGCCACAGAATCCTGACTTAGTGCCTGAACGAAAACCTGAAAATTTTGTCGATTACAAGGCGGGGGCAAATTTAAATTGGAGTAATACATGACGTATTTCGAGGGTTAATATTTGCGATCAACGAAGTAGTCTACAAAATTTATGGTTTTCGGTCGGGCGCGGATTTTTATCTGGCCCTCCGCCCGGAACAGGCCTATAACACGGCCTCTCAAGGCGTAACGCCTCTGCCATTTCTCTTGATAAATCAGACAGTTTATTATAGACTTATTTGGTTTAACAGACGACAAAAAAAGGATTCTAAATGAAATTCTCCTTCAACAAAAAGGATATCCTGGAAGTTCTGGCAAAAGTTCAGGGTATCACCGGCAGAAAAACAAATTTAAAAATCACCTCTGATATCTTGATCAAGGCGGCGGAATCAAAGATAACCATCACGGCCAATGACCTTGAAACGGTTTTCACCGGCACCTATGAGGCACAGGTTGAAACGCCGGGCATGCTGTCTATCAACTCAAAAAAATTCTTTGAAATCATCAGGGAATACCCCAATGAAAATATCTGCATCAATGAAGTTGAAAACCGGTGGGTTGAAATAGGGTCTGGGGACAGTGTTTATCATATTGTCTCCTCGGATTATGAAAATTTTCCGGAAACTCCTGTGATTGAAAACGTCGATTTTATAGAGGTTGCAGCCAAAGACCTGAAACAGATGGTGGCCGTCTCTTCGGTGGTGGGATACCAGAACGAGGAAAAAAGGACATATGTTCTAGGCGCATTGATTGAAAAGGCCGAAGTTGACGGCGCACAAATGCTTCGGATCGTGTCAACGGATTCAAGGCGGCTTCACTGTTTTGACGTGCCGTTTCAAGGGAATCTTGATTTAGGGGAGTCCCGGACAATCATCCCCAAAAAAGGGCTGAGCGAACTTGGAAAATTCATTGATTCCGATATTGAAACCATCAAGGTGGGTGTAAAGAAAAATCATTTTGTGTTCCAGCGGGCCAATGAATCCATCATGATCAAACTGCTTGAAGGCGACTATCCGGACTACAAGCTTGTCATAAACATGGAGGACATGATCCCCATTGAAGTTGACCGGGAAATGTTTCTTACACTGATGAAACGGGTCTCCATCCTCACCTCGGAAGATTATAAAAGCGTTGTATTCAACTTCACGGAAAACAATCTGACCGTTACCATCACCAACCCTGAAATCGGCGAATCAAAAGAACAACTCATGGTTGGTTTCACAGGAGAAGAGACAAAAAGCGCATTTAACCCCAGATACTTCAAGGACGCCCTTAATCTGTTCGACGACGAAATTGTGACATTGAACATAAAAGACAGCAAAAGCCCCTGCATCGTTAAAAGCATGAAAAACAATAACCTTATCTGCGTAATAATGGCCATCCATCTATCATGAATAAAAATCAAGGAAGTAAAGATTACGGCGCAGGTGCCATCAAAGTATTAGAGGGCCTTGAAGCTGTCCGGAAAAGACCGTCCATGTATATCGGCAACGTGGACCTTGAAGGCCTGCATCATCTCGTATATGAGGTGGTGGACAATTGCATTGATGAGGCCATGGCAGGATATTGCGACACGGTTTTTGTCACCATTCATGAAGATATGTCGGTGAGCGTGGAAGACAACGGCCGAGGTATCCCGGTTGAAATGCACGAAACCGAAAACATACCGGCCTGCGAGGTGGTCATGACCAAACTCCATGCCGGCGGCAAATTCGATAAGGATGCCTATAAAGTCTCCGGCGGCCTGCATGGTGTGGGGATCTCCGTCGTCAATGCCCTGTCCGAACACCTGGCCATGGAGGTGTTCAAGAACGGTAAAATCTACAACCAGACCTATTCCAAAGGCCACAAACTAACTGAACTTGAAGTCCTTGGTGATACGGAAAAAAGGGGAACCCGGATCACGTTTTCCCCGGATTTTACCATTATGAATCAAAACGAGTTCAGCTATGACACCCTGTGCCGGCGTATGCGGGAACTTGCCTTTTTGAACAAAGGTGTCAGAATTGTTATTGAGGACGAACGATCTGCCCAGAAAGATGACTTTCATTATGAAGGGGGGCTTATCTCCTTTGTGGAATACCTGAACCGGGCGTCTACCCCGCTGCACGATCCCATTCATATTGAAGGGGATAAAAATGATGTTCAGATAGAGGTGGCCATTCAGTACAATGATACCTTCAAGGAAAAACTGTACTCGTTTGCCAACAACATCAGAACTATTGAAGGCGGATTCCATGTATCCGGGTTTAAAGGGGCCCTGACCCGTACGGTGAATGCCTATATTTCAGGCAACAGCAATCTACCCAAAAACATGCAGAACATCAAAATCGGTGGCGATGACATGAGAGAGGGGTTGGCCGTCATCATATCGGTCAAACTCATGGAACCCCAGTTTGAAGGTCAGACCAAGACAAAACTAGGGAACAATGAGGTCAAAGGCATTGTTGAATCCCTACTTAACGAAAAACTGGCCCAATTCCTGGAAGAAAATCCCAATGTCGCCAAAAAAATCATCGCCAAGGGCGTGGATGCGGCACGGGCCAGGGATGCGGCCAAGCGGGCCAGGGAACTTGCCCGTAAAAAAGGGACACTGCTTGATTCCACACTGCCGGGCAAGCTTGCTGAATGCCAGTTTGCCGACCCTGCAGAGCGTGAACTGTTCCTCGTGGAGGGCGATTCTGCAGGCGGGTCTGCCAAACAAGGCCGGGACCGGCGTTTTCAGGCCATCCTTCCATTAAAAGGTAAAATCCTCAATGTGGAAAAAGCGCGGTTCGATAAAATTCTTCGAAGCGACGAAATAAAAAACATCATCACGGTGTTAGGTACAGGCGCGGGCAGGGAAGAGTATAACATAGAAAAAATCCGCTATCATAAAGTGGTGATCATGACCGATGCGGACGTGGACGGCTCACACATCCGAACACTGCTGCTCACCTTTTTTTACCGCCAGATGCCGGATTTGATATCAAACGGTTATCTATATATTGCCCAACCCCCGCTTTTCAGGGTGGGATCAAGGAAAAACGGTGTATATCTGAAAAATGAAAATGAATACGCCGATTACCTGATCCGCAGAATTGCATCCCAGAAACAGATCGTCCTCAACAACCAGGACACACCTCTGACCGAGGATGATTTCTATGCATTCCTGCAAAACATGACAGATTACTACAACAACATGAACCAGCTTCATAAACGCGATTATGATACCGATCTTTTGTTTACCCTGATCGAGGAAGGGGTCAGTTCAAAGCGATTCCTAGAAGAAAAAATCAACCTGGAAACCTTGTCCGGAATGCTCCAAGATAGAGGATACGCCCCCCAGCAGATCGAATTTGATGAGGAGCGCAACATTTATGAAATGGATATTCTAGACAACACAGGGCAGACAAAACTGTTGCGTGTGGGAAGAGATATCCTCGGTACCAACGACTATCAAAAAATGCGCCAGGCCTATGAAAAAATAAAAGATTTGAACCAACCACCCTTTTCTATCTCTTCAAGGGCAGCGGACGCAAAAACCGTAACCACTCTTGATGATTTAAATGGCCTCTATGAATTCCTCATGGCCGAAGCCAAAAAGGGCATCAATATACAACGATACAAAGGCCTGGGTGAAATGAATGCGGATCAGCTGTGGGAAACCACCATGAATCCAGAAAAACGTATTATGCTCAAGGTAGATATTGAAGATGCGGAAAAAGCTGACGAGATATTTACCCTGCTCATGGGCGAAGAGGTAGAGCCCCGGCGTAATTTTATCCAGAAGCATGCGTTGGAAGTATCTTCCCTGGATTATTAATTAAATAAAAAGGAGAATTTAATATGGCAGGATTAAATAAGGTCATGCTTATCGGCAGGTTGGGAAGAGACCCTGAAATCAGATATACGCAGCAAGGATTGGCTATGGTAAATTTTTCCTTGGCGACCAGTGAACAATGGACGGACAAAAATACAGGAGAACGCCAGGAAAGGACCGAATGGCACAGAATCGTCGTATTCGGCAAACAAGCTGAAACCTGTGAAAAATACCTATCCAAAGGAAAACAAGTATATATAGAAGGACGCCTGCAGACCCGGTCCTGGGAAAGAGATGGCCAAACCCATTACACCACGGAAATTGTCATTTCAAACTTCATGTTTTTAGGCAGCCGGGACGACGTCGGCCAGCCCGGCCCAAGCGGGGCCGATTACCAAAGAGGCGGATATCAGAATCAGCCGAATTCCGGCGGCGGGGGAGGCGGTGGATATACCCCAAACCGGCCCACGCCCAATTCGGATAATTTCCAGGGACCAGCCCAACCCGGCATGCAGGACGGGCATGGCCCATCCATTCCGGATGACGATATCCCGTTTTAGACAGTACCAATTATTTTTTTGTAAAACTGCGGTGTATATTTTTAAATATACGCCGTTTTTTATTTTACAACTTAAAATTGCTTCATGTTATGTTTCAAGGTCTTATTGGAGAAGAAGCTCGACAACAAGCGAATAAAGCAAGGCCTTTCCTTGCTTACAACGCTCTGAACAAACTCAAGACAACCAAAATACAAGGGGAATTTAAACGACTGGGACCGCATAGCCGAGTTAAAAGATAAAGCAGGAAATGCAAATAACATGAAGCAGAACACAATTGGCAACCCTCAAAATATGGAAGAGGCTCGTGTGTTTGTCTAATGGCGGCTTACAACGTAAATAAAACCCATGCGAAAACTGATCATGAGTATTTTATTTTTGGAAACAGCATATTGGGGAATTAATTGGTCGGGGCGAGAGGATTTGAACCTCCGACATCCTGCTCCCAAAGCAGGCGCGCTGCCAGACTGCGCTACGCCCCGATAATCAGAAATGACAGGACTATTTATCACCTGGCATAAAAAAAATCAAGATCATTTTTTCCGGCCAGGTCCTTCCCATGATTGTAAAAGGGATTAAAAGGTTACATAGTTCGGGCTTTGCCCCTTATCTACGGGATGGCAATTTCCTTGACACCACCATGAAGACAGGGTATTTTAGTTAACTTTGTGTAATGTGTTTGTACCGTATAATAAATCAGTTAGGGTATAATTTTTATTTTTGAAGGTGCGTTCAGTAGATTAACGCCAATTAACAGGAAATAACAGGACAAAATCATGCAGGTAAAAATCGAAGATCAGAGCAGTATTAAAAAAGTGCTTTCTTTTGAAATTCCTAAGGAAACAATTTCCAAAGAGCTGAATAAAGCCTATGCCGATTTGAAAAAAAAGGCTGATATCAAAGGTTTTCGAAAAGGAAAAGTTCCCAGAAAAGTGCTTGAAAACCGGTTTGCCGCAGACGTTCATGCCGAGGTTGCCCCGCGCCTGATCCAGGAGGCTTTTGTTGAAGCAGTTGAAAATCATAAGTTAGATATTGTTGGCGGGCCCCAACTTGACCCTCCGGAGCTCAAGCCGGATGCTGATTATTCGTTTGAGATCACTGTGGAAGTTAAACCCGAACTGGATGATATCGATTTCCAAGGCCTTGAAATTAAAAAAACGCTTTATGAAGTAAGCGAGGCTGAGATTGAAAGCCAGATATATATGCTGCAAAAGACCATGGCCACAAAGCAGAAGGTTGAAGAAGATCGTCCGGTCAAAGAAGGCGACTTTGTTCTGATTGATTATGAGGGCTTTTTAAATGGCGAAGCCTTTGAGCATACCCCCAAAGTTGAAAATTATGTTACAGCCCTCAATATGGAGCCGTTGCCCAAAGAATTTTCCGAAAAACTTATCGGGGCAATTCCGGTTCAGGACCTGGATATTGAAGTGGTTTACGCAGAGGATTTTCATGATGAGAATCTGAAAGGAAAAACGATTCAATATAAAGTGACGCTCAAGGAAATTCAGGAAGAGGTGCTGCCTGAGGCCAATGATGATCTGGTAAAAGACCTTGATCAATACGAAACCCTTGAAGACGTAAAAACGGCCATCCGAGACAATCTTGAAAAAGGAATTATTCAGCGGGTCAAGCATGAAATGAGTGAGCAGGTTTTTACCCAGATACTCGAAAAAATAGATTTTCAAGTCCCTGACGCCCTGATTGAAGGTGAGCTTGACGGCATTATCTCAGAAACGGAACAGGCCTATGCCCAGAACAATACATCCCTTGAAGACGTCGGCTTAACCCGTGAAATCATGCAGGAAAAATACAGAGATGTGGCTGAAAAACAGGCGCGTCGACATCTGATCCTGGGTAAAATAATTGACCAGGAAAAGATGGAGCTCAGCGACGAAGAACTTGACGCCGGTTTTGAAGAGATGGCCCAGGCAATGAGTGCGACAAAGGACGCCATCAAGAATTTTTTCAACATGGACCCGCGTCAACTTGAATATTATAAACACACCCAGCTTGAAAAAAAGGCCGTTGATCTTATAATAGAAAAGAGTAACGTAGTTGAAGTGACGCCGGATGAATCCCAAGCAGCTGATGAGCAAACTGAAGAAGAAGGTACACAAGCTTAAAAAATCCGTAAGTTTTAAATAAAAGTGCCAAGATTTCTTTGAACTGCTTTTATATTTTTTGTGGGTTGAGACTGATTGTTAATTGGTCGGGGTCAACCCATAGAAGTAATTGACGTGGGTCAATTTATCTTAACTGCTTGGACGGCAACAAGATTAAAAACATATATTTAGATCATGACAAGGAGTTAAATCGTGCCCCTTATTCCAATGGTTGTTGAGCAGAGCAACAGAGGAGAACGTGCATATGATATCTATTCCCGGCTTTTAAAAGACAGAATTATTTTTCTGGGATCAGCCATAGACAATGAAATTGCCAACCTCATTGTTGCGCAGATGCTGTTTCTTGAATCCGAAGATCCTGAAAAAGATATCAATTTTTATATTAATTCTCCTGGCGGCGTTGTGACAGCAGGTATGGCTATCTATGACACCATGCAGTACATTAAGCCGGATGTGGCAACAGTGTGTATCGGCCAGGCAGCCAGTATGGGGGCGTTGCTTCTTACTGCCGGAACTTCCGGCAAACGGTTCGCCCTGCCCAATGCCAGGATAATGATTCACCAGCCGCTGGGAGGTGCTCAGGGCCAGGCAACTGACATCAAGATTCAGGCAACTGAAATTTTAAGAATGAAAGATTCTTTGAACGAAATTTTATCAAAACATACGGGGCAGGACCTTGAAAAGGTTGCGGCGGATACGGAACGTGATTTTTTCATGTCCGGAGAGCAAGCCTTGGAATACGGCATTATTGACCGTGTGGTCAGTGACAGAAGCCAATTGGAAAAGGCCTCTGAGCAGGAGGCGTCAAAGGAGTCATAAAATATGGCCAAAAAAGATGATACAAACGATCAGTTTTTCTGTTCATTCTGTGGAAAAAACCAAAAGGAAGTAAAAAAACTGATAGCCGGGCCCAGCGTCTATATCTGCAATGAGTGCATTAAGCTGTGCGGTGAGATTATCGAAGATGAAGAAAAAGAGTTGGCTGTCGAACCAAAGGAAGCCAAGGAGTTTATGGTGCCCAAGCAGATCAAAGATCAGCTTGACGCATACATTATAGAACAGGATCGTGCAAAAAAGGTCTTATCCGTGGCGGTTTATAATCATTATAAACGCCTGGCCTCACATCTTGCAAAAAGCGATGAAGATGTCGAGATTCAAAAAAGCAATATCCTGATTATCGGTCCGACCGGATGTGGAAAAACCCTTCTGGCCCAGACCCTCGCCCGATTTTTGGATGTCCCCTTTGCCATCGCTGATGCGACTGCCCTGACTGAGGCCGGCTATGTTGGAGAGGATGTGGAAAATATCGTCCTATCTCTAGTTCAGAATGCGGATTACGACATTGAAAAGGCCCAAAAGGGTATCATCTACATTGATGAGATAGACAAAATATCCCAACGAGGGGACAATCCTTCAATTACCAGGGATGTCTCCGGAGAGGGGGTCCAGCAGGCCTTGCTCAAAATTATCGAGGGCACTATTGCCTCTGTTCCTCCCAAAGGGGGCAGGAAACATCCCCAGCAGGATTATGTCAAGGTGGATACATCCAACATCCTGTTTATCTGCGGCGGAACCTTTACCGGTCTCGAAAAAGTGATTGAGCGTCGTTTAACCCAAAAAACCATGGGGTTCGGCGCCAAAATCGCAGATAAAAAAGAGATAAACATCGGAGAACTCCTGGAGCAGGTTAAGCCGGAAGATTTGATTAAATTCGGTTTAATCCCCGAATTTTTAGGGCGTCTGCCTATCATAACGTCCATAGGGGAACTTAATGAATCGTCTTTGGTCAAAATTTTGACAGAACCCAAGAATGCCTTGGTTCGACAATACCAGGAACTTTTTCGCGTTGAAGGGGTAAACCTGCAGTTTACCGATGAGGCGCTTGAAGCCATGGCCAAGGAAGCCGTGGCCAGAAAATCCGGAGCCCGCGGACTACGTGCTATTATGGAGGAAACCATGATGGATATCATGTATGAAATCCCTTCCAAAAAAGATGTGGTTGAGTGCGTAGTGGGTGAAGAAGTGGTATCAAACAACGAGGACCCCATCCTACTGTACGAACAGCCCAAAAAGCAGGCTTAAAGAGTGTTTGAACAAAAAGTTGTCCATCTGCTGCGGTGTAGACACAAAAATTTATCAAACCACGAGAAGCCGACGGCACAACCGTGAAGCGGCACTGGTCTTAGATTTTTTATGCGCCATGCATCTGGGCAACTTTTTGTATAGACACGGGCTTTTGGTCAGGCATTAAATAGAAAGAGTGCATCCATGATCAGTATTTCCCGTTTTTTCAATCCCGAGGATAGCTCGGAAACGGAGAAGAAGACTCTTCCTCTGGTTCCTTTAAGAGATATTGTCCTCTTCCCCTTTGTTACAACCTCTATTTTTGTGGGAAGGGAAAAATCCATCAAGGCGCTTTCCCAGGCCATGGGCAGTGATAAAAAAATTTTCCTTACAACCCAGCAAGATCCTGAAGTCCTGAAACCCACTATTGAGGATATTTTTCAGGTGGGCACAGAAGCCCGAATCACCCAATTGCTACGCCTTCCTGATGGGACGGTAAAGGCATTAGTTGAGGGGGTCGCCCGGGGCTGTATCTTAAAAATGCTTGAACAAGACGGGTTCCAGGTTGTTGATTATGTGGACGTCCAGGAAAAACCGCTGGCCGAAGCCAATATCGAAGCGGCCATCCGAACGGTTCACGAAGCGTTCCAAAATTATGTCAGCCTGTCCGGGGTCGTTTCCAAAAGTTTTTTCAAGGGACTGGATGCCCTTGAACAGTATCCGTCGAGGTATGCCGATACCATTGCCGCCCAGCTGCCCTTCAAAGTTCAGGATAAGCAGAAGCTGTTGGAGTGTGGTGATATAGAAGAACGTTTCTTTTTGCTTCTAAAGTTTATTCAAAAAGAGACGGAAGTTTTTTCCATGTCCCAGAAAATCAAGGGCAGAGTTAAAGAACAGATGGATAAACTTCAAAAACGTCACTACCTTAACGAGCAGATGCGGGCCATTCAAAAGGAAATGGGTGAAGACGGCCAAGGTGGCGAATTTGCTGACCTTGAAAAAAAGATCAAGGCCAAACGCATGCCCAAAGAAGCTGCCGGCGTTGTACGCACAGAGTTAGAAAAGCTTAAGTTAATGGCTGCAACCTCCTCGGAGGCAACAGTAGTCAGAAACTACATCGACTGGCTGGTCTCCTTGCCCTGGTACCGAAAAAAACGCGTAAAAAATGAAATTTCAAAAGCCGAGCAGATTCTGGACAAAGACCATTACGGCCTGAAAAAACCCAAGGAGAGAATCCTTGAGTATCTGGCTGTTCAAATTCTGGTTAAAAAAATAAAAGGGCCGATTCTATGCTTAGTGGGCCCACCCGGGGTTGGCAAAACCTCCCTTGCCCGGTCTGTTGCCACGGCAACCGGACGATCATTTGCCCGGGTCTCTTTAGGCGGGGTCCGCGATGAAGCAGAAATTCGAGGCCACCGGAGAACTTATGTCGGTGCCATGCCCGGAAAAATTATTCAGACGTTAAAAAAAGTGGGATATAATAATCCGGTATTCTGTCTGGATGAAATTGATAAAATGACCAGTGATTTTAGAGGAGATCCCTCTTCTGCCCTCCTGGAGGCACTGGACCCTGAACAAAACAAAGATTTTAACGATCATTATCTTGAGGTAGATTACGATCTTTCTGAAATTTTGTTTATCACTACTGCAAATACCCTGCATGAAATCCCCGCCCCCCTGCGTGACCGCATGGAGGTAATTCAAATACCTGGGTATACCGATTATGAAAAATACCAGATTGCCACCGGATACCTGATTCCTAAACAAATTCATGAAAACGGCCTAGGTGATTATGAAATCTCTTTTTCCAAAGCTGCGGTAGAGACGATTATCAAGCAATACACCAAAGAAGCCGGAGTAAGAAATTTAGAGCGTGAACTATCTTCAGTACTTAGAAAAATTGCCACGGAGATTGTACGGACCCAGACACACAAAAAACATCAGGTCACAGCAAATACTATTTCAAAATATCTGGGGCAGACCAAATTTAGAAATTCCATTCTGGAACAAGAAGATAAGACCGGAATTGTTACCGGACTCGCTTGGACCCAGGCAGGAGGCGAACTTTTAACCATTGAAGCGGTAACCATGCCAGGCAAAGGAAATGTAATGGTTACCGGCAAGCTTGGGGATGTGATGAAAGAAAGTGCCCAGGCAGCCGTATCCTATGTCCGGTCAAGAAGTGCTGATCTTAACATCCGAGAAGACTTTTACAAGGATACAGATATCCATATCCATGTACCCGAAGGGGCCATTCCAAAAGATGGACCGTCAGCCGGTATCGCCATGTGTACAGCAGTCGTTTCCATTCTCACTGGTCAGCCCGTCAGCCGGACAGCGGCTATGACAGGGGAAATAACCCTTCGCGGACGCGTGTTGCCCATCGGGGGCCTCAAGGAAAAACTTCTGGCAGCCCATGCCAATGGAATTAAAAAAGTTATCCTCTGCAAGGAAAACCAAAAAGATATCATAGACGTTCCCAAAGCGATTCAAAAACAGCTTGATATAGTCTATGTAGAAAATATGGCCGAAGTGCTTGAGCATGCCCTTATCGTATAGAGCCTGACCCTTAACGACATATTAACAAACTTGTAAAATAAAAAATCGCTGCACTATAACTCTTATAGTGCAGCGATTTTTATTTTAAATGATATTTGGGAAACGCTGTCTTTATAAACCGTCTTCGATCATGGACAAAAACTGAGACATGGCCGTAACTTCGTCTAACGGTGCAATACTGCGGCGAATATTCACCATTGCCTCATATTCTTCAGGAGCCATTAGCAGATCTTCTTTCCGGGTCCCGGATTGGTTGATATTAATGGCCGGCCATATTCTTTGCTCGGCGCACTCCCTAGATAGAAAAAGATCCATATTGCCGGTGCCTTTGAATTCCTGGAAAATAACATCATCCATGCGACTGCCGGTATCGACGAGAATGGTGGCAATGATCGTAAGAGAACCGCCGTTCTCAAGCTTGCGGGCACCCCCAAAAATTTTCCTGGGAAACTCCATGGCATTGGCACCAAGACCGCCACTCATGGTTTTGCCATAGGAATCGGTGTCAATATTAAACGCCCGGGTCATCCGGGTTAAAGAATCAATGAAAACCACGGCATCTTGCCCTATTTCCGTACATCTAATGGCCGTGTGCATCGCAAGCCGCGTCATCCTCATGTGTTGACCGATTTGCTGATCCGCAGAAGAATAGAGTACGTGGGCATCGGTTAACCCTCTTTGAAAATCGGTGACTTCCTCAGGCCGTTCGTCCACAAGAAGAACAAACACCTTGGCATCAGGGTGGTTGAGGACCACGGAATTGGCCATGTGTCTTAAAATGGTTGTTTTTCCGGATTTTGGCGGAGCAATGATCAATCCCCGCTGCCCCATGCCGATGGGCACAATCAGATCCAAAGCTTTTCCTGTTAGATCATCAGGTCCCTGGGCAAGCTGATACCTTTCAAAGGGGTTGATGCTGACCTGCTCCTGGAGCATTGGCGTTCTTATGAACTCGTCAAAGGGAAGGTTGTTGATGGTCTCAATGCGTATAAGTGCAACGTTTACATTCTGTGGGCTCTTTTTTTCTCCATAGCCCTGAATAAAGCTGCCTTCCCTTAGATTGAGTTTGCGTATCAGGCTGTTGGGTACATAGGGATTTTCAGGCTTGGGGTTAAAATTTTCTTCAATATTTCTTAGAAAACCAAAACCCTTGTCCATGATTTCCAGATATCCCTGAACAGGTTCCATTATCGACTCCTAAATTAGACTTTTGCTGCTGACATTATAAATCAGGGACTCTATACGTGCGATACCCCTTGTTTTATTTTGATTGGTGTCAGGAAAAAAGGTGATAAGATATTGCATTCAATTCTTCTATAGTGTTTACATATTAATGGTGTAGCATACCAATGTCCCCATAATTTTGCAAGGATTTGATTAAATTCCTAAGCGGTTGCGCAATGAAAATAAAAAAAACAAAAAAAGAATAATTTTGCTTGACACGCACATGGGGGCTTGGTATATATGCTGCCGTTTCGGGCGATTAACTCAGCTGGGAGAGTGCAAGCCTTACAAGCTTGAAGTCGCAGGTTCGATCCCTGCATCGCCCACCAGCAAAAAGAAGTAAACTACGGGGGTGTAGTTCAGTTGGTTAGAACGCTAGCCTGTCACGCTAGAGGCCGCGAGTTCGAGTCTCGTCACTCCCGCCACAATAAAAAAAAGGCTTTTGAGGAAACTCAAAAGCCTTTTTTTATTTAGTACAAGAATAAAGAACAAAAAAACGGCCATAGAGAACAAACTCTCGATGGCCGGGCTGTGCAGGGGTCAATAATGAGAGATCAAGCGCTGTGGATATCTGTCATAGCATTGATAATCTCAGTTCCCATTTCCTGGGTATTAACTGCTTTCTCTTTGTTATCGGTCAGATCTGCCGTAAGAATTCCTTGGTCAAGAACATTGGAAATTGCCGCCTCAATGGCATCAGCGGCCTGGGTTTGCCCAAAGGTGTATTTGAGCATCATGGCTGCGGACAGGATCTGGGCAATGGGGTTGGCAATGCCTTTGCCCGCAATATCAGGTGCAGAGCCGCCGGCCGGCTCATAAAGGCCGAATTTTTTTTCATTTAGGCTTGCCGAGGAGAGCAACCCCATTGATCCTGTAATCATGGCGCATTCGTCAGATATAATATCCCCAAACATATTTCCGCATAAAAGCACATCAAATTGCTGGGGATTTCGAATAAGCTGCATGGCGGCATTGTCGACATATATATGGTTCAAGGTGACATCCGGGTATGATTTGGCAACCTCGATGACCACCTCCCGCCACAGAACCATGGAGGTCAACACATTGGCCTTGTCCACAGATGATACAATGCTGCGCCTTTTCCTGGCGGCCTCAAAAGCCATTTTGGCAATCCGCTCAATTTCGAATCTGGAATAAACCATGGTATCAAATGCGGTTTCATCAGGGCCGCTGCCCCTTTTACCTCTAGGTTTACCAAAATAGAGTCCGCCGGTCAGTTCCCTGACACATAAGATGTCAAATCCGTCTTTTATGATTTCCGGCTTCAGAGGAGAAGCAGATGCAAGGGAGGGGAATACCTTGGAAGGTCTCAGGTTGCAATATAAACCAAAGTGTTTGCGCAGCGTTAACAGTGAAGCACGTTCAGGTTGTTCTTCCGGTGGCAGGTGTTCCCATTTCGGTCCGCCCACAGAACCAAATAAAATGGCATCTTTTTGTTCGCACAATGCCAGTGTTGAGTCGGGCAATGCTTTACCATGGTTATCAATGCCCGCACCACCCACATCCGCGTATTCATAAGATAGTTCAAAATCAAAAAGCTCAGCAGCCTTATCAAGCACCCTGATTGCCTGTGCCATGACCTCAGGACCAATACCGTCACCGGCAAGTACAGCAATATCGTTCAATGTCTTTGCCTCCTATAAGTTTATAAATAATTAATTTAATTAAGGTATACTGGAATATTTTAAATAAGGCAAGATACAACAACAACAATTTGTGAATAGCCTCAAAGTTCCTGAATGATTTGCATATTTTGATAGACCATGTCGTCCCATGGCTGTTATTATCTGAATTCTTTTACCTAACCCTGATTTTATGATAAATTCCAATATACTTTAAATTTCCAAACAACCGGTAAAAAAAGGTGTCCCCATGAAAAAAGACCGTATCACAACGATCACCAAAGCTGCCGAAACGATTAAAACAGACCTTCTCGTTTATTTCGCCGTGGAGGAAAAGGGCAAAATGCCTGCATGTGATGCTGCTGTAAAGGCCCAGGTTAAAAAGGCGTTTGAATTAAAGGATTTTTCAGGCAAAGCTGCGGAACAGATATTATTTTACCCGGCTGCCGGATCAAAAATGTCTGCTGCCCGGGTGCTGGTTTTAGGCGTAGGCGCTGTTAATAAAGAAAATGATAAGGGAGATGCCCTGGACATGCTGCGGGAGGCCGGTGGACAGGTTGCCAAGGTGTGTGCATCGGTTAAAGCTAAGGAAGCGGTAATCTGCTTGCCTGATCCAAAACATCTGTCTGGCGCCCTGACTGATCCCCAGGCGTCTGCGGTCGCTCTGGCTGAAGGTGTTATCCTCGGGGATTACCGGTTTGATAAATATAAAGAAAGCACCAAAAAGAAAACCGATTACCCAGGACTTGGTGCGATAAAATTTGTATGCAACGACAACCTTAATCTCATTCGCCAGGGTATTGAAAAGGCAAAACATTCTGCCGTTGCCGCCTGTACGGCACGGGATATGGCCAATGAGCCCGGCAACCACTGGACTTCTGCTGATTTTGCGGCATATGCCAAACAACTTGCCGCAGACACGGGGCTGGGATATCGGTGTATAGAAAAAAAAGAGATGGAACAGATGGGCATGGGAGGAATTCTTGCCGTCAACCAGGGCTCCCATGTACCGGCACGCATGGTGATCCTTGAATATTTGCCTGAAGACGCCACCGAAACCATCCTCCTTGTGGGCAAGGGTTTAACTTTTGATTCCGGGGGCATCAGCATCAAGCCCTCTGCGGGTATGGAAGACATGAAGTACGATATGTGCGGCGGTGCGGCGGTGATGTGCGCCATGCAGGCCGTGGCACAGGAAAAGCCGGATGTGGGAGTCGTGGCCATAGTCCCTGCCACGGATAATATGTCCGGGGCCAAGGCCATTCACCCTGGCGACATTATTACCCACTACAACGGGGTAACAAGCGAAGTGATCAACACTGATGCTGAAGGCCGCCTTATTCTGGCTGATGCCCTGGCCTGGGGTATTGAAAGGTTCAAACCCACCTGTGTACTTGACGCAGCGACCCTGACAGGTGCCGTTATCATCGGGCTTGGCCATCATTATACAGGGCTTGTATCCAACAATGATGCCCTGGTCAAAGCACTTGAATCTGCCGGAAATCTTGCCGGAGAACCGGTATGGCGCCTGCCCCTAAATAAAAACTATGAAAAACAGATCGAATCTAAAGTGGCAGATATAAAAAATACCGGAGGGAAACCCGCCGGCACCATAACCGCGGCCGCGTATCTGTCAAATTTTGTGGGTAAGACCCCTTGGGCACATCTGGACATTGCCGGCACGGCCTGGGATTTTACAGAAAAGGCATATGTTCCCAAGGGACCTTCGGGAACGGCCACCAGAACCTTTATCAACTTGGTGCGAAACTGGGAAACAGGCAAAATAAAATAATTCAAACGGCCTTAATGGGCTGGTACCGTGACAATTGTCGGCAACTGCCCTGGCGCAGGGATCTGTCTTTGTACCGGGTATGGGTTTCCGAGGTGATGCTCCAGCAGACCCAGGTCAAAACCGTGATTCCCTATTTTCTAAGGTTCATGGAAACCTGGCCCGCTCTTGAAAATCTTGCCGCCGCAAACCTTGAAACCGTGCTTAAGGCCTGGGAGGGACTTGGGTATTATGCCAGGGCCAGAAATCTTCACAAGGCTGCCGGGATCGTGGTCCGTGATATGGACGGCGTTATTCCGAATGATTATAAGGGATTTAAAGGCCTGCCGGGCGTGGGGGATTATATTGCTTCAGCAGTGCTCTCCATTGCCGAAGCAAAACCCCATGCCGTGGTCGACGGCAATGTCAAGCGTGTCCTGGCACGACTTTTCTGCGTTGACACGCCGGTGAATCACAGTAGTGCCCATAAAGCATATAAGGCCATTGCCGAAGCGCTTTTGTATGAAAAAGATCCAGGCACATACAACCAGGCTGTCATGGAGCTTGGCGCCCTAATCTGTACGCCTAAACGCCCGGACTGTACATCATGTCCCCTGGCCGGGGAATGTTGCGCCCGTGAAAAACAGGTAACGAAAGTTTTTCCCCGACGCATGGAGAAAAAAAAGGTGCCCACGGTTCACATTGCCGTGGGTATTGTCAGAAAAAACGGAAAAGTTCTGATCACCCGAAGAGCGCTTGACGGGCTTTTAGGTGGATTATGGGAATTTCCCGGCGGCAAAGTGGAGCCTAAAGAGGTTGCTGAACAGGCTTGTGTCCGTGAAATCCGGGAAGAAACCGGCATTGAGACTGGTAATTTGCAATTTTTAACCCGGGTTTTCCACGCATACACCCATTTTAAGATTGAAATGGATGTATTCTTTTGCGATTACATCGCAGGTCAGGTGATTCTTAACGGCCCCATTGACCATAAATGGGTGAGCGTTGATCAGCTTCACCAATTCCCTTTTCCCAGAGCCAATCTTAAATTCATGGAATTAATCCGCGTTTGATATTGTCAAAAAAGCTGCCGGAAATGCAGATTATTTAATCAAAACAGGTGCTATCATGATGAAATCTGCAACAATTCATGGTAAGGTGGGGCCTTTTTACATATAAAATAGAGAGGCTATAAACCCCATGGGTTATGAAATAATACTTCAAGACGCCCCGAAAAATTATACATTTGACCAAGATAAAATCATCTCTCCTTCTGAAACTGTCCGGCGGTTCAGGGAAAAGGCCGCGGCCCTAGATCTTGATATCCTAAGCCGGACCCAGCGCATCGATAACGGCCGCCTAGACATTCCGGTGTTTTTCAGTGAGTGTGGTGCGGATGCAAAACGGGTGACCGGAACCAATAAACAGATGGGTAAAGGCGGGACCCCGGAACAGTCTGAGGCCAGTGCGGTCATGGAATTGGTGGAGCGGTTCAGCTTTTTTTCCTTTGCCGAAGATGAAAAAAACTTTATCCATGCCACACCTGGAGAGCTTGGGGAAAAAGCTTTGGATTACGCACTGATTACCCAGTCTGTCCATGATGATGAAGCTGAGGCTCTAAAGGTTAAACCCATATTTGACGCTTTGCCCCTGCAATGGACCAAAGGCTATGATCTGACCGATAAAAAAGAGGTGAATATCCCTTTTAACTGGTTTTATATGATCAATGAGTTTAATGGACCCAGTGCAGGTAACTGTACGGAAGAGGCCTTGACCCAGGGCATCTGCGAACTTGTGGAGCGTCACGTCTGCTCCCGGGTATCCCGTGAAAAGTTAAAAGTTCCCGGCATCCGTCTGGACTCCTTTAAAGATCCTCTTGTCCGGGAACTGCTTGCCAAGTATGACGGCCAAGGCATCAAAATTTATGCAAGTGACCTTTCCCTAGACACGGGTATTCCCACCATCGCAGTACTGGCCTGGGATCCGTCCACATGTCCGGATACAAGCGAGATCGTATGGACCGCAGGCACGGCCCCATCCCCGGAAAAGGCCATGGGCCGTGCCCTGACCGAAGTGGCCCAGCTTGCCGGGGACTTTAACTCCGGGTCCAATTATGTGGCCTCCGGATTACCGAAATTTACGGATATAGACGCAGCCGAATATATCACCCACCCTGAAACCATGGTGGCTGCTGCTGACCTGCCGGATTTGTCCGCCGACAACATGAAAGTGGAAGTGGAAAGCCTGATCCAAATTCTGGCGGACAGAGGATTTCATCTGCTCTCCATTTGCACCACCCATCCCGGCCTTGATATCCCGGCCTATTACACCATCATGCCGGGGGCCCATTTCAGGGAGAGAGCCGATGAGGCCAGTGTAGGCATGTTTGCCGCCCGTCTGATCACGGAAAATTCCCACCCTATTCTGGCCATTGACCAGCTGAATGAACTGGAAGCGCTCATCCCGGGAAAATACTACACAAGTTTTTACAAAGGATTGATGTTCAGCGCCCTGGAGGATAGAGAAGAGGCCATAACGCAATTTCAGGCCTCCCTTGACCGCGATCCTGTCCGGCGCAACTTGCCTGATATCTGTTCTCATATGGCTGCGGCCCAGAAGGATTTGGGGCTGCTGGATCCAGCCCTTGAGACATGTCAAACCGGTCTTGGTGCCGATCCCCAGCGCCCGGACATCCTGAACACCGCCGGGGCCTGCTGTTTTATGAAAAAAGATTTTAAAACAGCCATTACCTATTTTGAAAAAGCCCTTGATGTGGACCCAAGCCAGGCCATCAATTATGCCAATATGGGATCCTGTTACCGGGAGCTTAAAGAACCCGTGCTTGCGATTAAATTTTATGAAATGGCTTTAAAAATAGACCCGACCATTGAATTTGCACGGGATAATATTAAAAAACTGAAAAAATAACGTCGTCATGTTCAGGAAAAAAAGAGCTGTCTGGAAAACACGTTGTGTGTCCACAGATAAAGTGCTGTCCAAAATTGCACCGGGCATGCATATTTTTATCGGTACAGGAACTGCCGAGCCCAGAACCCTTGTAAATGCGCTCATGAGCGCCAAAGGAACCAATCTGGAGGATCTGACTCTGATCCAGTTGGTCAGTTTCGGAGATGCTGTCTCCTATAACGCCTTGGAGTCTCACCGGTACCGTTTAAAAACCTTTTTTTCCGGATGGGTGTCCGCCCAGGCCATCACCGCAGGCCGGGTGGACCTGATTCCGGCGCGGTTTTCCAAAGTCCCGTTACTCATGAGGGAAGGATTGATACCCATTGATGTGGCCTTTCTCCAGGTCGCCCCACCCAATGAGAACGGTTATTGCAGCTTTGGTCTTGGTGTTGATGTGGCAAGACAGGTGATGAAGCAGGCCGGTTTTGTGGTGGCTGAAATTAATGAAGACATTCCCTTTACCCTTGGAGACACCTTTGTCCATATTGACGAATTTGACATGCGGGTCAAGGCGCAGGTCCCGCCCTTTTATGTTCCAAGATACCCTGCAAACAAGGTGTTTGACAAAATCGCCGAAAATGCGGCCTCGGTGATCGAAGATGGATCATGCGTGGCCTTCAGCTACGGTCCCATTTACGAAGCCCTGGCCCGACACCTGGCAAAGAAAAAAAATCTGGGTATTCATACCCCGTTTTTCACGGATGCGGTCATGGAGCTAGCCGAAAGCGGGGCGGTCACCAACCGGGAAAAGGGAATGTTCCTGGGGCGGTCTTCGACCACCTATGCCCTGGGCTCCCAGAAGTTGATGGCATGGCTCGACAATAATCCTATGGTGGAGTTCCAGGGGATTGACAAAATATTAAATCCGTTGCAGATCGGGCGTAATAAAAAATTTGTAATGGTACTGCCGGTAAGGCGGGTGGCCCTGTCCGGCCGGGTGGCCATTTACACCAAAGCTGCCAATATTTCTGCAGATCCCGGCCAGATTGCCGATATTCTTAATGGTGCGGAGCTCTCCAGGGGCGGGTACAATATTGTTGCCCTTCCCAGCCAAAGCAAAAACGGCATCCCCAATATTCGCCTGTTTCTTGATGATACACAGGAGCAACTAAGTTTTCCGGAATGCATTGACCTTGTGGTCACGGAATACGGAGTGGCCCATATCAGGGGCAGAAGCCTGCGGGAACGGGCCCAGGCCCTGATCGAAATTGCCCACCCCGAAGACCGTCCCGGTCTTGTGGAGGGCGGTAAAAAAGAGAACCTGCTCTATCCTGACCAGATGTTCATTGCCGACTCCGCCCGTTTTTATCCCAAGGAGATCGAAACAGCCCAGACGTTTAAAGACAATCTGCAGGTGAGGTTTAGAGCGATCAAGCCATCTGATGAAGAGCAGATGCGCAGATTGTTTTACCGGTTTTCCGATAACGCCATTTACTACCGTTATTTTGCACCCATCAAAGCCATGCCCCATGCCAAAATGCAGGCCTATGTGAATGTGGACTACAGAGAGGTGCTGTCCGTGGTCGGCCTTGTGGGCGAACCCGGCAACCAGACTATCATCGCTGAGGCTCGGATCGCCAAGCATCCTGACAAACCGTTCATGGATATCGCCTTTGTTGTGGACGAGGCGTACCAGGGTCTTGGCATTGCCTCTTTTCTTCTTAGGATGCTCACCCGTCTAGCAAAAAAACGTGGCGCCGTAAAAATAACTGCAGATGTCCTCTCGTCCAACCGAGCCATGCTCAAGGTATTTGAAAAGGGCGAATATCCGCTGACAGCCAAACTTGACGGTGGTGCGTACGCCATCAGCATAGATTTGACAACACCCAACCGCTGAAGGAGAGAAAATGGCTGAAACACCTCTTCGGGTCGCACTTATCGGATGCGGTCGGATTGCCGCCAAACATATCATGGCCATCACAAAAAGGAACAGCGGCCTTTTACTCTGTGCTGTGGCAGACACTTCTCCCAGGCCTTTTGATAAATTGTTTAATGCCTGTAAACTATCAGATAAAAAAAAGCATCAAATAAAAAAAGACGTAAACACATATACGGATTATAAACAGCTGCTTGAAAAAGAAATACCGGATATCACCGCAATAACGGCGCCGTCAGGACTTCACTACACCATCGCAAAAGCGGCACTGCTCAATGGATCTCATATTCTTCTTGAAAAGCCCATGAGTATGAGCACAAGACAGGCCAAAGAGCTGCTTGAAATTTGTGAACAAAAAAACAGGCGAATTGCCATGGGGCATATATTCCGTTATTTTCCCGTTGTCGGCAATCTGCAAAAGGATATTGCTGCCGGACGGTTCGGTAAACTCAGTCACGGATCGGTGGTTGTACGCTGGGGTCATAATCAATCATATTACGATCACAGGGCCTGGCGCGGCACATGGGCAAACGACGGCGGCGTGCTGATGAACCAGTGTGTTCACGCCATTGATCTTATGTGCTGGCTGATGAACAGCCGGGCCGTTGCAGCAAATGCAATACTGGGAAAACGCTTTCATGACATGGAGGCAGAAGATCTGGCCCTTGGGACACTTCAGCTTGACAACGGCGCACTGTGCCAAATCGAAGGGACAGCCAATTCACCTTCCTGCGACCATGAGGCCGCGTTTTATCTGCTCGGTGAAAAGGGAGAGGTTCGTATGGGGATTCGCCGGGGCAGGCCATATTTTGATATCAGGACCAACAGGAAAAAGAAAAACCTTGAGTACTTTATAAGGGAGATCCGGTCAAGGGGGCTTTCCGGCCTGTTCGCCCTGACAAATCCCCATGCCGGAATATATGCCGATCTAAAAGAAGCCGTTCTCAACGAAAAATCACCCATTGCCGATGCAAAATCAGGCATGATGTCTGTTGAATCCGTTCTGGCGCTATACCTGTCGGCAAAGGAAAAAAAACAGATAAAAATCCCCCTGGCAAAAAATTTCTCCACCGAAGAGATGTCCGAATATATTTTCGGTACATAAAAGAAACCGTTAACCCCAAAGCCCCGAGCATTGCAATTTATAACTGTTTTCTGCTATTAAGGAATGATGACATAAAAAAAATCATTTTTATTTCACAAGCAGCAGTAATAATACATGACAGATCAATCATCTTTTGGCCAACAATTTACTGACCAGGTGCTTGACACCATCCGGGAACACGATATGGTTACCCGCGGGCACAGTGTATTGATAGGCCTTTCCGGCGGACCTGACTCCATTGCCCTGGCACAGGTTTTGACAAGGTTGAAAAAAGAATTGGGCATCCGTATAGGCCTAGCACATCTGAACCACATGCTTCGGGGCGGCCACGCCCTGGCTGACGAGACCTTTGTCCGTGAATTTGCCCGGAAACACACCCTTGACCTGGTCGTTGAAAAAAAAAATGTAGCAGAACTTGCCAAACAACAACGGCTTTGTGTTGAAGAGGCCGGCAGAAACGCCAGATATGATTTTTTCAACCGGGTGGCCTGTGAAAACGGCTTTCACCGCATTGCCCTGGGCCATCACCGGGATGACAACGTAGAGCAGATTTTAATGAATCTTGTCCGGGGAACCGGGCCCCTTGGTCTTCGGGGCATTCCACCGGTCAGGCAAAAAATATTTATACGGCCGCTGATCCGGATGCCCAGAGCCGCTATCCTGGTGTTTCTTGACGAGATAAACCAGGATTTTAGAATTGATGGGTCCAATGAGGACACATCTTATCTTCGCAACCGAATCCGGCATCGTCTGATTCCGTTTCTTGAAAAAGAGTTCAATCCTGACATTAAATCTGGGATAGAGCGGTTGTCCGGCATCATCGGACAGGAAGATGATTTTCTGAACCAAATGACCCGAACCGCTCTGGACAACGCAGCAACTAAAAGGGAAAAAGAGCAGATTGATTTGTCCATACCGGCGATCAACAAACTTGACCCGGCACTGGGCGCACGGGTCATCCGTGCAGCACTGCTGTCAATAAAACAGAATCTAAGACGGATATCCAATACCCATATCAAAGATATTCTTCTCTTTGCAGGTAAACAAGGAGAATCAGGAAAGAGCCTGGACCTTCCCGGGCAAATCCGGGTATATAGACAAAAGGATATTCTGCATATAAAAAAAGAAGATACAGATTTACGAACGCTTGGCAGGCATCTTAAGGCCCGTAGGTATCAAAATAATAAAGCGGGCGCCCCCCGGGAGCGGCCCCTTGTATAAAATAAATTTATGTTTATATATATTCATTGACATTTTTGGCTTAACCTAAGAGAGGAAAGACATTGAATCAATTCTATAAAAACATCTCCCTTTGGCTGGTGATTGTCCTGATGATGGTCATGCTATACAATATTTTTAACCAACAGCAGGGCGGCCAGTCAGACCTCGGCTATTCAGAGTTTATATCCCTTGTGGAAGACGGTCGGATTCAAAATGTGGTTATCCAGGGCCGGGATCTGATCATTACGGACACCAGCGGTGCACGGTTCAACAGTTATGCCCCGGAAGATGCTCAACTCATAGATATCCTGCGCAAAAACGGGGTAGCCATCAAGGCCAAACCACCGGCTGAATCGTCCTGGTTTATGTCCATTGTCGTTTCCTGGCTGCCTATGATTGTACTCATCGGGGTATGGATCTTTTTCATGCGTCAGATGCAGGGCGGCGGCGGAGGCGGGGGAAAAGCCCTATCTTTTGGAAAAAGCCGAGCCAGACTCATGGATGACAAGGGGGAGAAAGTTACCTTTGCCAATGTCGAGGGCATTGACGAAGCCAAAGAAGAGCTCACCGAAGTCGTGGACTTTCTGAAAAACCCCAGTAAATATACCCGACTGGGCGGACGCATCCCCAAGGGCGTGCTTCTTGTAGGAAATCCCGGCACCGGCAAAACACTGCTTTCCCGGGCCGTGGCGGGCGAAGCAGGTGTTCCCTTTTTCACCATTTCCGGCTCTGATTTTGTTGAAATGTTTGTGGGTGTGGGTGCATCCCGGGTCCGGGATCTGTTTGCACAGGGTAAGAAAAACGCACCGTGTATTATATTCATCGACGAAATTGATGCCGTGGGCCGCCAGCGGGGCGCAGGCCTTGGCGGCGGCCACGATGAACGGGAACAAACCTTGAACCAGTTGTTGGTGGAGATGGACGGGTTTGAATCCAATGAAGGCGTTATTCTCATGGCCGCCACCAACCGGGCCGATGTTCTGGACCCTGCGCTACTGCGGCCTGGTCGGTTTGACCGGCAAGTAGTGGTGGATATGCCCGACATCAAAGGTCGTGAAGGCATTTTGCGGGTGCACATGAAAAAAAGTCCCCTGGCCAATGATGTGGATCCGGTCAATCTGGCCAAAGGCACTCCCGGTTTTTCCGGCGCAGATCTGGAAAACCTGTGCAATGAGGCAGCCCTTCTGGCAGCCAAACGGAACCGTGAAAAATTGACCATGCGCGATTTTGAAGATGCCAAGGACAAAGTTTACATGGGGCTTGAAAGAAAATCCAAGGTTATTAAGGAAGATGAAAAAAAGACCACGGCCTATCACGAGGGCGGCCATGCCCTGGTGGCCCGGTTCCTGCCCAATACGGACAGCGTGAATAAAATCACCATTATCCCCAGGGGGAGGGCTGCCGGAGTGACCTGGTTTTTGCCCGAAGAAGGGGATTTCAAATACAAAGACCAGCTGGAAAACGAACTGTCCATTGCCTTTGGCGGCCGTGTGGCCGAAGATATCATATTCAAACGCATCTCCACTGGTGCGTCCAATGACATAAAACAGGCCACCAAACTTGCCAACCGCATGATCAGAAGTTTTGGCATGAGTGATGCCCTAGCCCCGGTATCCTATGAAGAGCATGATGACAACATCTTCATCGGCAGGGAAATGACCCAGGCCAAGAGCTATTCAGAAGCCACAGCCCAAAAGATAGACGCCGAGGTGGCTATCCTGATCAACCGTGCCTACAGCACGGCCAAAACCATTCTGGAAGAAAACATCGACATCCTCCACGCCCTGACGGACCTTCTCCTGGAAAAGGAAACCGTTATGGGGCCTGAACTTGATGATCTGATCGCAGAACTGCGACCGGATTTTGATTTTTTTGGACGCCGGAACATCCGGACTGAACCGGAGCCGCCTAAAGTGGAAGAAGAACCAAAACAGGAAGAACAAGAAGAGGTCGAGGATAACAACGATTCCGACGACGAGACACAGCCCAAAGAGCCTGACTCGGAAACGGCAGAAGAGCCCAAAGACCCCAAAAAAGATAAATAACATCGAAACTAAAACCTATGCTTAAATAAAAAGTTGCCCAAATGATAGGCGTATGTAGCGCCGCAGATGGGTGACTTTTTGTTACACCACTATGTTGGAAAAAGATATTGACCACCACAGCCTATACACTTGAATTTGGCCGCTTCAAACTGGATCTGGGTCCAAGGGCCTGTATCATGGGCATTTTAAACACCACACCGGATTCCTTTTCCGACGGCGGAAAATACAACAGTCTGGACAAAGCCCTGGCAAGGGCCCAGGGGATGGTGGCGGCAGGTGCCCATATTCTGGACATCGGCGGAGAATCCTCCAGGCCATTTGCCGAGCCGGTAAGCGAACAAGAGGAGCTTGACCGGACCATTCCTGTCATTGAGGCCATTGCCGGCCGGATTGACATTCCCATTTCCATTGACACGGTGAAAGCAAAGGTGGCCAAAGAAGCCCTGGCCGCAGGCGGTGCCATCATCAACGATATTTCGGCCTTTGAAAAAGACCCTGCCATGGTGGAGGTGGCCTTACAGACCGGCGCGCCTGCCGTCCTCATGCACATGAAAGGCACACCGGAAACCATGCAGGTCAACCCGAACTATGATGATCTCATGGGTGAAATCATCAGTTATCTGCAAGAACGGGTTAACTTTGTGCTTGAAAAAGGCATGGCCCCCAAAAATATTATCCTGGATCCGGGCATAGGATTTGGAAAAACCGTGGCACACAACCTTGTGCTGATCAAGGAACTTCACCAGCTCACGGCCCTTGGATATCCAGTGCTTATGGGGCCATCCAGAAAATCCTTTATCCAGAATGTGCTTGGCAATGCGACAGGCAAAAAGGCCGGCCCCCATGATGCACCTACCGAATACGGGACCCTGGCTGCCTGTGCAGCATCCTTGATGAATGGCGCACACATTCTCCGGGTCCATGATGTTGAAGCGGTATGCGCATTCTCACACATCATTGACGCTGTCAGGAATGCTTAAGCGCCGGCAGATATCTTCACTTTTCCGTATAGCCGCCCCAATGGCTGTGGCGGCTGCGGTCATAACGATTATTATTTTCACCGCCTGCTCCCAGGATCCCAGGGAAACAAATTTGCTACTGCCTGTGGATTATGCCAATGTTCCCGATGATATGATTTTGACCAATTTTCACACAGCCAAAATCGAAGTCAGGATCAAATGCCGACCCAAACTCATTGAAAAACTATCAAAAAAAAGTCTGGTCTATCCTGCAGACATTTATACGGACCTGGCCTTTGACCCGGCCGGCGGCACTGATGCCATAGAACCCGGCCGTTATCTGCTGCCTGTGGACAAGACCCGGATTCCTCTGGGGCGTTCTGTTTCCATCGTCAATATCACGCCCTCATATCTAAATATCCGCCTGGAAAAAAAAGTAACCCGGGTATTCAAGGTGAAGGTTCCATATATTGGAAAAACGGCCAAGGGCTACATGGCTTTTTCACCGGTGTGTGAGCCAGGCACCGTGGCCCTGACCGGTGCAAAATCCCTGATCAACGGAATCAAAGAGCTTTCCACCAAACCCGTGGACCTGGCCAATGCCCATGAAAATTTTAAAAAAGAAGTTCCCTTAGATCTAAAGCAACCCAAGCTTTTCACGGTTGCCCAGTCAATATTTGTGGTGTCCGTGCAGGTTCAGCCACTTATCGGTACCCGGACCATTGAACAGATTCCAATAGAGATTCAAAACCGGCCCGGGAAAAAAGTCAGCATTGAACCGTCAACCATCTCCATTGACCTTAAAGGACCCCAAAAAAAATTAAATACCACCACCCTGACAGACAAAATTCATGCATTCATGGATCTTGAAGGGCTTAAACCCGGGGTATATGCCCGGCACGCCTGTATTGACATCCCCGTGGATCTGGTTATGATCAATGCCTCACCCCGGGTATTTACCGTTAAAATTGAATAGACCCCAACATTGGGGATTCCAAAGGAGAAAACATGCTGCTGGTAATTGATGTGGGCAATACCAATACAGTGCTCGGCGTTTACGAAAACGAGTCACTGAAGCAGGACTGGCGTATCAGAACCATCCGGGAAACCACGGCCGATGAATTCAATATCCTGGCCCGGGCACTTTTTGCCGACAAACACATCCAACTCACTGACATCACAAAGGTCGTCATATCCTCTGTGGTACCGTCATCCGTGAGAATCTTAAACGCGTTTTGCGAGCGTTATCTGGAGATTACGCCATTATGGATCAACGCGGCGTCCGTAAAAGGACTGATGCCCATTCTCTATTCCAACCCCAACGAGGTCGGCGCTGATCGTATTGTCAATGCTGTGGCCGCCTATGAAAAATATAAAAAAGCGCTGATCGTCATTGATTTCGGTACAGCCACCACCTTTGACGCCATATCGGAAAAAGGCGAATATTTAGGCGGTGCCATCTGCCCTGGTGTGGTCATCTCATCAGAAGCCCTGTTCCATAGGGCGTCACGCCTGCCCAGGGTGGAAATGCTCAAAGCCCCGGAAAGGGTAATCGGTGACGACACCATTGAAAGTATCAAGTCCGGCATCATTTTCGGTAACGCAGCCATGGTGGACGGCATGGTGGAGCGGATGAAGCAGGAGATGAAAACCACGCCTATGATCATTGCCACGGGCGGACTTGCCCCGCTCATTGCCGACGTATCCAATGTTATTGAATCCGTGGACTTGGCCCTGACCCTGGATGGTCTTAAAATAATCAGCCGGGCATTGTGACATATCCCGGCCTTTAATTTGTAAACAAGAGGCGCTAAAAGGTTCTCAATAAAAGAATGGCCATTAAAAAAACAGTTTTTATACTGTGGATCAGTATTGTCTGTTCACTGTTTATCCCTGTCGGCGACTCAGCAGCACTGGAAAACGACCTGGCTCACCGCCCCTTAGAACATATCGACAGGGACCCCATTGTCTTTGCGATGCATAATCTTGGGTGCGATATGTGTAACCGGGCAATGGAGCTATTTTATAAAGACGCCTTTTCCAGACTGGGCTATACCTTTGCCTACAATCTGTATCCGTTGAAGCGCTCCCTTGCGGAATCCAATGCCGGAAGGATAGCTGGAGAATGTGCAAGGGCACAGATGCCCCAGGCGTTACAGAAAAAATATCCCAATCTAATACAGGTAAAAGAACCCATCTGGGAAAGTCATATCTGTGTATATTCCATGAGTCCTGATATCCAGGTTGATGGGTGGCCGGACTTAAAAAAATATGAAAACAGTGTTATTGGGTTCAGCAAAGGCAGTGTCTATCTTGACCGCATGGTTCGACAGTATCGTTCAAATTCCCAAACCTTCTACGGCGCATTGAATTATACCCAGGGGCTGCGGATGCTCGTATCGAACAGAATCGGGATATTTCTGGGCGTCTCAGGTGCCATTGACAGCATTCTCAAAGAAGAAGAGTTCAGACATAAAATTATATACAATACCGGTTCATTAGGTACCCTACCCCTTTATCCCTATCTGAACAAAAAATATGCCCACCTGGCAAAACCCCTTGCATCCGTACTGAAACAGATGAAACAAGAACATATAATTGACCAATATGTTCTCATGGCTCAGAAAGAGGTGTTCGGCCCAGCCCAAAAAATTACGATCAGTACAGGTTTTCAGCCATCTCAACAATCTTCCCGAAATATAGCCGCCTCTTTTTCCAGCAAGGTATCGGGCATCGTGACCCGGGCCTTTGCACTGGAAAACTACCAGGTCTCATTTATTTTTCGGTCTAGGCTCACTGCGTTTAATATGGCAAAGGACGGGCTGGTTGACGGCACGATTCTCTGGAGAAAAACCAAAAACCGAAATGATTATTTTTATTTCAGCATCCCCCTCATCACCGCGGACATTGTTTTTTTTCATCTGAAATCAAAAAATTTTGACTGGCAGCAACTTAACGATCTAGGTCGCTACAAGGCAGGAATCGTTGAAGGAATGCTTTATGAGGACCTCTTTGATGCTGCAGTTTTTTCGGGCCGACTTTCATCTCTGACCGCAGAAAATGAAGACGCCAATTTCAAAAAACTGATTTCAGGTGAAATTGATTATACACCTGTTATTTTAGAAAGTGGGTATGAGTCCATAAAAGGACTCTTTCCCCAAAAAACTGCCGCCCTATTCACGCACCACCCGAAACCTTTAATTCGCCAGAATTTTTACCTGCTTTTATCAAAACAGATAAAAGAAAATCAAAAACGCATTGCTGAGTTTAACCAAGGGCTGTACCATCTCTTGAAAAAATGAATTCGGCCGGTGTTAAATAATTCTCAATCAATCTTAAAATACCGAAACCCTTTATTCCCTGCGACATAAATGACGCAGGCGTCAATGGTAAAATGATCAAATTTTTGCAGCGCGCTATTTTTATAGCCCAGCACCTGGTTTGCGTCGGCCTCAAAGGGGGCTTCAAGGGATAATATATCATTGGCCGCTTTTGACGGGGCGTATTTGAACTCAATGATGGTTTTGGTGTTCTTGTATTTGGTGTGATACTTGCCGGTCATTTCCCAGTCGCTTCTACCGGACGGGTAGTTCACTTCCATGGAAAGGGTAAAATAGCGTGACAGATAGCGGGTACAAAGCTCATAAAACGTGCATCGGATAAAATTTTCATTGATTTTATCCCAGGCCTGTGCCGGGAACTGACCTAAATAGGTTTTATAAAAACCTGAAAACAATTCTTCCATGTCCTGATTTGCAAGATATTGACGGAAATAGTCAGTGTACCCTTTTGAAACCTCGTAATTGTTGAGTTCGTTATAATAATCAACAAAAATTTCCCTTAGGGTGTTGTTTGGAAGGCACATGGTAAAATCATCCTTGCAGGTCACCATGCCAAGATAAAAAAGAGAGACAGGATAATAATCTTTTTCAAAAAACTGACGCATATTAAATTTTGATATCAGCTGTTTTTGATCGTATTCAAGACTGTTTTCAAATACTAAAGCATCCATCATGGCATCCGTGTTTTCCTTGACAGTGGTCAATCTTTCTATCCAGGAAACATCTGTTTTAAGGTTGTCGTCAATAAGTTCCCTTGGAATCTTGCCCTTATTTAAGACAAACCTTTTAAAAAAATATGTAACGACAGTGGCGTTGTATAAGCTTTCTTCCGTATCCGGCAAAAACCGATAACCGTCATAATTGGTTTTCATAATTTCAAGTATCTCGGGCATATGAACATCGTCAAAACCCAACGAGTCAAACACATGGGATAAATAATCGATTGTCTCCTGATGGGTAAAGCCAAGCATATCGACAAGGCTTTCTTCCAAAGTAACAATCTCGGCAATATTAAACCCGGATGTCAGGTCATCTATGGTAATCGGCAGAACGCCTGTGATAAATACCTTGCCGATACTTTGCTGCTCAACGCCTGATTTTATTACCTTGAAAAACGACCGTAAAAAAGAGTCTCCCGATGTCAACGCTTTATAAAGATCATCGTTACGGGTGGTGATCAACTGATTGGTGAAATTGTCGTACTCATCGATGATGATATAAAGGGGGGCAAGGTTATTATTGGTGATCCATTCAATTATAAATTGCAATTGATCCGCAATGGGACGATCAGATATATCAGGAAATTTGCCGAATAAATTTTTATAATAGGAGACAAAGGTGTTTATCCGGGCAGACTGGGTAAAATTAAAACTAGCTTCAATACTTGCCATATCCGGTTTTACCGAGACTACGCTGAAATTCAGACGCAGCACCATAAAACTATTTTTTAACGGCGTTGGGTTCTTGCCTATCCAGGTATTGCCGAATAAAGCGTCAAATTTATCTTTACGGTTAATGTCATAGAAACATTCAAGTGTTGAGCACCAAAGACTTTTACCGAACCTGGGCGGTCTTAAAAAGACAGGAACCTTCCATTGCTCAAGCGCTTCGATATACCGGGTTTTATCGACATAGTAATACCCTTGCTCCTGTATTTCTTCATAACTTCCAACGGCATAGGGTATTTTTATCATGGTGTCTGCCTTTTCATCAAATAACATATTGATTTGATATATTAAATTCCAAATGCCACAGTATTTGTCATAGCAATGTCACAGCTCGGTGTCATAGTATGTCATAGCTATGATAGAACATAATGACGTGTTGGATCCGTCGGTCCCGCCCCAGATTCTTTGATCAAACCTTTTTCCAAAAATGATTTTAAGTCTCGCTGCAAACTGCGCCGGTTAACTTCAGGGCAAAGTTTTTCAAAGTTTTTTATAGTGAGCTTTCCATGGGTTAATAAAAACTCTACAGCTTTCCCTTGCCGCTCGTTTAACCCATATTTTTGAACCATAACGTCTCTGCGGATCACTCGTTCACCACGCTCTTTGACCTCGATCATTTGAGTTTCCAAGCCAATGATGAAATACTCCAACCATCCGGTCATATCCATATCGTTTTCACGAACACTTTGAATTTTTTTATAAAAAGTCGGTCTGTCCCGGTCATAATATTCACTAATGGTGAACAGGCGTTTAAAATCATATCCAGCCTTGTAAAGACAGAGGGTTGACAATAACCTTGATGCTCGACCGTTACCGTCAAGGAACGGATGGATATGAACCAGCTGGAATTGGGAAATCCCACTGATAAAAACCGGGTGGATTTCAAGATCTGAATTTAGCCATTTAACCAATTCAGACATCATAATCGGCACTTCCACCGCAGATGGAGGGGTATAAATCACTTCGCCTGTAGAAGAATTGGCTACATAGTTTTGAATCCGTCGATAGTTACCCGGATCGGCTTTACCGCCTCGAACGCCTTCAACCAGTTTTCGATGAATTTCGCGAATCATTCCTTCCGTAATCGGATCGCCGCTATCCAGGCATTGGGATACAAATTCAAAAGCAGACCGGTAGTTCAACAGTTCTCTGGTATCATCCGGGTCGGCCTCCGGTACCGCTTCTCCTTTCCATAAGCGTTCGGCTTGATCCAATGTCAGCCGAGTCCCTTCGATATGGGTGGTATGATGGGCCTCTTTAATCAGCGCCTGATTCCCCATATCGTTTACCCAGTCGTCGGACAACCTTGCCGCTTCCAGAAAACCCCGGGCCCGTTCAATCTGGGTGATGGCGGCTGTCATGCGGTTGGTTATGGTAAATATGGGGTTAAATCCTGCCATAGATCACCTCCATCAATTGCAGTTCCGGCATCTTTCTTTTCATTCAGCTCTCGCTGATGGCCCACAACACGCCGGGATTTTGTTTCATGACCGATCATCTCATAAGGCACGGAAACGGATACCTAAAAATCTTATTTAAAATCAACACCTTTACTTGAATGAGCCAAGAGCAGACTTGACCCTTTTACAAGCTTCCTTTATATATTAATAAGATTTGAATATAACATCATCAATAACAAAAGGGGTCAACATCCCTTTCAATAAAGCCTTTTGTCCACATAAATAGACATATTTTGGGAGGTATGATTTTGATAATTCTCCTTGAGAATAGCTATTTTTATCTATAGTCTTTATGCAATATTTTGATTCTTACAATATTCAACAATATCTTTGCATTTAGACAAATTTTTAAATAACGTTCCAAGCATATTGTCAGCATATTTTTCTTCCAAATAATCAAAAATCGTTTGAATCATTTTGTCTGTTACAGAAACAAGTTTTCCGGCATCCAATTCAAAATCATTTTCCTTAGCGGCAATATTTAACGTAAGCCTCTGAACAGCGACAAGGGTTATTATTCTGTTGCCGTGTACCAACAGGCCGTAATAGCGACCACTTTTTTTTGACAACTTAGATATTTTTGATAGTAAATACACGTCAACAACTCTTGCTATTTTTATACAGCTAAAGACATATCTGCCTGTCGTAGAACCGTTGAAGATCGTCTTATAGAGACCTTTGTTGAGATCTTCATAAAATTTGCCGATTTCTCTTTTGGCTTGGACTGCAAGTCTTGGGTCGCCTGAGCAGCAAGCTATGGCTGCGGTCGCCTCCTGAAGATCAAAAGATTTGTCACTGGCTTTAAATGAATTAGACCTAACAATATTATAATCAACCCCATCTATTGCTAATTCGGTCTTTATCCTGACCTGTTCAGGATCCTGGGATACAAAATCCCTATTCTCGATTTTATTTTGCCGGTTGTTGGTCCGTGTTACTTCTGCTCCAAAGCTTTCAGGAGCCTCAGACAAATTTATAACTCGAACCTGCACCTTCACTTTATTTAAACCAATTCCGCCTTCTTTTAAGTAGGAGCCAATTGTACTTACAGTCTGAGCTCCGTTCACGACAGAAGCTCCTGTCAATTTAAAAGAACCAATATCTCTTGTATTCCCACCAACCATGGATTTCTCAATTTTTGTTGCAACGATCGTAATGCCGTTATTGAAGTACCAAAATTTATCTGGAGCTGAGATAATTGTGGCCCTTATTTCGTCATTTACATCGGTTTTTCCCAGTACCTGGCGTAGGTTTTTATCAAATAATCTACGGCCATTATCAGTCCACCATTTTGCAACCTCTTCACCAGCAACCATTCCATAAAAAGCAGAGTATGGTTCGGATATTTTTCCCCAATGAGACAGACCCACTTCAAAATCTATCGGCTGATTGCCTGCGCTCAGGGCGAGAGAGGAATGAACTCTACCCTGGTTCATTCTTTCAAATTCAACCAGTTGCTCATCGACGCCTTCTCCGGCATCGTTCATTTCATGCAAAAGATCATCGATCTGTCTTTGACCATGTTCAGCAAGCCCTCTATCACCCGTATCGATAAGGATTACAGTATATCTGGTGTCGTATTCTTGTAAAGCATGTTCGATAGTTGTTTGTTTATTCTGGAGTTTTTGGTTAAAGCGGTCAAAATTCATATTGAACAGGTCCCTGATTCCTTGGCAGAACTTTCCTATTTCTCCACTTTCAGGTTCACCGGTTCCTTTTTGAATCCATTTTGACTGAACCATTACCATTTGCCGCGAGGATGGGGAATAATAAATTGCATCTATCCCATTATCATCCCCTCCATCAACGACTGATAATGCTGCCTCTGCACACGGGCATCCAGTATAGTTATAAACAGCATAAGCCGCCAGGCATCTGCTTAATACCTTTACAGTCCTCTGCGAATCATTTTCACCGATATCAGTTAAATCAATTTTACCTTCGAAAAGCTCTCTGATTTTTGATGCTATCTGAGTGACATGAATTATGCTCATATAAGTTATCCTAAAATTTAATTGACCAGTTTATTTTAGAAAGAGTCAATAGCCGTAAAGCCTGAAATAGAAAATAAAAAGATCATAGTTTGTTTTTACTTCCTAAATTTGGATTAGAATTAATCTTACACAGTACAGTAGAAAAATAGTCTCTGTGTGTAAAGGAAATTAAATACAAGATTGAACCCATGGCAACTCGTATGGATATGAATTTTCAAAATCATGTATTCGGATGATAGCAACAAGGGAAATGAGTACTGCCAAGGTCTTCAATAATGGCATGATCAAGCGCTCCCAATGATTTTAGAAATGTGGGAAATGACAGAAGTAAGGCTCGGAGTCCTTGTTTTAGAAATATGACACCTTTTTCTTGAGTCTCAAAAAACGTTCGTGAAATGCGAGGTCTGCCATGGGCGCCAATGGCACCGACCGTTGAACACAAGCCCTTAAATTGACCGGCCCGGAAAATCTGCCGGGCCGGTCAATCGTATTTCGTTCTGGTTTTACGTATCGTATCTTTTTATCGGCGAAACCTAAAGATACGGTAATTCATCATTTTTGCCGAAACCCCAGACGCAGGAACAGGGTTTCCCCTGTGGCTTCGTCCACCCCGTCGTTATCTGTAACTGCATAAACCTGTCCGTCGGCTGCCACGGCCAGGCCTTCAAGTTTTTCAGCGGTCCAGATACTTGCATCGGTCATCTTTGGCAGCAGGTCCCAAAGCAGCGTTTTATCAAGGGTGGCAAGCCCGTCAGCATCACCCAGGGCGCGAAATTGAGCAGAAGCAAGATCAACACTATACACCGCTTTAAGTTCGGCAATGAGGCCGGTGCTTGGTCCCCAACCCTTGTCACGTTCAATGACAGCAAAGGGGCCGTCAGGCAGAAGAGTCAGTTCGGACAGCCCAATCCAGCCGCCATTGCCCTCCGCTTCCAGGGGATAATAGACAAAGGACCAGTCACCTGTGGCCACATCGTAACGGCCGATTTTGGTGTTGACCTCATCTGTGTCACCACTGTCCGGCCAGGCGCGCTGAATTGCCACATAAACGACCTCGGCACCCGCTTTACCGGTTACGGCAATGCCTTCAAAACCGTTCTTGCGGGCATTGGTTTCCAGACCCGAGGGCAGTGTTACTTCTTTTAAAACCTCTCCTGTTTCAGGATTCACTTTAAGAAATAGATTGGGACGGCCGTCGGCGTTGCCTTCGCTGCACAGCCAGAAGCTGCCGTCAGGTCCGACAGCAATACCTTCAAGGTCAAGGTCTTCGTCTGTGCCGGTAACCTGCATACGGTCAACGATTAAGGCAGGGTTTTGGGAAACATCAATGGTGTAAACAAACCCCTCGGCCAGAAAAGAATCACTCACCGCATAAAGGATATCCGGATTTTCCGGATCACCGGCAAGCCCGGACAGGGCCACCCAGGGAATGGGTACGCCGTCGTCGTCAGCAGCCGAAACAATCATGGGATAAGCGGGTGCGCCTTTTTTAAGTTTATAAATGTTGATCATGGTCGGGATTCCGTTTTCAGCCGCCTCCATCTCTTCGGTGGATGCCACGAACAGATTGCGCTGGGGAACGGCCTTCAATCCCTCGGGGCCGATACCCGTGGGCAGAACCTGCAACGGACAGGGCTCACCGGATTTGCTTACGTCGTAAACCCCGACAGCATTGCAGCGCTCGGAACCCACAAAGAGCAGCGTCCGATTTTTGCCGTAAACACCGACTTCAACAGCCTCGGGTTCACAGCCTTTGTTTTCCGAACGGCCTTCATTGTAATGGCCCATGGAGGCCAGCCACAGTTCAAAGGATTCCGCAGATTGATAAACCGCCTCGCCCTGGGTATTAAAAATGGTGAAGCCGCGGCTGCCGCCCTCTTCACCGTTTTCGTCTTCGTAGTCGCCTTCATTGGCTGTGGCAAAAAAATTGTTGTTGATCCAGGCTACGGCATCCGGCTCCGCACGCTTTTCGATTTGGCTGTTGAATTGGATCAAATCGTTTTCTTCGGTGTCAACGTTGTTCAGTTCCACTGTTCCGGCAGAAAAATTATTGACTGTTTTACCGGTGGCAAGATCTACGATGGCCAGATGATTATTTTCCTGAAAAGAGACAATCGCCTGGTTGCGGCTGTTGATATCCACATATTCAACTTCCAGATCTGTGCCCGCAAAAGCCGTTTCTTTCACATCTGACAGATCGGCCTCGGTAATTTTCCATTTTTTGGCAGGTCCGTTAAGGGTAACGATCAGCAGGGTACCGGACGGCAGTTGGGGAAGAATGCCATCGTTGAGATCTTCGTCCCGTTCATTTTCAATAACAATGGCTGCGCGTTTGTGATCCGGGGCCAAAGCCAGGCTGTCGGGCTGACCGCCCAGCTCATGCACGGCAACAATCTGACGGGTATTGCGGTGAACCACCACCAGTTGACCCGAAGGATTGTCATAGCTTTCAGAAGTATTAACGCCCACCAGTACCAGGGAATCAAGAACCACAAGACTGGTCGGCTCGCCGCCGACGTCCACAGTCCCCTGGCCTGCCGGATTGGCCGGATCAGAGATATCTACAAATCCGATGGCTTGATTTTCACCGTCCGTATACACCAGTTGTTTGCCGTCAGTGGTGACGTCAACAATTTCGGCAACGCCGGAACCGTTGCCTGCCATGACATCAAATGTGCCGACATGGTGGAATAGTTCTTGGGATTCACGTTGCTGATGGTGATGCTTTTTTTGCTTCATTCCATGGCCGTGGGCAAACCCCTCAGCCGGGCATAGGCCCAGAATGAGCCCTGCTGTTGCTGCTGCGACAAGCTTTTTCATTTTCTTCTCCTTGTTGTTTTCAGGTTGTGTAAATTTAAATAATCCCTGAAAAGGGAAAACGCTTTCAATTTACGGGGGTGGAAACAACCCGAAGCTATAAACAAAAATTATTGCTGTGATGTTAGTATTAGATTTTAAATTTATTGGAAAATAGGAAGAAGGGGGGCAAACGATAGGTTCACTTTTTTAGCGAATTTTTACCCGTATTCAAAGCGCAATCAATTGAGCATATTTGATACAACAGCGAAGAAGACGGGTAAAAAGACAAGTATAATATGGAGGGTTTTATTATTTCATGGACCTTAACCCAGAGGCACTATCCGCTTCAACGGTCTGCGCCGTAGGTTTCCAGATACGTTTCAATCTTTGCTTTCATTGCGTCATCCAGTACAATTTTGCCTGCGATTTCCCGGTTATGCAGAAAATCAATGATCTCCCGTATGGTAACAATGGCGAAAATGGGAATGCCAAGGGTATCTGCCACCTCTGCCAGGGCATTTTTGTCTGTTTTACCCTTTTCCTGGCGGTTTACACTGATGATGATGCCGCAAACCTTGGGATCGTTGCAGCCTTTTAAAATTTCCAGGGATTCCCGGATGGCTTTGCCCGAGGTAATGACGTCATCCACCAGGATCAGCCGGATGTCGGAGGTCAACGGCATACCCACCACAGCACTTTTATCTGCATAGGTTTTGGCTTCCTTGCGGTTGAACACATATCCTTTGTCAATGCCCATGTCGGCCAGGGCACAGGCTGCCGTGATGCACAGAGGAATGCCTTTGTAGGCAGGTCCGTAAATGCCGTGAAAATCTTCTTTAAAATGGGCGTTAATGGCTTTCGCATAATAGGTGCCCAGCTTTTGAATCTTTGATCCGGTGTCAAACATACCGGTATTGATAAAATAGGGCGCAATGCGACCGCTTTTCAGCTCAAACTCACCGAACTTCAGAGCATTGCACTCTACCAGAAATTCTATAAATTCCTCTTTATAATTCATCTATCATCCTTAAATATATATTGAGCGAGAACCTGTGTTTGGACGTAAAGTTGCCCAGATGCAAATTTTTCTGCAACGCCGCAGGTGGGTGACTTTGCGTTCAAACACCACTACTGGCAGCGCCAGGTGGCATATTCATTCAGCGGCACCGGCTTTCCAGTTTTCAACAGCGCCCGGGTATTAAAATCAGCCATGGTTCTCAACATCTTTGAGCCAAATACCGGCCCATCTTTGCACACCACGGCATGACCACAGACACATGCCCCGCATACCCCGAACCCGCATCTCATGTACCGTTCCAGGGAAACCTGGCAGGGGATGCCGTGGGCCTCACAAATCTCAAACACCTTGGCCATCATGATTTCCGGGCCGCAGGCATAGACCATATCAAAAACGGGGGTAGAAACATTCGACAGTTCGTTTATTTTTTGTTCCAGAATATCCGTGACAAACCCTTTATATCCTTTTGATCCGTCATCCGTACAGATTTCGGCCTTTGCCGCAAACCGGTCCGGATAGAGCAGAAAAGATTTGGACCGGGCACCCTGGATCAACACCACCTCAGGCCCGTCATCAATTTGAAAAGCCTCCACAAGGGGTGCAAGGGGCGCCATGCCGCAGCCGCCGGCCACAACGGCAACCCGCTTATGACCGATTCCCATATTAAATCCGTTGCCAAAGGGTCCACGAATACCAATTTTATCACCAGGCCCAAGGGAAACGGCTTTTTTAGAAAAAAGCCCCTTGGCTTCCACCGTAATACCGAAGCGGTTCGGACTGTAATGGGAAATGGTATAGGGTTTTTCATCCACGCCGGGAATCCACACCATGACAAACTGGCCCGGTTTAAAGTCAATGGATTCATCAATATAAAGGGTGGCAAACTCAGGGCTGTGAACTTCCTTGTCCGCCACTTCAACCATAGCGGGCAGCAACTGCGTAATCATAGGGCCTCCCTGTGGGCTGCACCCCGGATCTCTTCCATGGTGGTGTCGTGGGCTGCCAGCCATTGGTCGATCTCTTTATTTACCTTATCAAACACGGTGATCCCCCGGTATCTTACGGCCGTGCCGATTCCCACAAGCGTCGCCCCTGCCATGATGATCTCCAAGGCATCTTTTCCTGTACTGATACCGCCCAGACCAATGATGGGAATGGAGACAGACCGAAAAATATCGTACACACACCGCACGGCAATGGGCTTGATCATGGGGCCGGAAAGCCCCCCTTTTTTAAAGGCAAGCACAGGCTGCCGAGACTCAATGTCAATCACCATGCCCGGCCCGGCCGTATTAATGGCGCAGATGGCGTCGGCACCGGCATCCTCACACGCCTTTGCAATGGCTGCGATATCCGGGGCAGCCGGTGTCAGTTTGGCAATCAAAGGCACATCAATCACTTTTTTTACCGCGGCCACAACATCATGGGAAGACTTGGCATTTACCCCGAAAATCATGCCGTGCTGATCTGAATTGGGGCAGGAGATATTCAATTCAATAAAATCCGGTCCCTTGGCGGAAACAAACTCCGCCACCCGGACAAATTCATCCACGGATCCGCCGTAGATGCTGGCGTTTACGGGAAAGGCCCGCTCTGAAAGCTCCTGCCACTCCTCTTCCATGTTCAGATAACCCGGGGAAGGCAGGCCCACGGCATTGATCATGCCGTTACCAAGATCAATGACCGTTGGATTTTTATGGCCCTCCCGGGGAGCGGGCCCAATGGACTTCATGGTGGGAAGTCCGCAGCCGTTTTCCCAAATCCTTTCTAAAATAGCTTTGTTGTTACCGAGCACACCCGAGGCCAATACCAAAGGTGTGCACAGTGCTTTCCCTAAAAACGAGGTTTGCATTAATACCCTTTAAAACTTGTCATAAAATATCATATCATCTTCCACACCCATCTCGTAAAGGCTGTCAATAACCGAATCAATCATGGGCGGCGGACCGCACAGGTAATACTCAATCTCAGCCGGATCTTCGTGGGTGCTTAAGTATGTCTCCACAAGATAGGAGTTGATAAACCCGGTCCGGCCGGTCCAGTTGTCTTCCGGATCGGGTGCGGACAAGGCCACATGGTATGAAAAATTAGGATATTTTTCCACAAGTTCTTTAAAATCTTCGTCGTAAAACATCTCTTTGATGGATCTGGCACCGTACCAAAAGGAGATCTTACGGCCGGAATTGATCCCGTCCAGTTGGTGTAGAATATGGGAACGCAAAGGCGCCATACCGGCACCGCCGCCGATAAAGCACATCTCCCGGTCCGTATCCCTTGCCATAAAGTCCCCGTAAGGCCCTGACACCATCACCTTGTCACCGGGTTCAAGTCCGAACACATAGGAGGAACCAAATCCCGGGGGAATACCTTCGGTGCCCGGCGGCGGCGTTGCAATACGGACATTGAGCATAAGAATATCTTTGTCATGGGGCGGATTGGCAAGAGAATAAGCCCTGAATCCCGGTTTTATCCCTTTGGACGTCAGGTCTAAAAGATTATACTTTTTCCATTCGCTGACATACTTGCTGGCGATATGAAAATCTTTAAAATCAAGTTCATATTCGGGCACGTCAATCTGGATATAGGCGCCTGCTTTGAAATCAAAGGGTTCGGAGGGACGCAACACTAACTCTTTAATAAACGTGGCAACATTTTGATTGGATACGACTTCGGCGTCTACCTTTTTAATGCCGAAAATGGATTCAGGCACCTCAATGGAAAGGTCTTCCTTAACTTTGAGCTGACAGGAGAGGCGAACGCCTTCCGTCTTTTCCTTCCGGCTTAAATGGGACAGCTCTGTGGGCAGCACACTGCCGCCGCCCTCAAGGACCTTACACCGGCACATCCCGCATGATCCGGAGCCCCCGCAGGCAGAAGGCAGAAAAATTTCTTCACTCGACAAAGCAGACAACAGCGTGGGATTGCCCGAAATCTTCAAAGCCTCATCGGCCTTGCCGTTGATGGTCACCATATGCTCTCCCTTTGTGGTCACTTTTGCTTCCACAAACAAGAGCACCATAACCAGAATACCGATAACAACGGTAAACACGATAATACTGATTAAATAAATCAATTCAATGTCTCCTTAATCCGTTCCTAACAGGGTCCGGTGTTTGGACAAAAAGTTGCCCATATGCAAGGCGCAGATGGGTGACTTTGTGGGCATACGCCCTTCTAACGAACCGTTCAAACACAAGCCTCCTTATAAGGTAATGCCTGAAAACATCATAAACGTCATGGCCATCAATCCGGCAATAATCATCGTAAACCCGAATCCTTGCAAACCGTCAGGCACATCCGAATACCGGGCCTTTTTTCGGATAGCCGCCATGGTGACAATGGCCAGCATCCAGCCGGTGCCGGAACCTGCGCCAAAGACAATGGACTCAATAAAGGTGTAGTTTCTCTCCACCATGAAAAGACTGGTACCCAAAATAGCGCAGTTTACGGCAATCAGTGGTAAAAATACGCCCAGCGTTGCGTAAAGCTCGGGCGAATACCGGTCAATGACCATCTCCACGGCCTGGACCAGGGCGGCAATCACGGCAATAAAGGTAATGAACTTTAAAAAGCTTAAGTCAAGGTCAGGAAAACCTAGCCAGGACAACGCACCCGGTGCCAGAAATCCGTGATAGATGATCCAGTTAACCGGACTTGTCACAGACAACACAAAAATAACGGCAAACCCCAACCCTGCGGCCGTATCCACATTTTTGGAAACAGCAATAAACGAACACATTCCAAGAAAATAGGCCAAAAGGATGTTGCCGATGAAAACGGAATTAATAAATAGACTGAACAGGTCACCCATGACGGCTCCTTATTTTTTTTGGCTTGATATGCCGGGCAAAGAATTTTTCAGCCACACCAGAAGGCCGATGACAAAAAAGGCCCCTGGGGCCAGCACCATCAACCCCATATTCTGGAAACCAAGGTCATATACAAAGCCGGGGACCACCTGAAATCCTAAAAATTTCCCGGATCCTAATAGCTCCCGGATAAAGGCCACCACCACAAGGATCAAACCATAGCCCAAACCGTTGGCGATACCATCCACAAAAGAGTCAATGGGATCATTGGCCAGGGCAAAGGCTTCGGCACGGCCCAAAACAATGCAGTTGGTGATAATAAGCCCCACAAAAATGGAAAGCTGTTTGGAGATGTCATAAAAATAGGCTTTGAGGACCTGGTCGGTAACAATCACCAGGGTGGAAATAATCGCCAATTCTACAATGATCCGTATATTGGATGGAATGATTTTTCTCATGGAGGAGATGATCATGGACGAACAGGCCGTTACAACCGTTAGGGCCAGGGCCATTACAACGGCCGTGGACATCTTCACGGTTACGGCCAAAGCCGAACAGATACCCAGTACCTGGTAGGCCACAGGGTTCTGGCTCCACATGCCCTTGATCAAGATCTCCTGGTATTCACTTTTGGATTTAAGCTTCATAGTTCACCTTTTGTGGGTTCTATTCATGGGCTGAGTCACCAGCTTTCGCTTTTAATTGTTTCTGCCGGAAAGTAACAGATACCCCCTCATACTTCATCAGGGTATTTTTAATACCTTCAGATAGATACCTGCCTGTCAGGGTGGCCCCGGAGATGCCGTCCACAAAATTCTCCTGCTCATCTTTGGGCAGATCACCGGCCTTTCCCTTGGCAATGCCGATGGAGACAAATTTATCCTGGGAATTAAGGATCTTTTTGCCTTTAAAATTCTTCTGGAACCAGGCACTTTCGATCTCTCCGCCAAGCCCCGGGGTTTCAGAGTGGCTGAACACGGAAAAACCTGATACGGTCTGGCCGTCATTTTCAAAGGCCAGATACCCTTGAATTTTCCCCCACAGTCCCCGGGTATTGATGGGCACGATATAACCGGAAATGTCCTTTAAGTCATGGCTTTTACCAGTGCCCTTCCCATGGATGAAATACAGATGCATGCCTTCGGGGTTTTCTGTTTCCATAATTTTTCCCTGGGAGTCCACAACCACCTCTTCAATGCGCTGGTCATAAAGGGCGTTGATTTTCTCTTTCCCAGGCTTTTGGCCCACATCCACAAGACCTGCGGCCCGCAGCAGGTTCACTTTTTTGTCCAGGGCCATGTTCTCCTGCTGCTTGCTTTTAAGACCCGTTGCTGCCGCAGTGATCAAAAGACTACACAATACAGACAGGACAAGAGCAAAAAGGATGACATGGGCTTTTGAGTTTTTCTCAAACATTGGGAATCCTCTTTGATGATTTATACTTGAGTACCAAGTGATCCAGCAAAGGCGCAAACACGTTCATGAACAATATCGCCAGCATCACCCCTTCCATGAACGCGGGGTTTCCCACCCTGAGAATCACGGTTAAAAAACCAATGGCTGCCCCGAAAATCCAGCGGCCCGGATTGGTGCCCGGCGCGGACACCGGATCCGTGGCCATAAAGATGATGCCGAACAAAAATCCGCCGGCACACAAATGGTAAAAAGGGCCTGCATTGGACCAGGTATTCTGCCCCCCGGGGATCAGGTAGACAATTAAACTTGTAATAACAAGCCCGGCAATGCCGCCGATAACAATTCTGTAATTGGCAATACGGGTCACCATGAGAATGGCGGCACCGATCAGGCAACAGAGCGCCGAAGTTTCGCCCACACTGCCCGGCACCAATCCTGTGAAAAGCTGCCCCAGAGAATAACCGGCATTGGAAAGGGCTGCCGTGATAGGCTGCCCCCCGGTACCTGTCACGGAAAGGGCTGTGGCCCCAGTCACGCCGTCCACCAAATTTTTCCCCGCCACCCAGACATCTCCGGACATTGAGACTGGATAGGAGAAAAACAGGAAGGCGCGTCCGGTCAATGCCGGGTTAAGGATATTGCGGCCCGTTCCGCCAAAGACCTCCTTGCCGATGACCACCCCGAAAGAGATACCAAGTGCCACCTGCCATAAAGGAATGGTTGGCGGCAGGGTTAAGGGAAAAAGCAATCCCGTGACAAGAAGCCCTTCGGATATCTTATGGCCCCGCATCACCGCAAAAAGGAACTCCCAGGCAAACCCCACCGCATAGGAGACGATAATAATGGGCAGCACATACCAGGCACCGACAAAAAGGCATTGGATCGCGGGCCAGGATTCGCCGGCCCCGATGCCGGCCTGGTAACCGGTGTTATATATTCCGAAAAAGGTTACCGGTAAAAGCGCCAGAATCACGATGCTCATATATCGTTTCAGATCCAGGTGATCCCGGACAAAGGGCATGGCACGGACCTTCTCCGAGGGCAGAAAAAAAAATGTTTTGGTGGCATCCCAGACAGGCTCATATTTTTTATACTTCCCGTCTCCGGTAAACAAGGGCTTTGTATCATCAAAAAACTTTTTTAAAGGATTTTTCATTATTTGTCCTTGTAATAGGCGTCCATGGCGTCCGAAAGTATTTGGGTCAATTCAATTTTGGAAGGGCAGGCAAAGGAACACAGCCCGCATTTGCAGCAGTCCATGAGTCCAAGCGCCAGGGCTTCTTCAAGTTCTCCTGCATTCAGCGCCTTCATGATAAAGGAGGGCATAAGTTCATTGGGGCAAATCCGCTCACAATAGGAGCAATTGATACAGGCCCGGGCTTCACCGTGCAGGGTGCAGTCCATTTTTGCCGGTCGCTTGAACAGGGAAAACAGAAATGTAGACGAGACTGTGGGCTTGTTAAGGCCGGGACGGACAAAACCGAACATCTCCTCCTCCGGCCCGGCTTCAATTATATTAACCGTATTTTCAAAAAAACCGATATGGGCATCCTTGTCCAAAATCCGGCCGTTAAACCGGCCTGAGGTGACAATACTGTTTTCAAGCATACTTTCGACCAGAGAATACAGGGGCATGCCCTGACGGCCCCGCATATGCGGCTGCGGCTCCCCGGGCCGGGTAACGGTGACGACTTTCTGAACCGGGTACCGACCGGTGAGCAAAAAACGGCCCATCATTACCAGATGCTCCAGACGGATACACCAGGCGCTGTTCTCTGACGGCTCTTGCTTAATCTGATAAAGCACCGCACCAGGGTGCCAGGCAGGATAAATGTCCGGAGCGGCATGGGTAATCTGGTCCGCCACTAAGCTTCCTTGTTTCAAGATGCTTTCCAGGCTGCTTTCCCGGCAGACCACTTCAAGGCGAGTTGAAAATCTGCGCAGAATTACCATACCCGCTTCAAAGGCACTAATGTTATCTTTAAGAATGATATCGGGACGCGGCGAAAAAAGGTCATTTCCATCCATGGCCACAATAATCATGGACGGGGAATGATCCGGATCGGCGAAATCCAGAGCCGGAAACTGGCGAAGTCCCTGCCACAGGCCGCCTTTTTTCAGGTGCGCCACAAGGAAATCCAAGGGCATTTCGGTAATCCCGTCCAAATCAACCGGATCATATTCAATATACTCATCTCCGGACTCAGGTGCGATGACCACCTCCATCAGGCGGCGCCGGTCTCCGTAAATAATCTTTTCCACCAGGCCGGTTCCAGGCGAGACATATTGTATGGTTGTATCTCGCTTATCCGTGAATAAAGTTTCGCCGGTTTTAACGCGCTGGCCCTCTTTAACCAGCAATTTTGGCCGGATATGTGGTATGTCCCCGGCACAGCACCCTAAACTGGACGGCAGGTCCAGGTGAACACAGTTCAGATCGGGCTGCTCAGCCACATTCAGGTTAAACCCCCGGGAAATTTTTAATGTTTTCATTCACTTATTTCCATTTTATGACAGGCAATGAACAGAATATAGATGTTCCTTACGAATGGACATCCACTACGGAGTCCCCTCTTTTCCTTTTTTAAGTTCTTATTGTAGCAAATACCAGTGCAAGATCAAATGGTCAAGGCACAACATTTCAAATATAATACAAGGGGCTTCATAATCGGTATGATTCGTTGAAATTGACATAAAGCTGCAGGCAAACATCATGCAATTCCCCTGAATTTCTGCTTTATCCCTTGATTTTCCGGCATAGAAAGAATAGAAGAGAATTTTGATCTAATGAATATACTGGCCACAAAAAAGGATAAAAAACATGGTTCAAAAAAATTTTGACAGCATACTCACCCAAGAATTTTTAGATGAGCTGTTACCGCCTGAAAGAAGTGATCAGTTTTTTGATGCGCTGTATGGTGATGCCTCAGAAGGAGCCTATGACATCAGGCTGGAACCTATCAGTATTTCCGGCAGCCGGATTGTACTTGCCTTTAATCTGCTACGCCGGCCGGACAAATGCCTGGTGTGCAGCCTGACATACGGACTGCCCAACGTTTTTACCCGGCACCCTTTGATCAATATCAACGGTATGATTGAAAAAATAAAAGAGGCAGGAATTCCGGCAAAAAACTGGCGTTTAGGAGATACCGAGGAAAATTCCGCGTCCCTTCATATTATTCCTTTATATATCGACCTAGACAAATAGCCAAACATTAGAGACAAAACCGCTCACCCCCCAAAAATAAAAGACCTTTTGCCGCACAATCAAGCAGCAAAAGGTCTTTTTGTTTAAACACAAATAAAAGTCTGGACGGGAACCCGTGTTTGGACGAAAAGTTGCCCAGATGCAAGGCGCAGAAAAATTGGAAACCGGAGCAACCTTTTGGTTGTGAGGCTTTCCAATTTTTTTGCAACGCCGCAGGTGGGTGACTTTTCGTTCAAACACTCATTAAGCTTTGGGAAGCTTGGGAAAGGACTTACTCAACGTCTTATTCCACCCATCCAGTTTGGCTTTGATTTTTTTGAACACAGAACCCACATTGCCTTTGATGGTAATGCTTTCAATGGTATCACCCTGGGTGATGCTGTTAACCACGTCCTGATCTTCCTGGCTGACAACAGCTCCGAATACGGTGTGCATACCGTCGAGATGGGGTGTGGGCACATGAGTAATAAAAAACTGGCTGCCGTTTGTCCCGGGACCGGCATTTGCCATTGACAGGATTCCGGGCTTGTCGTGTTTAAGATCTTTTTTGAATTCATCCTCAAATTCGTAGCCCGGGCCGCCCATGCCGTTGCCGTAAGGACATCCGCCCTGGATCATAAAATCGGAAATCACACGGTGAAAGGTTAACCCGTTATAATATTCCCGTTTGGCAAGGTTTACAAAATTTCCTACGGTATACGGGGTCTTGTCGGCAAAAAGCGTAATGTTAATGGTGCCTTTTGACGTTTCCATAATTGCTGTCAAATCTGCCATGTTTTTTCTCCTGAAAGTTAAAAAATTTATTTGAACGTAATATAGAATTTCCGGATGTCAAATATAAATAGAAAAATTACCACAGCACTGTCACCAAAACAACGGTTTCGGCAGTTAGTATGGGATCCTGAATTCAAAACCTTTGAAAATTTAAAATATGCTGATAAAGTAAATACGTTGATTCAAGCGCAATAAACGAAAAATTTGTGAAAAAGAAAAAAATGATAGATAAACTTTTGCCCCTGGATCTGACCCCTGAAGCAGAAATCAGCCGGCGGATACAAGCCCTGAAAAAGCAGATGGCCCAGGTCGGTATAGACGGCGTCTTTTTGACCCACAGACCTGATTATTACTACTTCAGCGGTTCAGCCCAGGATGCCTGGCTATACGTAACCCTGGCGCATGAGCCTCTGTTATTTGTCAAAAGATACCTTCCCCGGGCTGTTGCCGAAAGTCCGCTGACCCAGATTGTCCCGGTCCACTCCGTCACGGAGATCCCCCAGATCATCAAAGACACCCACGGCGATTTTCCAAAAACCATGGGCATCTCCTTTGACCTTGTTCCGGTCAGGGATTTCAGGTTTTATCAATCATTATTTTTTGGTTGTACCTGGCAGGATGCAAGCCCGCTGATCATGTCTTGCCGGGCAATAAAATCAGAATATGAGCTTGGTATGATGCAGGAGGTGGCAAAAATATCCAGCCGGGTATTTGACTTTATTGCCGAAACCCTTGAACCCGGCATTCGGGAAACAGACCTGGCCGGACGCATTGAGGCCTTTGCCAGGACCCAGGGCCACTCGGGCCGCCTTCAGACCCGCCACTACAGATCTGTTGGGTTTACCTTCCATATCATGGGCGGCGAAAGCGGGGGGCAGTCCGGCGCCCTTGATTCTCCGGTATGCGGCACCGGCATGTACACCGCCTTTCCCTTTGGTGCGGGTACCCGGGTCATTGAAAAAAATGATCCCGTACTCATTGATCTGGGCACTATGGCCTTTGGCTATCACATGGATGAATCCCGGATGTTTGTGGCCGGAAAGATGACCGGCCAGGCAGATGCCGCAAGCCAGGCGGCCATTGACATTCTTTTACACGTCAAGGACGCCATGAAGCCAGGTGTTGCCATGAAAACGATTTTTCAGTCAGCCGTGACCATGGCGGACGGGCTTGGATATGGGGACCAATTTTTAGGGCTTTCCGGCTTTAAGTCCAAATTTTTAGGACATGGCATCGGCCTTGAACTGGTGGAGGACCCCATCATTTCAAAGGGACGAAGCACAGCGCTTGAACCGGGAATGGTGTTTGCGGTGGAGCCGAAATTCATTTTTAAAGACCGGTTTGCTGCAGGTATAGAAAGCGTCATCCTCATAACGGAAACCGGCAGCCGGTTTTTAAGCATAGTCCCCAACAAGGTGTTTTCGATCTAAATGTTTCCTCTTTCCTGGGCCATAGTCAAATATGTTTCGAACGTATTTGCAGGCGGATTATATTGATCTGTCTCCTGCTTTTTACCCAAAGCTATGGCCCCGGACGGACAAACCGGCACGCACACCCCACAGCCAATACACCGGTCAAAGTTAACCGCTGCCGCCGTGTCATCCAGAATAATGGCATCCATATGACAGCGCACCACACAGGCTTCACACGCCACACATTCATCCGCATCAACCTGGGCGAAATAATTGGAATGCACGGCCTTTGCCGGTTGTTCAAGCGTTTTCAGATTCGCCAGCACCTGACAGCAGCACCCGCAGCACATACAGATATTACCCGGATCTTTTGCATTACCCGGCTGAAGCACCAACCCTGCTTGACGCCCTTTTTCAAGAATGGCTAATGCTTCTTCCACATCAATGCCTCGACCCAGGCCGTTTCCTTCATAATAGTAGGCCCCAGAACCGAATGTGAGGCACACCTCCTTAGGATAATCACAGGGTTGGCCCACCATGTCATGCTCCTTGCGGCAGATGCAGTCACTGACCACAATTTTCTTTTGTTTGGCAATAATCTCTTCGGCAGTCTCATAGGGCATGGTGGTCAAATCTACGGTCACCGTTTTTGACACCGGAATGACACGCAGCTGTTTGGTTTTATATTTAAGCCAACTTTTTTTCATATATTGGGGCAGATATTCATTCACATCCCTGATCAGCCCTGTATTGAGGCGATTGAGATTAAATTCCCAGATACCGATCACAAACTGAATGGCCATATATGACGGAGAATCATCTTTGCCGGCCCTGAAAATCAGGCCTTTTTTAGACATCTCCATGAGTGTGCCGCCTAAACTTTCCGGCTCCATTGATAAACGTTCGGCAATAACCGGCACAGGTTCCGGCCACATGTTCAGCCCAAGCACAATGGTAGCCTCATCTTGTGTAAAAAGCCGTTTAAGAATTTTTACTTCAACACCGGAATCAGTTGCCGGAAAGCCTGCCGGCATTTTATCCAGATGCAGGGCCAGTTTTTTGTAAAGATCGATCATGGTACAAAATCCCCTTCATGGAAATATTTATTTTGATAAGCTTTTACCTGTTCAAGGATAAAAATGAAAGACGCTAATTTTTTACACGCAATTGGTGTATAGTCCGCGAATGAAAAAAAATAAAGAGATCTGAAAATGATAATACTCAACACCCTGTTCCCCCTGCTTTCCATGATGGCATTGGGATATATGCTCAAGCGCCGGGGCATGACATCAAATGAATTTTTAAACACCCTTGATAAATTGGTGTACTATATTTTTTTCCCGGTTATGCTTTTCTGGAAAACTGCCAAGTCCACCGGCACGGACGCATCCGGCACCATGCTTCTTCTGGCCGTACTTACCACTGTTTTTCTGGCTTCGGTGCTTTCTTATTTGTACATACGAACAACAAAAATGCCGGACAAGTCAATTGGATCGTTTTTCCAGGCCTCATTCCGATTCAACACCTATATCGGCATGGCCACTGTCCTTACCGTTCTCGGTGAAGAGGGTATTCGGCTGTTCAGCATCCTTATCGGATGCCTGATTCCTGTTATCAATGTGCTCTCGGTTTCCGTTATGATCTGGCATTCAGGCAGCACCCCATCCATGGTTCAACGCCTGCGTATTTTGCTGCGGGCACTGATATCCAATCCGCTGATCATCGGATGTGCTGCAGGCTTGCTTTTATCCGGTTCCGGATATCGTGTGCCTGCATTTATCGATAACTTTCTTGCCCTGGTAGCCTCCATGACGCTTCCCCTTGCCTTGATCTCCATGGGCGGAACCCTCACGTTTGCGGGCATTTCAAAGCATTGGCCCAATGCCCTGGCGGCTTCGGCCATCAAACTCTTGATAATGCCGGTCACAGGCTATTACATGCTTATACTGTTCTGCGTATCTGATACAGCCTTCAAAACAGGCATGATTTATTTCTGCCTGCCCACTTCCACAGCCATTGCCGTTTTGTCAGCCCAGCTGAACTCAGATGTGGAACTTGCATCCACAGCTGTGATGATCTCAACATTACTCTCTTTTATTTCACTGTCTGTGGCACTGGTTTTATAGAAGTCAAAAAAACGAAAAACGGCTTTACCGGGGAAAGCAAAGCAGGATGGCATTTACACTACTCTTTATCTAATGATGATTTGCAATTTAAAATTTGCAGGGTGGTATTTTTAAAAAAGTCGGCAACCTCCTGAATGAGCTTGGGATCATCCAGTGAATTTTTCACAATACCAAAGCCCTCTGACAGGGCAAAAATTTTGGCAGAAGCTCTCTTTCTATTTTCGACACTGGCAAGCCCTGTCTCTTCCCAGCCTGCGATCTCCTTAATGCCGAATTCAATGAATTTAAGCATCATGTCTTGGATTCTTTCCCTGATATTCTCATCCCTGAATCCCATGGCATAGCAGGACCAAAATACCGCATCCCGCTGGGGCCAGGTGCCGCTGGCGTCAAAAAGGATTCCCAGCAGTGTATCCATACGCTCCTTGGGGCTGGTGAGCGTCTGCAGTTCCTTTAAATAATTATTCATGGAAGTTTCATAAAGGAAATCTACCATTTCCATGATCAGACCTTCTTTACTTTTGAAGTAATGAATCAGCAGACCTGAATTGACGCCCATGCGTTTTGCGATTTTACCGATGGTCATACCCTTAAAGCCTTCTTCTTCCACAACCTTGTAGGTATGTCTCAGTATTTCAGGTTTTCTGATATGAGATATGCTTTTTCTTCCCATGAATTCCTTTGCCTTTTTTTATTGTTTATATGCTAATCAATTTATAATATATAAGGGCGCAGTCTTTTTTGTCAATTTTTATTGCAGTTGCCTCCCTTTTTATGTTTTATCAACACAAGTGTAAATTTTTTTAGACTCTCAACTCTGCAACAGGATCAAAACAAGTTATGAAAATATTAGTGACAAACGACGACGGATACCAGGCTCCGGGCATCCGGGCCCTGTTCAATGCCTTGAAATCGGATCATGAGGTAATTCTGGCTGCCCCTGATATGGAAAAAAGCGCCGTGGGACACGGCATCACCCTGCATACACCACTGAAACACCACAAAGTGCGCCTGGGACACAATGACTTTGGCCATGCGGTTGCCGGAAACCCTGCCGACTGCGTCAAGCTGGCCCTGTTTGATATCTGTGACCAGACACCTGATCTTGTAATTTCAGGCATCAATGCCGGGTCCAACACCGGGGTAAACATCAACTATTCAGGTACCGTGGGCGCGGCCCGGGAAGCGGCCATTAACGGAATTCCCGCCATCGCCGTTTCTATCCAGTACGGTGATGATATGGACTTTCAGGGTATGGCAAGCTACACGGCCTCCATTCTGGAGAAGACCATGGCACTGGATCTCCCCCCGGGGGTTTTTTTGAACATCAATGCCCCGGCCATCTCCTTTGACCGCATCGCCGGCACAAAGGTTACATCCCAGGCGGATAACAACCTGATCAATATGTTCGACCGCCGGCAAAATCCAAGAGATCTCACATACTACTGGTACGCCAGCATGAAGCCGACAAAGGCTTGTGAAGGCTCTGATGACGGTGCTCTGCTTGAAAACTTTATCTCCATCACACCCCTGCAGTGCGACACGACTGCCCATGCCGCCATGGATATGATCGCAAAGGCTGATTTTTAAATGACAACACCAGATAAGGATTCGGTAGAGGCGTCCGAATTTCAAGCGTCCAATTTTCAAGCATCCAGGGTCACCACCATTGCATTTGCCCATTTTGTTCATGATATTTACACAAGCTTTCTGGCTCCCCTGCTGCCCCTGATCATTGAAAAGCTTTCCATTACCCTGAGCCAGGCAGGCCTTTTATCCACGGTGATGCAGATCCCATCCCTGGCTAACCCGTTTATTGGCCTGTTTGCAGACAACAAAGGGCTTGCCCGTTGGCTGGTGATCCTGGCCCCGACCCTGACAGCCATTCCCATGAGCTTCATCGGCATTGCGCCGTCCTATGGTATGCTGCTGGTCCTGGTCTTTGTGGCTGGTATCTCGGTATCCCTGTTCCATGTCCCTGCTCCGGTGACGGTGGCGAGGTATTCGGGCAGATATAAAGGGCGGGGCATGAGTTTTTTCATGACCGGCGGTGAGCTTGCAAGGACAATGGGTCCCATCCTTGCCGTTGCCGCGGTCTCTTACCTGGGCCTGGCCCAGTTCCATTTTGTCCTGGCCCTGGCCCTGGCCACCTCCGTGCTGTTGTTCATCGCCCTGGAACCGTCCCAGGAGTCTATAAAAGCAAAACGGCGGGGATCTTTAACCCAGGCCTACAAAGAAATCCGGCATGTGCTCAATCCCCTGGCAGGCATTCTTTCTGCCAGGGCCATGATGCACGGCTCCATGGGTATGTTTTTGACCGTATATGTGGAACAGGCCACAGGGTCGTTGTGGCTGGGCGGCACGGCTCTGACCCTGTATGAGGCCACCGGCGTTGCAGGCATCCTTTCAGCCGGCACCCTGTCCGATCGTTTAGGGCGAAGGCGAGTATTATTCTGGGCGTTGGCTGTCGCCCCCGTTACCATCTTATTATTTGCCACAACCACGGGAGTGATTCAAATCGCTTCGCTTTTGATAACAGGGTTCACCGTATTGTCCACCACCCCTGTGATGCTGGCCCTGGTCCAGGAGAATGCCAAGGAAAGCCCGGCAGCCGCCAACGGTCTTTTCATGATGCTCTCCTTTGCCGTAAGATCTATAGCGGTTGTGGTGGCAGGAGCACTTGCAGACGCATTCGACCTGGAGAGAATGTTTATCATATCTGCTTTGGCGGGTTTCACGGCAATTCCATTTCTCATCAAATTAAAAAAATAAGGGATATACCATGTTAAAAACAAACAAAAATAAAGTGGTTGAAATGTTTCTGGCCTGCAAACCCGGCATGCCCCGGGCAGGGGCCGGCTGGAAAGTGGATCATAAGGGAAATCCTTTTCTTTTGCCCGGTATCGGCGGCATCACCCTCAATGTCCAGGCCGGGGATTCCGCCTTCGGTCTTGCCGGCGATCATATCGAACCCGGGGTATCCTGCACGGCTAATATGGAAAAACCCAATGATTTTCCCAATAATACCCTGCAGCTGTTCTCCTGTGTGGGCAACCAGGCGAAAATCATTTCCGGGGACGCCCAGGGAGACACCGGCGTGGTCATTGGCCACCATGGCGGTTCCGAACATGTGATTGTGGAATTCCCCAGAAAAACAAAAGAGATGATGAGCTATGATGACAAAATCCTGATCCGGGCCAAAGGCCAGGGCTTGGCCCTGACCGATTATCCCGAAATCAAGCTGTTCAATCTGGACCCGGATCTGCTGGAAAAGATGAATATTATTGAAAAAGGGGCAGGGATGCTCCAGGTGCCGGTAACCACCATCGTGCCTGCACCCTGCATGGGATCAGGTGTTGGCCGGGCCCATGTAGGGGCCGGCGATTACGATGTTATGACCTCGGATCCGGATACCGTGAAAAAATACAACCTGGATAAAATCAGATTTGGGGATTTTGTGGCCCTCATGGACCATGACAATTCCTATGGCAGGGCCTATGTCCAGGGCGCGATTTCCATTGGTATTGTGGTGCATTCAGACTGCCTGCTGGCCGGCCACGGCCCGGGAGTCTCCACACTGTTGACCTGTACAACCCCGAAAATTGAACCAATAATCGATCCTGCTGCCAATATCGCCGATCTTCTGAGTATCGGCAGCGCGGCCGCGGCCGGTGGAGACGCATAACCATAAAGCCTGTAATCAGTATATACCTGGTCTGGGGACTTGGGACACTGGGATTCCAAGCCTTGGGCTGGATAGTGCCTGAAACGGCCCGGGCCGGGTTTGATTATATTATTATTTTAGGGCTCATTGCCTGCCTGGTTTGGATAACCCGCATTTATCAAAGCCGGATTGAACCGACCATCGGTACCAACACAGCCCGGCGTCTGATCTGGATAGGAACATTAACCGTATTCTTTACAATACTCTATCTACTGGTGAGCCAAGCAGGGTTGAAAAACAATATCATTACTGCTTTATCTACGGCAACCCTGGTGCTTTTAGCCTGTGTCGCAGCTCACTGGCTGGTCACACCTCTAAAGCACCCGTCTGAATTGATTCCCCTTGGCATGGCCGTGGCCCTGTCTGACATATTCAGTGTCTTTTCAGGCCCCACCCGCAACTTTGCAGAAGATATTTCCAACTATTACCGGGAAGGCATGGCAGGCCCGGCACCCCTGGTGGATTTTTTCCTGGTGAAAATGCCCATGCCCGGCAATGATTATTTTATGCCTGTGTTCGGCATCACCGATTGGGTCGTTCTGGCCCTGCTCTCCGCAGGCGCGCTTCGTTTCAACCTGAACGACAACCTATTGAGCCTTGCCGGATTAACACAACGACAAAACAAGCCCCGGGCATTTTTCCCTGTGGCGGCTATCGGCCTTATTTTCTCCATTGTTGCGGCAAGATCTATGAACCTGTACCTGCCGGCCCTGCCGTTTATTGTCATCGTTTTTCTAATCACCATGACAGCAAAATATCCCGCCGTCCGAAAGCTTGGATCTGAGGAGATCCGGGCCATGATTATTGTAAGTACCCTGATGTGTGTACTCATGGCCGTATTTACCTTTTTAATTTAATGGAATGAGTTGTCACCTCCCCTTCAGATATACAGTTGCCGAATTCCGCATCAATGAAATTAATACAAGATATTTTTAGGGAATTGTATTTTAATAACCACATATAATCATTCAAAAACCGTAACAGAGACAAAACGGCAATCATGTTTTCTCAAATTATTACTTTGTAGACGCCTTGCAAACACAATGCGAAGTTATTATATATCAGCCAAAGAAAAAATTATGCCCTATTATATAATGATATTCCCCGCAGTCACAGAGATGGAGCTGACATGAGTCTAAAAATCATAGATCTTGAAACCACAAAGAGGATTCTGAACATAGAGCTTCCAGTGCTTTATGAAAAAATTGCCGCAGGACAGTACCCTTCGCTGGCCAAAAGGAATAACAAAAGCTACTACTCAGTCCATGACCTTGATACCATATTAAATAACCAGACAAAACAGATCGCAACGTTCATGAATATCAAAGGAGGTGTCGGCAAAACCACATTATCCACAAACATGGCTGCGGGGTTGGCGCTCTCCGGTAAAAAAGTACTATTTCTTGACTTTGATCCCCAGGCAAACGGAACAGTCATTGTAAGCGGCAAAGACAATTTTGAAAAATCATTTTACAATTACCTGACAGGGGAAAAAGGACTTTCCGATCTCATATGCGATACCCAGATAGACAACCTGAAGTTCATCCCTTCAAACATGATTCTATTCAATTTTAATACTGCTAAATATGATCTGGCAACTCTGGGAAAATTTGAAGAGGATCTGGATGAGATCAAAAACGATTTTGACGTCATTATCATAGACACCCCGCCCTCAACGTTCGGCCTTCTGGCTGTGCTGGGAGTCATTGTTTCCACAAATATCTATATCTGCGTCGAACCAGGTTCTCTGAGCCTGGAGAACATGGGTATCATTTTTAAAGAAATTGCTGCGTTAAAACGAATATTGAGCCAGGAACCGATCGTAAAAGTACTGTTAAACAAACTTGACAACCGAACTAAAATTTCCAGTGAAAGCAATAAACTTCTCCAAAGCACCTTCAATGATAGAATGGCAGACAGCACCATCCGCATCAACACCAAGTTCATTGAAGCCTCAGCCAATTATCAATCTATTTTTGAGCACCATTTGAAAAGCGCTGAAGATATTATAAAACTGATCATTGAATTCAGATGGGGGGTAAAATGACTTTTGGCGACCAGTTTAAGGAATCCTTTGGAGAAAAAATGCTAAACAGCATTATCACACAGGATGACATTAAAAATATCCCTTTGTCACAAATCGACTTCGATGACACCCAGTTTGAATACCGGGTCACCAGGGACCTGGCGCCACTGGTAGAATCGCTAAAAAAAGACGGTCAAAAAATCCCCGCCATAGTACGAAAAAAACAAAACAAATATCAGTTGATCTGCGGATTCAGGCGCGCCCGGGCACTACAAAAAATCGGTACCCCCACCATCAAGGCGTTTGTCTATGAGACGCTTTCCGATCAGGAAGCCCACCGCATATCCATTATAGAAAATGAAGAGCGAAAAAATCTTAATGACATTGATCGAGCCAATGCCATCGTAAAATTAAAAAAAGAATCATTTAAAATAGATGATATCATTAATATTACAGGGCTTTCAGAACGATCAATTCACGATATCGCCAAACTGCTTGAGACCCCTGAAATCATACAAAAGAATATAGACCGACTTGGACGTTCAAAAGCAATTCTCATCCATCGCCACAGAGAATTGTTCCCATCCGTTGACACCTTTAATGCTTTTGTTGTCAGCGCCGTAGAACAAGAGATGTCCCGCAGAGAAATTCAAAACCATTGTAACCGATTAAAATCAACACCTCGCGAAGAACAAACAAAACGATCCCCGATGACGTTTAACTTCCCACTCCCTTCAAATATCAGCTCCCGAAAAGGCGGTATCGTTATGACCGCAGATACCAAAGCAGACCTTATTGACACGCTTGAAAACTTTCTTGAATTACTGAGAAAAGAAGTCTAATAACGACCATGGGCTGACCACACAGACGCTTGGACTGCTACCGGTAGCAGTCCGGCCATTGACAAAACATGGTGCCCCAATATGGAATATTTTTCTATTAAGGTACGAAAGGGAGCAATGATACTTTTGGAATATATTTAGCAATTAAAATTTATAAAAATTATACCAATTTTTCCTGTGATTGCCTTGGTTGGTAGGTAAACGCTAATTGACAAAAATTTAAACAATGATATAAAAGATAAAGGGTTTGCGAAATATAAAAAACTTCTGACTCAATGGCTCTTGCTCCGTTGTTTCATCGTGGAACTTGGCCGATTGTTTTGGAGAAAAAGCCCTCTCAAAAAAAAAGACTCGACCAAGTCCCACGAGGTTAAAATTTAATCTTTTGAACTAAAAAATTTACAGTTTGGTTTACGATTTGCGGCGGACAAAAAAATTGAATTTAAAAGTAAAAAAACGATTTGAAAATTTAATGGAAATAGAACTATTTTGATAATCTCTACTTTATGAGAACGCATCCCGCCGGCACTCATTTAAAAAAATCGAGGTAACATGGAACACATCGTAGGTGTAGCAGATATGAAAGTCAGCAACCGAACCGGTGATACCATTGTGACATACTCCCTTGGTTCATGCATCGGGCTTGCAATATATGACCCCCAAATCAAAGTAGGGGGGATGCTTCACTATATGCTCCCGAACTCCGCTATTGATCCTGTAAAGGCAAAAAGCAATCCGTTTATGTTCGCTGATACCGGCATTCCAGAGCTGTTCAAACAAATATATGCACTAGGTGCCGAAAAATCCAGAATCAAAGTTTTTGTTGCAGGCGGCTCCGAAATTATGGAGCAGGAAGGTATTTTTAATCTTGGCAGACAAAACTATTCAGCGCTGATGCAGATATTAAACAAAAACAATGTTTCTATCTGGAAACAGGCTGTGGGGGGGTATTCAAACAGAACAATAAAAATGGAAATCACCTCCGGAAACATTTATCTGAAAACATCCGGATTAGGGGAGGTGCAGTTATGACCAGCCTGCAAGTACTGATCAAGGAAATAAAAAATCTAAAGCCCATCCCTGCCGTGGTCACTTCCCTTTTAGGCGTCGTGGATGACCCCAATGCATCCATGAAAGATATCACCAAAATCATTCAATACGATCCTGCCATTACCGCAGAGACCCTTCGAACGGCTAATTCCGCATACTTTGGTTTAAAACATCCCGCTGAAACTATCCAGGAAGCAGCCACGATGATCGGTACAGATCGACTTGTGGACTTGGTAATGCTCAAGGTAAGCGCGCAGATAACCAAAGGCACACAGAAAGGTTATGATTTGCACGAGGGCGCGTTGTGGAAATACTCCGTATCGTCTGCCCTCATTGCAAAGCAGGTGGCCAGCCAGTTAAATCTGTCAAATAAAAACTATATATTCACAGCCTCGCTTCTCAAGGATATCGGTAAAACCGTTCTGGATAAATTTGTCCAGGATGCCTTTGAAAAAATTTATAATCTGGTTGTCAATGAGAACTTCAGTTTTATGGAGGCAGAAAAGCAGATTATTGGCGTAAATCATGCCGAGCTTGGTGGTATGATTGCCAAAATGTGGAAATTCTCCCCGAAAATGGTCGGTATCATTCGCAACCATCATCTGACCAGCGAGACCATGGTCAGAGACAAGGATATTGCTGTGGTCTATCTGGCCGATTGCATATGCATGATGATGGGCATGGGCGTAGGGGCGGACGGCCTTGCGTATCGATTCCACCGGCAAGCCATGGAGCATATCGGCATTTCAGCCGAAGATACATTAAAAATTATCGCGGAATTCACCGGCCGGATGGAAGAAGTAGAAGCGCTGTTAAAGATGGCCTGAAGATGAGATGCATGAAATGTAAAATAAATTTTGAATGAATCCTAAGGCCGCCTCCCAATGGAAAGCGGCCCTTTAGGATAAAAAACATTCCCCAATATCCTTAATTCGTATCCACGATTACTTTCGCACCTCAATGCCCTGTTCGGCAAGATGCTGTTTCACCGACTGAATAGGCACTTCTTCCCGATGAAAAATCCCCGCAGCCAATGCCGCTTCAGCCTTGGTAAATTTAAACACTTCGGCAAAATGAGCTTCACACCCGGCACCGGACGAGGCAATCACCGGGATGGTGACGTTGCTGCGCACAGCATTGATCAAGTCCAGATCAAACCCCGAGTTTGTCCCGTCTTTATCTATGCAGTTGAGCAGAATCTCACCGGCCCCAAGTTCTTCACAGGCTTTTGCTAGGGCGACCGCATCAAGATCCATGGCTTTTCGCCCCCCGCTTACCGTACACTGGTACCAGCAATATGCCTCTCCATTGGGGCCTTTTTCACCGGAGGTCACCTTGACCACATGGTGTTTAGGCTCATCTTCCGGAGAAGCGACCCATACCCTTTGGGGATCAACAGAAATCACCACAGCCTGGGCCCCGTAGACTCTTGAGATCTCTTCAATGGCTGATTTCTTTGTTTTCAGGCCTGATTCAAGGTATGCCATGGCGATATGAACCGCATCAGATCCAATGGAGATCTTATCCGCACCCGCCCTGAAATACCTGGCCGCAACATCCAGGGACGAATAGTGCCGTCCCTGGGCATCTGTAAATTCCCGGATACCGCCGCCAATCGTCAGAGGCACAAACACTTGCTTCGAGGTTTCTTCCAAAACCTTAAGCATGGGCATATCCTCCAGAGGGAAATCCCTGAATCCTGTGATATTTAGAAAGGTGATCTCGTCAGCACCCTGCTCGTAATATTTTTTGGCCAATGCCACGGGTTTACCAAGATTCCTGACACTGCCCTCTTCCCTGACGTCATACTGATCCCCCTTGGTGACCACTAAATCCCCGTTGTCATTGGACCGGACATCAAGACAGGCAATTACCCTTTTCGACAGGCCTTTGGATGGTATATCCGCGGAACCCCGGGCTTTCAGACTGTCGGAGTGAATGAAGTTATCAAGCAGCGTCATGCCGGCAGCTCCGCTTTTTTCCGGATGAAACTGGGTGCCGATCACATTGCCCTGCTGGACAGCCGAGGCATAGGGGTAATCATAGGTGGTGGTAGTCAGAATAACATCGGGGTTCTCCGGCACAATATGGTAGGAGTGAACAAAATAAAATTTTGTATCCGGATCCACCCCGTCAAGAAAAGGCGAATCCTGTTTGATATGGATACCGTTCCACCCGATGTGGGGCACTGACAGTTCTGTTCTAAAGCGTTTCACCCGGCCCTTGAAAAAACCAATACTCTCATTGGTGGCGACCAGTTCTTCCTCACTGCCTTCAAACAGGGCCTGCATACCCACACAGATACCCAGAAACGGCCGGTCAGCATTGAGATATTGGCGCAGGGGCTCAACAAATCCCCGCTCATGGAGGATTTCAAGCATGGCCCCGTAATTGCCCACACCGGGGAAAATCAGCCTTTCAGCTGCCAGGATATCTTCAGGTTTCTCAACCATTTTAATGCTGCCGCCCATCTTTTCCACAGCATTGATCAGGCTGCGGACATTGCCGGCCCCATAGTCTAATACGGTAATCTTCATAATTTTATTCCAGCCGCGTTTTTTCCATTAACATTTATGCTGCGCCCAAAGGCAGCAAAATAGAAAAGATAACCAATTCCCCCATAGGTGTCCAGTTCATTTTAAGGCTAAATCCGTGTTAACTGCATGTAAGAAATGCTTATTGTCCGCTACCCGGGTTCATATTCCATCTGCCGGGCGGTCTTTTCGGACAGTGTCGGGCTATGAAGTATTTTTACCAGATGCAAGCTCATATCTATACCGGCCGAGATGCCGGCGGAGGTAAAAATATTACCGTCTTCCACCCACCGGACATCCCGATGAACCTGAAGTTTGGGGAATTGCTGCTGTAAAGCCGAAATATCTTCCCAGTGAGTGGTAACATTCTGGGTAGTCACGACCTCGGCTGCACCCAGAAGAAAAACCCCGGTGCAGACAGACGCCGTATACTGTGCCTGTTCGGACTGATTCTTAATCCACTTCAGGACACAGGGCTTTTGAAGCTCCTGATCCGGGACGCCGCCAGCCACAATTAAAAGGTTGATAACAGGATGGTTGGAAATATCGTAGTGAGGGCTAACCTGGTATCCACCCCTGGCCCGAACGGCATTTTGGGTCTCACCGACCAGGAACACATTGAACGGCTCGTTATCAGGACAGACTCTGGATGCGGTAGTAAAAACTTCAAAGGGACCTGAAAAATCCAAAACTTCAGCGTCATCATAAATGTATATTCCAATGTTCATAACTTTTCTCTGAAAGAAGACAGGGATGGATCTTTAACTGGCCGAATCGATAAAATAAGCCCAAAATCGACTTGACGCCCTAACTATTGTCTGAACGAAAACCTGAAAATTTTGTTGAGTACAAGGCGGGCGCAAATTTTAACCGGAGTAATACAAGGCGTATTTCGAGGATTAAAATTTGGGACCAACGCCGTAATCGGCAAAATTTACGGTTTTCGGTCGGGCACGAACTATAAAGAAGAAATGGCATCCATGATGAACTCAATAATTTCCTTGCTACCTTCAACGATTATGTCTCCGACACAAAAAAATATATCAGGTGAAGTTTCTTCCACACATTCGCAACCAAAATCTAACGCCATTTCTCCCCAAAATTTTTTTGTTTTTTTAAGTATCAGTTCCAACTCACCCCCATCAAGCCATATTCCCCAGCATGAAGTACAAATATCAATCTCTAGACCATGGAATGGATAAAGAGTCATACGGAAATTATCTGATGGGCATAATATCTGCTTGTTGATGTTGCAGGTATTTTTATCAAGATTATCCTTTAAAGATGAAAAGTCTATTCCATGCAATTGGTAAAACTGTTTTAAAGCGGTCGGAGGTAGCCAAAGCCCACCACATTTTGGGCACTGCTGTAAAATAACATTTTCAACAGCAGTTTCTTTTAATGTTGTTCTGTCTACTGGACAATTCATCTTTTTAAATTTATTCGGCATGGATTAAAAATCAATGGCACCTGGGGTTCTCGGGAATGCAATCACATCCCGAATATTGGAGATCCCGGTGATCATCATCAAAAACCGCTCAAAACCCATGCCGAAGCCCGCGTGGGGCACGGTGCCGAACCTGCGGGAATCCAGGTACCACCAGTATGCATCTTTATCAAGGCCTATCTCATCCATTCGGGCTTCCAGGGAGTCTAAACGCTCCTCTCTCTGGCTGCCCCCAATGAGCTCGCCGATGCCCGGGACCAAAAGATCCATGGCCGCCACGGTTTTGCCGTCGTCGTTCATGTGCATATAAAAAGGTTTGATCTCTTTTGGATAATTGATAAGAAATACCGGAGTTTTAAAATGCTCTTCGGCCAGAAACCGTTCGTGTTCAGACTGCAAATCAATACCGTACTCAACCGGATATTCGAATTTTTTGCCGCTTTTTTTTAAAATATCCACGGCGTCGGTGTAAGAGAGCCGGGCAAAGGGTTTGCTGATTAGGGTTTCCAGGCGCGCCCCCAGGGTTTTGTCCACGAAGCGCGTGAACAAATCCAGATCCTCTTTACAATACTCCATGGCATGGTTGACCAGGTATTTAACCAACTCTTCGGCATGATCCATATCCCCGTCAAGATCACAAAAGGCCATCTCCGGCTCCAGCATCCAGAACTCTGCGGCATGGCGGCGTGTGTTGGAATTTTCCGCCCTGAAAGCCGGGCTGAAGGTATAGACATCACCCAGGGACAGGGCAAACATTTCGGCCGAGAGCTGGCCGGACACGGTAAGATTGGCTTCCCGGCCGAAAAAGTCCTTTGAAAAATCCATCTTCCCCTGTTTTTGCACATCTGCCGGGTCCAGACCCGTCACCCGGAACATTTCGCCTGCACCCTCGCAGTCAGAACCTGTGAGTAACGGGGAGTGTAGATAATAAAACCCTTTGTCCAGATAAAAGATATGTATGGCCTGGGCCATCCGGGATCTGATCCTGAAAGCGGCCCCGTATTTGTTGGTTCGGGGCCGCAGGTGGGCAATTGTGCGTAAAAATTCGTCGGTATGCCGCTTTTTCTGCAATGGATAGTTTTCCGGTGCGATGCTGATCACATCCACGGCAGTGGCCTGGATTTCCCATTTCTGGCCCTTGCCTGGGGATGCCACCAGTGTCCCGGTTACGCCGACCGCAGACCCTGTGGTCAATTTTTCCACCTGACCGTATTCAGCCAGGTCATTTCCAGCAATCACCTGGATATTGGCCAGGCAGGATCCGTCATTGAGCTCAATAAAACTAAAATCTTTTGCATCTCTTTTGGTCCGAACCCATCCTTGTACAAAGACCTCACCGGGCGAAGCGGCCATGTCCAACACAGCCTTTATCTTGGTTCTTTTCATTGCAATTTCCGTTTCAAAAATATATAATTGTTGATTTTCAAATAGACAAAGTAAAGGTTAGAATATAAATAAAATCAGTATCATGCACGAACAAAATTATCAATACATCCTTAACCGGGTCCAGACCCCGACCCGGTATTCCGGCAGTGAAATCAACACCGTCAAAAAAGACCTGTCCCAGGTTGATCTGACCTTTGCCCTGGCCTTTCCGGACTTATATGAAATCGGCACATCCCACTTTGGGCTTCAAATCCTTTATTCCATCCTCAACAACCGGGAAGACATTGCAGCAGAACGATTTTTTGCCCCGGCCCCGGACATGGAAGCCCTGATGCGGGAAAAAGAAGTGCCCTGTCTTTCCATGGAAAGCCGAATCCCCCTGGACCAGTTCGATATCATCGGTGTCAGCCTTTTGTATGAGCTCAATTTCACCAATATCCTGACCCTGTTTGATCTGTCCGGAATCCCATTTTACGCGGAGCAGCGGGATGAAAACTTTCCGTTGATCATTGCCGGCGGCCCCTGCGCCTTCAACCCCGAACCCCTGGCTGATTTTTTCGATGCCTTTATCATCGGGGACGGGGAAGAGTCGATCACCCAGGTGGCAGATACCGTTATACGATTTAAAAAAGAGGGGGACGGCAACAAAAAAACTTTACTCCGGATGCTTTCCCAAATTGAGGGCGTGTATGTGCCGTCTTTTTTTACAGTATCCAAGAATAACGCAGGCCACCAGATTCTGACGCCACTATATGAGGACCATGCTCGGGTCAAGCGGGCCATCGTGCCGGAATTGACCTTTGCCGATTTTCCCATTTCACCCATTGTGCCATTCGGGAAACCGGTCCATGACCGCCTGCGCCTGGAGATCGCCAGGGGATGCTCCAGGGGCTGTAGGTTCTGCCAGGCCGGGATGATTTACAGACCCGTGCGAGAACGAAGCCTGGAAGACCTTCTTAAAATAACCAAAACCTCACTGGAAACCACAGGGTACTCTGACATTTCTCTTCTCTCTTTGAGCACAGGAGATTATTCGCAACTTGCTGTACTCATGGAAGAACTTCTGCTGTTGAGCAAGGGCCAGTGCAATTCCATCAGCCTGCCGTCCATCCGGGCGGAAAAACTGACCCCCCAGCTCATGGAGCTGATTAAAAGTGTACGCAAAACCGGCTTTACCATTGCACCCGAAGCCGGGACCCAGCGCCTGCGGGACATCATCAATAAAAACCTCACCGAAGAGAGCATTGAAAAAACTGTTGAGAATGCCCTGGCCTTGGGCTGGAAAAATATCAAGCTCTACTTCATGACAGGCCTTCCCTTTGAACAGATGGACGACATCCAAGGCATTGCCGACCTTACCCGGCGCCTGGCCTCCACCTATACCAAGGGAAAACAGATGATCAATGCCTCTGTTACCTGTTTTATCCCAAAAGCCCACACCCCGTTCCAGAATCATGCCCAGATGACTCTGGAGCAGACCCTTGAAAAGTTGCAGTATCTCAAAGACAATTTGCGGCATCCTAAGGTCAAGCTCAAATGGCAGGATCCGAAGATGAGTCTTCTGGAAGGGGTATGGGCCAGAGGAGACCGGCGTCTTTCACCGCTTCTGGTCAAGGCATTTGAACTGGGGTGCCGCCTGGACGGATGGAGCGATCGCTTCAATTTCAGCCTGTGGGAGCAAGCCTTTGAGGCCACAGGCATTGATCCGGCCTTTTATACCACCCGCCCAAGAACGCCTGGAGAACCATTGCCCTGGGACCACATCGATGCCGGAATTAAAAAAGAATTCCTGGAAAGCGAATTAAAAAAAGCCGAAGAGATGGCCCTGACACCGGACTGCCGGGAGAACACCTGTACCGGGTGCGGCATTTGCAACTTTAAAACCATTGCCCCCGTGGTTCAAAAAAGCAGGGCCGGTCAGGAATCGCTTTTGGATAAAACTGCGGATAAACGAATTGAAGCCCAGGTGGACCGTCTGCCGGACGACGCGTTCATCAAATATGAATTAAAATTTTCCAAATTGAACGATGCGCGGTTTTTCGGACACCTGGAAATGGCCACTATTTTTCAGCGAGCAGTCAAGCGCACAGGTTTTGCCGTAAAATACTCCAAGGGTTTTAACCCGTCCATGCGCATGTCCTTTGCCACCGCCCTGCCCCTTGGGATGGAAAGCGAAGAAGAGGGCCTTTACATCTATCTTGAAAAAGGCTTAAAGCCCCACAAGATCATGAAATCTTTAAACGGCCAACTCCCCCGGGGCATTGAGATTACCAACTGTGGACTTTTCCGTAAATCAATAGAAAACCAATCTACCCAGGACACCTATCTAATAACATTTGCAACACCCTGTATAGGTCAACCTGAACTGGACCGGTTTCTGGCCCTGCCTGAATTTATGGTTGAAGATATCAGCAAAAAGGGTAAAATTCGAAGAACAGATTTACGAAAAGCACTTTCATCCATCCGGATGATTTCCCCTGTTTGCCTTGAAGTGACGCTGACGCCCTATAATGCGCGCATCGTCAGGCCTGCAGAACTTCTGGGCAGCGGATTTGGTGTTGATGAAACAGTTTTAAAGGATGCAAGAATAAAAAAAATAAAGAGTTAATGTAATGTAGATCATAAGGATTTATTATGCTCAAAGAGCTTGTTGTCAATTGTGCTCCCCATGAAACCCGGGTCGCCCTGCTGGAAAACGGGACCATTGTCGAAGTCTTTAATGAACGCAGGGATGACACAAGTATTTCAGGAAATATCTATAAAGGCAGGGTCCAGCGGGTACTGCCGGGTATGCAGGCGGCGTTCGTAGATATCGGATTTGACCAGGCAGCGTTCCTCTATGTGGATGATGTGCTGGATTCCGCCAGCCTAAAATTCTGCAGACAACTGGAACAGGACGCGGATGCAGAAGAACAAGAGGATGGTCTGAGTGTTGATGAAATGGACGAAGAGTCCGAGTCTTGGAAAGCCCCTGCACCGGAATGCGCCATCCAGGGACTGCTTGTGGAAGGCCAAGAGATTTTGGTTCAGGTCGCCAAATCATCCATCGGGTCTAAAGGCCCACGGGTCACCACCCATATTTCTTTGGCCGGCAGGTATATGGTGCTTATGCCCACGGTGGACCACATCGGCATTTCCAGGCGGATCACGGACGAGACCGAACGGACCCGGCTGCGGGACATGCTCAAAGGCCTGCGCAAAAACAATTTCGGCTATATTTTCAGGACCCAGGCCAAGGACATTGATGCAGACACCTTGTCAAAAGAGATCGAATTTTTAAACAATACCTGGGAGGATATCCAGGAAAGAGATCGAACCACCTCGGCCACAGCCCTGATTTACAAAGATTTGAATGCCACCTTCCGCGCGGTCAGGGATCTTCTGGCTAATGAAGCGGATAAATTAATTATTGATTCAAAAAGAGAGTACGAAAGCGTCCATAATTTTCTAAAAAAACTGATGCCGGACGTTAATTTGTCTGTTGAGCTGTACCAGGGAAAAGAACCCATTTTCGATGCATACAATATTGAAGGAGACATCACCCGGGCTCTTAAAAAAAAGGTCTGGCTCAAATCCGGTGGGTATATTGTCATTGAGCAAACCGAAGCACTGGTTGCCATTGACGTGAACACAGGACGCTATGTGGGCAAACGAAACTTTGATGAAACCATTCTGAAAACCAACCTGGAAGCGGTCAAGGAAATTGCATACCAGGTCCGGCTGCGCAATATCGGCGGGATTATCATTATTGATTTTATTGACATGCGTAAAAACGCCCACAAGGACAAGGTTATGGCCCAGATGCACGACGCCATGAAAAAGGATAAAAGCCAGACCAATATTCTCCCCCTTACCGAACTTGGCCTGGTCCAAATGACGCGCAAGCGCACCCGGCGCAATCTGACCCGAACCCTTTGCGAGCCCTGTTTTTATTGTAATGGAAACGGCTATCTGCTGTCGGGCAAATCCATTTGCTACAAAATTTACAGAGACCTGGCTGCTGAAGCAAAGGATATGATGGGCAACAGGTTCACGGTAAAAGTGCATCCTGAAATTGCCCAGTTGTTCCACGGCAGCGAAAACCACCTACGGGTTTCTCTTGAATCACAGTTTTCAAAACCCATTTCCATTTACCCGGAACCCCATTACCATATTGAGGAATACCACATATTTGAATCTCTTTCCCCGAAACCTTCCAAAGGAGAGGATTGACATTAACAAAGATATGGATTAATATTTCATGTTTATTGTAGTTTAGCCAATTAATATTAATAACTAATAACAAAATAGGACAAGGAAGAAAATTTTATGAAACGCACTTATCAGCCAAGCAACCGGAAAAGAACCAGAAAACACGGATTCCTGAAAAGAATGTCCACCCCGGGCGGCAAACGCATCATCAATGCCAGACGGGCCAAAGGCAGAAAAAGACTGACCACGGTTTAAATCTTTTAGGGGTGTATTGAGTAACTATTCTTTACCCAAAGATGCACGGCTCCGAAAACGGGCCGAATTTTTAAAGCTTTCACAACATGGTAGAAAGATACGAACCAGCTATTTTATAGCTGCTGTTTCCAAGGGAACAGAAAAAAACAATCGAATTGGAATTACCGTATCTAAAAAAGTGGGGAATGCAGTCGCGCGCAACAGAATAAAAAGGCTTGTAAGAGAGTATTTCAGACACAGGAAAGATTTTGTATCCGGAACAAATGACATCAGCATAATTGCAAGAAAAGGTCTGACAGCACTGTCCAATAAACAGATTAATGAAAAGCTTAATAAACTTTTTGAAAAGATTGCATTGGCATAAATGATCAGACAGCTGTTATCCATATTGATCAGGTTTTATCAGATTTTTATATCGCCGCTCCTTGGTACCCATTGCAGATATGAGCCATCGTGTTCGCACTACGCCCTGGAAGCGATTCAAAAATATGGCAGCATAAAAGGCAGCATTTTGGCAATAAAAAGAGTATTGCGCTGCCACCCGTTCCGACCTGGCGGTTATGATCCGGTCCCTTAAACCAGCTTTAAAAACAATCTGTTAAACGTTACCTGCTTTCCTCTTTCTTTTTTGTTTTAAAACAACCCCCTTGTTTTTAGGAGAGAAGATGGATGAGCAAAAACGATTATTTTTAGCTGTGGCGCTGTCAGTTGTAGTCCTTTTGGGCTATCAATTTTTTTTCGCCCCTGCACCCCAGCCGAATAATCAAGAACAGGACACCCCGTTACAAACGATGAATTCGCCTGAATCCGATGCTGCCCAAATTTCGGACTTCACCCCAGAGACAGTACCTGCGCCGGCCCCGGCCCCGGCATCCCAAACCAGTTTACGGGACTTTCGTACCATTACGCTGTCCACCCCTTACTACACTATTGCCGTCAATGAACATAAAGCGGCGGTAACAAGCCTGACCCTCAATGATTATAAGGAAACCAACGATGAGGGGGCTCCTGCAAAACAACTGGTGGCTAAAGAACTTGCAGATATTACCGGGGGTATCTTTGCCATCGATACTGCCCAGTCAAGTATCAGGGGACTGGCAGATGCGGTTTTCTCATCCGATGCAGACAGCACGGATATTTCTCTGAACCAGGGAGAAAAAAACCTTACCTTTTCCTGGACAAACCCGGACGGCATTACTGTAAAAAAAGTATTGACTTTCAGGGCGGACTCCTACCTTATCCACTGTGACATTATTGTTCAAAACGGCTCAAACATGCCGGTCAACGACGGCATCAGTATTAGCGTCCCCGGTCATTTCAATGACGATATCAAGTCTCGCTCCCGGTTTGCATATGAAGGGCCGGTGGCTTACCTTGACAACAAATTTATCACGATCAAACCCAAGGATATTGTAGACAAGGATACCTATTCAGGAATTGTGGGCTGGACCGGGTACACCAGCCGTTATTTTCTGACGGCGGTGATGCCGGATACCCCGGAAGACGCCACATTGAAGCTCTCCTTTGCCAATGAGGTTGTAACCAACCGATTGGTTACCCAAATGCCCCGACTGGATCCCGAAAAACAAAATCAGCAGTCTTTTACTTTGTACATGGGCCCCAAAAGTCATAAAATCTTGAGCCAATATGACAATCTGCTGAAAAAATCCGTTAATTTTGGTTTTTTTGACATTATAGCCAAGCCGCTGCTTATTGCTATGAACTTCATTCATGACATCATCCCCAATTATGGGGTGGCCATCATTCTTCTGACCATCTTCATCAAACTGATATTCTGGCCATTGGGCACCAAAAGCTACAAGTCCATGAACGAAATGAAAAAAGTACAGCCTTTGATGATGGAGATCCGGGAAAAATACAAAGACGACAAGCAACGCATGAATCAGGAAATCATGGGATTGTATAAAACCTACAAAGTCAACCCGGCTTCCGGATGCCTGCCGTTGCTGGTGCAGATGCCCATTTTCTTTGCTTTGTACCGTATGCTCTACATGGCCATTGAGCTGCGCCACGCGCCATTTGTGGGATGGATTCAGGATTTGTCTGGTCCGGACCGCCTGTTTCACTTTAATTTTTCCATCCCGTTTATGGACGCCCCTTACGGAATCCCTGTGCTGACACTTCTCATGGGCGCATCTTTCCTGCTCCAGCAGAAAATGACGCCCACGGCCGGAGATCCTATGCAGGCAAAAATGATGATGCTTATGCCCATATTCATGACCGTTCTGTTTATTAACTTTCCGGCAGGACTGGTTCTATACATGTTTGTCAACAACATCATTTCAATGGGGCAGCAGTATTACACACAAAAGATCTTAGCCTAAGGAGGACGAATGAACCAACCTCTTGAATTTACCGGAAAGAATGTCAATTCCGCCATTGAGTCGGCCTGTAGGCAACTTAATATCCCCCAAAAAGAGTTAAAATATGATGTGATATCAACCGGAACAACCGGTATTTTTGGTATTGTCGGTCGCAAAGACGCCCGGATCCGGGTGACAGTTCCGGCTAAGACACAACAAGCCAAGGAAGACAAGGATGGCATTCTCTCAATTGTGGATGAGGCCTTTGGACAAAACCAGGACAAACCCAAGCCACAACCCAAACAAGCCGCACAGGCCCCAAAAAAACCGGCACCGAAACCAAAGCCAATAAAAGAAAAAGAGCACAAAGCGTCACCTGCCGGCCAGGAGAATAAATTTCAGAATTCTGAAAACGATCCTAAACTTGAAGAGGAAGATACCGGCCGGTGGGATGCCCGCCCGGCACCTAGGTCAGAAAGACCGATCAAAGAAGAACCAGCACCGGAGCCGGTCTCCCAGGCATCCATTGACCTGGGCGTCAAAACGGTACAAAAAATGGCAGACCTGATCACCGAAGACGCCCATGTTGAAGCCATCACCCAAGAGAACAAACTGACCCTGCAGATAAATGGCGGAAATACCGGCATCCTGATTGGCCGCAAGGGTCAAACTTTGGACGCCATGCAGTTTCTTACCGATAAAATAATAAACCGCCAAAGCGAATCCCGTGTCAGAGTCAAAGTTGACATTGAAGGCTATATGGAGACCCGGAAGGCGAATTTAAAGCACCTGGCTTTGAAAATGGCGGAAAAGGCAAAAAAAACCGGACGACCTGCCACCATCAACCAGATGAGCGCCCAGGACCGCCGTATTGTCCACCTTGCCCTCAAGGAAGATGCTCAAGTTCGCACCCAGAGCATGGGGGACGGCTATTATAGACGTCTAGTTATTTTCCCCAAAAAACGCAATACCTACAGGGGAAAAAAGCGGTTCAAAAAGTAAATGACAGATACAATTGCTGCAATAGCCACCCCGTTTGGAAGCGGCGGCATCGGTGTTATCCGGATTTCAGGGCCACAGTCCTTTGATCTGGCAGCTAAAATTTTTTCCAAGACACCGGCTGATGTGGAAAAAAAAGCCCCGCAATTCATTTCCCACAGGGTAAGCCACGGATTTATCTGTGACGGAGAGACAACTATTGACGAAGTGCTTGTCGTTCCCATGAAAGCTCCGCGTTCCTATACCGCCGAGGATGTTATGGAAATCCAGGCACATTCGGGCACCATTGTGCTGCGACGTATTTTAGACCTGCTGTTCAGCCATGGCGCACGCCCGGCGGAACCCGGAGAATTTACCCGGCGAGCCTTTTTAAACGGCCGTATTGACCTGACCCAGGCCGAGGCTGTTGCAGACATCATTAATGCGCGGTCGAATTCTTCTCTGAAGTTTGCCGCCTCCCAGAACCTTGGTATGCTTGGCCAAAGTATCCGGAACATGATATCCGGCTTGACCCAGTTTCTGGCCCGACTTGAGGCCGCCATTGATTTCCCCGATGATGCCGGCGCATTTTCATACACCAGCCGGGATAAAGCCGAACTTCAGTTGATTGCAGATAAAATTGGGGGACTTATCCAGCAGCACAAGGATGCCTGTTTTTTAAAAACCGGCATACGCCTGGCAATTTGCGGAGAGCCCAATGTTGGAAAATCCAGCATCATGAACCGGATTCTGGAAAAGGAAAAATCAATTATCACGGCTGTCCCCGGGACCACCCGGGATCCTATTGAAGACAGCCTGATCATTGAAGGCATTCCCTTTGTCATTGTTGATACCGCCGGCATCCACCAAACCGATGATCTTGTGGAGATCATCGGTATTGAAAAGGCCAGGGATCAAATAGAAGCTGCCGATATCGTCCTGTATGTAATTGAACCGGGAAAACCCTTTCCCGAAAAAACCGTATCAACGACCCTTCCGGACGATAAACCAGTCATTTTTGCCATCAATAAAATGGACCTGGCAGATGAGCTTGATCTACCCCAACTGCCTTCAACATATGCCGACACAAGCCCCGTGGAAGTTTCCGCACTCACAGGACAAGGTATAAACACGCTCAGAACTAAGCTTCTGGAAAGATGTATCGGCAACCTCGAAATTGGAGATGATGCAGTCATCCCTAATCTTCGGCACAAAAACGCTCTAGTCCAGGCCCTATCACATATAACCACGATGATGGAAGGGCTTGAAAACGGTCAGGAGGAAGAAACCTTGGCACTGGACGTTAAAAATTGTATTGACCATCTCGGGACAATTACCGGGGACACTGCGCCACCGGATATCCTTGATGCTGTTTTTAATAATTTCTGCATTGGTAAGTAAAGGTATACCCATGGATTTAGATAAACATTTTGTAAAATACGAAGCGGTCGTCAGCATGGTGGACCAGGTCTTTGACCGGGTAAAAAAAGAATTCTCCAAAGAGGTATTCTGCAGGGAAAAATGCTCGGACTGCTGCTATGCCATTTTTGACCTGACCCTGATCGAAGCGCTGTACCTGAATCACAAATTTAATGAAAAATTTTCAGGTACTGAAAAAGCAAATCTCATTGCCATTGCCGATAAAACAGACCGAGCTTTGGCCAAAATGAAACGGGATGCCTACAAAAAAGTCAAGGACGGGGCTGACCAGCTTGAAATTGTGGGAAAAATGTCCCAGGAACGGGTCCGCTGTCCCCTTCTGGGTGAAAACAATTTGTGCCTGATGTACGAGCACCGGCCAATTACCTGCAGGGTATACGGCATTCCCACCTCCACGGCAGGGGCCTCCCATATCTGTGGGCGGACCAACTTTGTCCAGGGTAAGGCCTATCCCACCCTGAACATGGACAAGATATACACCCAGCTACAGCTTTTGTCTGCAGAACTGGTAAAAGACATTAACTCGACCAATATCCGGATGCATGAATTGCTTATCCCTGTATCCATGGCCATGGTCACCCTGTTTAACGACGAATTTCTTGGAGTAAAAAAAGATGGCTGAAACACAGTTCTCCCCCGAAGAAATTAAAGAAAGAAAAAAGGCCATTTTCGATGCCATGGGAAAACGGGGCCAGAAACAAATCATGAAAACGGGATATGACCAATGGGATCCGTTCCAGGAACCAAAAGATCCCATTGATATTCGCAAGGATAAAACCAAACGGACCTCCCAGCAGCTAATCCGGGAGTTTCTCACTGCCATTGATGCGGATGAATATTCCAATAGCTATGCCCAAGGCGCTCTTGAAATGTGTCTTGGCATCATAAATGAAGAAGAAAAAATCAGGGGGATGTTTGATTTTGGGCAATGGTATACAAGACTGCTCGAAAAAGAGGGATATGGTCCCCTTTGACCGCGACCGTGCCCTTGATATTCTGAATAATGCCACAGCCCGTCTGACGGCCCGGGCCTATATTTTTGAAATCAGCCGGGAATTTTCACTGAAACCATTCCAGGCAAAAAAAGTGCTGAAATTCCTGGTTGACAGCCAGGATGTGGCCTATCAGGATTTGTATGGGTCCACCTATGTCATGGAAGGCTTTTCAAAACCGGTCCGGATTACGGACCGTTTTTTTATTGTGCCCCCTGATGTAGCAAGCATTGCGGGTGCCGGGGAGTTAGATATCCGCATAAGTCCAGGCATCTCATTTGGTACCGGCCACCACCCCACCACTCGGCTTTGCCTGGGTGCCCTGGACAGGCTTTTTTTATCAACAGAGCAGACAGATCATCTTCAAGGCGGTAAGGCAGGAGATATCGGTACGGGCTCAGGGGTGCTGGCCATAGGGGCTTGCCTTGCAGGCATGTCACAATGCATGGCCTGGGAAACAGATCCCAATGCGGTTAGTGAGGCCCGCCAAAATGTTACAGCCAATGGCCTTGAAAATAGGATAAAGGTTATCCACGACATTATGAGGTCTCAGGATTTAAGGCTTTCCCTTTCCCTTGTCATGGCGAATTTAAGATTTCCCACCCTGAAACAGATTGCACCGGACATTTATTCAATCCTGGTACCTGGCGGAAGCCTTATTCTTTCTGGTGTCAGGGCCTGGGAAATGGAAAATTTAAAAACCCATTACGGCACTCTGGGATTCTCCATAGACTGGGAACGAGAAGAAAAACAGTGGGGCGCCTTGACCTTGACGAAAAAGCCATAGGGGTACGCATGCGACTTGCCATCCAACTTCTTATGACCGTGCTTATGGTTTTAAGCGTATCCCATGCCAGATGTGATGTTTACAGCTGGGTCGACGAAAACGGCGTCCGGCACTTTTCCAATGTCAGTTTACCTTATGGGGAGCAGGCGACACAAAGACCAGAAGCTGTCAGTGCTGCCATAGATAAATCCAATTTTATGGTTACAAAGGTATTTGACGGCGATACCGTGCAGGTTCAGGGCCAGGATCTTGAATTTCGAATCCGCATGGTGGCCATTGATGCCCCGGAAACCGGTGGATACAAAAAAAAGGGACAGCCCTATTCCCAAAAGGCAAAAAAAATTTTACAGCAGCTTATTGAAGGAAAACAAGTCCGGTTGAAACAATACGGTACCGGCGGATACAATCGGATTCTGGCGGAAATTTTTTCCCAGGGGCAGAATATTAATCTGATAATGATCCGCCAGGGTCTTGCTGAAGTCTACCGAGGCAGATTGCCTAAAAATATTGACCCCGGTCCTTACAAAAAAGCTGAAGCTTATGCCAGGCATCGAAGGTTAGGTATGTGGTCACAGGGGAAGGGCTACAAGAGTCCAAAAATATGGCGAAAAGAAAATCCCAGGTAGTGTTTGGACGAAAAGTCACCCCAACTGCGCCTTGCATATGGGCAACTTTTCGTCCAAACACGGAGAATTGTTCCTGGTGATTTTTATTGCAGGATCAGTGACCTTTTTGTCTGAATCAATGATGGGGATGTCTCATTCCTATGTACCTTTATCAATCCGGGCATCACTGTATTGCGACCGTTAAATTTTGCTTTATAAAGCATTGAATCGGCATCTTCAATCAGTTTTTCGATATCGGCACCTGCCCCCAACTGTGCCACGCCAAAGCTGGCCGTCACCCGTATGACACGATTGCTAAAGGGGACAGGCAAGGCAAGAATCTTTTGTCTGAGTCTGTCTGCAAGTTCTATGGCATGGGCCTGATCGGTTTCCGGCAGGATGGCGATAAATTCTTCGCCACCGTATCTGGCAAAAATATCCTCGGTGCGTATGTTCCGGCGAACCAGCCGGCTGACCTCCCTTAATACCTCATCGCCTCCTAAATGTCCGTAAGTGTCATTTACAGCTTTAAAATGATCCAGGTCAAACATAATAACAGACAAGGGTTTTCCGTGTCGCCCCGCACTTGCGGCATGTCCTTTAAGCTGCGCCTCGAACGCCCTGCGGTTATAGCAGCCGGTTAATGGATCAATGGCGGCGGCATCCTGGAGCCGTTGGATGTTGATCTGCTTTGAAAGGGCAGCACTACAGCCCTGAAGGATAATGCGAACCACATCATCATGAAACTTGGTAATGGGTCTACTGGGCATCATATAAAGCCGTGAATAACAATTTTCTTCTCTATGGTCGTAATGCACCAAAGAATCCATACTAAATTGTTCCAGGCACTCCTCCCGGTCTTTTTCTATATTAAGATAGGTCAGATCCTTTGTGTCCTTGACCTGAAAATCTTTTATGATAACTTCCTCTATGGACGTTTTATACATTCTGGGATCCAGCCAGACATCCACTCCGGCATTTTTTTTATTCACAAAGGCAAAAAGCCTGTACCCAAGAATACCCTTAAGGCAGTCTGCCACTTCATTAATAATTTCCGAAGAAGATGTTTTCCCATTCAAAGCCACAATATGGCGGGCAAGTTTATTCTGTGCATGGGCTCTATTCAGGGAAGATCCGAATACCAGACCGAAAACAACGGATAAGCGATGGCTGAATCTATCAAGGGTTTTACTCATGTCTCTTCCTTTAATCTAAAAAATGGATTCTGTATTATATTTTTATGAGTATCAAAGTAATAAGCAACCACTATGCCAATCCGAAAAAAAATCACAAAATGTATTTAAATTTCAAGTCGTTAAAAGACGTTTACATATAAACGATTCTAACAAGTCGGCAAAATTTGCAGGGTTTTGTGTCACGCTCCTGCCACCACCTGCCAAAGGCATGACGCCAACATCACCCCTTGCTTTAAAACAAGATTTCCTTGTCATCTATTGCTTTTTCAAGTTATCTATTACCTTAGTGTCTGAACAAAAATCTGGAAATTTTATCGAGTACAAGGCGGGCTGAACTTTTAACCGGAGGAATACATGCAGTATTTCAAGGATTAAGATTTCAGACCAACGCCGTAATCGGCAAAAGTTACGGTTTTCGGTCGGGCACGAACTTACGTCAACAACCTTTAACGATATACATATAGTGAAACAGGCCCCGATCAATGCTGTCTTCTGAAAAAAATGATACGCGTATCGAGTTCCCCAGGCACAGGGAATTATCAAGTAAAATCAACCACCTGCTGCAGTTCTGGGTTGTTCTGCTTATCGTTTTCGCTATGTTGATCCTTTTTTTACCTGCCCTGACATGCAAACCCCTTTGCCTGATTTTTTTCATGATCAACGTGTCATTTATTACCCTGCTGCTTTCATGGATTAAAAGCATGAAAGTATGTATGAAAGAGGCCGGACTGATCTTGTCTAATTCAAGGGATTTGATGTGGGCCATAGATTCCCGCCTGAACCTTACAGTTATTTTCGGAGATCCGGAACACATATCCGGCAACAACGCTAGGACGATTTTAAATAAACCATTGGCGTCGATTTTACCCGAAGATGCAAGAAATCAATTTAATACCCGTATTCGTGAAAATCTGCCCTTTTCCATGGAGTGCGTGATTTCCAACGGTAAAAATTCGACACGGCCTGTACAAATTCAGGCCGAGCCGATACATGGATCCGGGCAGGAGACATTTCACGGCATCATACGGGATCTCTCAGATCAAAAAAAACTGCAGGCCACCGAAAAAGAACTTAACACTTCAAAAAAATTAGAAAACCTTGGGCGCATTGCCGCCAGTGTTGCCCATGATCTGAACAACATTCTGGCAGGTATTGCCACCTATCCTGAAATACTTCTCCTTGATGAAAATCTGGCCCCAAAGGTCCGGGAAAGCCTGACTATTATAAAAGAATCCGGTCAGAACGCCTCTGCCGTCGTCAATGACCTGTTAATCATTTCCAGGAATATCAGGGAAGATAGTCAGGTTCTGAACATCAATACGGTTATTGAACGGTTCATGGCCGGGCCCGAATTTGAAAAAATAAAAGCCGCTTACGAGACGGTGGGAATTGACATTCACCTTGAACCTGAACTTTTAACCATATCCGGCTCATATATACATATTGAAAAAAGCATTGTGAATCTTCTGATCAATGCACTTGAAGAGACTGTATCAACAGCAGGCCGCCACAACGGCACAATCGTGCTGTCAACATCCAACTATTATGTGGACAAAAAGAAAGACGAAAACACGGAACAAAATCTATCTTCCGGCGAATATGTGAGGGTTGAAGTTTTGGACGCCGGCAAAGGTATCCCTGAAGAGTGTCTGAATAAAATATTTGATCCCTTTTTCATCAAAAAAAAGATGGCCAGATCCGGCACCGGTCTTGGCCTGACCCTAGTAAAAAACACGGTCCTCAACCACCGGGGAAACATCTGTGTTACATCTGATAAAAACGGTACAAAATTTACCCTGCTGTTTCCGGTTCTTCGGTCGGAACTGCCCATAACAAATCACCCCGTCTCCATTGAGGAGATCAAAGGAAAGGGGGAAACCCTTCTGGTTGTGGATGACCTGCCAAGTCAGCGTAAAATTGCAGAAACCATCCTTAAAAATTTAGGATACAAGGTTTATAGTGTTGCTGACGGCGCTCGTGCCCTTGATTTCATCCTGCAGACCCCTGTGGACCTATTGATTTTAGACATGGTCATGGCCCCGTCCATTTCCGGGCTTGAGACCTTCAAACGGATCAAAAAAATCAGACCCGACCAAAAAGCCATTCTTGCAAGTGGACATTCGGAAACAGAAGATGTATTAAAAGCCCAGTCTATAGGTGCAGGACCCTTTGTTAAAAAGCCCTATACCATCTTGGATATGGGCATTGCCGTAAGAGAGGAACTGGACGGATAATGGATATTCTAAAAACAAAAACAGATATGCAGGCCTGGTCTGTTAGGAAAAAAAAACAGGGAAAGACCATCAGTTTTGTACCCACCATGGGATACCTTCACAAAGGGCATGTTTCGCTGCTTGACCTAGGTAAGCCTTTGAGTGATGAACTGGTGCTCAGCATCTTTGTCAATCCCACCCAGTTTGGCCCCAATGAAGACCTGGACGCCTATCCCAGCAACATCCAAAATGACCTTAACCTGGCGCAGAAGGCCGGTGTAACAGCGGTTTTCCTTCCGGATAAAACCGAAATGTACGGGCCAAATTACCAGACCCATGTCTCTTTGGACCATCTTCCCCAATATTTATGCGGCCGCTCACGCCCGGTCCATTTCGGTGGGGTGGCCACGGTGGTCACCAAGCTGTTCAACATTGTCATGCCTGATGTAGCGGTTTTTGGAAAAAAAGACTTCCAGCAGCTTGCCATCATCAGACAGATGGTCAAAGACCTGGATTTTAATATCCAAATCATCGGCGGGGAGATCATCAGGGAGGAAGACGGGTTGGCCATGAGTTCCAGAAATGCCTATCTTACCCGGGAGCAGCGTGCTTCTGCCGTCTGCCTTTCCCAGGCCATCCATCTTTTAAAACAAAAGGTGGCCCAGGGTGTCCGGTCTGTTCCTGATCTTGTCAGTGAAGCCAAAGCCTTTATTCACTCATTTGACCACACCCGGGTGGACTACATTGAATTGTGCGATCCTAAGACCCTTGAACCTGTGGAAACAATCCAGGGCGACACCCTTGTTGCCATGGCCGTTCAGGTGGGAAAATCAAGGCTGATTGACAATGCCCTTATCGAGCCGGCCTGATCTTATTTGCTCACCGGCGGCTTCACCACGACAATAACTTTGCACTTCTTTAAGAAGGTGTGACGTTCGGTTGCCCGGTCCAGAATCTTGGCATCGGCCATACTCATCACAATGGCACCGGTTTTGTCCCCGGTTTTTCTTAACGCCTTAACCACCAAAGGATTTGAACCGGCCCTGTCGGACGCAAGGGCCTGGTCCATGTCCCATGAATAGGCGCAGACCCCGTTCTGAACGGCAAATTCCCGACTTATAAAAACAGAAGAGTAGATTTCTCTGCCCTGTTCATTGATAATGGTGGGATAAAGAACGGGAACAACATTTAACCGTCTTGCATCCACAATTAGTCCGGTATAGGGCTGAGTGCCGACAACTGGGGAAGTTGCACTTTTTTGGGCCGGTTCAGCCTGACCTTGCTTCAATTCGTTAATTTTGGGAATCTGCCGGATGTGGTCCGGGAGTACCAGTTGAAGAAACCCGCCATAGAATGAGGCTGTCACCCAAACGGTTACATCCAGGGCAGATGTATACTGTTGGCGATGAACCCGTGCATCCTGGGCAACCGTCTCAATACCGGCAAGAATAATATCATGGGTTGATGCATATTCCCCAACCGTAAGCCCCCCTGAAATTTTCATTTGTTTGAGAATGGCAATCAGATTCCGGGTGGCACAAGCCCTTGCGGACCCGGGCATGCCCACAGCCCTGCCTTCGGCATTTATCTCAGCGGCGGCATGGCCTGTGGCCGTCACAAGACCGGTTGTCCAGTCTATGTATCCGTTTTCAAGGGTTTGGCGACAATTAGGCAAGGCGTTTTCCGTAAACAGCCCCATGCCCAGAACAACGATCCCTAACATCAACATTTGATGGATTTTCATCCATTAAGCTCCCCGGTCGGATAATGGACCCCAAAAAAGCTGTTCAACCAAATCAGCAAGAGATTGTGTATCCTCTAACCCAAAACACGGTTTTTCTCCAGGCCGGATATCCGTATCCGTCACAAAAGCGACCAGATTGGGGTCCTCAAGGCACAGGGGTGCCTCATGGGGACTGTCTTTTCTGAAAATCTCAATCTTGGGAAGACAAAATGTCTTGAATCCTTCACCAAGAATAAGATCCACATCACCCAAATAACTAAAAAATTTCTCTGCGGCCGGACGGGTATCCTCTTTGACCAGGGCAATTTTTGTATCCGTCACAACAAGGGAGGCAACCGCGCCGGCATTTTTATGCCGCCAGCTGTCTTTACCCGTTTTGTCAAAAGTAAATGTGTCATGGGTATGTTTTACAGACCCCACACGAATTCCGCGTGAATTCAGCTCTCTGATAAGCTTTTCCATCAAAGTTGTTTTTCCGGAATTAGATTTACCGACAATTAAAACAATTTTGGGATTTTTTTTGCTGTCCATATATACAGCCCTGATTTTTTTTATTCTTGAACCATGGATTAAATGTCGATAAGGTATAAAATGTACCTATAAGAAAGTCAAGAAAAGGAGGATATTATGGATTTATCTTATATTTGCGTTAATCATAATTGCTCGTTCCCAGGGACAAATTCCTTTGAAGTGACATTTAAATCAGAATACATCATGGATGAAAATAATGTTGCCAGCCTGTTCTGCCCGTTTTGTGGAAAAGAACTCATGCTGGTGCGGGTGCCGGATGTATTCCCGGAGAATTTATCCAAGGACAGCACAATATAGCCGATCTGAATTAAACAAAAGTTGTTTCGGGTCGGCTCTTTAAAGAATCCATGAACTTTCGGCTAAAAATATACTCTGCGCTTTTTATTGCTTTGCTTTCAGTTGGTATCATTGGATTCATGCTGTTTGAGAATATGTCATTGGCCGATGCCATATATTTTTCAATCGTAACGATGGCAACGGTTGGCTATGGAGATATCCATCCTCAAACAGACTTAGGTAAAATTTTAACGATTATCATCATCGTTGGCGGGGTGGGGACATTTTTAAGCGTGGTTGCCAGTGTTACGGATGTGTTTGTCAATCGACGTGAAGAAAAAATCCGGCAGGAAAAGATCAATATGGTATCGGGATTGTTTTTCAGTGAAATGGGAAACGACCTTTTAAAACATTTTATTCAATTTGATGATGAAGTTGAGACCTTATACAAAAACTTAAAAATTTCGATAAAATGGGAAAATGAGGACTTTAACAAGGCATATACCCTTTTAGAAAAACATCGTGTGTCAATCAATTCCCATAAAGGAGAAATGCAGGATTTATTAAAACACATGCAAAATCGGGCAGATTTACTTTTAAGATTAATTGAAAATCCGATTCTCCAAGAACACGAACTTTTTACCGAATTGCTGCGTGCCATATTCCATTTACGGGATGAACTCTCACACCGCAATAATTTATCCGAATTATTGGCTTCTGATCGTAAACACCTTGAAGGGGATATCTCAAGGGTCTATAAGTTGCTGATATTTGAATGGTTGCGTTATCTTCGCTATATCAAAAAAAATTACGGTTATCTTTTTTCTTTGGCCATTCGTACCAATCCGTTTGATCCGGACGCAACCATTGCGGTAAAAAGCTAAGGGTTTACTCAAAAGCCCGGATCAACCTCACCCCATCCAGACGAAGCCTGGCATTAAGTATCAGGGCCTTAATATGTGCCTGGGCTTTGACCATGCTTTTTGCTTCTTCCACCGATATTCCGGGATTAATTTTTGCCAGGGTGACCAGGCGATCCGTTTCCCGGGTCAGCACTGTCTCCATTTCAGCTATGCCGTCAAGACGATGGGTCTGTGCCATTTTTCGGGCCAGATCCTGACTTTTATCCAACATGTTTGGAAGCACATTTTGAACCACCTGGGGCAAATCCAGAAACCAGCCCGGATCATCCGGGACCAGAGACGATTCCCAGTTGGCAGGCAGCCCCCCGTCATCTATGGGTTTTCCGCTATGGTCCACGACCACACGAATGGGCAGTGCCGGAAGAAACCTGTCGGACAAAGACAAGTCCCCTTCAGGAAGATCCAGAAGAAAAAGCGATTCAAGAAACAGCCCCTGCCGTCCGGCACCGGATAGTCCGGCCACGGCAACCTGGCCCTCTCCCTGGGTAATAAAATACTCCATCACCTGACGGACAAAAGGATGGTCCCAGGTCAAAAAATCAAGATCATCCCGGGCAATGGCGGTGGCCCTGTCAAAGGTGACAAATTTGCCTCCTCCGCTCAATGTGGGAAAATTTTCATCGGTCATGCGATCAGGTATAAAAGAGACCACTGAATTCCCCTCAACCTCAGTGATATGATCCGTTTCAACGCCGTAAACATCCAGCAGATCCGTCATTAAATTGTGAAGGTCTTGGGATTTTTCCGTTTGTTGAATTATTTGAATTAATGCATGGGCAGATTCCGGTTTAAAAGAGTTTAATTCAAGAAGAATATGGCGGCCCTGGTTCAGGGTCTGGGAAATCTGAGCGACAAAGGCTGCCGTATCACGGATCAAACCCGCCATCTTCTGCCGGATTTCAGAATCTGTCGGCCCATTCGGCTGTTTATCCGCCTGTTCCATCAACTGAACCACACGGGGTTTAAATTGGGTGTACACGGCATGCAGACCGTTGACGTTTTCTTTAAACAGGCCGATGCCCTGATCATACCACAAGGCCAAAATCTCATGGGAGGTATTGCGGATATACGGTACATGGATGACAATTTTTTCTTTTTGGCCAATGCGGTCCACCCGGCCAATACGCTGCTCTAAAAGTTCCGGATTCACGGGAAGATCATAAAGGAAAAGGTGATGAACAAACTGAAAATTTCTTCCCTCACTGCCAATTTCAGAACAGACCAGCAGCCTTGCCCCTTCAGGATCAGCAAACCAGGCGGCCTGACGGTCTCGGGTCAACAGGTCCATGCTTTCGTCGAACCGGGCCGCATCCACGCTGATATGCGCTTTAAGCCCCTGAACCAACGCTTTTGCTGTCTGCCTTGAACGGCATATCACCAATATTTTCTCAGGCTTTAAAGAGAGGCATAGTTGTGCAAGACAGGCGACTTTTGGGTCACCCGTTAGATCATCCGCCAGGGAAACCGCCCCTTCAAGGGGAATCAGGCTTACCTCTCTTTCAGGAAAGCCTTTGATGGAACGGCGTCTGTTTCTGAAAATCACCCTGCCGGGCCCAAATGCGTCCAGCAACGACTGTGCGGACTCTCCACGGTCTAATTTTTCCCTGACTTGCTGTGCCACGGCTTTGTATCCGTCCAACTCTTTTACAAAAACTGAAAAATCGTGATACCGATGGGGATCTAAAAGCTTTAACTGGGCAAAATGGGTTTCAACGCCCATCTGCTCGGGCGTTGCCGTCAAAAGCATCAGCCCCCGGGTTTCAGCATCCAAATCCGTCAAAAATTGATACAGGGAAGAATCCTGGGCCATATGGTGGGCTTCATCCATAACCACCATATCCCATCCCGCGTTGATCAACAGCTTTTTGACGGGGTCCGCGGCATTTATAAACGATTCTGAACAAATCCCCTGCTGGTCCAGAAGGAAAGGATTCATGTCCGGCTCAGCCGAGGCAGCTTCTTTTACATAGTCGTCATCAAAAATTCGAAAAATCAAACTGAATTTTCGATACAACTCAATAAACCACTGATGCACCAAGGCATCGGGAACAATAATCAACACCCTCGACATTTGAGACGTGACCAGAAGACGGTGAATAATCAGACCCGCCTCAATGGTTTTGCCCAACCCGGTTTCATCAGAGAGCAGAACCCGCGGGAAATAACGACCGGACACTTCTCCGGCAATATAAAACTGGTGGGGAATCAAATCCACCTGACCGCCTAAAAATCCCCTGGCCGGAGATTGCTGATACGCCCCCTGGGCCGATCTGATGCGATATCTTAAATCAAACTTGGCAGATGCTCCGGCAAGTCCGGAAAGAAGCTTGGAAAACGGCATGTCCACGGCTAATACCGATGACAAGTCAGACTCAAACAGCTGTTTTTCTCCTTGAAAATAGGTCAGAACACCACCATTGTCCTCTACTTTTTCCACAGTCATCTGCATTCCGTCTTCTGCGCTGATCCGATCTCCGGGCTGAAACCGCATCCGCTTGATCGGCGCGGCCGCCCGGCTGTATGTTCTGGCGCAGTCCGAACCGGGGAAATGCAAGGTAATGGTCTTTGGATCAAAAGAAGAAAGAATCCCCAACCCCAATTCAGGCTCTGTTTCGGAAACCCACCGCTGTCCTTTACAAAGACTGTTTGTCATAAACTCGTCGCTCATGCCGCGTTCAACTCACCAATGATAATTGTTTAAAAAATAGGGGGTGTTATGCCATCCCCGCATGGGGAAGTCAAGCTCAGCCCAGAATGCTGAACAAAATCATACCTGTAAAAAACGCGGTATGAGTCTTCCCTCTTAAGATTGCATCCCATTTTGATGATGGACAAAAACAAACCTTGCTGATATGAAAACCTATTCGGTCAATAACGGCCATGGACCGGTCTGGCGGACACAACAAACGATGAAAAACATTTTAACCACAGAACACACGGCAGTCACAGAACTCTATCTTCTGTGATTTCCGAGGTTAAACTTTTCCACATAAAAAACTTCAGCGAGAAATGCGGCATGATGAACAAAACCAGTATAGAGGATCGAGACCAGGACCTCATGAAAAAATTCCGAAACATTGTCGAGGAAAAGAAACAACTCAATGAGCAGGAGCCTCAAAAGCGCCCATGGCCTGCCTTCACATTGGCAGGGTTCATCATGGCAGCAATCATCGTGGCCATAGCCTACCACATGATCCCCGAACGCGTGCATACGGCCCCCTCTCCCACCCCGGCAAAAGTTAAGACCGCCGCCCTAAAAACCCCTGTATCCATGCCTGACCCCACATTAACGCAGGGGGAGAAACCGAGCATCCCCGATGAAAAGCCGCCCCAAGAACCCCTGACCGAATCGGCACCTGTCATACCGGCAAAAGAGGAGGAGCCGTCTTTAGAGGTTGTACAGACCCCGGAAAAGGCAGCTCCCATAGAGACACTTCCGGAAATCGTCAACAGCACAGATGCGACCATCAAGGAACTGGTTATCTGCCGCAGCATCAAAAACAGACAATATGTTTCTCCGGAGAACCGTTTTTCAATGAAAAACGGTGCAAAGCCCGCGGTCTGGACATGGATGAACGCCCTGACCGACAAGCCCCCCCAAGAGCTGAGCCACATCTATTACCTCAACGGCAAAAGATTCTGTCGGGTCATTCTCCCGGTCCCCTTCCCCAGGACCCGCACCTGGAGCAAAGTAACAATGAAAAGACCCGCGCAGGCAGGATCATGGCGTGTGGACGTCGTCAACAAGAATGGGCAGGTAATCGCAAGAGCCAATTTCACCGTTGAAATTTGACAGAGACGTTCAGCTTTGTGTCCCTTCCCGAATCCTAAGAACAACCTTATCTTAAATGGTCGGGGTTCACGTCAGGAGAGAAAATCAACGCCGATACCAGTGTGGTCAACTCGGGCGATCTGACCGTTTCGCCGCTGGGGGCCTGTCCCGGCGGTTTGAAAGGTTATAACAATAAAATCGTTTTTTTTGTATTTTTCCGGTGTCTTGGATTTGATGAAAATGCCGGAGTAACTCAGATCCCGGGCCTGTCCCTTATACAGGGTGCCTTTGTTTATAAAATCTACAAAACCATGAAACTCGGTTCTGGGAAACCTGCGACGTTCCGACTCTTCCAAAACTTTTGTGCGTGGTCCGGCCGCACCTGCTTCGGGAAAAACATCTTCATCTATGGTGCGATTGTAATTGAGGACATAAATATTTTTTGCGGTGGCCGTGTCCGTATCCCGTTTAGCCCATCTGAAAAGCCTAAAAAGATACACGCAAATAAGGATCAAAATTACAGAAATTATGAGGATGAATATAATATTCATAGGCGTCACCTGTTCTTCCTGCAACGAAAATGCAAATTGATTTAGGACCTCAAATGAAATAAAGTATACGAAATTGCGGTCCTTAATTTATACCGCGGTAGAGAACTCGATTACCTAACAGCAAATCATTTTCAGATAAAAATTACAAGAATAAAGATGGGACGGTATATAGTTAGACGCTATATATAAGCAGAAAGGGGTTGATGCTTTTCCTTTGATTTTTATATCAAAGTCTGCGTAACATACTCAGATTGTCACCGGATATTATAGCTATTTTTTAAAAGGTTCCGACCCAATGATCATTGATGCTCACGCTCATATCTACCCTGACGATGTCGCGCATAAAGCGCTAAGTACTGTAATGAAAAACGGCAATGGCCTAGTGAGTATCCACACCGATGGGACGCACAGCGGTCTTGTTTCATCAATGGATAAGGCCAATATTGATTATTCCATCGTACTCCCTGTGGCCACCGGTATAGGACACGGAAAAAATATTCTGGAATGGATTAGAAAAATGGCCCCGCTGTCAAAACGGATTATTTTTTTTGGATCTGTCCATCCACAGGATCCCGAATGCCTGGAGACAATCGAAGAAATGCGCAACGCAGGTATACAGGGTATTAAATTTCATCCCGGCTACCAGAATTTTCCTGCGGATTCGATTGACGCGCTAAAGGTATACGAAGAAATTTTAAACCATGACATGGTGCTGCACTTTCATTCGGGATTTGACCCCAGTCTGCCCCAGTGTGATTACACCTCTGTGGAGCGCTTTTCAACCATTGTTAATCTTTTCAGCGGTTCAAAAATTGTGCTGGCCCATGCCGGTGGAATGGATGAATGGCAAAAAGTGAATGATCTTTTAGGGAACAGGGGATGTTATTTCGATATCGCCTGGGTTTTAGAAAAAATGAGAGCAGATGACGTCGCCAGGGAGTTGTACAGACAAAATGACGATTATTTTCTCTTTGGCACTGACACGCCATGGTGCGACCAAACAGATTATGTACAGCTGATCCAAAAGTCCGATACCCTGACCCAGGACCAGAGAGATAAGCTATTCTTTAAAAACATACTCAAACTTATCGACTTGCCATGAAAAATATTTTTGAAAAAATAAAAAAATCCAGCTCCTTGCCCCAGCTGCCCCAGGTGATGGTACAGTTGATCCGAGCCTGCGGTAAAGAGAATACAAATATTGACGAAGTAACCCAAATCATCAGCCGGGATGCGGGGCTTACGGCAAAGCTGCTGGCCATCATTTCATCTTCCCATGTTAACCTGGCAAAACAGGTTAACACTATCAAATCTGCGGTGGTGTATTTGGGACTGGATACGGTGCGCAACATCGCCATCAGTTCTTCGGCCATGCAGTTTTTCAAATTTTCCAACGCCACGGACAACTTCAACATCAACAGGTTCTGGTATCATTCGTACAAATGCGCGGTTTTGGCCCAACGCATCGCCCGTGAAAAAAGACAGGCTAATCCGGACCAGTATTTTCTGGCAGGGCTTCTCCATGATATCGGCACCCTAGTGCTCATGGCAACCTTTCCAGAAGAATACAAGGAGATTGAAGCCAGGGTAAACCAGGGACAAGATGAGTTTGATGCCCAGACGGATATCCTTGATATAGATGGCCCCAAAGTCAGTGCCTGGTTGTTCAAACAGTGGCATCTGCCCCCACTGATATCTGATGCCGTGGGGTTTTTAAGTCAACCTCCGGCACGCATCCAAGAAGAATCCGACCATATTAAAATTCTTTTCATGGCCAACCTCATGGCAGACCCGGAAAGCACCTCGGTGACAAAGGATGCACGAGCCCTGACAGACATACCCCCCGCCATGTTGAATGACATCGCGGTCCAGGCTGAAAACGAAGTCCATCAAACAGCCAAAAGCCTGAATCTTGATCCGGGAGATTCGCAACAAGGATATCACCTTCTGGCAGATGACCTTAAAAACGTATCTTTGTGTTTTGGCACCCTGGACAACCTGCTCAGGGCAAAGGATGCGCCAACGGTGTTTAAGACGATCCAAAGGGGATTGGAAATCATTTTCCACATTCCCCGGATCTTTTTCTTTCTTCGGGACAGGGACAAGGCTCTGCTCACCGGAATCTGCGCAAAAGAGGATCGTCATTACAACATTGTCACAAGCATTGCTCTTGCCATGAACAACACGAACAGCCTGATCGTAAAATCGGTCAATACAGGCAACGTTACGACCAGTATAGACAAGGAAGACCTTGCCGCATCTGATACCCAGGTTATCCGGGCGCTTGAAACACCAGCCCTTTATGCCATACCCATTCCAGGACAAAATGGTTGTTCCGGCGCCATGGTTATCGGCGTAGACAACGACCTTGCCCACACCCTGGACAAAAACGAAACCCTGCTGGCACTTTTTTCACGTCAGGCAGGCACCTGCCTTGAGAATCTTAATTTCCATGAAAAGTATGCCGGAGATATCAGTGATAAAAAAATGGAGGCGTATGCGACTCTGACAGACAAAGTTGTACATGAGATCAACAACCCTGTTACTATCATTAAAAATTACCTTGAAACCCTGAAACTACCTCAAAAACATTCTGCTCTGGAAGATATCAGTGTTGTCAAAGAAGAGATGAGACGTGTTTCATCTCTGCTTGAAGGGCTGACATCGTTTTCAAAGCCCAAGGTAGGGGGGGCGCTGGAAACCATTGATCTCAATGAAATGTGCCGTCGCGTACTGGCCGTGTTGGAAAAATCCATTCTAGCCCCCAGACAAATCCGAATTCAGATCGACCTTGATGCCGGCATGCCAAAGGCCACCCTGGACAGCAACGGATTAAAACAAATGCTTATCAACCTGGTTAAAAACGCAGCCGAAGCCCTTGAAAAAGGAGACGAAATCCGATTTAAAACAAAACTTGTTCCCGGCTCGGCCAAGGTTTTGATAGATGAAAAAAGAAAGCTGCCCGGTATGGCGCAAATCACCATCCAGGACAACGGCCCGGGCATCCCGTCACATATCAGGGAACGGCTTTTTGAACCCTATAATTCAACGAAACCCTACGCGCCCAATTCAGGTTTAGGCCTTTTTATTGTTCATTCAATTGTCAAAGGAATGCAAGGACGCATTACCTATGACAGCCACAGAGGCAAAGGCACCTGTTTCACCATCCTCATCCCTTTGGCCCCTGATATCGCCCCCAGGGCAGATATCATATAAAAAACAAAATCTGTTATGATTAAAATAGTCATATTCTGTATCTGTTAAAGCTGTCGTGTTGCTGTTATTTTTGATCAAAATTTGTAAAGGCAGTTGCCGGAGAATAAGGACCAGCTTGCAAAGGTATTTTATACGAATTAAGAGACTTATACCTTTGTGACCGTGCAGAATAAAAAGGAAATAAAATGGATTATCAGTCATTTCTGGCAGACAGAACCCGGCTTATGCAGTCCAATGCCATCCGGGAAATTCTCAAAGTGGTATCAAAACCCGGGATTATATCCCTGGCCGGGGGAATTCCTTCCCCGCAAAGTTTTCCCATGGATCTTTTTGGGGTGCTGCTTGAAAAGGTCATGGCAAAATATCAGTCCCGTGCGTTTCAATATGATCTCACCGAAGGGTTTGCCCCCCTGTGCGAACAGGTCAGCGTTCTTTTGTCCCGGCGCGGGATTGTTGCATCACCGGATCAGGTAAATATCACCTCCGGCTCCCAGGGCGTTTTAGATGCCATGGGCAAACTTCTGATCAGCAAAGGGGACAAGGTTGCCGTAGAATCCCCCACCTACCTTGGCGCCATATCAGCCTTTAATCCCTATGAACCCGAATACATCTCCATGGAGACGGACGACCAGGGGCTGATTCCCCAATCCCTGGATGAAACGCTGACAAACCAGCCTATCAAACTGATTTACCTGGTTCCCACATTCCAGAACCCCACGGGCCGAACCCTGTCCCTTGAAAGACGGCAGGAGATTGCCGAGATCATCCAAAAACACAATGCCCTGCTTGTGGAAGATGATCCCTACTCGTCACTTCGTTACCAGGGTGAAGACGTTCCGGCCATCAAGACCCTGGCCCCGGACCATGTCATCTACGTCTCCACCTTGTCCAAAGTCTTTGCTCCCGGGCTTCGCATCGGGTTTTACGCAGCACCCGAATTTTTGCAACGGTGGCTGGTCATGATCAAGCAGGGCGTGGATCTTCACACCTCAACCTTTAACCAGGCCCTGGCAGCCGAATATCTGGAAGGCGGATATCTTGATACCCATCTGCCCAAGATCATCGACTTATACAAACCCAGGCAAAAGGCCATGCTGGCAGCCCTTGAAAAAATGATGCCCAAAGGATATGTCTGCACCCCGTCTGACGGGGGGATGTTTTTGTGGGTGACCGGCCCTGAGGGCTTGGATGATCTGGCATTGTATGAAAAAGCCGTGGAAAACGGTGTGGCATTTGTACCGGGACGCTTTTTTTATACAGACCCCTCCCAGGGCACAGGCACCATGCGGCTTAATTACACCATGGCAGATGAAGCCACCATTGAAATTGCCATTGAAAAGCTTGCCCGGGCCGCAAAGCAGTAAGGCTCATGATCAAAAAATCAAAGGCCAAGGACTTTTTGACAGTACCGCAACTCCCCGGGATCACCGGTATGTTTACCCGGATCATCAGATAACTTAACCGTCGGTCGTCCGTCCATATCGGGTTCCGGCTGCACCCAGGAGAGTTTGATCACAATATTTAAAGGCGCAACGCCGACATCATTGGTCAGATTCGTTCCGATACCATAGGAGTCCTTGACCTCTCCCCGGCAGAACCTGTGAATTTTTATTGCCCGTTCCACATTCAGGCCGTCTGAAAACACAATGGCTTTGGTCGCCGGATCAATCCCCTTTTCCCTATAATGGGCAAGGATCGTTTGGGTAAAGGTTTCAGGGTCTCCGGAATCGTGGCGGACACCGGATAACCGGTTGGCTCGGTCACTGTTAAAGGCCTTTAAAAAATTATTTGTGGTAAAGGTATCGGTCAGCGCAATGCCCAGCACATCGGGATACACATCAAGCCAGGCATCCATGGCTGCGGCATTGGCCGCGGGATAATCGGTCAAGGCCCCATGGAACATAATCCACTCATGGGCCATGGTTCCCACCGGGGCAATGCCATACATTCTGGCAAAATGCACATTGGAGGTACCGGCCATGCTATGGTGGTCCAGGGCCAGTACATCCTCAAGAAAATGGGCGTGATTGGTAACGGAAAACCGCCGCCGGGTCCCAAAATCCGCAAAGGCCAGACCGGCATCGGCCATCATTTGCGCTTTGGCCTGGTTACGCTCCCGGATGGCCTGCCTGGACAAAATTTCAGGAGCGGTCACCTCAAAATAGGTTTCTGAAATAATGGCCATCAGCGGCACTTCCCATAAAATGGTCCGGGACCAGATCCCATCCACCCTGACGGAAAGCCTGGGCCCCTGTTGGGAAATTTCCACCTGGTCAGGATCAAAACGGAATGCGGCCAGATAATCCAGATAGGCTTTTGTAAAATAGGGGCAAGCCTTTTCCAGCCATAATCGTTCATCACGGGTCAAACTTACCCCCGCCATCTGCGCCACCCGGTCTTTAATCAAGCGGTCAAAGCCTTCGGGAAAAGGGGTTTGTCCCCGGTTCGTCAGTTCATATCGAACCCGGGCCTTGGGATACAACCGATGCACAGCCTGCTGCATGGTGAATTTATACAGATCATTGTCAAGTATCGTCTCAATCATGGGTCTATACTATTTCTAAAAAAATTTTGTATATAACGGCCATGGGCCAACCTGACATATCAGCTGCCAGGCATAGCTCACAACAAAGTTTGAAAGATCCCTGTAGTTTACACAGACTTTCATATAAAGTACCAAGAGGATTATCTTAGGGTATAATTTTCAAAAAGGACAGAAACTTTATGCAGATAAATACAAAACAAGACTATACCGCCGTTATTGTTGTGGATATCCAGGCAGATTTTACCCAGGCCATGCAAGGCAGCCTGGCCGTTGGGGGTGCAGACCAAGCCTACCTTGATAGTGCAGAGGCCGAAACCCGCCGGCTCAAGGCACTGGGTTACCCGATCTATGCCACCCAGGACTGGCATCCGGCAGATCATATCTCCTTTTTTTCCAACCACAGCAACGCCAATCCCTATGACCTCATTGAGATTGAAGGCCGCCAGCAGGTATTATGGCCCCCCCATTGTGTCCAAGAGAGTCCTGGTGCTCAAATTTTGATGGAAGATTCCCTTTTTACGGCCATTGTCAAAAAAGGCATGGATCCGGCCTTTGATTCCTATTCCGGTTTCTTCGATGACGGGAAAAAAGCGACCGGCCTGGCCGATATCCTCAAAGACGCCGGTATAAAAAAACTCATTATCTACGGACTGGCAACAGATTATTGCGTCAAGGCAACGGTCATGGATGCTGTAATGCTCGGATTTGATGTAACACTGATTGAAGACCTGTGCCGGGGTGTTGCTCCGGAAACCACAGACGCCGCGTTAGAAGAGATGAAAGCGGCGGGTGTCGATATCTGCTAAAAAAACTAAAGTTTTCGCCTGATATAGATGAACTGCGCCATCAAATCAAAGTTGGCGCACTATAGGCCAACAAATAATCAATAAAAGCCTGGTTGGCCCGGGACAAATGACGGTTCTCCTTCCAGGCAATATCAAGATCAAGAAAAAAAGGGGGCGAAAAGGAGACGGCGGCCAGATCATCATCAGCGGCAGCCACCATTTTTAAAAAAGTGGAGATCCCCATGCCCTTTTTAATCAGGGAACGAACCAAAGAAAATAAATTGGTTTGAAACACAACATCCGGGGTATATCCGTTTTCTTTGATCAAATCATCCATCAACTCGCGCATATAATAACCGGGTGGATACATGATCAGGGGTTGTTGAAAGTATTCGTCAATGGTGATTGATTTTTTGCAGGCAAAGGGGTGGTTTGTGTCAACCACGGCCACAACCTCCTCGCGCAAAAACCGTTTGTGGCCGATGCCGTGGGCAATTTTGTATCCGGCAATCACCCCGATGTCAATTTGTCCATGGGCAATCATTCTGTGAATACTGGCAGCCCCGTCTCCGTTTACCGCCACGTTTATGCCTGGATAACGCGCCTTAAACCCCATAATAATTTTCGGAAAAAAATGGGCGCTCATCATAGGCGGGATGCCGATTTTAACCTCCCCGCTTTCCAATCCCTTAAGCTCGGCCATCTCTGCTTCTGCCGCTTTAAAATTATCAAGGATCAGATTGGCGTGGGTCAGCAGGCGCTTTCCCTCCGGGGTTAAGGAGACGGTTTTCTCTTGCCGGTTGAACAGCGTCAGACCGATCTCTTCTTCAAGCTTGCGTATGGATATGCTGACAGCGGGCTGGGCAATATGCAGCTGTTCTGCGGCTTTGGTGAAATTCCGGCATTGGCAGACGGCTTTAAAAATTTGTAACTGGCGGTCATTCAAAATGAATAAATAAAATAATTATATCGTTAAAATAAAAACAATATATTTTACTTATGATCTTGCGGCAAGTATTTTCCTGCCCAGGCAATAGACGGAAAACAACAGCCACAGCACGGGAGGTAAAATGAACGAGACACGATTCATGCACAAGGGCAGCCGCAGATACTATATGGCCAACCTGGCGCTTTTTCTGGCCGGCTTTGTCACCTTTGCAAGCCTTTATGACTTTCAGCCGCTGTTTCCCAATCTGGTCCAGGCATACGGTATCACCCCGGCCATGGCCAGTCTTTCGCTCTCCGTTGCCACCTTTTCCCTGGCCTTTACGCTACCGTTTTCAGGCTCCTTATCCGATGCGGTAGGCCGACGGCCATTGATCATTGTTGCCTCAATTCTTGCCCCGGTCCTGGCCTTTGGTGCGGCGATTCACCACGCGTTTTCAGGCATACTTTTGCTGCGTTTGGGGCAGGGCATCATCCTGGCCGGCGTGCCGGCGGTGGCCATGGCCTATCTGAACGAAGAGACTGAGCCGAAGGCCTTGGGCGCGGCCATGGGACTTTATATTGCGGGTAACGGCATGGGCGGGATGTCGGGCCGGATTCTGACTGCCTGGTTTACGGATTTGATGGGCTGGCGATGGGCACTTGTGACCATGGCATTGCTCTGTTTTGTATGTGGTCTGATGGTCTGGGTCTGTCTGCCGGTTTCGCGAAATTTCTCAGGCAAGCCATTCAAGCCCAAGGCCTTGCTTGCCTCCATGGCAGATCATCTGAAAAATCCGGGACTGCGAAGATTGTACCTGATCGCTTTTTGCTGCATGGGGGGCTTTGTCACCCTTTACAACTACGTGACCTTCCGGCTGCTGGGTCGTGATTTCGGCCTGAGCCATACCCAGGTCGGTTTGATTTTTCTGGCCTATGCCTTTGGATCGGTCAGCTCCACGGTGATGGGCAACCTGGTAAATACTTACGGACGGCGGCGCGTTTTATGTTCGGCTCTGGGTATTATGACCGCAGGCCTTGTGCTGACGGTGGGATCTTCTTTGTGGCTGGTGATCCTGGGAATTGTGCTCTTTACCACTGGTTTTTTCGGGGCCCATTCCGTGGCCTCGGCCTGGGTGGGACGGCTTGCCGCCCATTCCCATGCCCAGGCCTCGTCTTTGTATCTGTTTTTTTACTATATGGGGTCAAGCATCTCCGGCACCATTGGCGGCACCATTTATCACGGGTGGGCCTGGCCGGGTGTGGTGGCGCTGATCCTGGTTCTTGTGGGCATCGCCTTTGCTATCTGCCTGGGTATAAAAAACCCTAGCATCTCAGGTCAAACACAACCTATTTGAAACTGCGCTCAAACAGATCCTGCATTGCAGCGGCCGCATCATCGGTGAGATTGCGGGTGCCGGTTCCTGCGAAGGTTTTGTGGTGAATAACGGGCGTGGCCATCTTCCAGTCATTATCCACCCAGGAAAACCAGGCCTTCCGGTCCTGCTCATAGACAAATATTGGACGGTTGAACAATTTTCCCAATTCCACCCCCCAGCCGGTACCGCCTTTAACGGTCTTGTCCGGCAGGATCCACCCCACGGTAAAAATCTGGTATCCGTTATTGACCATATGAAAAATGGACTGGATAACCTTTCTGATTCTATTGCCCTTTGAAAAGGACCTGCCCAGACGGGTTGAGACAATATCCATTGAGATATTTCCCTTTTCAAGCTCATCCTGATTCAACAGCTTTGCGCCTTCATCCCTGTCAAGCACATTTCCTTCAAAGGTAAAATTTACTTCCTTGACACCGTATTTTTCTGCAAGTTTTCCAAATTCGGCTTCAGCGCCTCTGTGGCCGCCGCTATAAAGTGTAAATTGAGACGGATCATTGTTCATGGTTGTTATACTCCTCACATTAAATGTTCACCAAATTAGTGCCCGACTGAAAACCGTAAATTTTGCCGATTGCTTCGTTGGTCACAAATTAAAAAGCCGGATTAAATCTTAATTTTCAATTGAATTTATGTTTCGATAGATTAAAATTTTATCTTATAAAAATCGACTAAGATAAGCAAGCTGGAACCTGTGTCAAGGCAGATATTAAAAAAATATTAATTTCATAACGGCCATGGGCCGATTTGGTCTATCAGCGCATAGGCCCGGCCCACAACAAAACACGAAAGAGACTCAACAACTTGTTGGTACTTTCATATAAAAACGAACTCTAAAACTTAGGGTTACAAACCAGTGCTGTCATGATAGACTAAGATGCTTTAATTAATAAAACTTCCAACAAGGTTGTGCGGCAATCTAATACAACAGCAACCTTGGATGCCTTAACGCTGAAATCCCCATGACGTCGACAACGTTTGGGAAAACCCACCATTTAAGAAAAATAAAGAGGTCATTTCCGTGAAATCAAAAGCCCTTGAAGTCAATCTCTCCGATACCCGGGCAGATGTCACCATTGAGGATCGGTATCTTCTACTACTTGACTTTTTTAAAGGATATGTAGGTATTATCAACCGCTTGGAAACTTTTTTAAAGGAGTTATCCCATCCGTACCGGAACTGGGCCTTCATTGTTAACGAGTCCCGGCATTTCTCCCTTCATTATTTTCATTTATACAGCAGTGAGCCCGATGGCCAAAAGATTCTTAATCTGCTTTGTGATATTTTTAATTCGGCATTTGAATCCGCCTCCGATTCCGAAATCAAATCCAATGCAGCGGATAATCTCATGCAGATTCTGCATTATATCGCCAAATCCGGACCGGAAGGTCTTGACGTGTTACATGGCACCTTAACCCATGAAATTGAGCGAATTTTGTCCCTAAAGGACGAAGACTTCTTCTTTTTTGTCAGTTCCTATTACCAGCCAGACGTCCTGCTCAAGCTGATGACCCAAAAGGATACGCTTCCGGACGACCCCGATTTACGATCTGCCTTAACTAAATTTTTAATTCGTTTTTTTGATCTCTCTTTTGAATTCTGGCTCAACCAGAATGACCCTGTGGCATGGATGAAAAATAATATAGATGAGTGGCGCGGCGGACCGGATATGCTCACACTTTTGGAGCCGGTATCCCGGGATCGGATTGAAAAACAGCAACAGGCCTTGGCACAAATAAAAAACCTGCCGGCCGATGACATGAAAACCTTATCGGCGTTGATGGAACTGACCGGACACAGGGAGCATATCAAACGATTCCGGGAGATACCCCGACAAATTTTTTCTTTTGCACCGGAAAAAGTATATGGAAAATATGTTAAGCTGACCTTTCTATTTTATATTATTCATGCACCCGGGCTTTCCATCATACACAGGGAAGCCTTGGGCGACATTCACCGCACCCTGATCACCCTGATCGGAGAGCGGGGGGATTATAAAAAGGACATGGCCATTGTAGACCAGACCTTTGCTCTGCTCAAAGAACACAAAGGGCGGTATCCGGAAACCGTGCTGGAATGCATCCATAAAATCGGGGACGCCGTATACAATACCGACGAAATCGAACTGATCAACCATTTCATTGACCGCTCTGTGGACCATGGATTTCAGTTCCCGGATATCGCAGGCACCGGGGAAGACTGGCAGATCAAATGCAATGTGGCACATGTGAAAAATATCCGGGTATTTCTAACCCTGGTGGCCAGGCACCCAAAAAAATCCAAGCGCCTCCTGTCGGCCTTGATTACCTCCCTGGCAGTGGGCGGAGTCTTTATCAGGGACACGGACCTGTTTCCCCGGGACATTACCACTTTCCTCAACGCGGACATTGCCCCGGTGTACAATCTGGTCAAGCAACTGGCCCGGCTGCTGCCCACCTTTTTCAATGAGATCGGTGCAGAAGGAGAACTTCGGGATATTTCCACCCGATTAGATGAATCGGTGTTTCGCAGGGACAAGCTGATCCATTTCTTACGCAAACAATGCCATGTGGAAAGCTCATCAAGAATCGTGGACTTTATCCGGGAAGTGATGATGTTCTGGAAAACCCTGGATAAAACACCGTTGAAACCCTACCTGCCCCCGTCCATCTATAATGATATCCCAACCCGCGGAAAATACATTGACGGCACCCATGCCGTTTTCCGAACCCTGGCCCAAAAAAAGCTGAACACACCGATTGATTTTCTTGCTGTATCACAAGCCGACCTTGAGGGCATTATTGACAAAACGGAAAACGCAACAGACCTGGACAGGGAACGGGTTAAACTGATTATCCGCTTCCACGCCCTGCTTAATGAAAAATACGGTATTGAAAACCTGGATCTTGCAAACTATGTCAACACCCATATGTCCCAGGGACTGCCCGATCCCAGGGATATCCTCCATGCCCTGGGTGAAACCGATCCGGAAAACCGGATTGGCGGACTTTTGGCATATATGGCGGAGTTGAAAAACATTATTTTGTCCAAGGAAAAGTTTGCCGTAAACGAATCTATTTACCACAAGCGTCACATTGCTGTTGACATTCCGTCCATGTACGGATCTTACAGTGAGGCCAAATTTGATGCCCTGGGCATGACCCTAAGACTTGAAAACCTTATTAATGTACTGTTTGAGGATCTGATCGACGGCATTGATCTGCGCTTGATCACCAAACCCACTTTTGTGAAAATCTTTTCTATTCTTACGCTGTTCCGGCAGGCCCTCGCCCTGGACGGCATTATATCCAACAAGCTGGATACCCAGTTGGAATTTTTAAAATACGCCATAAATATTACCACCTGCTCCTTTACCCAGTACCTGGATATTTTCAAAGGCTTTACCCGGGCGGTTGCCGATGCGGTCAACGACCATTTCAACAACCTACACTCCCTAAATCTGATCAATTTAGACAACCGCATTGGCCGGGAAAACATACTTGAAAAATACCTGCCCGAAGGATTTGATCCGGCAGCCAATATGACCAATACACCGGCCGCTGCCAAAATGGCAAAAAAATTAGACCAGCGGGTGGCGGATATTTTTTTCAGGGACAGGATTGCCACATCCCTTGGACTCCAGCAGCTGGATGTATTTTTAAACCGGATTTTAAATACCCTGTTCCGCCAGTCCGAACGGCTAACCCAAGATGAACTATCCGCCCTGCTCAACTACGACCCGAAAGCTGCGGTCTGTTCTATCGATGCCGGACAGTTGTTCAGCAGCAATATCATTTACCTGGGCAACAAGGGGCTGAATATCATAGCACTTAAGCGTCTGGGGATTAAGGTGCCCAACGGCTTCATCATCACCACCGAAGTGTTCAAATGTCTGGATCTCATTGATAACTACATCCCGGCATCGGTGAACTTCCAGCAGTTGGTGGCCCATATGCTTGCCCAGCTTGAAAAAGCAGAAGGAAAAAAATTCGGGGACCCGGATAACCCGCTGCTGCTGTCCGTTCGCTCGGGATCATCCATTTCACAGCCGGGGATGCTGGACTCATTTTTAAACGTGGGCATAAATGAACAGATTGCCGAAAAGATAGCCGAAAAGTCGGGAAACCCCTGGTTCGCATGGGATTCATACCGCCGGTTTATCCAGGCCTACGGCATGGTTTACGGCATCCAGAGAGACCGGTTTGATGCCATCATCAGTTCTCACAAGGAAAGGGCCGGCATCCGCTTCAAACGCTACTTTACAGGCGACCAGATGCACACCGTAGCCCTGGAATATAAGCAGCTGTTACTGGACCAGGGCATAGAAATACTGGAATCTCCCATGGACCAGTTATTTTTGTCCATTAAAAAGGTATTTTCATCCTGGAACTCCAAACGGGCTAAAAATTATCGTAAAATCATGGGGATTTCCGATGACTGGGGCACAGCGGCAACGGTTCAGTCCATGGTGTTCGGCAACCGCTCCAGGGAATCGGGCTCTGGTGTGGTATTCACCCACAGCCCCAAACTGCCCGGGGACGCCATCCGGCTGTGGGGGGATTTTACCATTGGCAACCAGGGGGAAGATGTGGTATCCGGTTTAGTGAAAACCCTGCCCATATCCGAACTCCAAAGGGAGATGGAAGGCAGGGGTGTAAAAATCAGCCTGGAGGAACGGTTTCCTCTGGTGTATGAAAAACTAAAAAGTATTGTTCTGCAGTTGATTTATGAAGAGGGCTGGAACCCCCAGGAAATGGAATTTACCTTCCAGGGGCAGGACGCTGAAGATGTATTTATTCTCCAGGCCAGGGATCTGTCTTTACGGGATAGAAAAAAAGTCAAACGATTTGATGCAGCACCGGACAGGCTTGAAAAAGTCCAGTTAGGCCAGGGAATAGGTGTGTCCGGAGGTGCCATGAGCGGCAGGATCGTATTCTCCTTAGAAGAGATAGACGGCTTCAGGCGCCAGGACCCGGATACCAGCCTGATTTTGCTTCGCAACGACACCGTGCCCGATGACATTTTAGAAATTGATGCGACAGACGGCATCCTGACGGCCCGAGGGGGACTGACCTCCCACGCCGCCGTGGTGGCGTACAATCTGGGCAAAACCTGTGTGGTGGGGTGCAAAAATCTGATCTGCAATGAAGAAGCACGCTTTTGTGAACTCAATGGTGTAACAATGAATACAGGGGATTTCATCAGTCTGGACGGCCATAAAGGCATTGTCTACCAGGGACAGATGAAAATCAGTAACCACTTAACCTCAATCTAAAAAAGGCAAAGGAAACATGAGCACAGACGCACCAAAGATCCTGGGCATAAACGGACTTGGAAGAATTGGAAAGCTGACGTTATGGCACCATGCCGGCAGAAAATTTTTTGATGAAATCATCATCAATGTGGGCAGAGAAGTCGGTACCGGCATGGATGATCTCATCCATTACATTGAGCGGGATTCCACATACGGCCGCCTGGAGGCATTTTTACACGGTTTTCAGGCAGAGCCTGTGATCACGGATGTTGATCCCGGTTCCGGCACCTTTGTGGTAAATGGGGTAAAAATAAAAATCCTTTCCACAGACCGTAATCCAAAAGATATCGCATGGGCACAGCATAATGTGGAGCTGGTGGTGGATACCACGGGCCAGTTTCTTGATCCCAACCTCGAATCAAATGCGTCCAAAGGATCTATCCGGGGTCACCTGGAGGCTGGTGCCAGAAAGGTCATTGCATCGGCACCCTTTAAACTGAAACAAGGCGCCTCCATTCCCGATGATGCCGTCACTACAGTCATGGGCATAAATGACAAAGACTATGATCCTGTCCGCCACTGTCTGATTTCCAATGCCTCCTGCACCACCACCTGTCTTGCTCATATGGTCAAGCCGTTGCTGGATGCCTTTGGCCTGGATCGGGTGCTGTCCGCATCCATGGCCACGGTTCATGCGGCCACAGGTTCACAGGAAGTGCTGGATCGACTGCCCAAAACCGGAAAAAGCGATCTGAGAAAAAACAGGTCCATCATGAACAATATCATTTTGACCACCACAGGTGCGGCCAAGGCATTGCAACAGGTTATCCCGGAAATGGCCAGTATCGGTTTCATTGCCGAGTCCGTGCGTATTCCCACCGCCACGGGCTCTTTGATCGTTCTGGTCATCAACCTGCAAGAAGAACTGGACAAACCGCCGGTCAGAAGGGATTTGATCAACCAAATCTATCAAGACAGGGCCCAAAAGCAATCCGATGGTTATCTGATTTTTACGGACAAACAAAATGTATCCTCGGACATCATTGGTACCCCTAGGGCGGCGGCAGTCATCGAAGGTCATGAAACCCACACCCGCACGGCGTCTATTTCCATTAACCTGGAACATATGCAGGGCATTGAAAAGGAAGTGCTGGAGAACATTAAGGATCGTGTCGGCTCCATTCAAGTCACCCAGGCGGTCATTTATGGATGGTACGACAATGAAATGGCATCTTATGTAAACATGCTGGGGGACAGAACCGTAACCGTTGCCGAGTCCATGGAATAACCCGGCTTATGAAAAATGATTTAACCACGGAATGCACGGAAATCACGGAATTTTATTTTCCGTGTCTTCTGTGATTTCCGTGGTTAAAAATGAAAGGCATCGTGGATGCCGTACTTAGTCAAAGATATTCTACGTTTCAACGGGGCACCTTAAACACCTTTTCCAGAATATTTTCCATGGGGCAAAATCCGGTAAATGCCGATTGAACAAGATTTATACCCACAAAAGCTGTGAACAAATACCAATAGGGTGAAACCAGCCATCCCAAAAACAGAGTAATAAGAACAAAACTGCCGGCAATAGCGCGGATATAATTTTCCATTTTCATGACAAATCCTCCTCGTGTCGTACGATTTCGTACTTTTTAAAAAGACCTATGCAATTTACACAGGTCTTGTAACGTAGGCTCAACCACGGTAAAAAACCAGGTCATCCCACGGTTATTTTTTAAAGTAAGGACAAATTATAATTCCGTCAAGAAACCAAGAATCTATCGATAATCTTTATAGTTGATGTTATATCGAGCAGCCTTATAAGAAAATTTTCTTACAGTAATGTTAATCAATTTGGCAGCCTTATTGATATTGCCCCGGGTATTTTTCAGGGCATCCATGAGGATCTCCTTTTCAAGGCTTGCCACAGCATCCTCAAGGGACAAGGGAAGGGTCTTGGACTTGGTGCCGGTCTGAAGGGTTGCCGGCAGGTGGTATGAGTGAATGGCACCTTCATTGCACAAAATCACGGCCCGTTCAATGCAATTTTCAAGCTCCCGGACATTGCCCGGCCAATGGTATTCCATCATCATGTCAATGGCGGGTGTGGTGATGCGCTTGATCTCTTTGCCATGTTCTTTTCTGTATTTTTCCAGAAAATGATCGGCCAGAAGAATAATGTCTGTTTTGCGCATGCGAAGGCTGGGGATGTAAATGGGAAATACATTGAGCCGGAAATAAAGGTCATCCCGGAATTTGCCCTGCTGGACCATCTCCTCCAGGTTGGAGTTGGTGGCGGCCACAATTCTGACATCGGCCTTGATGGGCTTGTATCCGCCCACCCGTTCAAATTCTTTCTCCTGGAGCACCCGTAAAAGTTTTACCTGGGCCCCTAAATCCATATTCCCGATCTCGTCCAGAAAAATGGTGCCTGTATTGGCCAGCTCAAATTTACCTTTTTTAGTGGAGGATGCCCCGGTAAACGCCCCTTTTTCATGGCCGAACAACTCACTTTCAATGAGGTTGTCCGGAATGGCCGCGCAATTGATCTTAATGAAAGGATTCTGGTTGCGCTCTGAGTTGTAGTGGATGGAATTGGCCACCAATTCCTTGCCCGTGCCGCTTTCACCGCGGATTAACACCGTGGCGGACGAGGAAGACACCTGGGAGATCATCTGGAGAACTTCGCGCATTTTGTTGGAATTACCAATGATATTGGCAAAACTGTACTTGTTCTCCAGCTCTGACTTCAGCCTCAGGTTCTCGGTCTTCAGTTGCTCTTTTTCTACCCGGATGGTTTCAATGTTTATGACATGATGCGCCACCATGGTTGCCACCACCGCAAGGAGCTTTTCACCATTTTCCAAGGAGCGTTTGCCTTCATAGGGACGGTCCGCACTGATGGCACCGACCACGCGGTTCTCTTTTTTGATGGGTACGCAGATATAGGAATACTCCTGCCCCTGGGCAAGATTCCTGGAATGGGTCTTATCCAGAAACAAAGGCTCTTCACTGATTCTAGGCACTACGGCAGGTTTACCGGTCTGAATCACTTTTCCAATAATGCCCTCTCCGGGAAGGTATTTTATTTGTTTGGTTTTCTCTTCGGAAATGCCGTGGGCTATTTCAATGCGGATTTCCCCGGTTTCACTATTGGTTAGAAAAATAATTCCCCTTACAAGATTCAGTGATTCAGACAGCACACTTAAAACCTTGATCAGGGACTTTTTCATGTCCATGTGCCGATTTAATGATTGGCTGATTTCGTATAATAACGAGGTTTCTTCTATGGACTTCATAAAGTGGGTTTCCGCATCAATATTTTTGATTGTATTCTCATTTTACCATTAATAACTATTAGTTGCCGCAAATTTATCGGCCTTGGTAACTAAATTTGCCTAATGGGAATACCGTTTCTTAGCACAAAAATCAAATTAAAAAATACAATTTTGAATTTTTTAATATCAATTAATACTATAATCATTCCTGACAATTTGGAAACTAATTTATCTTGATTTTCTGAAATACCCATAAAATAAAGCCTCGCCATTTATCCACTTTGTATTAAGAATACTGTTTTCCGATTTTAAGTTGCAGCCGGCACTCTGGATAAGTTATCCTCAGGTCGCCTTTGCAAAAATAGGCTGACCTGACAAATCAGTTACCAGACCTCAGCCAACAACGAAACAAAAAAGTAATTCAAATAGTTATTTAGACTTTCTTAGAAAAATTATGACCGACATAACGCACATTCTGGTACTCGGTGGCTGCAGAAGCGGCAAAAGCAATGTGGCCAAGCAGACCGCCGATAGTATGGCCGCGGACAAAAAAATTTATCTGGCCACCTGCGTGCCCACGGACAAAGAAATGAAAGCGCGGGTGAAACGCCACCAGGAGGACCGCGGCCCTGACTGGACAACAATTGAAGAACCGATACGCATCCATGAAACCATTGAACGGCTCTGTATCCAGGCAAAGGTGATTCTGGTGGATTGCCTGACGCTTTGGATCTCCAACCTACTGTTTCAGGAAAAAGATGAGGCCGGTATCATGGCGGCAGTGGACCTGCTTGAGAACGCATTACACCGGTCAACCTGCCCTGTTATCCTGGTTTCCAATGAAGTGGGATATGGGATTGTTCCTGAAAATAGCCTTGCACGGCAATTCAGGGACATGGCAGGACTTGTCAACCAGCGGGTGGCCCAAGCCGTTGACAAAGTTATTATAAGCATGGCCGGTATCCCGGTCCAAATTAAACCTGGGTCCGGTTGCGGCCAGGATTTTGGAAACGAGGCACTTCAATGACCCGGACGGATAATCCCGATTTTTTTAAAGACTTACGTGCCTGCGTGGCCTTTATTACTATTCTGCCCACGGGAAAAAAACCGGTATATTCTCCTTTGGGCATGATCCGCTTTTTTCCCGTGGTGGGCTTGATCATCGGTGCCCTTTTGGCGATCATCGATTTTCTGGCATCCATGGTCTGGGCGGCACCTGCCGCAGCCTTGGTTGATCTTATTTTCCTGGTAGCCGTTACCGGTGCCTTTCACCTGGACGGACTCGGCGATACCGCAGACGGCATGTTCAGCCACCGGAGCAGGGAGCGAGCCCTGGAAATCATGAAAGATTCCCGAACCGGTATGATGGGACTGGTTGCTGTTGTCCTGGGTCTGGCAACAAAACTTGCCGGGATCTGGTCGGTGAAAATCAGTTGTTCTCCGGTTCAGGCCATGGCCATATTTCTCCTGGTGCCCGCTTTTTCCAGGGCCGCCATGATCTTTGGCATAAAACACCTCAATTACGGCAGAAAAAGCGTGGGAACAGGCAAGGATCTGTTTGACCGGCCGCTGAATTCAAAAGATTTTTACCTGTGCCTGATCCCCTTAAGTTTGTCCTTACTGCTGGGATTTAAGGGACTGATATTGATTTTAGGATTTATCCTGGGATGTGTTGGAATTTTAACATTTTACAAACAAAAAATGAACTGCATTACAGGGGACATGCTCGGCGCTATGACCGAAGTAATGGAAGCCTGGTTGTTTATGGCAGCCGGTATGAATATCGTTTAAGAACAGCCATGGGCTGACCTATCCTATCAACACCCTGACGCGACACACAACAGCATACCGTCGATATTTTAAGATAATTAGACAACCTTATTACAAAGAAAATTAAAGGAGTAACAATGCAAAAAACTATCAGGCTGTTATTATTCCTTCCAATGCTTTGTGTATGGGTTAATTTTTATCCAAACAGCGTAATGGGGGTAAGCCCAACCAGAGCCGAGGCTGCCGGCATGGATGATCCAATCGTCTTTTCCGCCGTTGCTGAAGCCTTTGGTACAAGTTCGAGTGATCCAGATTATAATACGAGCTATGACTTTGATAGTGATGGTGATGGTGATGGTGATATTGACGGCCAAGATCTTACCGCTCTTTTTAATGAAGATGATCTTCCGGCGGCGGGCAATCCTGACGGTACGTGCAGTATTCCGAAGGATGCCCAAGAGGAAGACACGTCAGTGCCGGAACAGGTAATCGGCGACGGCACACCGGGCAGTTGTACAAGCCAGGCTGTTGTGGAGGCCGTTGCTGGTGGAGGCATTATTACATTTAATTGCGGACCGGACCCGGTCACCATTGAGATGGATGATACCGCCAAAATTTTTAACGATACCGGCCCCAAAATTGTCATTGACGGCGGCGGGAAGGTAACGTTGAGCGGTGACAATCAAAGGCGGATCCTCTACATGAACACCTGCGATAAGGATCAGAAATGGACCACACCCACTTGCGATAACCAGGATCATCCCCAGTTGACCATTCAAAATCTGACATTTATTCATGGAAATTCCAAATCTGAAACCGAATATACCGGCGGCGGTGCGGTTTGGGTGCGGGGTGGTCGATTCAAGATTGTCAATTGCCGATTTTTCAACAACGTGTGCGCCGACACCGGTCCGGATGTCGGGGGGGCCGCTGTCCGTGTATTCAGCCAATATGAAGGTGAGCCGGTTTATGTGGTCAACAGCACCTTTGGCGGCAGAGACGACCTGGGCAACGTGGGCTCCAATGGCGGCGGCATCAGCAGCATCGGCGTATCTTGGACCATCATTAACAGCCTTTTTGCCTACAACCGGGCCATTGGAAATGGTGGAAACCCGGCCCAGGACGATACCCCGGGCGGTGGCAGCGGCGGGGCTATTTACAATGACGGAAATTATATGGTTCTTTCGTTATGCGGCACACGCATCAAATACAATGAGGTCAATCAGCACGGCTCAGGCATCTTTTTTGTCACCAACAACCACACAGGATATATCACGATGAAGGAGGATACAGTGATTGAAAACAATATCGGCGGGTATTGGTATCCAGTCTATCCAGAGATCAGTTGCCACAATGATACGCCGATATATGTGGATGGTGTTCAGCAGTGATTCACGGCCATGGTGGAAATAAGCAACAGCTCGCAGACCGTATCGGATGCGCCCCTGAGGATATCATTGACATGAGTGCCAATCTCAATCCCCTGGGGCCGCCAAAACGCGTCCACGACTTTATCCGGAAAAACATCCATGTGATCCATGCCCTTCCCGAACCGGATGCCGCCGGTATGTCCAAGGGGTTTGCAGACTATCAGGGCATTGATCCTGACTGCGTTATTTCCGGCAACGGCACCACCTTTTTTATCTATGCCCTGCCCCTGGCCCTAGGGGTAAAAAAGGCCCTGATCCTGGGTCCAACCTATGCCGACTATGAAGATGCCTGTGCAGCCCACCATGTAAGCACTCATCACTGCTTGACCGTTGCCGAAAACAATTTTGTTCCGGATCTGGATCAGTTGTCCGCCAAAGCCGAACAAGCCGACCTGGTGTTTATTTGCAACCCCAACAATCCCACAGGCACCCTGATTGACAAACAGGATTTGGAAACATTGATTCACCGCCACCCAGGCGCCTGTTTTATGGTGGACGAATCCTATCTGCCTTTTGTTCCGGAAGCAGAAAAATATTCCCTTGTAACCCAGACCCATCTGCCCAACCTTGTGGTACTCTCATCCATGTCCAAAATTTTCAGAATTCCCGGGCTTCGCACAGGTTTTTTAACCGGGACAAAGGCTTTAATCCAAAAAATTATGGTCCATTACCAACCCTGGAGCGTCAATGCCCTGGCCCAGGCAATGATTAAGGAGATTTACAATCATCCCGAAGACATTTTGCCCTTTTACCGGCAGACCCGGGAATTTGTTGCTAAAGAGCGCCGGAATTTTGTCAATGCCCTGGCCGGCATACAGGGCATCCGGATTTTTGATGCGCCGGTCTTTTTTGTGTTGGCCCAGCTGGACCGGATATCAGCCGCACAGCTGTGCCGAAGGGTGGGAGATGACGGATTCCTGATTCGGGACTGCTCTAACTTTAAAGGGCTGTCCGACCGGTGTGTCCGTTTTTCCCTGAAAACAAATGACATCAACCAGGCACTGGCCCAAAGCATTAAAAAGGCACTGGCCTGGGAACAAACCGAATCATGATTTTTAATGTAACCTGGCAAATTTTAGCTGCCGCCTTTATCCTGGATCTCCTGGCCGGAGATCCTAAATGGCTGCCCCATCCCATTATCTGGATGGGCCGGGCCATTTCATTTTTTGAACCTAAATTTCGACAACGAATTGAAAACCCTTTCCGGGCCGGTCTTCTATTTACCCTTTGCCTAATTTCCGCAACCTTTGGACTGACCTGGGGTGTTGTTTTTATCGCCGGTCGGATTCATCCGGTTGCCGCTGCCATTGTTCAGACCGTGCTGATTTTTTACAGTTTTTCCTCCCACAGTCTATACAAAGCAGCCATGGACGTTTTTAAGCCTTTGGCCAAAGGGAATCTGGTCCAGGCCAGAATCAAGGTGGGGTATATTGTAGGACGACAGACCAAAGACCTGGATGAAGCGGGCATCACCCGGGCGGCCTGCGAAACCGTAGCGGAAAATTTCGTGGACGGATTTGTGTCGCCGTTGTGTTTTGCCCTGATGCTTGGTGCCCCAGGAGCCATGATGTACAAAATGATCAACACCCTGGATTCCATGGTGGGGTATAAAAACGACACCTATATCCTGTTCGGCAGAGCCGCAGCCCGCATTGACGATGTGGCCAACTATATCCCGGCCCGGCTCTCCATTTTTGCAATTGTTCCGGCGGCAGCGGTGCTTTCACTTTCCCGGGGCAGACGGGCGCTTGTCACGGCACTCACCCAGGGCCGCAATCACAAAAGCCCCAACGCAGGCATCCCAGAGGCCGCCTTTGCAGGGGCACTGAGTGTTCGGTTTGGCGGTCCCAATGTCTACCACGGTAAGCTGGTAAACAAACCCTATATCGGCGGTGCGTTTAATGACCCTAAACCGTCCCACATTAAAAAGGCCTGTGAGCTAATGATGCTGTCAGCCCTTGTATCCATAGTAGTTGGCTGTGTGTTGACCTGGCGTCTGTTTTGATATGATGCAAAGACCATTCAAGCTGGGTACAACCTCCTTTATCTACCCGGATCACATCATCCCCAATGTAAAAAAAATCGGCCACTTTTTTGACGAAATTGAACTTCTGGTATTTGAAAGTAAACCCGATGCAGTGATTCCTTGCCGGAATGATGTGAAGGAGCTGGCAGGACTATCCCGGGACCTGGACCTGACCTATAATGTCCACCTGCCCACGGATATCAATTTAAGCGCACCGGATCCGCGCCTGCGCAGGGACGCTGCAGACACCCTGAAACGAGTGATTGAGCGTTTTTCCATTGCGCCTGTCACAATGTTTACCCTTCATCTGGAAATGGATAGGCCCCTGCCGTCAAATGCCGGTATAAGGGCCTGGCAAGAAAACGCACGACAAGGGCTTGAATTGCTGATTCCGACCTTAGAAGACCCGTTAAAACTGAGTGTGGAAACCCTGTGGTATACTCCGGATCTTTTCAAAAATCTAATCAATGAATTTGGCCTGTCCGTCTGTGCCGATCTTGGTCATCATATCAAATACGGGTATAACATATCCCGAACCTTTGAACTGTTCGGCCCCAAAATCAATCTGATTCACCTGCATGGCGTAGATACGCGCCTTGATCCACCCCGGGCCCACATCGGCCTTGACAAAATGCCACCGAACGCGTTCAAAGAAATCATAGATCACTTGAAACACTACACAGGAACGGTCTGCCTGGAGGTTTTTAAACTTTCCGATTTACAAGGATCCCTATCTGCACTGGCCGAAATTTTTAACGGCATACCCAGTCTCTAAATCCACCTTGATTCATCTTTACTCAACACTTTTATTCTGATATTTTAATGTCATAGTCAAAATATTTGACCCAAATGAATTCTCCTTAAAAAATCAGTCATCACCCCAAGAAAGGGAATGTCAGGATACGATGGTGCGGCGTGTATTCAAACTATTTCTCGTAATGCTTCTCCTGGTTTTATATGGTGCCGTCCCTAACCTTTGCCTTGCCCATAATACCGAAACCATCGATTTTCTTAAATCGCTCACCGATGAAGAACGGCAATGGCATAAAGCGCATCCATTGATCAGGCTCGGGACCACTTCAGACCGCCCCTCCTTTGAATTTATCGATAAACAGGGACAATCCCAGGGAATAGGCGCCGACGATATTGACCGCGGGGTTTCCCTTGATTATGAAAAAAAAATAGCCCGGCGCAACGTTTTGACCGTTGCAGTCCCAACAGCCCTTATTGTCCTGATCATCATTGGGGTGGTGTTAATGGTCAACAGGCGATTAAAAAAAGAAATCATCAAGCGGCAGCAGACCGAAAAACTGCTATTAAAAAGCGAAGGGCTTCTCCACTTTGCCCTGGAGTCGGCCGGCGCCTTTCACTGGCAAATTGATATGCCGTCCCGGGAAATGACCTATAGTTCATTACGGTTTTTCGTTTCTTTAGGATATTTAGAAAAGGAGGCTCCGCTAACCCTGGAGCACTTTTTTTCTTTGGTTCACCCGGATGATATAGCATTGCTGGATGAGGCGTTTCAGAAAATTTTTGCAGGTGAAACGATTTTAAAAAACGATTTCCGGCTGCGCCGTAAACACGCAGGATGGGCATGGGTTCATGCCGCAGGACAGGTTGTGGAATGGAATGCCCAGGGACAGGTAGCCAAAATCGCAGGTCTGACGATGGATATTACCGAACGCCGTAGCCTGCTTGAAAAAATCACCCAGTCCCAGGAGCGGTTTATCTATTCCCTGAAAACCGCAGATGCCCTGTACTGGCAGACTGATTTGAAAAACGGAACCTATTTCTGTGAACCTTACCACCTGTTCATTAAAAGCGGTTATACCCAGGAAGAGATCCCAAAAACGATTAAAGAATATAATACCCTGGTCCATCCGGATGATAAAATTTTAAATAAAGAAAAGTTGCAGCAGTGTCTTCAAGGTAAAATTACGTCTATCAAAACCGATTACCGGTTCCGCCGTAAAAATTCGGATTGGGCCTGGTTCACTTCTGTGGGCAAGCCTGTTGAATGGGATGAAACGGGCCGGGCGAGTAAATTTGCCGGCATCACAATGGATATCACGGAGCGGCTGGCGCTTCACCAGCAGGTTAAATCATCCCAGGAGCAACTGCGAATCATATCGGAGCACACCCACGACTGGCAGTCCTGGCAGACCCTTAGCGGCAAACTACTCTGGGTTAATAAGGCCGTTAAAAGGATGACAGGCTATACCGTGGCTGAATGTATGGCAATGAAGGACTATCCCCTTCAAATATATGACAAACGGGACTGGGATGCTTATAAAAGGCTCACCAATATGGCAATTGAGAGAACAGGACGCCAGGAGACACAGCTCCGTGTACGCCGGAAAGACGGCAGCCTGGTATGGGTGTCGTCGGCCTATGAACCGGTCCTGGACAAAAACGGTCAGATCATAGGACTTGCCGGTGCGGCCAAGGATATTACAAAACAAATAAAGGCGGAACAGGGACTTCGCCTGCTGTCCAAAGTTTTTGAAGACAGTTCGGACCCGATTCTGATCACGGATCTTAACGGAAACATCGTGGATCTGAATGAGGCCACCGTTGAGGCTTACGGATATTCCAGAAAAGAGCTTATCGATAAACATATCGAAATACTCGCCTCGTATGAAACGGATATCACGCACCAGAACCTTTACCGGCGATGTATCAAGGGAGAAGTATTAAAAAACATTGAGGGCACCCGGGTCAGAAAGGACGGGACCTCACTTCCCCATCTGTTTACCTATTCCCTCTTAAAAGATGACAAAGGCAAGCATATAGGCATTGCATCCATTGCCAAGGATATTACCTGGATCAAAGAAGCGGAAAAGGAACTTGAAGACCACCGGGATCACCTGGAAGATCTGGTAAAAGAGAGGACTCTAGACCTGGAAGAGGCAAGGCGGGTGGCCGAAGACGCCACCAAAGCAAAAAGTGATTTCCTGGCGAATATGAGTCATGAAATTCGAACCCCGCTCAATGCAATTATCGGCTTTGCCCATCTGGCACTCCAGACAGAGCTGGATTCACGCCAGCATGATTATATCCACAAAATTCAAAACGGATCCAAGGCCCTCTTGGGCGTTATCAATGATATCCTTGATTTCAGCAAAATTGAGGCCGGCAAACTGAGTATGGAATCCATTGAATTCTCCCTGGAAGAAGTTCTGGAGACCGTAACCAATCTTGTGGGGATCAAGGCCCAGGAAAAAGGGCTGGAGGTCATTTATAACATTGATCCAAACATTCCCCACAAGCTTATTGGAGACCCCATCCGCCTGGGTCAAATTTTTCTTAACCTGACCAATAATGCAGTAAAATTTACCAAAGAAGGCGAAATTGTCATCGGGTGTGCCGTGCTCGGTGATGATGCAAATGAGACCCAACTTGAGTTTTACGTTCAGGATACGGGTATCGGACTGACCCAAACCCAACAGGACAGCCTGTTTCAAGCCTTTTCCCAGGCAGATTCCTCTACGACCCGAAAATACGGGGGCACAGGCCTGGGGTTGTTTATCAGCAAATCCCTGGTGGAAATGATGAACGGCCATATCCGGGTGAAAAGCGAGTATGGCCGGGGCACTACTTTTATTTTCACTGTTTGTTTAAAACGCGTGGATGTACAGACGATTACGTCACACTTCGCCGCCTCCGAAAACCTAAAGAAAAAAATTCTGGTGGTGGACGATAACCCCATCTCGCGCACGGTGCTGGGAAAAATGCTCAAAGCCATGTCCTTTCAGGCGATTGAAGCGGACAATGCAGTAGCGGGAATAGCGAAAATAGAGACGGCCCGGGAACAGAACAAACCGTTTGACCTGATTCTCATGGACTGGCAGATGCCGGGAATGGATGGACTGCAAGCCTTTGAAAAGATAAAGACCGTTTTGAAAGAAAAAATCCCTACAATTATCATGGTCTCGGCCTATGCCCGGGAGAAACTGGAGCAAAAGGTCAATCAATTAGGACTTGACGGCTATCTGATCAAACCGGTTTCTCCGTCTTCATTATTCGATTCAATCATAACGGTACTGGGAGAAAAAAAGCATCTACACTTCTTTGAGCTCCCAAAAGAGCAATTTCCCAGCGTTACACAAATCCAGGGGGCAAAATTTTTGTTGGCCGAGGACAACGAGGTGAACCAGCAGGTGGCCAAAGGGATTCTGGAAAACAACGGCTTTGTTGTTGATCTGGCAGATAACGGCCTCCTGGCATTAGAAGCGGTTCAGAAGACAGAATATGACGCTGTGCTCATGGATATCAACATGCCGGAGATGGACGGCTACACCGCCAGCCGTAAAATCAGACAATTGCCGGGATTTAAAGATCTGCCCATTATCGCCATGACGGCCAATGCCATGACCGGAGACAGGGAAAAAACCCTGGCAGCGGGAATGAATGACTATGTGACCAAACCCATAGATGTCAAGCAACTGCTCAATGCCTTGCGCACATGGGTGAAACCCTCCTCAAAAAAATCCAGCCGTATAAAGAAGCCCGTCGTACCCAACAAAGGAATTGACCCTAACGCATTATCTGATAATTGGGGACCCCTGCCGGGGATCGACATCCAGGAGGGGGTGACTCGTCTGGCCGGGGACATGAATTTATACCGGAATCTTTTAAAAAAATTTGCCGGGAATCAGGCAGATACGGTAGATAAAATCCAACAGGCCCTGCGCTCCGGAGATATAGAAACAGCGCAAAGAATTACCCATGCCGTTAAAGGGGTTTCAGGAAATATCAGTGCAACCCTCGTTTTTGAATCTGCAAAACAGCTGGATGATGCACTCAAAAACGAAGATATTCAGACGGCCGAAACCCTGCTGGCTGATTTTTCAACCCATCTTTCAGACGTTATTAAAGTAATCAATGGCCTTGAGACTGGTAAGCAAAAATTACAACAAACACAGGAAGGGGCGGCGGGGCATCCTGAGACACTTAAGCCGAAACTTATAATCCTTCAAGAAATGCTTGACGAAAACAACACCGAGGCCGTCAGAGTGGCCGGACAGATCAAAGATCAGCTTTCCGGGGATGCGATGAAAAGCCTGGTTGATCAACTTACCCGGGAAATTGATGAATACAATTTTGACAACGCCCGGAATACACTTCTAAATCTGTGGCGGGAAATGGGACTTAAGTAAAAATAGAATGGAGGGCACGCTTTTGTGCCCACCGTTTATCTGTTTTACTCGGTAAACTTAATCAGTTCCTCGCAAAAAGCATTAATCTTCTCGATCATGGCCTGCTCATCCTCGCTGGTAGGTGCCCCCTGCCATTCATAAAATCCGAGCAGATCCCAGCCGGACTTTTCAAGTTTGGATTCAAAATCCCGCTGGGCCCCTCCGACCCATCCATAGGAGCCGTACCTGAAGACCTTTTTATTGGTCACTTTCTTTACAAGCAGCTCATCAATCACATGGGACATGGGCGGAAAGACCTTGTACTCATAGGTTGGCATACCAAAAATAAGCCCGGCAGACTTCCAGGCACTGGCCAGGATATAGCCGATATCATCGCCTGGCGCCTGGTAAACATGCACCGGAATCTTGTGCTTTCTGATGGTCTCAACCACAAGGTTCAGCATTGATTTTGTACTGCCGTACATGCTGGACCAGACCAGGGTAACCTCCCGTTCTGCCGGGCCCTTACTGTACTCTGCATAGCGTTTGTAGTGATCGATGATCACACCGGGGTTCTCCCGCCAGATAATACCGTGGGAAGGACAGATGACCTCAACATCCAATCCGGACAGTTTGCTCAGCCCCTTGAGTACGGGACCTGAAAATGCGGCGACAATGTTGGCGTAATAGCGCAACGCCTCATTTTCAAAAAACGCGTGTTTGTCCGCAGAGAGCTGGTCGTCAAAAATGGTGTCATCCTCCACCTTACCGTATGACCCAAAGGCATCGCAGGCAAATAAAATTTTGCGCTTTGTCTCATAGGTCATCATGGTCTCAGGCCAGTGGATGTTGGGTGTCTCAAAAAACTGAAGTTCATAGTCGCCCACCGCCAGGGTCATACCGTCCGTAATGGCCACGGCCCGGTCCGCAGGCACCTCGCCAAAGGCTTCAAGCAGGGGAATAGCCTTTTTGGTGCAGTAAATTACGCCCTTGGTATTTTTCTTACAAAATTCCCGCAACCAACCGGCATGGTCCGGCTCCATGTGGTTTACCACGATGATATCAATATCCTCCACAGCCAGAGAGAGCTCTTCTATTTGACCGGCAATGGCCTTGGGAAAATCCATAATGTCCTGGGTCAGATCAATAAGCACGTTCTTTTCTCCCTTGATCAGATAGGCATTGATGGAAATACCGTGGGGAATAGGCCAAATTCCCTCAAAAAGGTAATCCTTGTCTTCAATATTAACCCCAAGTCGGTATATATCATCTACTATTTTTTGAAACTTCATTTTGCAATTCTCCTTGCACCCGTTTATTTTCTAAATAACGGCCATGGCCGACCTGGTCTTTCACCGAGGTTGGGCCACAACAAATAATGAAAGAAACGAATCGGTTAATTCAGTTCTTTCATATAAAATAGATTTAGAATGCCATGTTCCATTGGTAAAATCAATTTACAAAATGATCACCCTTTGCCGGCAGCAAGCGCCAGGTAATAAGCGCTCTCTTTTTCCCGGCCCCGTTTCAGGCACCCGTTGGCAAAAATACGGCACTTTTCTTTGAACACGTTTAAAGCGGCCACTTCCTGGTCTGGGGAGAGGACATTAGATTCAATTAAATTCAATATAGATTGTATCCGGTATTTATCCTGGGAATGAGAGGCGGACAATTGATCCCCATGCCCGCCGGTTTTAATCGTTAAAGGGGTGTCGATCAGATACACGGGCGTATCATGGGAAATACGCAGCCACAGATCGTAATCCTCGCATACCGGAAACGCTTCATTGAACATCCCTTTTTTATCAAAGAGTTGTTTTCTGATCATCACAGCCGAAGGGCTGACCAGGCAGAGCTTCAAAGAGGGCTCAAAGATCATGCCCGAGGGTTTTTTATGTTTTTTTTTTGGATTGACCCGTTTGCCCTTTCTGATCCAGATTTCCTCGGTCTGGCAGATCATTGCCCCGGGGTTTGATTGAAAAAAATCCATCTGGCAGGACAATTTATTCTTTTCCCAGGCATCATCGGAATCCAGCAGGGCAATAAAATTGCCTTGGCTTTCTTGAATCCCATGATTCCTGGCCGCACTCACCCCTTTGTTTTCCTGAACCAGTATCCTGATTTTATCTTTATAACCTGCCAGTACCTCCTCGGTTTCATCCGTTGACCCGTCATCAATCACAATGATTTCCAGATGCGTATAGTCCTGGGCAAGAACTGAGTCAATGGCCCTTTTAAGGGTCCATGCCCGGTTAAACGTGGGAATGATTACACTGACCATATCTATTTTTTGTATCATCATGATAAAAAATGTAAAGCATCGAAAGGCAATAAACAAGGGATCTTCAGAGTCTGTTTAAAAAATGTAAGAAAAAAGTTGTAAACAGATTTTATTTTTGATAGAGCAGGATGGTAAAAATTTTTAATCAACCATGGGTGACAAAATTTTAGAGATGCGGCAGTTAGATTTATCCTTAAACCTTATGAAGCAACTGAGAGCAACCTTTCCATATTCGTTATGGGCACCCCTTGGTTCCAATACAAGTTCTGTCCATAATGATTGCATTTGGAAAGTTTTGACAAGCACATTTAGATCTCATTAACACATGCCCAATTTTAATCCGGTTTAAACCGAGGATGAGGAAATTATGGCAAAAGGAAAAACCGTCAAACACATTATTGACAAGAGCTGGTGCAAGGGGTGCGGCATTTGCGTTCACTTCTGCCCCAAACAGGTTCTGGAACTGAACAGCGAGGAAAAAGCTGTAGCAGCCCGCCCTGAAGACTGCATTGGATGCAAACTTTGCGAACTTCGGTGCCCTGATCTGGCAATTCAAATTTTAGTTGAGGAGGGGGAATAAATAATGGCTGAAAATATACAATTTATTCCAGGAAGTGATGCCTGTATTGAAGGCGCCCTGTATGCCGGGTGTGACTTTTTTGCAGGTTATCCCATCACGCCGTCTTCAGAAGTTGCAGAGGGTCTGTCTGCTGCACTTCCCAAAAGAGGTGGCAAATTTATCCAGATGGAAGACGAAATTGCATCCATGGCCTGTATCATCGGCGCAGCCCTTGCCGGAAAAAAGGTTATGACCGCAACTTCCGGCCCCGGCTTCTCCTTGAAGCAGGAAGGCATCGGATACGCCTGTATGGCTGAGGTCCCCTGTGTTATCGCAAATATCCAGAGAGGCGGACCATCCACAGGTAACCCCACTCACGTCGCCCAGGGTGACACAATGCAGGCCAGATGGGGCTCCCATGGCGATCACAGCATTATTGCCATGACGGCTTCCAACCTTCAGGATGTATTTAAAATTACGGTTAAAGCGTTTAACCTCGCAGAACAATACCGGACACCTGTTGTTCTTATGTTTGACGAGGCCACTCAGCACTTGAGAGAAAAAGTGGTCATTCCTGAGCCCGGCGAGATCGAAGTGGTGGACAGAATCAGAACCACGATCCCCGTAGGTGAACAATACTATCCCTATCTTACCGATGAAAACGGCCAGCGTCCCATGTCCGATTTCGGTGCAGGCCATCGTTTCCATGTGACCGGTCTTCATCATAACATTATGGGTTTTCCCGACGTCAGCCCTGCAAATGTTGATGCACTGATCCACCATCTGGTAGATAAAATTGAAAGTAAAGCCAACGATATCGCCATGTACAAAGAATACTACATGGATGATGCCGACTATGTCATCGTTGCCTATGGCACAACAACCAGATCCGCCCTCCAGGCTGCCGAAGACTATCGCAATCAGTTTGGCATCAAGGTCGGCGTTTTAGAGCTTCAGGTTGTATGGCCCTTTGCAGATGACATTGTCAGAGAAAAATGTGCCGATAGAAAGGCCGTGATTGTAGCTGAAATGAATATGGGCCAGATTGTCAACGAGGTAAAACGTGTTGTGGCTGAGCCTGAAAAGGTTTACTTCTCTAACCGGGTTGACAACCAAATCATCAAACCCACCGACATTAAAGCTGCTTTGAGAATGATCACAGGAAAGGGGGTATAACATGAGCGAATTTGATGTAAAAAAATATATCCGGGCCCAATTTTTCCCCCAGATGTGGTGTCCGGGTTGTGGACACGGAACTGTTATGGGTGCTCTTCTCCGGGCCATCCATGATCTGGGATTAGAAAATGATGAGGTTTCCGTAGTCTCCGGTATCGGATGTTCTTCAAGAATCTCCGGTTATCTGGATTTCAACACCGCACATACCATGCACGGCAGGGCCCTTCCGACTGCCACAGGTGTTAAGCTTGCCAACCCCAACCTGAAAGTTATTGTTCCCTTTGGTGACGGTGACTCCACGGCCATCGGCGGCAACCACTTCATCCATGCCTGCAGAAGAAATATCGATATTACAGCCATCGTCATGAACAACCGGATCTACGGCATGACCGGCGGACAGTACTCTCCCATGTCCGGCTGTGGTGTAAAAGCAAGTACAGCACCCTATGGTGTTCCCGATCGTTCCTTTGACCTGGTTGAACTGGCCAAAGGCGCAGGAGCAACGTTTGTGGCAAGAACTACCGTTTACCATGCCAAAGAAGCCCAGAATACAATCAGAAAAGCTATTGAACACAAAGGCTTTTCAGTTGTTGAAATTCTGTCCATGTGCCCCACCCAGTTCGGCAGAAAGAACAAGGCCGGAGAGGCGCCCCAGATGATGGAATGGTACAAGGACAATACCGTACCCATGGGTTCCAAAAAACTGGCAGAAAATCCGGATCTTATTCAACGCGGCGTTTTTGTTGATGAAGAAGCACTCGAATATTGCGACGCTTACCAAACAAACGTCATTGACAAGGTAATGAAGAAAGGATAGGCACAATGGAATCAACAGGAATGGTTTTTACAGCTTCTGGCGGACAAGGGGTCATCACTACAGCCATTATCCTTGCCAGATCAGCTACAATATTTGAGGGCAAAAACGCTATTCAGTCCCAGAGCTACGGCGCTGCGGCCCGTGGCGGCGCGACCCGTGCCGACATTTTAATTTCAGACGGCAATCTTTATTACCCCAAAGTTGAAGAGGCTGATGTTTTTGTCGCCTTGATGCAGGAAGGCTATGATAAATATGTCAACGTGATTAAACCCGGTGGGCTTATGATCGTTGACCCAAGATATGTTACAACCGGCAATGTTAATGCAAAGATCCTGGCATTGCCTATGTATGACACAGTTGTTAAAGAACTCGGAAAACCGATTGTTTACAGTGTGTGCGTTGTTGGCGCTCTGATCGGTGCAACAGGCATCTGTAAACCCGAATCAGCTATCAGCGTTATCAAGGATGCCATGCCCCCGGCTTTCTTTGATCTGAACACGCAGGCTCTGGAACTTGGCATTAAGCTTGGTAAAGAAGCTGCTTAGAACCCCAGTCAAACAGATTGAAGTTTTAAGTTAAGCCGACTTGAATAAAGAAAAGGCCGATCCACAAAGTTATGTGTGAGATCGGCCTTTTTTATGTTTGTACCCAGCATTCCGGCTATCAGGAAAACTCCCCCGCCAATACCTGCTTGATTCTGTCTATGATTTTCAGACACTCACTATCTAACGCCTGAACCAGAACAGTGAGATCCGCGCTTTCAGCATTCCCGGCACCTCCCTGTGATTCGAGTTGTTCTGCCAGATCGGCGGCATTGTGGGCTGCTAAATATTTGAGCATTCCCTTCAAACGATGTGCATTTTCTTTTAATTCACCATACTCATCTTTTTCAATACAAGCCGTCATCTTTGACATGAGTAACGGGTAGTCGGTTTCAAAGGCCTGCAGACATTGATCTAAAAGAGATTTTTCGCCCCCCATGATCCGTTTTAGTTCCTGCACGTCTATGGTCATGTCTATCTCCTGGGTCTCTTTGGGCTTTGCATTAAAACTTCCCTGCCGGATAACCTTTTGAACTGCTTTGGCCAATGCGTCTATATTAAGGGGCTTTTCCAAAAATTCATCCATACCACTATTCAAAAAAAGATTTTTGTCCTCCTTCGTGGTATGGGCCGTCAGGGCAATGATTGGTGTTGGTGACAAATTCTTGTCCTTTTCAATAGCTCTGATGGCAAGTGCGGCATTAATACCATTCATTTCCGGCATCTCTCCATCCATTAAAATCAGGTCAAAACGATGTGAGCTGAACATTTTTACAGCCTCTTTGCCGTTTTCTACAATTTCAACCCGGCCTAAATTCAACATTTTGATCAGGCCTGTGACAACCACCTGATTCATTTTGTCATCTTCGGCCAGTAAAATGTAATACCCACCGGAAAACACCTTTTTATCATTCATAATTTCACCTGATAGTTTTATTCATATCAATGATCCGATGCTGTTAAATGCCTCGAATAATCTTCTAAATCGCATTTAAGTTTAGAAAACTGCGCACATAATTCCGGTAAAAGCTGCTCAAGGCTCTTTAGATCCCCGGCTTTGGCCGTCTGTTCAATTTTCAAAGCGGTTTCCTGAAAAGCGCCTGCCGCCACATAACTGGATGCACCCTTTATTTTATGGGCCTGGGCACCGCCTTTTTGCGCCTGACCCTGTTTGATAAGTTTTGTCAAAATATCGAGTTGCGCCGGCATGTCCTCAAGAAAGGTACCGATGGCCGATGTGATAAGTTGTTTGTCTTCCATAAGGTTGGCAGCCAGCCTCTCCGGATTGAACGTATCCGGTTCATATTCCACGTTTTTTTTCTCGTCCATGTTTTTATCATCCACGGTAGATCGTTCCGGATTACGGGGCTGGATGAAATTGAGCCACTTATTAATTTTTTCTACGAGGATGATCGGATCCACGGGTTTGCTGATATAATCATTCATGCCTGCATTCAGGCACTTTTCCCGATCACCTGCCATGGCATTGGCCGTCATGGCAATGACCGGGATATCCGGGTGAATAACGCCGGATGCCGTATTACGGATCATTCGGGTGGCCTCAAGTCCGTCCAGTTCAGGCATCTGCAAATCCATCAACACCAAGTCATATGGAATCTTTTCAAGGGAACGGACCGCATCTATACCGTTTGCTACAGCGTCGACATAATAACCGAATTTTTCCAGAATACCCTTGGCAACGATCTGGTTTGTAATATTGTCTTCTGCTAGAAGAATCCTCACATGGGACTGTTTGGTTTTATCGTCTGAATGTCGAATCCGGCCACTTTCTTTCTTATCGGCCGAGTCACCAAAAAGAACGGTCGCCAGTGTATCCCCAAGTTCCAAGTTCCGCACCGGTTTGGTAAGATATGCTGAAAAACCAACGGATTCAAAATGCCCCATATCCCCACGCAGACCTATGGGCATCATCATCACTAATTTAATATCTGCCCCGAAGGGCTCATTTTTAATGGCTATGCCAAGCGCATCTCCGGTCATGCCGGGCATCTGCATATCCAGTATTGCAAGGTCATAAAACAAATCTTGCCGTGCTGTGCTTTGTATTTTTTCCAAAGCAGTTTTGGCATCTTCCGCTTCAGACACGTTAGCCCCCATGCCGACCAATTGTCCCATTAACATTTCCCGGTTACTTCGATTATCATCAACGATTAAAATACGGACATTTTTCAGTCGATCCGCCATGATTGTATCATCATGGCCGATTTTAGATTTGGACTGCTTTTTAAATTGGGCTGTAAACCAAAACAGGCAGCCTAGAGAGAGACTTTCCGACGGACTGATTTCTGGAACCGGTGAAATAAAGCCAATATCTCCATTCATCAGTTGAACCAATTTTTTAGATATGGCAAGACCCAGCCCTGTACCGCCGTACTTGCGGGTAATAGAGGCATCCACCTGGGCAAACTGTTCAAACAGGCGATCCTGTTTGTCCAGGGGGATGCCCACTCCGGTATCCTTTACGGAAAAGTAAATCAGGACATCTTCTTGGGTTTCATGTTTGAGTTGCACCTGTATTACCACCTCACCGGCCTTGGTAAACTTAATGGCATTACTGGTCAAATTGATTAGAATCTGGCGAAGACGGCCTGGGTCTCCTTGAAGCAATCCCGGTACATCGGGAGAAACTCCGCAGATCAATTCCAGATCTTTTTCATGTGCCTTCAGGGCCATCGTCTGGGCAAAATCATCAAGAAACGCCGGCAATTCAAAATCCAGAATTTCCATATCCAGTTTGCCGGCCTCAATTTTTGAAAAATCCAGGATATCGTTGATCAATATCAAAAGCGCGTCGGCACTGGATTTAATATTGCTCGTGAATAGGTGTTGTTCATCGGAGAGATTTGTATCCAGCAGCAGACCTGTCATACCCATAATACCGTTCATGGGTGTCCGGATTTCATGGCTCATATTGGCCAGAAACTCGCTTTTTGACCGGGTTGCTTTCTTTGCCCTGTCTGCCATCTGCGTTGCCAGGGCTGTCTGATTTTTCAAATCTTCATTAACGGTCATCAATTTGTTTTGGGCCTTTTTAAGTGCCGCGTTGGCCTGCTCGGTTTCCATTAAAGAGTGCTTCAGCCCCTCCTGGGCCTGTTTGCGCTCGGTGATGTCCGTATGGGTACCGAACATCATCAACGGCTTACCATCAGGGGTTCTGGAAATCACCCTGCCTTTATCCTGCACCCAGACCCAGTGCCCGTTCTTGTGCTTCATCCTGCATTCAATATCGTAAATTTCAAGCTCGCCTGCAAAATGCCTTGCTAAATGGAGTTCCGACGTTTTTAAATCGTCCGGGTGTGCCAGCTGCGTCCAGGTGTCGATGGAAACCGGTGACAATTCCCCAAGACTATAACCGCAAATCCGAGCCCATCGTTCGTTAAAGACCGTCTCTCCGGTCTGGACATTCCATTCCCAGGTTCCGACATCCGTTCCCCGAATAACGTTGGCCAGACGTTCGCGCTCTTTGGAAATCTGCATCTGCACATTGACATAATCGGTTTGGTCGAACATATAGCCGTGAACTTGAACAACCTTTCCGGTATCGTCACGCAACAGACGGGTAAAATCATAAAACCACCGATAGCCGCCGCTCCGGGTACGAAGCCTGTAGGTCTGCTCAAAATGCAAGGTGCCGTCTTTAATATATCCCGCCACTTCAGTAGACACCTGCGTCAGGTCATTGGGGTGTATCAATTCCGAATATATAAAAGCACTGTCCATCATCTGCTCCGGCGTGTACCCCAGGATCTGGGATACATTTTTAGATACAAAGGTCACAGGCCAGTGACGTTCAGGCAACCAGGAAATGGTGATAACCGGTCCTGCCGCAAAAAGATCCCGTTCAGCACGAAGGGCATCTTCGGCTTGCTGCTGCTCTGTGATATCCACAAAGGTTTCTAAAAGAGCCGGCTGCCCGTTATATATAAACGGCCGGACGGTTTTGATGATTGGAATTTCATCACCCGCTGCATTTAAAAGCAGGCGTCGACTATTATCCATGGACAGCCCAAGGTCCATAATCGGGCAATTTCCTTTATCTGTCGGACAGATATATTGCATGCATTTATTGCCGATGATCCTATCCGGATCCGTACCGATGAGTTTTGCGGCGGCCGGGTTTACATAACGGATCACATGATCGGACTGTCTGATAATAACCACACCGGCATCCAGGTGCTCAAGGATTTCCCGTTGCCGGGATTCAGCATCCACGAGAGAGGCTTGGGTCCGGGCCAGCTCTTTAAAACTGTCGTCAGCCATTGCCGCAATGGCTTTAAATTCATGAAAGGTATAATCACCAGCATTGACATCATGGTCTGCAATGGCTCTCTGGAGCAGAAAAAGCTCTTTATCAACACTTGCGGTCAAGCGGCGGGAGGCCATTTTTAAAATAAGAATCACACTTAATGTCAGGCTGAAGATGATTAAAAGCTCCACAATAAATTTGTTGCGCAGCTGTTTTCCAAAGGACTGAATATTTTCTTCGATATCATCCAGATATAGACCACTGCCGATTACCCAGCCCCAGTCATTAATTTTTCGTGCAAATGAGATTTTCGGAACGCCTCGACCAAGACTGGGCTTATTCCATTGATATCGAACAAATCCGCCGCCGGCTTTATGGGCAGCACCAATCAAGCTCTGTACGACTTTTATGCCGTTTGGATCAGTGATGCCCGAAAGATTTTTACCCACCAGTTCCGGCTGGATCGGGTTAAGCAGTACAAGCCCCTTATCCGTAAAAACAAAAAGATACCCCTCCCCGTGGGCATAAACGTAAGTTTCCAACCCCTTAATTATTTGTCTTTTTATCTCTGCGATTGGGATGCCTTTCTGGGTCAGGCGGTGCCGCTCATAGTTGAGATAATCCACAGCCCGATTAACGATGGTCCGGATCAGATCTTTTCTTTCATTAAAAATGCTGTGCCGTATCTGTGCCATCTCATTTTGAGCAGCAAACCAGGATTGCACCGCCAGACCTGTCACCAGAACAACGCTCAAAAGAATAAGTGCCTGACGCAGATTACTGCGAAAAACATCAGGCATAGACCGGGAAAAAGAGGGGTCTGTCTTTGAAAACAAACTGATCAGGCTGTGACCAGCCAGAGCCAAAAGCAAAAAACCCAGTCCGGCGGCAATGGCAACGGGCCATATTTTTGAATCCGGCCGGTTGCGGATTTCCACATCCGGTGGCAGCAGAGCCGGATTTAAACCATGGGAACGAAGCTTGTCCCACAAAAAAATCGGAACATTGGGACTGTCTGTAATCACAGGGGGAAGACCTTTTTGCTGAAGTATCTCAACGGCAAGTTTTCCGGCAGCTTGTCCCTGGTCCCGGGAGCTTGCCAACATTCCCCCGACAATGCCGTGGCCCAGGTAAAAATCCCACATGCCGTATACCGGGGCAAAGGTAGCGTGATCGATAAGCTCTGCTGCCGCCTCATTGCTATGGTACACACCATTTTTATCCCGGTTGAAAAGCACAAGCAAAACAGCATCATCCGGGGAAACCGCTGCCAGATCCTGCTGAAGTTCAACCGTGGACAATCCGCAAAGCCACACCGGCATAAATCCAAAACTGTCGGCATTTAAAGCGGCTTCAACCTCTTTTTGGACGGCTGCGCCGGTGGGGGTGGTCCCGGTAATAATATAAAGCTTTTCTGCTTTAGGCTGGAGCATGCGAATCAATTGAAGGGTCCGGACGGGATCGGTCTTTTCCACCACGCCGGTAATGCGATTTTCAAATCCTTTAAGAAGCGTTGGCTGGAAGTTGTTTATGCCGCAAAAAACAATTGGAACACCAGGAAAAAAAGGCTGTTTATCGCTTTGAAGAAAGGTCAGGGCATTGTTATCGGAGAGAATCAGCAGATCAATGGGAAAGGTTTTGTATTTCCAATTCAGATACTCAAACATGTTAGGTCCAGCCGCTTCCAGCGACTGGCGCTTGCTGTCAAGATACTCCGTGAAAATTTCAACGGGTGAACCATCCAGCACCGTTCTAATACCAGCCTCGATATTGTCGGTCCAGGAGAAGCCTTTGTGGTAGGAATGCAATATCAATATGCGCTTTGAAATTGCCGGCAGGGCTTCTTCGCCCATATCAGAGGCTGCTGAAACCTCGACAAAAACCGCTGGAAACAGCACGCAACAGGCAATCAAAATGCTGTAAAAGGGGTGAATCAACGAAAGTCGCATGCAATACTTTATGCTAAATACGGATTTAAAATTCATCTTAACGGACACCATATATCCAATCTGTACGGAAAAGACCTGCCGCTTAATTCGTATCAGATCGGATTCGCCTTGTGCCGGTCGATTTAGGAAAAAAGGCAAATTTTATCGCCTAAGGATTATGAAATCAGAATACATTTAAAGGGTTGGAATTGCAAGTTTAGAAAATGGAGGGCCAGGATGATCGCATGTAATCTGCATAATCATCAAGTGCAATCCCCTGCCGTTTATGATATTTAAAAGCAGGGTTTTTATCTTTAAAAACCTTATGCAAATAATGAAAGGCCCTACCCATGCCCCGATTCTTAAATCGGTTTTATATTAAATTCATACGCCCCACAGATCCCGGATTGTTTATTACCAAATATGCAGCCAAGGCAACGGTATGCTGCCTGCTTTCTCTGGCGGCAGCCCTGGTCCTTGGGCTGGGCGGCCATGATCTTCTGTGGTGGTTGATCGGCGCGCTCTGTACAATTTTGTTCCGTACCGGCAGTACCTTCAGCCGCCGGAAAATGTATGGATTGATCCTTTTGGGAACCGTATCACTTACTGTGCCCATAGCGGCTGTCATTGGCGGCCATGCCGGGGCAAGTCTGGCATTTATCTTTATTTTATCTTTTGCCTGTTTTTTTGTTTCATCCTTAGGCGTCTCCGCCTCCACCATCGGCATCGGATGTCTTGTGGTCACCATGATTTCTGTTTTTTCCCCGGCAGCACCGATTCCCGGACTCGTGCGATCGGCCTATCTGATGGGCGGTGGCCTGATTTCATTTTTAATCAACTTTTACCTGTGGCCATTTGATCCGGAAAAGGTTCTTTTATCGGCAGCCAAGTTGGCGGTTGAAGATATGGGGCTATTTTTTGACGGACTTTGCGCCAGAATCAAAAACCCCAGGGTCACAGATGCAAACTTAAATTACCTGAGTTCAGAAGCCTCGACATCCATACGCCGATACCGGGTCTTCATGGAAAGTTTCAATGTGGATCCGTTAAAAGGCAGCCGCACCCAAGGCGGACCCGGCCTTTATTATTTTTCCCTGGTTCGGCTGTTTGAAGCCCTGGTGGGATTGTTTCACCACATCCATTTCTGCGATGACAAACCTGAATTTACCGAACTCAAAGAGGCCTTTTATACCGCATCATCAGGAATCGGCGAGGCCTTTGACCTTTTCAGCGAAATGAAAATCGGCATGTACATCAAACCCGATTTTCATCTCATCTTTGCCGACCTGGAAGAGATCCAGACCGTTCTAGTGGAGATGAAAGGGTATCAGAAAGGAGACAATGAGCAAGATAAATTCCTGGAGGCATGGGCTGCCCTTTATGAACTGAAAAATGTGGTAGGCGAACTTGAAAACATGATGGCATTGGCAGATCAGCGCTTCAGACTGGAGGTAAAACCCCATGCCGAATAATCACTGGGCCAGACTCTCCAAAGAGTTAACCTTTTCCTCCCAGATCTTCCGGCATGCCCTAAGGGCCGCTGTTGCAATAACTTTAGCCGTGGCCGTGGTCAAACAAACGACCCTTTACCATGCCCTGTGGGTACCGATCACCGTATTGGTGATCATGCGCCCGTCTCTGGGCGGCACCCTGCACATCAGTTGGAAACGGATGGCAGGCACGGCTGCAGGGGCAGCTGTGGGCATCCTCCTTGCCTTTCTGGAGCTGCCGCTTGTTGCCATAAGCATTCTTGCCTTTGGGTTGCTGTTTTTAATCTTCTACTTTAAAGGGCGAAATTATCTTGTTTTCATCGCATTCCTGACCGCTGATCTGGTGATCGTTCTGAGCGCAGCATTTCCTCATCCGTGGCAAAGCGGTGCTGAACGCATGCTTGACACGCTTTTGGGTATCGGCATCGGCCTTGGAGTCTCTTTTGTGGTATGGCCGAACTTTGCCAGAAAGACGCTGCGCCAGGCCGTGGGCGATCTGATTGCAGCCCAGTACCGCCATTTCAGCCAGCTTCGAAAAGCCTATCTTAGTGACGCCCCGAATTCAGTTAAACTTCTCTCCGGACGGCTTCAAGCCCGGGAAAGTCTGGATAACTGCACCCAAAAATGCACGGACGCGGCCATAGAGCCCGGGCTTATCCCGGGACAGCGCCAGGAATTGCTTAACCTGGTAGATCTTTTTGCTAAACTCCACAGAACCTTGATTGCCCTCTCCTCTATTGTTGCCCATTCCACCGGGGTCTTTAAGGGCGAGATAGAACCTGATTTTAACAGGCTGATGGATACGGTAGAAAATCAGTTTTCACAATTGGAAACCTACACCCGCACCGGTGAGGATGTCTTTTCCTACCATGCTTTCAACGACTGCTTCAGCCGGTTTATGGCCCGGCTGGGCGCCATGCGCAAAAACGGTGAATTTGATCGCTTCCCCCTGGATGCCCGGAACAGTTCATCCTCTTTTATCCTGCAGATCCGTCAAATTGGAGATGGACTTGATCAGATCTATGCCGGGCTGAAAAATCTCAGAACACCCCAATGACACCTCATAACATTGGCTGCCACCCTGTAAAATTAACGCGCTTGCGGCCGGCTTATAACGAATTAAGAATACCAAACGCCCATCGCTTCAACGTCTCCTGAATTAAATAAAATCATCGATTTTTAAACCGGAATCGTAATTCGCTGCGATACAGCTAATCGCAAAATTTACTTGCTATACACCCGGAAATCATCCTATTATTAAATAATTTCGAAATACAAATTTAAAACATCTATGGAGCGATGATTTACTATGAATAGAATGCTCATCGTTGATGATGAAGAAATCGGCAGAACCGTAATGGAGGAGATTTTCAGTAAATACGGTCCATCTGTCTCGGTCTCTTCCGGTGCTGACGCGCTGCAAGTCTATCAAAAAGGTATTGAAAAAGGAAAACCCTTTGATCTGGTTTTGCTGGATATCTCTCTTAAAGATATCAGCGGGATGGAGGTCTTAAAAAAAATTAAAACCATTGATGCCGGACTCAAAGAACACAAATCCATGGTCATTATGGTGACCTCCCATGGTGAAAAAGACATCGTCATCGGTTGTATCAAATCTGGGTGTAAGGCCTATTTCATAAAACCGTTAAAGCAGGATGCGGTGGATAAAAAAATGGCCGAATTGGGATTCTCCCCTGCCCAATAACAGGTTCCGAACACGCTTTTTCCAAAGCGGTATTTTTTCGACGTCACTGATCAGGAAAATCACATGAAATCATCCGGTTATCATAATAAGGCCAAACTATATCTGGATAAATTTACAGCGCTGAAAACGGTGCCGCCTGTTGCGGCCCGCCTGATGAAGATGATCGAAGAAGATACCTCTTCTCTTGAAGAATTTGAAACGGTTATCCGGGTTGATCCGACATTGGTCTTACGAATTTTAAAGCTGATCAACTCTTCCTACTTTTCCCTGAGGACAAAAATCAAAAGCATATCCGAAGCGGTTGCCTACATTGGGATGGACAACCTAAGAAATATGATTGTTCTCGACGCAGTGAAAAATCTTTTTTTAAAAGATTCAACGACCACAGAATTTTCCAGAAAAAAATTGTGGGCCCATTGTGCCGTGACAAGCATTTGCTGCAATATGGTTGCAGAACGAATTTTTGTTCAAAAAGGGGAGGATGATTTCCTATGCGGCATTCTCCACGATATAGGCCTGATCGTTGAGGATCAGGTGGCCCCGGAAAAATTCAAATCATTTTGCCGCACATTTGAACCGGAAAACCAAAAACTGATTGATCACGAACGGATGGTCATGGGAACGGATCATACCATCATCGGTGCTCTACTGACCGAGCAATGGGGGTTGAAGCCTGATCTTTGCCAGGGGATAAAATGCCATCACGATATCAGGAACCCGGTGGAACCAAACAGCCACGCCGGTATTCTGCATATCGCGGAATATCTGGCCTCTATGTTGGGGTATACGGCATACCCGGAAATACAAAAAAAAATACAATCCCCACCTCTGCTTTCCCACATCAAGAAAAATATCATGGGCTATCGTGCCATCATGGATGATCTGCCCCAGGAAATTACAAGGGTTAAAGAGATTTATTCCCTTGGGGACGATGATACTGATGAACTTGTTTGATGATATTCTTCAAGAATCAGATGACGAAATCAACACCGACTTTCTTGGGTTACTGAATCAATATATTCCAACCTACACGTTTGGAATTTTGCTGAACACAGGCGGCATCGTTGGATCCTTATCAGATTTTCTTACGGATGCCGGCCTTGCCGAGCAACTGCGACAAACCGTTGACAGCGGACAAGTATTAACCGGACCCAACGGGCCGTTGCTGTCTTTATCCCTACAAGAGATGAATTCGGTTATTGTATGTGAAATACCCCAGGAGCTTGATCCGACCACGGCGTTTGCCATGACCCGGGATATTATCAATCTTTGTAAAACTCTCCATAACAAAGAACTCCTTTTGTCAGAAGAAAAGGCGCTGCTCGCAGCTCACAAAGAGCAGCGTGATCGAAGAATCAGGGTCCTTGAAAAAAAGTACCAGGATATTCTTGCTCAAAACCAGACCCAGAGCGCCGAGTACTCCAAACGGCTTCAATCTGAAATCCAAAACCGGACGTCTGAACTGGAACAGTCTAACAAAGAGCTTGCCCGGGCCAAGGAACGGGCAGAAGCGGCGAATATTGCAAAAGATCAATTTTTAGCAAATATGAGTCATGAAATACGAACCCCCATGAACGGGGTGATCGGCATGGTTGAACTTCTTCTGGGGACCTCTTTGACCGAAGAACAGCGCCATTTTACGATGCTCATGAAAAACTCGTCCAACGCGCTTCTCAACGTTATTAATGATATCCTGGATTATTCAAAAATCGAAGCGGGAAAACTGGATATAGAGGAAATTGAATTTAATTTAAGACAAGTCATAGAAGAGCTTTCAGATATTATATCCATATCCCTATTTGAAAAAGGCCTCTTTTTTGCAGGAATTTTTGAAGCCGATGTGCCGGTGATGCTAAAGGGCGATCCGGTGCGGCTGCGCCAGATCATCATGAATTTCTGCGGAAATGCCGTTAAATTTACCCGGCAGGGCGGCGTTGTGCTTCAGGTCGGTTTAGAATCAAAAACCTCGTTTGACGTGCAGATCAAATTTTCAGTAACCGACACGGGAATCGGTATTCCAAAGGACCGGATAAACGGATTATTCCAATCTTTTTCCCAGGTGGACGCAAGTATGACCCGACAATATGGCGGCACCGGACTTGGACTGGCGATCTGCAAACAGCTGACCGAAATGATGGGGGGAAAGGTCGGAGTATCCTCACAGGAGAATAAGGGGTCCACCTTCTGGTGCAAAATAGGATTTAAGCAGCAGAATAAACGGGAACCAATACCTGATGTGAGTCTGAAACAGGATGCGATGGTATTAATCGCCGATGCCAACCCGGCAGCCAGACAGGTCTTGATCGAATATATAAAACCTTTGGGATATCCGTTCCAGGAAGCCTGTGATATCATTGACGCCTGCAGCAAAATCCTTTCAGCCCGGGAATCGAACACACCGTTCAGCTATGTCTTTTTTGACCAGGATCTTCCCGGAATACCGTCAACGGATCTGGTTGAAGCCGCTGCCGAGACCTGCGATATTTCAGATACTACTTTTGTGCGTCTTGCGTTCCTTGGACGTCAAAATCATCAACAAAGTAACGCCACCCACCCCCGGATCATAAACCTAAACAAACCCGTAAAGTATGCAGATTTTATCGGCTGTTTGTCATCTCCCGATTCTTTAATCAACATGCAGAGCCAAGGCAACACCCAAAGAATGCAAGCCGATTCTGACACTTTTAAGCTCACCTGTTCATGCCGACTACTTTTAGCAGAAGACGATGAAATGAACCGCATCGTGGCTGAAAACCTTTTAAAAAAAATGAATATAGCGGATATCCAAATCGCTGAAAACGGACAGGAAGCCGTGGATTTATTCAAAGCCAGCCAATTTGATCTGATCCTTATGGACGGCCAGATGCCCGTGATGAGCGGCCTGGATGCCGCCATGAATATTCGTAAGTATGAAAAAGAACACAACCTTGAGCCGGTAACCATCATCGCCCTGACCGCCCACGCAATGAAACAGGACCGAGAGCTCTTTTTGGCCAATGGGATGGATGATTACATCACAAAGCCTCTGACTGCGCGTGCTTTGGCAGATGCAATTGAACGAACTATGCCCGAAAGTTACTGCAAAAACGACATCTACCCCAAAGACGCATTGGTTATGAAAAAAGAAAACGACGAAAATGTTGTGGATATGGCCGAACTCAGGGAGATCATGAGCGCCAATAAATCTTTGTTGGATAAATGTACCCGAACATTTAAAAAAAACCATGGCCCTGTTTTAACCCGGATTATGGAAAGTATTTCTGCCGACGATGGCCCGGAGCTGCAAAAAAGCGCACACCAGCTAAAGGGCATGCTCAATTATCTGGCCGCCAAATCAGCGGCGCAAACCGCCTACAGGCTTGAACAAATGGGCGCAGAGTCAAACATAAAAGATGCATCCCCGTTGGTTGGTCAGTTACAAAACGCATGCAAAAGCATTCTGGATTATCTTGAAAACGTCTCCGACAAAGATGGCTTCAGGTAAATCCTGGATACATTTTCTTTTACAGCCCCAGTTTGTCTTTTAGAAATGGGACATATGCCTTATCTGTCTTCATTATGTGATTTTTCAGCCAGTCCGTAAGGAATTTCATCAAATCCATGGAGAGTGCGGCCTGTCCTTGTTCAAACTCTTTGCTAAATGCCAAAACTTTGGCCACAAGGTCTTGATGTATTTTTTTATGATTGGCGGCATCTGGATATCCGTGGGTATCAAACAGCTTTTCTTCATACTCGAAATGATACACCGTATAATTGGCTAACCGGGTTAAAACGGCCCCGGCCTCTTGGCTACCCATTTTCATCTTCATGGCCCGGTGAAGCTCATTTACCATGGAGACCAGCTCCTTGTGCTGTTCATCGATCTCAGGAATGTCAAAAGCCAGCCGTCTTCCCCAGGGCATGAGGTCATTAATCGCCTCGGATTTAATATCCGGTTTTTTATCAACACCAGCCTCTTCAACCGATACTTTAAACACACCGATCATGTCCCTCAATTTGCCTGACAGAGTGGAAAGTTCCTGGGCGCTTTGCTTCAACCGAGCACTGCGCTGGGTCATCTCTTCGGACACTTCGTTGACTTCTGTAATTTCCTTGGAGATTTGTGATGATGCCGTGGAACTTTCACCGACATTTTCATTAACCTCACTGATTCCGGATGACACGAGCTCAATGTTTTCAGCAACCATGGATGCATAGTCGGACTGTCCTTCTATGGCTTCAGAAATTTCAGAAACAATCCGTGTCACTTCTGAAATAACCTGGGTAATCTGTTCAACCTCATGAACCGTCGCATTTGAAGAGTTCTGGATCTCATCTATCCGTTGTTTTATATCCATGGTTGCATCAGCTGTCTGAGCGGCCAGTCCTTTTATTTCTGCCGCTACCACGGCAAAGCCTTTTCCCGCTTCGCCGGCCCGGGCCGCTTCAATGGTGGCATTCAAGGCTAACAGGTTTGTCTGTTCGGCAATCTCAGTGATCACTTCGGTAACCTTTGTGATATCATTAGCCGAGGTGCCTAAAGTAACAACTCTACGGGTTGCCGCATTGACCGTCTCTGCCGCAGTTTGGGTTATTTGCCTGGCTTTGTTACAGTTTTCAGCCACTTGATCTAAATTTTCTTTTATTTGTCCTGTTGAGTCCGTCACCGATGCCAGATAGTCGACAGCCTGTTCAGTGGCCGATGCCACGGAGTCCATGCTTTGACTCATTCCATCTGCGGCACCGGCTACAGTTTCAGACTGGTTGGTAAGGCTTTGCGAATCTTCCAGCATAAGTTCCGCCACTGATAGCAGTTCTTCGGAAGACGCAGAAACCGTCTCCGAATCAACGCCGATATGTACAATGATTTTATTCAATCTGGATATCAGATTATTTATCCACTTTGCCAGTTCTCCTATTTCATCCCCGCTTTTGATGGCAATCCGCTGGGTTAAATCTCCGTCACCCTCACAGATATCCTTAATCGCTGCGACGGTTGCATTGACTGGCCGGACAATCATTGAGGCCGTTATCCAGACAACGGCTATGGCAAATAGGATGATAAAAATGGATAGGATAAGATTAAACCGGGTCAGGGCATTGGTAGGTGCGAACATTTCCTGATCATCAGACTGAACAACTGCAATAACATTGATTTTATTTGAGTGGGCAAAGGCGTTATGAACCGCTCTTTGGTCAACTATCGCCGGAAAGCAGCCACTATTTTGGTTTATTATCTGCCGGCCATATTCCGTATCGGCCAGGTTCAACTTGTTGATCTTCGTTTTATCCGAATGGGCAACAACCATCCCGTTGCTGTCTATCAGGTATGCATAGCCTTTTTCTCCGATCTTAACAGGATCTGTAAACTTAGATGAAAATGCCTGAAGATCCACCACGGCAAATAAAATGCCATTGATTGCTCCTCCGCTTTTTATGGGCGTTGCAATAACAAAAATTGGATTTCCCGAAGCTTTGCTCTTCAATACATTTGAAATTTGGGTTTGACCAGCCATGGCGCTTTTAAAATAACCCCTCTGCCCAACATTAATTTTTCCTATGATTGAAGTCGGAGACCCCGAAATAATTTCACCGGTTGCATCAGCAATGCTTATCCCTTCGTAGAAGCCATATCTTTGGCGCAATTGTGCAAACATCTGGTTTATATTTTCCCGGGCCGTCTCTCCTTGATTTCCTTCTTTAAATAGATCCCGGCAGCTTGCCATAGTCTGCCATGTTTCGATATCCTTGGTCCGGGCATCCACCCATGCATCCATTGTTAAAACAGTTGATTGGCTGGTTTTGACAAGCTGGTTGACCATACTGTTTTTAAGCGCGCTTTTGGCTTTGGAACCCGAGATAAACGCCATCCCCCCTAAACCGGCGACAAGCAGAAAAAAAACAGGCAGAATAATTTTATATTTGAAATTAAGTTTCATACGTTTCACCTTTTTGTCAAAAGTCTAGGACAATTTAAATTTATCCATTAATTCATTAAGCTTAACTGCCAGTCCTGACAACTCCTCAGCCGTGAATTTAACATTAATGCTGCGGTTTGATATTTCACTTGATGCAAGACTGACGCGGGAGATATCCTTGGCCACTTCATCTGTAACCACGGCACACTCTCCGACATTTTCGGTCACCTCGGAAATACCAAGGGAGGCCTGGGAGACATTTTGGGCAATTTCCGCCGTGGCCTGGGATTGCTGTTCCACGGCCCCCACAATGGCTGAAACGCTCTCATTAACGGCATTAATGACACGGATAATCTCTTCAATACCCTCTGTGGTCTCCTGGGTGGAGCCCTGCATCCGTTCAATCTTCATCCGGATCTCGGTGGTCGCCTCCGCTGTCTGATTGGCCAGCACTTTAATTTCATTAGCCACCACGGCAAACCCCTTACCTGCTTCCCCGGCCCGGGCCGCTTCAATGGTGGCATTTAAGGCCAGAAGGTTGGTCTGCTCGGAGATATCAGTGATGGTTTCAGTGACTTTCCCGATTTCCTGGGCCGCCGATCCCAGTTGCGACACTTGTTCCGACACCTGTCCCGCCTGGGACACCGCGGTCTCGGTCACTTGCTTGGATTGTTCCGTATTGGCCACGATTTCATTGATTGTCGCCGTCATCTCCTCGGCTGCAGCTGAAACGGAATTAACATTGCCTGCGGTTTCCTCAACGGCTGCCCTGACACTAGCCATGGTTACACTCATCTCTTCGGCAGCTGCAGCCACGGTGACGGCCAGTTCCGAGGCTTCCGAAGAATCAGCAGACATGGTTTGGGATGCCTCGTTCAACTGCTCCGAGGAACCGGACAACATCTCCACCCCTTGACTGATGTTATCTATCATCCCCCGCAAATTTTTAACCATGCTGTTCATGGCTCTGGCCAGTTTTCCTGTCTCATCCTCACATCTAATATCAATTTCATGGCTCAAATCCCCTTCCGCCATATGATCTGCAAACGCCACCGCCTGTTTTAAACGGCCCGTGATGGACCGGGCTACCAGGAAAAACACCAGTGCAGCCAGAAGCGTACCTGAAACAATCAGTGCAGCGGCTTTAAAAACCCTGGATCGAAGTTGCGCATCTGCCTCATCCAGGGACTGAATAACTTCAAAGGCACCATGGATTTCCCCGGCTTTCCAGTTTTCAAAGGGGCCGCCGGTGGGATCTTTTCCATCGTCCCGCCCCCAGAGGGTTTTGGACTGTCCCGGATCCCCATGGCAGATCAGACAAGTTTCGGACAGGCGAATAGGTAAAAAATAGCGGACCGAATTGGTATGTGTATCCACCACATGATATTCATCCAACTGATCCCGCTTCATCTTTTCAAGGGCCGGCCCTTCAATTTTATGGGATTGGCCATAATCAGGTTCATTTTTGGGATTTCGGGGACTGAACTTAGGTACCCGAAAGGTATAATCACCCTGCTCAGCCTTGCGCATGGCCGACTTCCAGGCGGAAACCACCGGTACGGTTGCCAGAAGTTTATCCATCTGGCCAGAACTGGCGTAGGCTTTAATATCTTCCATGGGAAAAAGACCCAACGCCCATTTCTCTTCCATTTCCTGGCGTATGGACTCACTGATCAGACAAATTGATCTTGCTTTTTCTGCATAGGATTTAACGGTCTCAACTTTGTCAAAGCGAACATAAAAAAAGAGTAGAACACCGACCAGCAGAATTGTTGTACCAATACCCACAGCCATAAATTTGATAAAAATCGGCAGATCCAAAATTTTTTTCATTTTTCCCCCGGATTTAAAACAATAAACGTAAATAGCAGCCATGGGCTATCCTGGCCTATCAATACCCAGGCTCCGCCCACAAAAGACATAAAATCGATTGAGTAACTTATTGAAACTTTAATTTAATATAATGATCGTGGACTATCTTTGGTATTTCACCATAATTCGGTCCACAACAAAACTTGAATGTAACTTAGCAACTTATTGGAACTTTCATATAACGGCCATGGGCCGACCTGACATATCACCTGCCAGGCTTAACCCACAACAAAGTTTGAAAGATCTGAGTAACTTCCCCAGTCTTTCATATAAAAACAAGTATGTATTGTCCCAGAGTCAGAATTGGTAAAACATGATTTTTCTTGTAATTGGTTAAAATTACCAAATTTATGAGATCAGCTCAATAGGAAGTTACGAAACATAAATCGATGACTTTTAACCAGGACGAACTTTTCAAATGTTCTGAAAAAATACCAGGTGGCCGAAGGGTATGCAAATGAATTAAAAAAAGGCCGATCCACCCAATGGGTTAAGATCGGCCTTTGTCATGAGATGTCAAAAATATGAATTATTCGTCTGCCTGTTTAATAACAACCAGCAAATCCTTTGCATCAACCTGGGTTCCCACAGATGTGGCGATTCGTTCCACAACACCGGGAATGTCGGAAACCACATTGGTCTGCATTTTCATCGCTTCAATGGTTACCAACACATCGCCGCGTTCGATTTCATCACCTTCTGAAACGCAAACCGCAGAGATCAGACCCGGCATAGGTGATCCAACTTCACCCATATTTGCGGGGTTGGCTTTTTCCCGTGGTGCTCTTTCCGGTACTTTGGAGCGGTCAGGCACTTTAACAATCCGGGATTGGCCGTTAAGCTCAAAATAGACTTCTCTATTTCCTTCTTCATCCGCCTTGCCTTTGGCCATGAAACGAATGATAAGGGTTTTTCCGGACGCGATATCAACGTAAAGTTCTTCTTCGCGTCTCATGCCGTAGAAAAAGTTGAGGGTCGGCAGCACACTAACGTTTCCAAAGCTTCTGCGATGTTTCATGTAATCCACAAATACGTCCGGATACATCAAATAGGAGGCCAGTTCGCAGTCGGAAATTTTCTTTTCCACCAGCTTTTCGGCCTGGGCACGCTCCTGATCCATGTCAGCCGCCTCAAGCAGTTGTCCCGGGCGAACCGTAATAGGTTCTTCGCCTTTCAATATCTTTTTCTGCAACTCCTTGGGAAATCCTCCGGGAGGCTGCCCCATCATGCCTTTAAAAAAGGTGACCACGGATTCGGGAAAAGAGACTTCTTTGTCCGGATCCAGCACATCTTCTTTGGTGATGCCGCTGGTAATCATGGACAAGGCCATATCTCCAACCACTTTGGAACTGGGTGTCACTTTTACGATATCGCCGAACATTTCGTTGACGTCTTTATATACCTTTGCCACTTCAGGCCATCTTTCTTCAATGCCCAAAGCTCTGGCCTGCTGGCGCAGATTGGTATATTGCCCGCCGGGCATTTCATGCAGATACACCTCAGAGGTGCCGCTGTGAAATTCACTTTCAAAGCCAATGTACATCTGCCTTACTTTTTCCCAGTAGTTGGAAACCAAGGCCAGGGATTCCGGATCAAGGCCTGTATCTCTAGGCGTATTTCTTAGTGCGGCAGCAATGGAACCTAAGTTGGGATGGGAGGTCAACCCGCTCATTGAGTCGATTGCGCAATCAATAGCATCAACGCCTGCGTCTGCTGCCGCAAGCAGTGTTGCACCGGCAATGCCGCTGGTGTCATGGCTGTGAAGGTGAATCGGCAGACCAATTTCATCTTTTAGGGCGCTGACGAGCACTTTTGCCGCAGCCGGTTTCAACAAGCCGGCCATATCCTTGATCGCCAGGATATGGGCACCGGCTTTTTCCAGCTCTTTGGCCATATCAACATAATATTTCAGGTTGTATTTTGTTCTGTTGGGATCGAGAATATCACCGGTGTAGCAGATAGAGGCTTCACAAATTTTATTGTTTTCCAGGACTGCATCCATGGCCAACCGCATGTTTTCAACCCAGTTCAGAGAATCAAAAACACGGAAAAGATCCATGCCGTTTTCAGCCGCCTGTTTAACAAAATAGGTAATTACATTGTCCGGATAATTGGTATAGCCAACTCCATTGGAGGCGCGAAGCAGCATCTGGGTCAACAGATTGGGCATGTGCTCACGCAATTGCTGGAGCCGTTCCCAGGGGCACTCTTTGGAAAACCGCATGGCCACGTCAAAGGTGGCCCCGCCCCAGCACTCCACTGAAAACAGATCAGGTAGCAGCGCGGCATAGGTGGGTGCAATGTTTACAAGATCAAAGGTTCTCACCCGGGTGGCGAGCAACGATTGATGGGCATCGCGCATGGTCTTGTCTGTGATCAGCAGTTTATCCTGTTTTTTCATCCAGTCTGCAACGGCCTGGGGGCCTTCTTTATCCAGCAATTGTTTGAGTCCCGGCTGGGCCTGCTGGGCAGTAAATTTGGGGACGGTGGGTTGATGCACATGGGCTGCCGGAACAGGTCTGTTTTGGACGTCTTCATTACCGTTGATGATGACATCACCCAAAAATGAAATCAGTCGGGTTGCCCGGTCGCGTCTTTTTTTGAAAGTGAAAAGCTCTTTTGTTTCATCGATAAACTTGGTTGTATATTCGGCTTTTACGAATGTTGGATGGCGGATCAGGCCTTCCAAGAACTGCAGGTTTGTAGCAACGCCCAAAATTCTGAATTCGGTTAAGGCGCGGTGCATTTTCAAACGTGCTTCCTCTTCATCGCCGCCCCAGGCAGTTACTTTTGTCAACAGGGAATCAAAGTGACGGGTAACGATGGCCCCGGAATAAGCGGTTCCGGCATCCAGACGAATGCCGAATCCGGCGGCTGCCCGGTAAGCTGTAATTCTTCCGTAATCGGGAATAAAGTTGTTTTCCGGATCTTCGGTGGTGATACGGCACTGGATGGCATGGCCTTTAAGGGTGACATCCTCCTGTTTTGGAATAAGGCTTCCAGGCTGTCCAATCAGCATGCCCTGGGCAATTTTTAATTGTGCCTTGACAATGTCAACCCCGGTCACTTGCTCTGTTACCGTATGTTCTACCTGGATTCTTGGATTAACTTCCATGAAGTAGAATTGTTCCGTGTCGACATCCATTAAGAACTCAACGGTTCCGGCACTTTCATATCCAACGGTTTTGGCAATGGACAAGCCTGCGTTGCACAGCTCTTCACGCTTTTCATCGGAAAGAAAGGTGGCAGGAGCTCGTTCAACAACCTTCTGATTTCTTCTTTGAACAGAACAGTCACGTTCGAACAGATGAATGATATTGCCCTGGGAGTCCCCAAGCACCTGGACCTCAAGGTGTCTGGCTTTTCGGACAAGTTTTTCAAAATAGACTTCATCACTGCCGAAGGCTGCGGCAGACTCTTTTCGGGCCGCATCAACCTGGGTCAGTACTTCTTCGGTGCTTTCCACGGCACGCATACCTCTGCCGCCGCCGCCCCAGCTGGCTTTGAGCATAAGCGGGTAGCCGATATCTTCTGCGATCTCAATAACTTTGTCATCATCATAAGGCAGTGGGCCGCTGGCTGGAACAACAGGGGCTCCCGCGTCGATGGCCACCTTACGGGCAGATACCTTGTTGCCAAGCTGTCGCATAACCTCCGGGGAGGGCCCGACAAATTTGATACCAGCCTCGGCACACGCGTCTGCAAATTCAGGCTTTTCTGCAAGGAATCCGTATCCGGGGTGAATGGCATCTACATTTTTTTCCTTGGCAAGCTGAACAATCCCTTCAAAATCCAGATAGGCTTCAATCGGGCCTTTTCCTTCCCCGATTAAATAACTTTCCCCGGTCTTAAACCGATGAAGTGCAAATCTGTCCTCCTGGGAGTAGATGCCAATCGTATCTATCCCAAGCTCATGTGCCGCACGTGTTACACGGATGGCTATCTCACTGCGGTTTGCAATCAAGAGACGCTTGATTTTTTTTCCCATAACATCCATTTTACATTTCCTCGTTTTAGATGATAACGCTCCTCAATCTGTTTGCAGCATCGGCAACAGATTCTTCAATGTCCAAAATCGGTAAAAGTTCCTTCCACTGCCTTACTACGTCACTACGTTCGTTATGGCGTATCTAAATCAATCAATGGTTTGGAGAACCGTCCCTAATTATCTTTTTCTATAAACAATTTTACAATTTAACGAAAAAGATTAAAAAATCTAATAAAATAGGAAACGCTTGTCAATCTATTTTTTAGGAAGCGCTTATCAATCTATTTTATTTGTTTTGATGCGCAAAAAACAAATAAAAAAATATTTAAAAATCATATATTTATACAAAATTAAAAGAGAAGCATAAATCATTGTATTTTCATTTACAGCCAAATTTTACATTTCCGGCAGACGGTTTCTATTGACCCGGCCACGTTAATCAGATATTAATTCATAGATAAAAATAATGATAAAATATTAAATAATTATTTAATTTCATGATTGATCGAATTCATCTGTCCATATTGAATGAAATTGACCAAAAGGGAACCTTGACAGCCGCAGCCCAAGCCCTTTGCCTGACCCAGCCGGCCCTGACCCACACCATGAAAAAACTTGAAGCCGGTATCGGCACCCGGCTGTGGCAAAAAGACGGCCGTGGATTGCGCCTGACCCGGTCAGGCAAGTATTTACTGGGGGTTTCCCGTAAAATACTGCCCCAGTTTGCCCGGGCCGAAAAGATGCTGGAACAATATGCCCGGGGCAAAAGGGGGATGCTTTGCATCGGCATGGAGTGCCATCCATGCTACCGCTGGTTCTCAACGATTGTTGCCAAGTATCTTGTGCAGTGGACGGACGTGGAAGTTGATGTAAAACAGGAATTTCAATTTGACGGGATACAGGCGTTGCTGGATTTTGAAATAGACCTGCTCATCACACCGGATCCCGTAAAAACGAAAACCCTGTCGTTTACACCTGTTTTTGAGTATGAGCATGTATTGGCCGTTCCCCAAGATCACCCCTTGGCCCGGCACGACCATATCCTTGCCGAAGATCTGCTGGACCAGGTGCTGATCACCTACCCTGTCCCCCTAGATCGTCTGGATATCTTCACCCGGTGCCTGATTCCGGCCCAATGTCGTCCCCAACAGCATAAAACCATTGAAACCACAGATATCATGCTCCAGATGGTGGCGTCCGGCCGGGGAATCACGGCCCTACCCCGCTGGCTTGTGGAAGAGAGTCAAAAAAGATTTGGATTAAAAGCAATTTCCATCGGACCCGACGGCATATGGAAAGAGATCAGTGTGGGTATCCGGGACCAGGACAGCACAACCGATTACATCCAGGGATTTATCGATCTTGCCGGATAACGGCCATGTGCCATCCTTGGTCTATCTGCCCCCAGGCTTTCGGCGCACAACAAAGATAGAAAGAATCCAGTTGCTTGTTGGAGACTTTCATACAAATAGTCACGGGCTGACCCGGCCTGTCAACTGCCGAGCATAGCCCGCAACAAAACAAGAAAGTAATTCAACAATTTATTGAGACTTTCATAGAAAATCTGATATAAATTCTTGAATTAATATTTACCAGCAGGAGGCTTAGGAACCCAAGTTGAACATACCCAAAAAGGCCATTCTCCAGAAGGGACAAGGCAAAACCCGGAAACTGGCCAAGCTTAAATATATTTACGAGCGGGAATCCCGCTATTTTGCCCAGGTCGCTGAAAGCGTCAAGGACCTGGCTTTAAAAGAGATTCAGGACCTTGGTGGTAAGAATGCACAACCGGTATTCCGGGGGATCTGGTTTGAAGCGGATAAATCCACCTTTTATAAAACAGTTTATCTTTCCCGTCTGATATCACGGGTGCTTGTGCCCCTAGTGGAGTTTGAATGCAAGGATAAGGATGATTTGTACAAGGGTGCCAAAACAATCCGATGGGAAGAATTTCTAACACCCAAAAAAACATTTTCCATTGCGTCCAACGTGTCTGAGTCACAGATCACCCATTCCAACTTTGCAGGATTAAGGGTCAAGGACGCCATTGCGGATTATTTCAGAGACAGAACGAACCGTAGACCTTCAGTAAATACCCAGGATCCCTGGATCATGATCAATGTTCACGTGCATAAAAATCGGGCCACCATTTCCATTGACGCAGGTTCAGGGCCTTTGCACAAGCGCGGATACAGGGAAGCCAGGGTGTCTGCCCCCATGCAGGAAACCGTGGCTGCAGCCATTATTGCCTTAAGCGGTTGGCAGGGAGAAGAACCTTTACTGGACCCCATGTGCGGATCAGGGACCCTTTTGTGCGAAGCATTGATGCATTACAGCCGGATTCCGGCCCAGGTTTTTCGTGAAGCGTTTGGATTTGAGCGCCTGCCCGATTTTAATGTCCGGGAATGGGAGGCGGTGAAATCTTGCGCAGACAAAGCCATCCGGCCATTACCCAGGGGGCTTGTCCGGGGAAGCGATATAGATGAATCTGCCGTGGAAGCAACTAGAACCAACCTGATGGGGCTTCACCATGGCGGAGAAATTGATGTTGATCTATCAGATTTCAAAGAACTTGAGCCGGTGGAAAACGCGGTCATCGTAACCAATCCCCCTTATGGTATCCGCATGGGCAAAGATCAGAATATGAAATTATTTTATAAGGATCTTGGCCTGTTTTTAAAGGAGAAGTGCAAAAGCTGTAAGGCCTATGTCTATTTCGGCGATCCGGGCTTTATCAAACATGTGCCCCTGGCTCCCTCATGGAAAAAAAATCTGGAAATTGGAGGATTAGATGGTAAGCTTGTAAAATACCAGCTATATTAATGTATAAAAAACCCCTCTTCCGGGAAAAAATCCGATGGCAGACGAAACGGGCGCTGATGCACCTTCCATAAAAATATATCATGAGCTCATGGCCTATAGGGTGCTGGATATCCTTCTGGTGTCCAGTCCCTATGATGCGTTTATCATGGAAGAAGAGGGGCGGCTTTCAAACAGGATTATCAATCAATACAAGGGTCTGAACCTGTCTAAACCCCCGAAACTGACCCTTGCATTCTCAGTCTCCGAAGCCTTCGAGCACCTTGAAAACAAACCGTTTGATTTGATTCTTGCCATGCCTGGACTGGCCGGGATGGATGTCTATGCCTTCGGCAGACAAGTGAAAAAGCAATATTCGCAGATCCCCTTTTACCTGCTGTTTCACAACACCTACGATATTAATCACTATGCGAATGCAGACCTGCAAGCCCCTGTTGACCGAACTTATATATGGGAAGGAAAGGCCGATCTGCTGCTGGCCATCATAAAAAATTTTGAAGATGAAAAAAACGTGGCCTTTGACACAGAAAATGCAAAGGTCAGAGTTATTATAATGGTAGAGGATTCCCCCTATCATTACTCTTCTTTATTGCCGATTCTATACAAACACATCGTCATCCAGACCCAGTCGGTCATGGATGATTCCATTAATGAAGAGCAAAGGATTTTAAAAAGGCGGGGTCGCCCCAAACTACTTGTGGCCCATGACTATGAACATGCCATGATTTTGTTTGAGCGGTATAAGCCCTATGTCCTCAGCGTTTTTACGGATATGCGCTACGCCGTTAACGGGCAGGAAGATCCCCATGCCGGCCGCAAGCTTTTAACCCGGATCAAAGCTGAAATCCCGGATCTGCCCACCCTGATATTGAGTACCGAGGAAAAAAATCGAGACTTAGCGGCCGCCATTCCTGCCCAGTTTATCAATAAAAATTCCAATAACCTCCATGACCAGATCAAGAGCTTTTTCGTCACACATTTAGGATTCGGGGCATTTGTATTCCGCATGCCGGACAACAGTGAAATCGCCCGGGCTTCCAATTTAAGGGAGGTTGAAAAACTGCTGCCGGAGATGCCCGATGCATCCGTACTCCACCATGCCAGGCACAATGATTTTTCCAGATGGCTGCTTGCCCGCAGTGAAGTCGATTTCGCCCTAAGCCTTAAACCTTATACCATTAAAGATTTCACCGACGCATCAGAAGTTAAAAGATTTCTCATAGAGCGCATCCGTGACCGGCGTAAAGACTCCCGCCAGGGACTTGTCATTGAATTTGACCCTGAAAAATTTGACCTGGACACGGATTTCATGAAAATCGGAACCGGATCATTAGGAGGAAAGGCCAGGGGACTTGCTTTCATGTCCTATCAACTGGGCCAAGACCCCTCTTTGAAGCAAAAATTTCCGGAAATTGACATTACCATTCCCCAGACCTTTGTCATCGCCACAGACGGATTTAACATGTTTGTGGAAGATAACAAGCTATCCCAGCTTATAGAACAGGATAAGGAGCCCGATGATGCCCAGGTGGTAGAGCGATTTCTTAAAGCAAGACTGCCCCGCCACCTGAAAATGAGTTTAAAGGCGTATATTGAACATGTGCATTACCCCATTGCCGTCAGGTCCTCTTCCCTGTTTGAGGACGCCCATTACCAGCCATTTGCAGGAATTTATAAAACCTATATGCTGCCCAATTCCGGCACAAGCACTGAAAACCGCCTGGAGCAACTGATCACGGCCGTAAAGCTGGTATACGCCTCAACCTATCTGAAAGCCCCAAGATCTTATGCCCGGTCCACCATGCACAGAACCGAGGACGAAGAGATGGCCGTAGTACTTCAGCAAATCACCGGCACCCGGCACAAAAACTATTTTTACCCGGCTGTTTCAGGGGTGGCCCAGTCCTATAATTTCTATCCCATTGGCCACCTAAAAGCCGAAGACGGCATTTCCTATCTTGCCCTAGGGCTTGGAAAGATTGTCATGGGCGGCGAAAAAACCCTCCGGCTCTGCCCGAAGTATCCACAATTTCTACCTCAGTTTTCCATGATTGATGATATTCTGGAAAATTCACAGAAATATTTTTACTCATTAAAAATGGACGAAATTCCAATTCATGAAAAATCTTTAGGTGTTGGTGAAGATCCCTGCTTGGCAAAACTGAACATTGTTGATGCCAAGGACCATCCTTGCGTCCAAATGCTTTGCTCTTCCTTTAATATGCAGGATAACCGTATCCGGGACCGGTTTTCAGATAAAGAATTTCCGGTGCTCACCTTTGCCAACATTTTGAAATACAACACCTTTCCCCTGGCCGACATCCTGGCCGAAGTCACGGCCTTAGGGACACGCTGGATGGGCGCATCCGTTGAAGTGGAATTTGCCGTAGACCTGCCTGTTGAAGGTGTTCGGTCAAAACCGCGATTCTCTTTGCTGCAAATCCGGCCCATGTGTCAATATAAACAGAATCTTGGGGTAACAATTTCGGAAGCAGACATTAAAAACGCATTCTGCCGTTCGACCCTTTCCCTTGGCAACGGCGAATACAAAAATATACAAGATATTGTGTATGTAGACCCCAAAACATTTGAATCAAATAAAATGTCTTTGGTGGCAGGTGAAATTAACAAAATCAATGCCATGTTCAATAATACCCAAACAAAATATGCACTCATCGGACCAGGGCGCTGGGGGTCTTCGGACCGGTGGCTTGGCATTCCCGTAGTATGGAGCGATATTTCCAACGTGGGAGTCATGGTGGAAACCACCATTGAAAGCGTCAAGGCCGATTTTTCTCAAGGGTCTCATTTTTTTCAAAATATCACCTCACTTGGTATTCCTTATATAACTGTACAAAACAAAAGCAATGATTTTATTGATTATGATTTTCTTGCAGACCGGGAACCTGTCACCACCACCCGGTATTTGAAACACATCCGGTTTGACAACCCCTTAAAAATTCTGGTTGACGGCACAACCTCCCAGGCCGTAATAATGCAGGGACTTGACGAATCCGGAACCGATATAATGGATGATATTCCAGTAATAAAGCCCTCCGTTACTTAAAATTTTTATGCAACGTTAGGGTAATTTCACCATAAGGACGGATACATGAAAATTCTCATTGTGGATGACGAAAATATATCCAGAAACATTCTGCTTGCAAAAATGACGGATATGGGTACCTGCATTGCCGTGGACAACGCCAAAGAGGCCCTGGCGGAAATTGACAAGGCAAAAAAGGAAAACCAACCTTTTGATCTCATCACCCTTGATGTATCCATGCCTGGTATGGGCGGTCAAGAGCTTCTTGAACACATCCGCAAAAAAGAGGATCAGAACAAAATTCCCAAAAAAGACCGGGCAAAGATTATAATGATTACTGCCCGGATGAACCTGGGCACAATCAATGCCTGCATTAAACGCGGATGCAGCGGATACCTGACAAAACCGGTAAGTAAAGTTCAGTTGGTCCAGAGCTTGTCCCAAATAGGCTTTGAACCTGTCACCGAAGAAAAAATCGATAAAGAGAGTATGTCACACAGCGACGGTGTAGCTGAAATCATCAAACGGTTTTATTCAGGAAAAATAATCCTGCCGGTGTTCCCAAACATTGTCAAGGAGGTTGAGGAGCTGCTGGCCGGCAAAGACCCCTCTGTTGATGATCTGGCAAAAATAGTGGGAAAGGATCTGGTGATTTCAAGCAAACTCATTACCATTGCCAACTCCTCACTTTACAAAGGCCTGGACGATGTAACCAGCCTGAATGGTGCGCTGGTGAGGCTTGGTCTTAAACATACCCTGGGCGTATGTTCGGCCCTTGCAACAAAAAACCTTTTTGATTCAGACGATGAAGCGCTTAAAGCCGAAATGGACAAACTCTGGGTTCACTCCTTTGCCGTGGCCTCCTTGGCAAGACGCCTGGCCGAAGAAATAGGGCTGGATAACCTGGAAACAATTTTCCTGATGGGCCTGGTCCATGATATCGGAAAAATGCTTTTGATGAAGGTCTTTGCGGACATGTATCCCGATGTCCCTATCAATGATGAGGATCTGCAGCGTGCCATTCACGAAATCCACACCACCTTTGGCGGGGTTCTGCTGAAAAAAATGCACTTTTCCAAACAGATTATAAAAATTGCCGAATTTCACCACTGGGAGCAGTTTGAAGAGAATACGGACAAGGAACTGCTTTTGCTCAGCCTCGCTGATTCCCTGGCCAGAGAACTGGGTTTCCTCTTTTTTTCAGAAAATAAGACCCCTGAGTTGGAAGAAGGCGATCTTGCCCTGGAAACCAACGATGAATTTGAACTAGACCATGATCAACTCATAAAGGACCTGTCCGGCCTGTCTGCACTAACAATTCTGGAACTGGATCCTGAAAAAGTTTTTTCAATCATTGAAAAAATCCATCCAATGATCAAGGAAACCTCCCGTGCATTTTGATGCCAAGAAAAAAAGGTTATAATTAATATAAAAGCCCAGCCACCAAAGTCACTTCGGTAGCTGGGCTTAAGAACGTCAGTTGATTGACTTAAGTGTTATATAAACTTAGGCGTTATCAACGATTTGGTTCAGTGTTGCGGAAGGTCTCATTGCAGCAGTAGTCTTGTCGAAATCGATGAAGTAGTAACCGCCGATATCAACAGGGCTTCCCTGAGCGGCCAGAAGCTCGTCGGCGATTTTCTGCTCGTTCTCTTTCATGGCAGTCGCAACTTTTGCAAATCTTTCTTTCAAGGCTGCATCGTCATCCTGTGCGGCAAGGGCTTCTGCCCAGTACATTGCCAGGTAGAAATGGCTGCCTCTGTTGTCAATTTCATTGACTTTACGAGAGGGAGATTTTCTTTCTTCCAGGAACTTGGTGTTGGCTTCGCCCAAGGCTTTGGCATAGACTTTAGCAGTGGCATTGCCTTTGTTTCCAATGTATTCCAAAGATTCGGCAAATGCCAGGAATTCACCCAGAGAATCCCATCTTAAATGGCCTTCTTCCAGGAACTGCTGGATGTGTTTCGGAGCAGATCCGCCGGCGCCGGTCTCAAAAAGTCCGCCACCTGCCATCAGAGGAACGATGGAAAGCATTTTAGCACTGGTACCAAGCTCGAGAATGGGGAACAAGTCAGTCAGGTAATCCCTTAAAACGTTACCAGTTGCGCCAATGGTGTCTACGCCTTGTCTTACACGGCCGCAAGAATAGGTGCACGCTTCAGGCGGTGCCATAATCTGAATTTCCAAACCGGAGGTGTCATGATTCGGCAGGTATTTTTCAACTTTTTTAATCAGCTCGGCATCATGACCTCTGTTTTTATCCAACCAGAAAATAACCGGAAAACCAGTCAGTTTGCCACGATTAACAGCCAGTTTAACCCAGTCCTGAATCGGGGCATCTTTTACCTGGCACATTCTGAAAACATCGCCTTCTTCAACAGGGCGTTCAAGCAGAACGTTGCCGGCAGTGTCGACAACTTTAACGGTTCCGGCAGCGGGGACCTCGAATGTTTTGTCATGTGATCCGTATTCTTCAGCTTTTTTAGCCATCAGACCAACATTCTGTACGGTACCCATTGTGGGGGGATGAAATGCACCGTTTTTCTTGCAGTCTTCAATGGTGGCCTGGAAAACACCGGCATAAGCTCTATCGGGAATCATAGCGATGGTATCAGCAAGCTCTCCATCCGGTCCCCACATTTTACCTGAGTTACGAATCATTGCGGGCATGGAAGCGTCAATGATCACGTCACTGGAAACATGCAGGTTGGTGATGCCTTTGTCGGAATTAACCATGGCCAGAGGCGGTCTTTTTGCATAGCAGGCCTGGATGTCGGCTTCGATTTCAGCTTTTTTGTCGGCAGGAAGGGTTTCAATTCTGGCGTAAAGATCGCCAAGACCCATGTTGGGATTAACACCGATTTCTTTGAAAACGCCTGCATGTTTATCAAAAACTTCCTGGAAATAAACATAAACAATATGACCAAAGAAGATCGGATCAGAAACCTTCATCATAGTTGCTTTAAGATGGGCTGACAGCAGAACACCGCGATCTTTGGCTTCCTGGATTGCCTTGGCAACATAGGCGCGCAGGGCTTTTTTGCTCATTACGCATGCATCAATAACTTCAGCAGCTTCCAGGTCAAGGGTGTCTTTGAGAACAGTTGTTGATCCGTCAGCGCCGGCCAGTTCGATCTTAACGGTGCATGCGCTTTCAACAGTTGTTGCAACTTCACTTCCGTAATAGTCGCCTTCGGTCATGGAGGCAACGTCGGTTTTGGAATCGGCAGACCATTCGCCCATGGAATGGGGATTTTTCTTGGCGAATTCTTTAACCGCAACAGCAGCTCTACGGTCGGAGTTACCTTCCCTTAATACAGGGTTAACGGCAGAACCAAGGTTCTTGGAATATTGGGCTTTGATGGCTTCTTCTTCAGCATTTTTGGGTTCATCAGGATAATCGGGAACGTCATATCCGGCAGCCTGTAACTCTTTGATGGCGCCTTTCAACTGAGGAACGGATGCACTGATGTTGGGAAGTTTGATAATATTTCCGTCCGGAGATTTGGCAAGGTCGCCCAAAAATGCCAGATCATCAGAGACTTTCTGATCGTCTTTCAAGCGGTCAGACCAGTTGGCTGCAACTCTGCCGGCCAAAGAGATATCTCTAAGTTCGACTTCAATCCCAGATCCTTTAAGGTAGGAGTTAACAATGGGAAGCAAAGAATGAGTTGCTAATAAAGGTGCTTCATCGGTTCTTGTCCATCTAATTGTTTCAGTCATGTTTATTCCTCTGTTGAAGTTTAGGTTTAAAACATCTAACACTATTATGTTAAGATAAAAGCCTGTTCAAAAATTTTTTTGTTGAACTTAAGACCTTCCATCTTGCAAACACAAACGGCGATTTTACCGGCCATGAGCAGTTCACCCATAACATACAAACAATACTTAAGGTTTCAACGGTCTGACGCAATTTGTTCTTGTGCACAAAGAACAAACCAAATCTGTAATAGCATTCAACAAGGTGCAAATCAAGACTGTTATATAAATTACTGTAAAATTTTGTATACAACTAAAATTTAACATGTTAAGGGACACTGATAGTCCTATCAGTGCTGATTTAAACCCGGTATTATCTGTATTTTCCGGGTGATCGCAGTGACAGTTCAATGTCGCTAATTTAAATTTTTTTTTATGATGCCCATCTCCTGCTTGCTTGGACATAATAAAGAAGGAAGGAAGGTAAAAAAATGAAAATAGTTGTTCTTGATGGATTTACCCTGAACCCTGGGGATCTTAACTGGGATAAATTTTCACAGATTGGTGATCTGCAGGTTTACGACAGAACAAGCCCCGAAGAGATTCGGGAACGAACGGCAGGCGCCAATATTGTGCTGACAAATAAAACCGTACTGACGGCCGAAGACATTGCGGCGATGGACAAGGTTGAGTATATCGGCGTTTTAGCAACAGGCGTGAATGTCGTCGACCTTGAATATACCAAAAATAAAGGGATTACGGTGACCAACGTTCCCGGTTATTCCGGTTCTTCATCAGCGCAAATGGTTTTTGCCCTGATTCTGGAACTGACAAACAGGGTGGGCCACCACAGTCAGACGGTAACGGATGGAAAATGGTCGGAGTCAAAGGATTTCTGTTATTGGGATTATCCTTTGGTGGAATTGGAAGGCATTACGTTAGGCATTGTCGGTTATGGCGGTATCGGCAAGGCTGTGGCACGTATCGCATTGGCCTTTGGTATGAATATTTTAATCTACAACCGCTCTGTTCCGCCTGATCTTCCCGCCGGCATCACGTATTCGGATCTGGACAACCTGATCAAATCCAGTGATATCATATCCCTGCATTGTCCGTTGACTCCCCAGACAAAAGGAATGATCAATAAGGAGACCCTGGCGCAAATGAAAAAAACGGCATACTTAGTCAATACATCCCGGGGACCGTTGATCGTGGAAAACGATTTGGCAGACGCTTTAAATAAAGGACGTATTGCCGGGGCTGCCATGGATGTCCTCGCCAAAGAACCCCCTGATAAATCCTGCCCTTTGCTGACGGCTGACAATTGTTACATTACACCCCATTTTGCCTGGGCAACCCTTGCATCAAGAAAAAGGCTGATGTCCATAGCTGTTGAAAACCTAAAAAACTATCTGGCAGGAAATCCTCAAAACGTAGTGCCTAAAAAATAAAGATGTAAATTTTAAAGCCGGAACAATCTCATTCGTTCAGATACTAATTCATAAATTTCGTTCAGACACTAATTCACCATAAAGAGCATGAAGGACATGAAGGATTAACTTCTTCATGCTCTTTATGTACTTCATGGTAAAAAATCAAACAAGGAGATCAGAACATGAACACTGATGCGCAATTTAACGCACTAAGTACCACCCGAAAACGAAAATCTAAATTCGTTTCCATGATTATCGGCGGTATCATAGTCATTCTTATTTTATTTTTTATTGTTTCCCGTTTTTTAACAACCATACCCGCAGGTCACGTGGGTGTAGGTACCTTGTTCGGTAAAGTTCAGCCCGATATTTATACCGAAGGTATTCATGTGATCAATCCCTTAATCGAAATCACGCTTTTCGATGCCAGGCAAAAAACCCATAAGGAAGAGATGGGGGTGCCTTCAAGCGATCAGCTCATCACCAGATTTGACCTGTCTATTCAGTACCGGCTGATCAAAGAGCAGGCCCCTGTAATGCTCAAGGAGACCGGCACGCCCAGGGAAGTTATTGATGTACATATGATGCCCCTGTTGCGAAGCCTGATGCGCGAAATCGGCAAAAGCGTGCCCCGGGCGGAAAATTTTTATGAACAGGCGGTTCAACAGCGTATCCAGGAGGAACTGCTTGCCGGACTTTCTATTTTGGCCCAAAAAGGGATTAAAATTGAAAAACTGCTCATCAGAGATGTAACTTTACCCTCCATCATTACCAATGCGGTCATGAGGAAAAAGGAAGCTGCCCAGGCTGCTGAAAAAGCCAAGGAAGAGCTGAAAAAATTCAGAGTGGAGCAGGAACGAAAAGAAGCCCAGGCCGAAGCGGAAAAAAAAGCGGAGTTGATACAGGCCAACAAGAAAAAAGAGGTAATGCTCATCAATGCAAATGCCCAGCTTGAGGCTGCCAGGATCGAAGCCCAGGCCATTCTTGTGCGTGCCGAGGCAGAAGCTGCGGCCAAACGCAAGATTATTGATGCGATCTCCCTGGAAGGATATCTCAAACTTGAAAGCATGGCTGTACTCAAAGATCTTCAAAACGGAAATCACCTGATCATACTAGATCCCAATACAACGTCTCCTTTACCGTTTTTAAATCTTGATAAAATTCAAAATAGGCCGATGAAACCCTAAGGGGACGATAATTTCTTTATATTGTTTTCCTTTTCACGTGTATTCTTTCTATCGACCCGGCAGGCATATTGAAAGATGCCTGCCGGGTCGCATTTTGATTGCGAATAACAACCATGGACTGACCCGGTCTCTAAACTTATTAACACAGTTTCTAAAATGTTTAAAAACGTATTCATAAAAACCCAATAAGCACAATCTAATGTTAAAAACCAATACATAATATGTTTAAAACATGTTCAAAACAGATAAAAAACTCATAAAAATAATAAGTTCAAAATTGTTCAAAAAAAATAATCAATGGTTGAAAAGAGGTTTAAAAAACGTTGAAAAATTAAATAGGTGTTGGCATTTATTCCTAAAGAAGAGTTATGCTTGAGGTTGGGTTTAAATATTCAAATATGATATTAATAAAATGTAAATAAACTCAACACTATGTTCAAAACCTGATTAATTCAGTGTTTAAAATAAGTTCAAAACAAATAAATATCATTAAAAAACAATGGTTTTAAAACTGTTCAAAAATAATTTCCGGCTGTTAAAAATCGGGTTTAAAAAATGTTCAAAACTTAAAAACGATATAGAACGGAGTTAAACCATGACCCAACTGAAAAAAATCGCAGAAACCATTAAATATGCCATAAAAAACGGAATTCAAAACTTCAACGAAGACCGGGCAAAAATAATTTTTAAACAACTGGGTCTGCCCGTGGTTCAGGAAATAAGGCTGGAATCCATCGAAGATGTTAATAGCGCGGCCCAGACTTTGGCCTACCCTGTTGTACTCAAAGGTATGGCTAAACAGATGCTGCATAAAACCGAAGCCGGCATGGTAGAAATGGGCATCACCAACGAAAGGCATCTGAAGGAATCGGCCCAAAAAATTAAATCTCTTGCGGGTAAAGATTTCCAAGCTTTTCTTATCCAGCCCCAGATCCAGGGTAAAAGGGAGTTTACTGCAGGTATGTTCAAAGACCCCCAGTTTGGTCCGGTGATTATGTTCGGGGTGGGCGGTGTACTCACCGAAGCGTTAAAGGACATGGTTTTACGGCTTGCCCCACTGTCTGACGCGGATCTTGAGGACATGCTCAATAACTTGAAAGCCAAGGCCCTTCTGGGATCATTCAGGGGGGAGGCGGCTGTAAACCGTGAGGCACTAAAATCCGTACTCCAGGGTCTGTCTGATCTGGCCATGGCCTGTCCGGACATCTGCGAAATTGATATCAACCCTTTGATTATCAGTCCGGATGGATCACCCGTAGCCGTTGACGGGTTGATAATTTTTGAAAAACCTGAACACTGTGACACTCAACAGCATCCAAAAATTGATTTCAAGGATTTTTACACCACCTTTTATCCAAAATCCATTGCCTTTATCGGCGCTTCTGCAGTCACGGGAAAATGGGGGCATCTGCTGCTCACAAACGCCTATGCCGGGGCGTTCAAAGGTAAGATTTTTTTAATCAATCACAAGGGCGGCACGATTATGGGCCGGGATGTCTACAAGACCATTGATGACATAGAAGGTGATGTAGACCTGGCCATGGTAACCGTGCCTGCAAGCCGGGTCATGGGTCTGATCCCTGCGCTGGAAAAAAAACATGTCAAAAGTATGGTGCTGATCACCAGCGGTTTCAGGGAATTAGGAGCGCAGGGCAGACAGCTTGAGGATGAAATCATAGCCGCAGCCCAAAAAGCCGGAATCCTGGTCATTGGACCAAACACCATGGGTCTTTGCAATCCCCATGCATCACTTTACGCTTCCGGGGCCAATGCCCTTCCACTTCCCGGCTCAACCGCCATCATATCCCAATCGGGAAATATCGGCACCCAGCTTCTTGCCTTTGCCGAGCAGCAGGGCATCGGCATCCGGTTATTTGTAGGGTCAGGCAACGAAGCCATGATCACCACTGAAAATTATATGCAAGCCCTCGCACTTGATGATTTGACCCGCACCGTGGTCTTGTATATCGAAAGCGTACAAAACGGGCGTCGTTTTTTTGAATCCGCCAGCCGCTTGTCAACAACCAAACCCGTGGTGCTCCTCAAAGGTGGAAGAACCCAAGATGGAAAGAGGGCTGCCGCCGGTCATACCGGAGCCATGGCCTCGGATTCAGGCGTATTTAATGCGGCCTGCACCCAAGCCGGGATCATACAGGTGGAGCAGCCCATGGAGCTTTTAGATATGTCCACCGTATTTTCTTCTCTGCCCATGCCAAAAGGGGAACGAGTGGCCCTCATGACCCTGGGCGGCGGATGGGGTGTTGTGACTACGGATCTTTGTGCGGAATACGGGCTTGATGTCCCCCAACTGTCCAAAAAAGTCATTGAGCGGCTTAATACGTATCTGCCGGACTTCTGGAGCCATGGAAATCCTGTGGATATCGTGGGTGAAACAGATCCGGAAATACCCAAACTCTGCCTGGAGGAACTTTTAAAATGGGATGGGTGTGATGCGGTCATCCACCTGGGCATCCACGGCAGACGTATACTCATTTATGCCATGGCAAAAGGTGTGTTGAAAACAGATCCCGGTATGACCAAAGAAAAGACAGAGATTTTCATGGCGGACCTTATCAAGGCAGAAGCGGATTACATCCGATATACCGTTGAAATGATACAAAAATACAACAAACCTGTCATCGGTGTCAGTCTTTTAATCGATGAATTGAGCCGCGCCCTTTACCCTTATGACGATCTGGACTATAAGGGGGTATTTTTTCCCTCACCGGAAAGAGCGGTCAAGGCACTGGCCGGAATGGTCCGGTACAGAAAATGGCTCGATTCGGCAGGGAACTATAAAAAATAGATAATCAGGAGAGACTTATGAGCACAAAAGTTACCACTTCCAGCCTGATGAAAATGAAGCAGGAGGGAAAAAAAATAACCGCCCTCACGGCCTACGACTATCCTTCTGCCCTCATGGTGGACCGTGCGGGAATTGATCTTATCCTCGTTGGTGATTCCGTGGGCATGGCAGTCCAGGGCTGGGACACCACCTTGCCCGTGACCATGGATGAGATGATTTATCATACAAAACTTGTGACCCGGGCCTGTAGCAGAGCTTTGGTGGTGGGAGACATGCCCTTTATGTCCTACCAGAGCAGCATGGATAAAGCTGTTGAAAACGCCGGACGTTTTTTAAAGGAAGCCGGGGCCACCGCCGTAAAACTTGAAGGCGGCGCAGATGTCTGTCCTGCCATTTCAGCCATGGCAAAGGCGGGTATACCTGTCCAGGCCCACATTGGCCTGACACCCCAGTCCGTACACCAGATGGGGGGATTCAAGGTGCAGCGGGATGAAGAGCGTCTGCTTAAAGACGCCAAGGATGTTCAAGCAGCCGGGGCTTTTTCCGTGGTTCTGGAAGGTATTCCGGCTTCCATTGCCGAAAAAATCACCGCAACCCTGACCATTCCCACCATCGGCATTGGTGCCGGTCCCTCCTGCGACGGCCAGATTCTGGTACTCCATGACATGCTGGGTATGCATGACGGGTTTATACCCAAATTCGTGAAAAAATTCGTGGATATTTCCACCCTGGCAAATCAGGGGCTTGCTGAATATATTAAAGAGGTTCAGGACGGCAGTTTTCCGTCCCAGGACCATTCATACAAATAGTGTATGAACGAAAAGTTGCCCGGATGCCAAAGGCAAAAAGGCAACTTTTCGTACGAACACAAATTTTTCGTGCAGGTATTATATTTTATGAACACTTCAAAACGTAAATTTTCCGTGATTGGATGTGGCCGGGTGGGCATCTGTCTGGCTACATTTCTTTTTAAAAAAAATTATGAACCTGCAGGTTTTTTCAGCAAAAGCAAAGCTTCGGCCAAAGCCGCCAAGGCTGCAGCCGGGTGCGGCGTCGTGTTTGATACGGCTGCCGACTGTGCCCGGGCCGGGGATATTGTGTTTATCACCACCCCTGACGGTGTCATAGAAGGTGTTTGCGGCGATCTTATGCGACAAAACGCCTTTGGACCCAAAACCATGGTTTTCCATCTGTCAGGTGCCCACTCTTCAGAAATTCTTGCCCAGGCAAAACAGTCCGGTGCCGTTGTGGGCTCCATTCATCCCCTGCAATCCTTTGCCCCTTATGAACCGGGTCAGGCAAGCCCCTTTGAGGGAATCAACATCTCGGTTGAAGGGGATCCCGATGCCGTCTCCCAAGGCAAAGATATTGCTGCAGCCCTCGGCGCCCGGGCTTTTGCCATCCCAACTGAATCCAAAACCCTTTACCATGCCTCGGCTGTGGTAGCCTCCAACTACCTTGTGACTCTGGTAAAATTTGCCCTGACCCTCTTAATGGAAACAGGGCTTCGGGAAGACGTGGCCTTTGACATTTTGTCACCCCTGATCCAGGGCACACTTTCCAATATAGGGTCCAGGGGTTGCACCCGTGCCCTGACAGGCCCTGTGGCCCGGGGGGATCATGAAACAGTGGCTCGGCACCTGACTGACATTGACGAAAAGATACCGGAATTTTCAGCCCTGTACCGTCTTTTGGGCACCCATACCCTGGATATTGCCGGGGCTGGGGATGGACTGCCTGAAGAAGCGGAAAAAATGCTGGCTCACCTTTTTAAACAAACTTAACATCCAGAAAATCAAACGGCTAAGGGCCATGTAAGATTTACATGGCCCTTAAATTCAATCCTTAATTCTTTTTTAAATCGCTATTTAGGTGCCCAGAAAGGGGCAACAGCTGCTTGCTTAATCTCGACGGTTTCCCAGACATTGCCTTTGACATAAGCCTCGTTGTCCAGCCATTGCTTTTCCAATGCTTCCCTGGATTCAAAATCGCAAACAATCATGGAGCCGGCCATTTTTCCCTCGTCATCAAGAATGGCGGCGGCATAGAGCCAATTGCCGGATTCGTGCATTTTCCTTGCTGTTTCAAGGTGTGCCTCCCTGGCAGCCATTCTTCTTTCTAAAGCATTTTCATCTGTGCCGTCCCGGCCGATTACAATAAACTGCATTTTTTCTCCTGAAATCTAAAGTCCTTTCATTGCGGGAAGAATCACTTTCTCCCCCATGAAACTGATGGTGATATTTTTTGTTTCATTGCCCCACACACATTTTTTGACCCCCAGGACACCATCGCAGGTATCCGGTTCGCCAATGATCCCCACCACGTTTTCATAATCCATGCCCATCTTAATTTTGGCAAAATTTTCCCGGGTAATTTTTGAACACCCTAGAAAAATAACAGCACATAAAAATACAAGTATCAGCAAATTCACGAATTTCATATAAAGTTCCTTTACATTGTCACCTTAGGGCACACGGCCCTGTGGTGTTTGTGAATGGCTGGTTATACCTTAATTAACCGTTTCGATCAACATGGTCTCAAGGGTCGTCTTGATTGCGTCATACCAGCCGCGTTGGCGTTTTAACGTAATTAATTTCTAAAATTCGCTGCGGCGACTGGGTTTTATGCGCTCAGAGCCGGATCATGTTCAATTTCTTCATAAAACCTTCATTGTCTGTATGTCATAGTGCATGGCCGTAGTCTCCACGGATTTCCGTTCAGGCTATATCTATAGCCATATATCTAAAGGTGTTTTGTTAAAAAAACACTTCAAAAAAAGGGAGCATATGAAACCTGAATTTCTGCCGTTTTCCAGACCATCCATCAGCGAGTCTGAAATAGAAGCCGTTGCAAATGTCCTGAGATCCGGTTGGATTACGACCGGACCAAAGGCGGCTGAATTTGAAGAGGCATTTTCTGCCTACTGCCATGCAGAGGACTCGGTTGCACTGTGCTCGGCCACGGGCGGAATGCATCTTGTCCTGACGGCCCTGGGCATCGGCCCCGGAGATGAGGTGATCACCCCGTCCATGACCTGGGTCTCCACCGTTAACCTCATCAAGCTGGCCGGTGCTGTTCCGGTCTTTGCAGATGTGGATCGTGATACGTTGATGATCTCTGCCGAAACCGTCGAACCGCTCATCACGGAACGGACAAAGTTGATTATTCCTGTGCACTTTGCAGGCGCCGCCGCAGACATGGACCCCTTGCGCCGCCTGGCCCGGGAACACAATATTCCTCTGGTTGAAGATGCGGCCCATGCTGCGGGCACTGAATACCGGGGAGAGCGGATCGGCTGTACGGGAACAACCATTTTTTCCTTTCATCCCATTAAAAATATGACATCGGGTGAAGGCGGCATGGTCTGCTCGGATGATCCCGAACTTTTGTCGGCGGTCCGCCGTCTCAAATTCCACGGCCTGGGGGTGGACGCCTATGACCGGACCATGCAGGGCCGGTCGCCCCAGGCCGAAGTGCTGGCTCCCGGATTTAAGTATAACCTCACAGACATTGCTGCGGTCCTGGGTATCGGCCAGCTGGAAAGGCTGGAGGGGTTTATCGAAAAAAGAGACCTGCTGGCCCGCCGTTACCTGGAATATCTGGCACAGGTAGATGAAATTTTGCCCCTGGCCGAGCCTGCCTATCTTATGCGTCATGCATGGCATCTGTTTGTGATTCGGTTGGATACGAAAAAGGCGCGCATGGACCGGGCAACCTTTATGGATGAACTTAAACGTAGAAACATCGGCACCGGCATCCACTTTAAGGCTGCCCATACCCAGAAATACTATCGGGAAACCATGCCCATGGCTGCTGAAAAACTACCCCACACCCAGTGGAATTCAGACCGGATCTGTTCTTTTCCCCTTTTCCCTGACATGACTTTTGAGGATGTGGACCGCGTTGTCGAAACCATTAAGGAGGTGTTGGCGTGAAGGAACCGGACATTTCCCTGGTCATCCCGGTGTATAACGAAAAAGGAAATATCACCCACCTGATCGCCCGCTGCCTTAACGTCCTGAGGTTTTTGGGGCGGCCCTTTGAAATCATCCTGGTGGATGACGGCAGCACGGACGGATCCAGGGAGCTTATTCGATATGCAGCTGAGCAGCACCCGGAAATCGTGGGAATACTTTTAAATCGCAATTACGGCCAGCACCCGGCGGTCTTTGCCGGATTGGAACAAAGTTCGGGCCGCATCGTGGTAACCATGGATGCAGACCTCCAGAACCCGCCGGAAGAGATCCCCAGACTTGTGGAAGAGATAGACCGGGGCGTGGATGTCGTGGGCACAGTGCGCCAAATCCGGAAAGACTCCCTGTTCCGCCGTAGCGCATCCGCGGTGATCAACAGGCTTGTCCGGCAAGCCACCGGTGTGATGATGACCGATTACGGGTGCATGCTCAGGGCCTACCGACGACCCATTGTCCAGGCCATGCTCCAGTGCCGAGAACGGTCAACCTTTATTCCCATTCTGGCCAACAGTTTTGCCGGCAGCACCGTTGAGATCCCTGTCAATCACGCCCCACGGGAAAAGGGGGAATCCAAGTACAGCTTTTTCAAGCTGATTTCCCTTCAGTTTGATCTGCTCACCTCCATGTCCACCTACCCACTTCGGCTTCTGTCTTTGATCGGATCGGTGATCGCGGCCGGCGGCATCGGATTTGGTCTGCTGCTGATCGTATTGCGGTTCGCCTGGGGGTCCCAGTGGGCTGCCGAAGGCATATTCACCCTGTTTGCAATACTCTTTTTCTTTATAGGCGCCCAGTTTGTCGGCATGGGGCTTCTCGGGGAGTATCTCGGACGGATCTACCACGATGTGCGGGAACGTCCCCGCTTCTTCATCCAGGAAATCACAGGTGCGACCTGTGGATCTCAAACTGACATTGGCACCAAGGAGTAATTATGAAAACGATTGTACTGGCCTATCACAATATCGGATGCATCGGCATCAACGCACTTTTGGAGCACGGATACGAAATTCAGGCGGTTTTCACCCATGAAGATGATCCCCATGAAGCCGTCTGGTTTGATTCTGTGGCTGAACTGGCTGCATCCAAGGGTATCCCGGTCTATGCCCCAGAAGATATCAACCATCCCCTTTGGGTTAATCGGATCAAAAGCCTTGCCCCAGACCAGATTTTTTCCTTTTACTACCGTCAGATGGTGAAGCCCGAAATCCTGGCCATCCCTCCCCGGGGATGCATGAACCTGCACGGCTCTCTTCTTCCCCGCTACCGGGGCCGGTGTCCTGTGAATTGGGTACTGGTCAACGGGGAGACCGAGACAGGCGTCACACTCCACCACATGACCCCCCGGCCCGATGACGGGGACATTGTGGGGCAAAAACAGGTGCCTATTCATGAAACGGACACGGCCTTGACCCTGCACCGTAAGATCGGTACGGCTGCCCAAGACCTGCTGGCGGATCTTCTGCCCGAAATTCTGGCCAGCCGTGCACCCCGTATCCCCCAGGATAACGCCATCGCAGGCTATTTCGGCGGCCGAAGGCCCGAAGACGGACAGATCGACTGGACCCGGAGCGCCCATGATGTCAGGAATCTGATTCGGGCCGTGACCCGTCCTTATCCCGGGGCCTTTTCCTTTCTGGGTTCCCGGAAATGCCTTTTCTGGGATGTGGCAGAGACACCATCGGTGCCGGATGCGCCTCCGGGCACCATCCTCTCCATAGATCCTTTGTGTATCGCCTGCGGTACCGATGCAGTGGAGGTGCGGTATGGTCAGGAGGAAAACGGCCTCTACATGAGAGGAACACAGCTTGCCCAGGAGATGAAGCTTGCGCCGGGCATGCTTTTTGACGGCAAAACAGAGTCCGTAGTCGGCCCACGCCGCAAGCGGCATGTCCTGATTCTCGGCGTCAACGGCTTTATCGGCAATCACTTAAGTAAACGACTTCTGGACAGTGGACGCTATGAGGTCCACGGCATGGATCTGAGGTCTGACTGCATCCGGGATCTGATGGCACATCCGGATTTTCATTACACGGAGGGGGATATTTCCATCATGCGGGAGTGGATTGAGTACCACGTCCGAAAGTGCGATATTGTCCTGCCCCTGGTGGCCATTGCCACCCCCATCGAGTATGTCAGGAACCCCCTGAAGGTCTTTGAGCTCGATTTTGAGGAGAACCTGCGCATCGTCCGGTACTGCGTAAAATATAAGAAACGGCTGATTTTCCCCTCCACTTCAGAAGTATACGGCATGTGCGCTGATGATGAGTTTGACGAGGATCGTTCCAACTTTGTCCTGGGCCCCATCCATAAGCAGCGCTGGATTTATTCGTGCAGCAAACAGATGCTGGACCGGGTCATCTGGGCCTATGGGAAAACCCAGGGACTGCCCTTCACCATTTTTAGGCCCTTCAACTGGGTCGGTCCCAAACTGGACTCCCTCAAATCGGCCAGAATCGGCAGTTCCCGGGTGATTACCCAGTTTATCTTAAACCTGGTGGAAGGTTCTCCCATCCACCTGGTGGACGGCGGAGAACAGAAACGCTGCTTTACCGATTACAGGGACGGGGTGGAGTGCCTGTTTAAAATTATTGAAGATAAAAACGGCCAATGCAACGGGCAGATTTTCAATATCGGCAACCCGGATAACGAATACAGCATGGCCGACCTTGCCGACATTCTCAGGGAAAAATTCGCCGCACATCCGCGAAGGTCTGAATTTCCGCCGGACAGCGGTACGGAATGTATCGAAGCCCGTACCTATTACGGGGATGGTTACCAGGATGTCCAGCATCGGCGTCCATCCATTCGGTTATCCCAAAAAATACTGGGATGGACCCCAAAGGTTCCCTTTGAACAATCCGTGGCAGAGACCCTGGAATATTTCCTCAACTCTGTGGCTGTCGTGGAAACCCAAGGATGAAGACCCGGGTTGGTTTGCGAATAGATGTGGATACCCTGCGCGGCACCCGAAAAGGGGTTCCGGCGCTGCTGGACCTGCTGGCGCATCATCAGGTCCGCGCCACCTTTTTTTTCTCCGTGGGGCCGGACAATATGGGACGCCATCTTTGGCGGCTGGTGCGGCCGGCTTTTTTGGTGAAAATGTTTAGAACAAAGGCTGCCAGCCTCTACGGATGGGACATTCTGCTTAAAGGAACCCTGTGGCCCGGACCCGTTATCGGCGAAAAAAGCCCTGAACCCATGCGCCGTGCTGCAAAAGAGGGGCATGAGGTCGGGCTCCACGCCTGGGATCACCACCGCTGGCAGAGCCGCATTGAAAAACTGGACACCGCTACCGTTGCCAAGGATATCCGCAAGGGGTATGAGCTGCTGGAAAAGGTTATCGGCCGGGCACCGGACTGTTTTGCCGCCCCGGCCTGGAAGGTCACCCCAAAGGCCCTGGCCGCCCTGGAACAGTTTCCTTTCCGGTTTGAGTCCGACTGTCGGGGGACCACTCCCTTTTATCCGGTCATAGACGGGCTCAGCTACCGTCACCCCCAGATTCCGACCACCCTGCCGACCTATGATGAACTGGTTGGCCGGCAGTGCACACCGGAAAATTATAACGATCATCTGCTGGGTTTGATCCAACCCGGCCGGTTTAACGTGCTGACCATTCATGCCGAGGCCGAGGGAATCCTCTGCCTGGATTTGTTTGATGCGTTTTTAAGCCGTGCCGGGCAGCTGGGAATCGACCTTGCCCCTCTGGGAGAGGTATATGCCGGCATCCCTGAAATTGAAACATCACAGATGATCCAAGCAACTGCGCCCGGCAGGGAAGGATGGATCTCCTGCCAGGACGTTTTGTCCGAACCCTGCACCAACCTGGAGGAATTGTCCCGATGAGCAACATAAACAGATTTACCGTCCTGCTGCTGGTCTCTTTTTTTCTGCTGGCCTATATCCTGCCTTTGGGGGTCAGAGATCTTGTGGTGCCGGATGAAACAAGATATGCCGAAGTGCCGAGGGAGATGATTTCAGGCGGTGACTGGATCACCCCCCATATCAACGGGCTGCGTTATTTTGAAAAACCGGTCATGGGTTACTGGGTTCATGCCGCATCCCTTAAAACATTCGGGGAGAACAACTTTGCCGTGCGCTTTCCATCGGCGCTTTCCGTCGGCTTGTCAGCGGTCCTGGTCTTTTTGCTGATGCGCAATGCAGGCCGCAGAGAAGATGAAGAGGACAGGTTTTACAACCTGCTGGCCCCGCTGATTTTTCTGTCTTGTTTTGAAGTCTTTGGCGTGGGCAACAACGCTGTCCTCGACAATCTGTTTTCATTTTTTTTGACGGCCACCATAGCCTGTTTTTTCCTATCAACAGAAGCGGTGCCGGGTTCGACACGAGAAAAAGTACTGCTGCTGGTGTCCGGTATTTTCTGCGGTTTTGCTTTCCTGACCAAGGGGTTTCTTGCTTTGGCCGTACCGGTGCTGACCCTTGCCCCCTATCTGGTTTTGGAACGAAGATACAAGGATCTGTTTCGAATGAGCTGGCTGCCGATCCTGACGGCTGTGATTGTCGCAGCGCCCTGGGGCATCATGATTCATTTAAAAGAACCGGATTTCTGGCATTTTTTCTTTTGGAACGAACATATCCGCAGGTTTCTGGCAGATAACGCCCAGCACCGCGAATCCTTCTGGTTTTTCTTTTTGACCGCTCCGGCGATGTTCATTCCCTGGACATTTGTTGCTCCGTCCGCCGTCAAGGGAATCGCTGCCCAGTTCAGCGGGGACGATTCAAAAAACCGGCTGCTGCGGGTCAGTCTCTGCTGGCTGATTTTTCCTTTTTTGTTTTTCTCTTTGTCCAGGGGAAAGCTTCTCACTTATATTCTGCCCTGTTTCCCTCCCTTTGCCATTCTCATGGCGTCCGGGCTCCGGCACCTGTTTAAGAAATCTGGGCCGAACCGACTTTTTCAGGGAGGGACGGCTGTGACCGCTATTGTGTTCGCGATCATTTTGCTTGCCTTCCCCCTGGTCCAGATTTTCGGCTTCGACGGATTCCGGCCTTTCAGTGAGTCCTGGAAGGTGATAATGGTCATTAACGGCCTGGCCTTTTTTGTACTGCTGTGCGTCTGGTCTTTAAAAAGCCGTCATCTGCGGGTCAAACTCCTTCTCTTTAGTGCCGCCCCTTTGTTTTTCTTTTTTATAGTTCACTTCACACTCCCGGATCAGACCCGTGAAGTCAAATCTCCCGGACCTATCCTGGAAAAGTACAGACAAAGTGTTACCCGCGACGATATTGTCATTTCCGATGAAAATTCGCTCAGGGCGGTCTGCTGGTATTTAAAACGAAGCGACGTCTATACACTCGGCGGGGCCGGTGAAATGGACTACGGATTGACATACCCGGATGCCGATGGAAGGCAGCTTGATGTCAACGCCGCAGCCGACCTGATTCGAAAAAATCCCGGGAAGGCGGTCCTGGTTGCCCGGGTCAGAAATACGGCAAAATGGCAGAGTCAATTCCCTACTCCTGTTTTTCAAGACCAGAATGGTCCCACAGGATATGTGTTTTGGCGCTATTAAAAGGAAAAAACATGACCAGCTACCTTCCTTTGATTATTTTCGGCGTCCTGCTGAACGCTGCCGCCCAACTGGCACTCAAACAGGGTATGCGGCAAATCGGTTATTTTGAGTTTTCCTTACGGAACAGCAGTCACATTTTTTTTGCCGTGGCTTTGAGCCCCTATATTCTGGCCGGATTGACCTGTTACGTCGTCAGTGTGGGGGTCTGGCTGCTGGTGCTCTCCAGAGTCGAGGTCAGTTATGCCTATCCTCTGCTGTCCATCGGTTACATTGTGACGGCTTTTGCCGGATGGTTCTTTTTCCAGGAGAGCCTCAGTCTGACGCGCTGGATCGGAATTGCCGTTATCTGCATCGGGGTCTGGCTGATGACCCGCTCAGCGTGAGCTTCAGGCAAAAAGGCATGGCATGAAAACCAACACCAAACTGTAAAAGCCGTGGTAGCGGCGTAAAGGATCTGTCTTTATGAAAGCCTGCCTGCACAGATACTGGCTCAAGGAATTTTCAAGATATTTTTGCATCATCCAGATCATTTTGCTGACCATTTTTATTTTTATCGACTACCTTACCAGGATCGATGATTTTTTTCATTCCGATGTCACCATGATCCGGGGGCTGTGGTGTGTCATGCTGAAGCTGCCCTTCATGATTGTTCAGTTTGCACCGGCCTGCCTGCTTTTGGCCGTAATCTACACCTTTGGCGAGATGAACCGGAACAGAGAACTGATGGCGCTGAAGGCATCAGGTATTTCCGTATATTTCCTGATCAAGCCTGCGCTTCTTGCCGGCTCGGTCCTTGGGCTGTCTGCATTTTTCCTTGGGGAAACCATAGTGCCGTCGGCCATGGGCCTTTCCAATCACATCTGGAATCAAGAGCGGGCCGGAGACCAAAACATTTCTCATAAACGGTCGGATATCTGGATTAAATCGGATCAACGCATGCTTCATATTGACTTTTTCGATCCGGCCCATAAACGAATCGCGGGAATCACGGCAACCACACTGGGAAAGGGGTTCAAGATACTTCGACGAGTTGATGCCAAAACCGGTGAATACCATGATGGGAAATGGCGCTTGACAGAGGTGACCGAGCAGGTCCTCAATCTTGAAAAAAACGACTATGTGGTTCGAAATCTGCCAACCATGGCGCTTCAGCTGGGCATTAAACCCAAAAATTTAGGGTCCGTTGTCCTTCAGTCTGAAGAGATGAGCTGGTCCCAGCTTCGGGCCTATACCCGGCAAATATCGGCAGAAGGGTATGACGCTACAACCTACACAGTGGACATGAATGGAAAGCTTGCGTTTCCGTTTATCAGTGTGATCCTGGCCTTGGCCGGGGCGGCGACAGGTATGAGTTCCCTATCCCGGAACAATCTGCCCGTAGCGATCGGTGTGGGCATAGTTATCAGCTTTTTATATTGGTTTGCGTTCGGACTTTGCAACGCTTTAGGATATGCCAAAATCCTGCCGCCAATGGTGGCCGCCTGGGCCGGTAATCTGATTTTTCTTTGCCTTGGCGGTATTTTTTTAATTTACATCGAATAGTCGCCTGCTCATGGCCCTGGAGTCGAACTTCTTTCCCTATTTCTGCAATGATGGGGTGTACTTCACGGCACCCTGGGAAGTCTGGTGGGAGCGGTATCTCACTAATATACAACTGCCTTTGTAAGTTTTATCCCTTTTTTCAAACCCTTTTGGAAAACTTGCCAAAAAAAACCCGTCATAATCAATGAAAACAAAACTAAAATCAGGAACACTTTTTTCATAACACTTCCTCTTTTTGAGACGGTATGGAATATTGATTAAAAATAGCAAAAGAAAACTTAGAATTATTGTAATTAGAGATCATCCGTTTTGTAATCATATCGTTCTCCTTTCTTCGACAAACTAAAAATTCATTACCTCCCATATAAATAGACCCACTAGAATGAAAATTTCGTGAAGATTTGCAGGAAAAATTAAAATTTAGAAACGAGATGATTAATCCTGTGGTGGGTTATGTACTTTTGTTTTGGGCTTAGCCCTCCCCGAATTCGAAAAGCCTCCCCATACAAACCGGCAAAATCCGGCCTCTTTTTGTTCATACTTTCTTCATAATGGTGAGAGTATATTGGCAAAAACAGCAGCCACAGGCGAGTTCGCCATATGGCTATACTGCCGCCGCTGTAATTTAAACACAGGAGGTATTGATATGTTTCATTCGTTTATTACCTGGTTTGCAGATACCGTGGGACAGTGGGGATATCCGGGCATTGTTCTGCTAATGGCTCTGGAGTCATCCTTCTTTCCCTTTCCCAGCGAGGTGGTGATCCCGCCGGCGGCCTATCTTGCAACCACCGGGAAGATGAACATAGGCATGGTTGTGCTTTGCGGTACTATGGGAAGTCTGGTGGGCGCGGTCTTTAACTACTGGCTGGCCATGGCATTCGGCCGGCCGTTTTTTGAAAAATATGGACGTTATCTTCTGATCAGCCCGGAATCCCTGGAAAAGGCTGACCGGTTTTTTGCCCATCACGGGCCTGTAAGCATGTTCACCGGACGCCTGCTGCCGGTGATTCGTCAATATATCTCGCTGCCGGCAGGCCTGGCCCGGATGAACCTGGCCGCCTTTTGCATTGCTACGGCTATGGGGGCAGGCCTGTGGGTGCTGGTGCTTGCCGGCCTGGGGTACTGGTTCGGTAAAAATCAAGCGCTGGTACTCCAGAACCTGCATTGGGCCACCCTGTTCCTGGCTGCCGGATGCGGGATTGCCAGCTTTTTTTACTGGCGCAAATGGCAGCGCCGGTCACGATTGAAGAATCACCCAAGTCAATAATAATGAATTATTCGAGATGGCAACTGAAAGGAATAGTTAACGCTTACAAGTAAAGGAGATATATAAACTATGAAGAAAATTTCCGTATATATAATAGCTTACAATGAGGCGGACAAAATTAAAGATGCCTTGGACAGTGTTTCCTGGGCGGATGAAATTGTGGTGGCAGATTCTCACAGCACAGACGATACTGCGCTGATTGCTCAGGAAAAAGGGGCCCGGGTGGTTCAGATTGATTTCACCGGATTTGGAAATCTCAGGAATGAGGCCATCGCCGCCTGCTCTCATCATTGGATTTTCAGCCTGGACGCTGACGAACGTTGTACCGAACAGGCTAAACAAGAGATATTGTCCATTGTCAATGCCGCGGACAGCCTGGATGCCTATTATGTTCCACGACGCAACTATTTTTTGGGCAAATGGATTCGTCATTCAGGTTTTTACCCGGATTACCGCCAACCCCAATTGTTTCGAAAAGGGGTATTAACATTCAAGCCGGATGCGGTCCATGAACGCTATGATGTTTTAAGTGACAAACCCTGTGGTTATTTAAAATCCCATATTTTCCAGATTCCATATAAAAATCTTGAGGAAGTGATCCATAAAGCCAACCGATATTCCACCCTGGGGGCGGAAAAACTCATTGAATCGGGAAAACCCCCCGGTTTGTTCAAGGCAATAACCCACGGTCTTTGGGCGGCATTCTCTCTATATATTCTAAAACTTGGTTTTTTGGACGGTTGGCCGGGATTCATCATTGCCCTTGGTAATTTTGAGGGAACATTTTATAAATATGCAAAATTTCACTTGACGAAACACCCGCCTGCTGAAAGCCAATGGGATAAGCTTGCGGACTGGAAGTCCGGCGATACCTGCTAAATACAAGGCTTTGGGGATAACCAGGTGCCGTCCGCTGGTTCCTTCCCGCGATCTGATCCGGTTAAGCCATACGTGTCAGGCCTGATTCATCCTGCCAGGGAATAATAAAGTCTTTCGTATAAATCAGCTGCGTGCTCCCAGGTATATTGCAAAGCGGTTTCCCTTGCCCGGGTTCCCATTGTTTTACGGGTAGCCTCATTTTTTAACGCTTCCAACATACCCGTAATCTGGTCCGGCGAGTCAAAAACCATCCCGTTTTTTCCGGTGATGATTAGATATGAAGCGCCTGCCTCGCGGCTGGTGATTACCGGCAAGCCGCAGGCCATACCTTCAAGCACGGTCATGCCGAAAGCCTCAGCAATGGAAGGAAGGACCACAACATCAGCAAGGGCATAGTACGCCATGACATCATCCGTCAGACCGGTAAACATCACACGGTTATTTAAACCATGGAAATCCACCATTTTTTTATAATGTTCCATTCGTTCTTGTCGGCCCACCACAAAGAGTTTCATATCAGAACTCAATGATGGAATCAGATGGTCCAATCCTTTGCGTCGAAACTCGGAACCAATGAAAAGCACTGCAAGTTCGCCGTGCTTAAGTCCTGCGTTTGATCTGGCGGTTTTTCTGCGAGCGCTTAAATTGGCTGGACAGAAGAGGTCAACATCCACCCCGGGCTGGATAACCTCAATGCCATGGGGTCGGTTGTGACTGTTTTGAATGTCGGTTTTTATAATTTCGGATACGGCAGCCAGACAGTCGGATTTCATTTGAAGTCCTTCCAGGTAAAGATAAAGCCATGCCCTTGGAGAAATGATGAATTCATTGATTTTTTTTAACCATGACATGTGTTCAATACCTCTTTTAAAAGAGAAGGTATGAACTGTTGAAACATGCCCGGGACACCCCTTGTCATGTGCATGGATAATATCGTAATGTTTTTTCCCCACCAGTAAAGCAGACTCTTTTGCAAACGAGTACAACGAAAGAATCGATGAAAAACTCAACTTGTTCGGTATGTTAAATACATTTATTCCGTGAGTTAATGATGGGTCTATGTTCCTGGCATAAAGATCTATTGTGTGTCCTCGTTTTTTCATACGAAGCGCGATTTCCACAGCATATTTCTCTGCCCCCCCGGTTTTTACAAAATCTTTGATTACCAGGGCTATGGTTAACTTCTTATACAATCGATTCTTTGAATGGATATCCACATTACTATCACAGTTGTTTTTATAAGAAAATATAGGTAAGTCACTCAGATCTTTCAAACTTTGTTGTGGGCTGAGCCTGACAGATGATATGTCAGGTCAGCCCATGGCCGTTATCTAATCTACGGGCGGCGGATTGCCGCCGATTTATCAATTAGCAAACAGTCTTTTAGATTTTATGAAGCGTCAGCGGTTCACGCCCTTCTGCCTCCAGTTCCTGGTTGGCTTGTTCCAGCAGCGGTTTTGAAGAAATCACGGAAATACCTTTAGCCACATCATCCCGGAAAAAATACCGGCCTGCTGTTTCCATAACCTTTTGCTTATCCACACCCAGCAAGGCATCCTTGAATCCTTTACGAATTTCATCGGACAATTTGGTGATCCGGCGATAAAACGCTTTCATGGCAGAAGGTGCGGGCGTTTCGGGCTTATCAATGTCCGAACAGACCTGAAGGATGGCTTCTTTTACGTCTGTTTCGGTAAACCCTCCCTGGGTGATGAAATCACAGGCATCTGCGTAAACATCCAAGGTCCGCTTGATGTGGGGATCACGGTAGGAACCAAACGAAAAAATACCTTCTTCCATGTTATACAAAGCAAATCCGCCGTATGCCCCGCCTTTTTCTCTGATTTCCCGGTGCAAAAACAGGGAACGTAAAAGCTTGGCAATAACGGACAGCGCTGGTGCATCTTCGTGGGATATACGTACCGCTTTAAAAGACTGGCCTACAAAGGATACGGCCGTATTGGTCATCCAGCCGTCGTAGGGCCGCAGGGCATCGGTTTTTATCTGGGGTGTATGAAAAGCATGGCTGCTGCCGTTTGGCAAATTATCATAAATTTTTGCAATGTGATTATCTGCCTGAACCATGGATGAAACAGACCCGATCACAGCAGGTTTAAAATTATCTTTTCTCATGACGGCGGCAGCCATGGCAGAAAGGTTATTTTCCAGTTCAGCCAAGGTCTGGACACCTGTTTTTTCATCATTCACCTTGGTGGTAAGATCCTTAATCAAAGAATATTGGGCAATGCCATGCCACAATTCATTGATACCGGCCGCTGTTGACAGATGTCGGGCAGACAGGGTTATGGCATATCTGTGTCCGGACCCGACAATAGAGGCTTCAAGACCAGCCTGATATTGTAAAATAAGGCTTTTGAGCCGATCGTGATCTTTAAATCCGCCGGCATTAATATATTCATCCACCATATCAAAAAGATGGTCAATATTCCGATCCAGGGCTTTTCCCTGCAACGCCAAAAAAGAGTGGCCTTTACCCTCGTGGTCAAAATGGGTGCCGGAAAAAGGTGACATGGAGATACCGCCGGTATAAAGGTCCATCCGTTCTGCCATCTGCACATAGGACGAATTCTTTGTACCTGCATTGGTAAAAGCCCGGGCGAAAAACGGCACCATGGGGAAAAGATCCGGCGAAATATTTCCGGCACCTGCCGGGCAGGTAAAGTAAAGGATACCTGAGGTGGCCTTGTCAAAGGCGGTGGCGCAAGTAATACCCTGGATGGTGTCAGGATGAATGATTTCAATCTCAGGAGGTACGTCTTCAAGGGCAAGAGTCGGCAAAACATCCAGATTTTCTTCTGTTTCCTGAAGCGCTTTCAGGGCTGCGGCATCTTTGTTGATCTGCGCCAGTTCTGCGCCACTCAAGGATTTTTTTAATTTTTGAAGCTCTTGACGTACATTTTCAGCCTGGCGGGCTTCAATGCCTTCATCCGGGGTAAGGGTAAACAGCAGTTTGTGCTTATTATCCAGAAAATATTGACGAATCCGGCCTTCCAGGAAGGGGCCCTTGGCCAATTCGTCCTGAAGTTTTTTCAAATCACGGTCAATGTTGATGGTGCTTACGGGATCACCGTCATGAATCACGATCGAAGCAATACCCATCAGCAGTTTGATCCCATATGGGTATGGTGTATTGGTAATCTCCTTGCGGGAAAACTCAATCTGGTGGATGGCAGAATCAATCAAATGTTTATCAACACCTTTGGCAACAAGGGATTCAAGCGTACTGAAAACAATTTTCTCCACTTCAGGGACTGCAGAAATCTCAATATCTTTTAACCCGCAGACAAACATGGTGTCCCGGTTGTCTGCATCAAAACCTGTACCATCACACAATGCAGAACCCAGGCCACTGTCAATGAGTGCTTTTCTCAAAGGGGATGCTGAATTCCCAAGAAGAATCTGTTCAAGGACAGCCATAACCATCACTTCAAAATGATCTGCGATATCAGGTGTCAGCCAGGCCACACATCCCTGGTATTTGGTGGCTATATTATCGGTGTCTGAGTAGGCATATGCCTGTGTCATGGTCTGAGGTGCCTGCCACCGGGGCTGGGAAGGCACCCGGGAATCCATTTCAAGAAAATCAAATTTTGAGAGAACCTTGTCTTCAATAAACGACAAACTCTCTTTTAAGGGCAAATCCCCATAGGTATAAAAATAACTGTTGGATGGGTGGTAATATTTTGCGTGAAATGCCTTAAGCCCATCATAGGTGAGTTTTGGAATGTCTGCGGGTTCGCCGCCTGAGTTATTTGCATAGGTGGTGTCCGGGTAAAGCCCTTTAAGCAGGGCACGGGACATGACCTGGCCGGGTGAGGACATGGCACCTTTCATTTCATTGTAAACCACCCCTTTATAAACCAATTCCGGTTCCCCGTTTTCCCCGGGTTCCAATTCAAGTCGATGGCCTTCCTGTTTAAAGCTCAAATGATCAATATCCGGAAAAAACGCCGCATCCAGATAAACATCCATCAAGTTATAATAATCTTTTTTATTCTGGGTGGAAAAGGGATACATGGTCCAATCTGATGCAGTGAATGCATTCATAAAGGTGGACAGGCTTCGTTTCAGCATGGAAAAGAAAGGATCTCGAACTTTATATTTTTCGGACCCGCACAGCACGGTATGCTCAAGAATATGGGCAACCCCTGTGGAGTCCGTGGGCACAGTTCTGAAAAATACCCCAAAGGTATTTTCCTTATCCTCATTGGCAATGTGAATGTGTACAGCTTTTGTCTTCTCGTGGACCAGTTGGATAAGATGAGCGTTAATTGCGGGCAATGGCGATACCTGTTGAATTATATAGCCACCGATGGCCTGCCCGGGTGTAAATGCAGTCTGATTCATATATTTTCCTGTCAAAGGTTTCCCTAAACCCTTTTAGGCCCATGGCCAAAATTAACTCTGCCACAAATACGCCTGCATTTTAAATTACCTTCAAGGCGCACCAATGAAATCAAAATTATTCCTGATATTCTTTGGCGTAACGTAGAGGGCGGTTTAAAGGACAAGCATATGGGCGATTTTTTCGACCATAGGCCTTAGGGCATGGGGTTTGTTTCGCATATTTTATGGGTTTACGAATTCGAGTTATCCCGGGCTCAATAATAAAGCCTTTCAGGAAGCTAAATCCTTTTATAAATTCCCCGGTTGACCCGTTGGATCTTTTTTATTTTATCCAGCCGGAAAATTATATTTCTCAATTTTTTATCATCAAAACCTGTGGCTGCCTTAATGGTCTTAAAATTAGTGCCTTCCGGATGGTTGCCGATGATACTCAGCACAATTGAAGATGCACTCTTTTTTCTTGGCGTCCGACTTTTGTTTCTCTGTCTGCTCGACGGATGATTCTGATAGATCAATTGTTCTAGCTTGTCAAGCCTTTTGTGGATATTAGCAATATCCTCTTTAGTTGGAATATCCAGACGATGGAGAAGCATCTTAATAAAGTTCTCCCAATTGTTGCTGAATTCTGTAGGTTCCATACTTAATCCTTCTTGAAACTTAGGTTTAACCGTGTCTTAAAACAAAAAAAGAACGATCAATCCTGTTTAAGCTTTATCTAGTGCCCGACCGAAAACCGTAAATATTTCCGATTACTTTGCTGGTCGCAATTTTTAATCCTCAAAATACGCCACGTATTCCGACAATTTTAATTTACGCCCGCCTTGCAATGAATAAAATACCAGGTTTGCGTTCAGACACTCTCTATCAATTTAGTCGTAGTATTTTTCTTTAGGGTGTGGGTTTATACTTCAACCCACTTTTTTAATATGATAATTTAAAAATTACTTCTTAAATCTATCAAAGTCAAGTAGGCCATATCTAAATAAGTAAAAAAAATATCTGAAAAAAAGGTGTTAAATTTTATGGAAATTAATAAAAATCTATGATTTACTGGTATTCACCTTGAATGTTTCAAAGGAAAACCATTACTGTCAACCATTTATTCTTTTTCCAAAACAAACTATGTGACATATGACGTTCTGGAGATAAACAGCCAAAAAACGGAGAGCAAAAAGGAGAATGACGCATCCTGGGGAGTTGTTAAAGAAAAACGGGTTATATGCCGGAAAAGAGTTGGGGCAAAACTTTTTGTCCAACCCGGCGACGGCCCAGATGATTGTGGATAGAACCGGAGTTGATAAAGAAACCACAGTGCTTGAAATAGGCCCAGGACTGGGTGCGATCACCCTGCCTTTGGCAAAGGCCTGTAATAAGGTTGTGGCCATTGAAAAAGACCGCCGCATCATTCCGGTGCTTGAAAAAGAATTGGCTGATGAGGGAATAGACAATGTTACAATAATCAATCAAAACGTTTTAAAGACCGATATAAAGGAAATTGCCGGAACAGAAAAACTTGTGGTGGTCGGTAACCTGCCATACAATATTTCTTCCCAAATTCTTTTTCGACTGATTACAATCCGGCAGGTTGTAACACATGCATTTTTAATGTTTCAAAAAGAACTTGCCCAACGCCTTCTTTCATCTGCCGGTACCAAAGATTATTCAAGGCTTTCCGCGGTGGTTCAATATGCGTCTAAAATCAGCCGGGTTGCAGATATCGGGCCCAATAATTTTTTTCCCAGGCCGGATGTGGATTCCACGGTCCTTCGATTTGATTTCTTTAAAACCGAAGGCATGGAAGAAGAGGATGAAATATTGCTGTTCGGTGTAATTAAGGCAGCATTCTCCAAACGGAGAAAGACCCTTCACAATGCCATGTCCGGCGGAGAACTGGGCTTAACAAAAAAAATCGTGGGGATTGCCCTTGAAAACGCCGGCATTGATCCCTCACGGCGGGCTGAAACCTTAGATGTACAGGAGTTTATAAGCCTGTCAAAGGCGGTGGGAAAGGTTCGTTATCAATCATGATTGAATCAAGAATTTCCATAGATAAGCTCATTGAGATTGTCCGCCAGGGCGGCCGGGTTAAAACCGGAGTGGACGTCTATGACAGAAACGGTACGCTGCTTTTAGCTAAAGATGTAATGGTGGATAAGACAAAGCCGCTGAAAATTGTTCGGAACAACGGTCTTCGGCATGTACCGGTGGCAAGCAATGGCGGTGTATTTGACGCATCCGGTAATAAAATAGACATGGGATCCACCGGTCTGCCCGACCCATTGCCTGCTTCATTTTTTGATACGGAACCTGTCAAAACCCAAAACGTAACCGAACGGCTTAAAGAAATCCTGGAATTACGCAGACTTGCAGAATCCATAAGTGTCAAAGCCCAGGCCATCATAAAAAATGCTGTGAACCAAATCCGTCAGACACAGGGAGAGTTTGATGTGGATGCCGTATCAGAACAGGCATCGGAACTTGCATCATTTGCCGAACAGGATCATCACCCCTTTGCCTATGCACCAAGGGAGTGGTTTTTCTATGATGACTATTTTTACAACCATGCCACCAATGTCTGCGCTTTGGGCTCCCAGGTATTGCACCGGTTCAATAACGCCTTTTCCAAAATAATGGAAAAATCACTTTGGTCATCGCCGGCACTCGCGGGTAATAAATCTTCCGGAATGTTTTCCTATTACTACCCCGAAGAGATAGATGAGATGACCTTTGGCTTGTTCATCTATGATCTGGGAAAATCCATGGTGCCGGAAGATATTTTAAACAAGACATCAACTTTGAACAAAGATGAAATTAATATGCTGCGCCGGCACGCCAATGACTTTGGATTTACTGTAATTGAAAAGAACCATCTGGGCAGTACTGTGCTCAGTAACATGATCCGGTATCATCATGGACCACTGTATGAGGGAGAACCCGGATGTTATCCTGCAGGATTGGAGTACGGGATGATGCCGCCCTATGTCAAAATATGCAAACTGATGGACATCTATGACGCCATGATTTCCAAACGCAGTTACCAGGATGCCGTTAACCAGGTTGCTGCGGTCACCGGCCTGTTCCGCAATTATGTGCACAAAGATCCCATCCTACAATTTATTCTCCATGCGTTTGTGAAAACCGTAGGGCTCTATCCGCCGGGCAGTATTGTTTTTCTCAAAAGCGGACAATTGGCATATGTTCTTGAAAACGAGGGTCCTCTTGTTCTTCCTTTTACAGACAAAAACCAGGTTCCTTTGAAATCCAAACCGGATCCTTTTAACGCCGGCAAACAGACCGGGGTTCTTGCCATTGACAGTGATAGAAGCGTTAGGCAGCCCAAAAAAATATGGGACTGTCTGCCTGCATTCATCAGAGAAATAGCCCTGCCCAAAGATCAGGTAGCAGCAGCCGTTGCCGCAATTTCAACCATCTAACGGCCATGGGCCGTCTTTGGTCTATCAGCACCCAGGCTCAGCCCACAACGAAAGTTGAAAAATCTGAGTTACTTACCCAGACTTTCTTATAAAAAAAGCATATACGACGATCTGTATTTGGGCGGCTCGTTAGAGGAGCTTTAGCTCACAAAATTGCCCATATGCAAGGCGCAGAAAAATTTGTAACCGGAGCAACCTTATGGTTGTGAGGATTGTAAATTTTTTCTGCAACGCCGCAGATGGGTGACTTTTCGTTCAAATACCATATTTACGGTTTGAAAAGGGCTGATACACTCTCCCCAGTATGAATATGCTTAATAGCCCGGGCAAAAAGCGGAGCCACGGACAAAGATCTAAGCTGGGGAAATTGTTTTTCTGCAGGAATATGTACCGTGTTGGCGACCACAATCTCGGATACAAAGGTTTGACTTAAATTTTCTACCGCCTGACCGCAAAGCACTGGATGGGTCGCACCAACATAAACCTTACCAGCACCAGCCCGTTTCAATGTATCAACGGTGCTGACCAGAGTTCCCCCTGTGGATATTTCATCATCAAAAACGATAGCATCCAGCCCCTTTACGTTCCCCACAACCAACCCCTGCTGAACATTGGAATCACTAAGCCGACGTTTGTCAATGATAGCAAGGGAAGTATCCAGACGTTTTGCAAACCGGCCTGCTCTTTTAGCCCCACCGGCATCCGTGGCCACCACCACTACCTTCGATAAATTTAGAAGCCCTGCAAAATAATCACAAATAGTGGGCATGAATGTTAAATGATCAACGGGAATGCTGAAGAATCCATGCACGGCATCGGCATGCAGATCCATGGTCAACACCCTGTCAGCACCAGCAGTTTTTAAAAGATCCGCCACCAGACGGGCAGCAATGGAAATTCTTGGCGCATCCTTTTTATCTGAGCGGGCATATGAATAATAGGGGATAACAGCAGTAATTCGTCTGGCAGATGCGCTACGCAAAGCATCTATGGTAATCATCAATTCCATGAGGTGATCACTAACAGGCGTGGTTAAAGATTGCACCACAAAAACATCTTTTTCCCTGACACTTTCCTTAATCTGAACAAACAAATTGTCATTTGAAAACCGGGAGGTTTCCATAGGACTTAAGGCTATTCCGATATGTCCACAGATTTCTATTGCCAGATCCGGATTGGATCCACCAGAAAATATTTTTAAATTGTCTGTCATTTTAATTTTCCTGAAGGGAGTTTTAATTCGCGCTTTATCTAATACCAGTTTACTGGTTAAGAAACAAGAGACTGGAGATAAGAATTAAGTCTTATATTTCTTGATACAAAGTGAATAGATTAAATATTAATTTAAAAAATATAATAGTAACAATAATCAATATTTAAATGTTTATAACTGCAATAATACATTGATATCATTAACTTTTGTTTTTTTAAAAATTCGTTTAGAATTCTGAATAAAAAATTTTAAAAAGACAGGGTATTGATAGTCTATTTTTTAAGGGTACATAAATCAGACTTTTTAAACATTTTTTTGTCGAAATTGGATATTATTCTAATCTCCTTTAAAATAAATATCTTCCAGCCATTTAAATTTTTTTTCTGATAAGTTTTAAAACAACGTGTCAATAACGGCCATGGGCCGACCTGGTCTATCTACACCCAGGCCTCAACTCACAATAAAGATTGAAAGATCTTAGTAAGTTACCCAGACTTTGTTATAAACGTTTGCCATTTTTAATGCATCCAATCGGAATTGACGAACGCATTAAGGTTTTTACTGCTTTGATCCAGCAGGGCTTTTGTAAAGGATTCAAGCAAAGGAGATTTTAAATTCCAGCAATGCCAGAAGAGCCGGATATCAATTGTCAGACCGTCAATCAGAGGGACTAAAATGCCTTTTTCCATCAGGTGACCGCCCTGGGCCATCGGCACCACACCGTACCCAAGGCCCATGGCAATAAAATCCACAAAGGTTTCCGACGAGGGTACATAGGTCACAGGCATATCCTTTGGCACGGTATGAAAAACATTTTTAAGTGTTTTATCGTGCAACTCATCCTTTTGGTTGAAAATTATGGCCGGCGCCTTTGATATAGCCTCAAGGGTTACCCCGCTTAAAAACCAGCGACGGGCAAAAGCTGGAGTACATAACAGTTTGTATGCCACGGTGCCGATCTCAAAAATCCGGCATCCCTGAATGGCCCGGTCAAGGGTGCTGATGCAACCGCATACGGTGCCGCTTTTTAAAAGTTTGTGGGTCTGTTCCTGGTCGTCCACCCGGATGTCCAGCATTAATGTCCCGTCTTCCAGCAGAGGTGCAACGGCTTTTGGAAACCATGTGGCCAGACTGTCGGCATTTACCCCCACGGACAGGGTTACAGGTTTAGGATCACGTCCAAAGGCTGTCCGGTTTGCCAAATCCTCTTCCAGATGCCTGACCTGTAAATAGTGGGCAAGGAACCATTTCCCGGCATCTGTCACGGCAGGGGGAACCGAACGGGTCAGCAATATCTGTCCGGCCTGCTCTTCAAGTTGTCTCACCCGCTGGGACACGGCGGACTGGGTCAGGCACATTCGTGCTGCCGCCTTTTCAAACCCACCCTGTCGGATAACTTCAGCCATCGCCTCTATAAGCTTATAATCAAACATGAAATATTATTAGTAAAATTTATTAATAATTAAAACAATTAATTTTACTTAATACATACCTTGGTGTTATTTCATTTCACCGTTTTTATTAATGATTCGATTAAAAGGAAACTATGATGACACCCTTTTTCCAGGGCCTGGGTACAGGAGGCGGTCTCATTGTGGCTATTGGTGCTCAAAACGCATTTATACTTTCCCAGGGCGTCCGCAAAAATCATCCCCTGATTATTGCTGCAATCTGTATCTTTTGTGATGTCCTGTTTATTACATTAGGGGTTGCAGGTATCGGCGCTGCAGTTTCAACATCGGTTATTTTGTCACGGCTGACGGCCTGGGGCGGTACGGTATTTTTGTTTTTATACGGATTTCAGGCGTTCAAATCGGCTATGGGTAACAAAAGTCTTAACGAAGCGAATCAGGGCCATCTGTCCCTTAAAACGGTTATTATATCAACATTGGCCGTTACCCTTCTAAATCCCCATTTTTACCTTGATACCGTTGTCTTGATCGGAAGCATAGCAAGCCGATTTCCCCACAGCGAAAGATTTTACTTCTGGGCCGGAAGTGTCACAGCTTCGACCCTGTGGTTCATCAGTCTGACTATTGGGGCAAGGGTGTTTTCGCCAATATTTAAGAATCCATTGTCTTGGCGAATTCTTGATACAGTCATTGGCTTGACCTTGTGGATTATTGCATTTTCCCTAACCCGGTATGCCATGACGTTATAATTTTTTGGTTACTAATTGGTTTGACGAATTGTTGAGTTTTTTGAAGGAAGAATATATTAAATATTAATTTAAAAAAATAATAGTAATAATAACTGACGCTGAAATGTTTATAATTATTTTAAGTGTCAGATATTATGAAGTATTATTTAAATTTTAATGTTAGCAATTTTGAATAAAAGCGTTTTAAAAATATTCAGCTTTTAAAGCCTGTTTTGGATAAGTACATAAAACAGGCTTTTTAAACAATTTTTTATCTTTTTATCAGGATTGAATCCAATCTCTGATCGCCTTTAAATCCGATGTGTGCCACGTTTCTGAAATTCTTTTCTCAATGAATTTTAAAAACAAGGTGTCAATAACGTTGATAACCTTCATGATTAAAAAGGTTTTTTCAATAATCAGACCCTCTATTTCATCTTCTGATGCGGAGGTATCAATGGTTGGCGGTTTTAAACCGGTGATATTGAAACTTTCACCTTTGATGGAAAATTTATATTCTTCTTCACCGATTCTGCAGATCAGGTTCATATCTGTTACCCATGCCCCTTTTTTAAGGGCTGTTGTCCCTTCTTCGAGACCGGCCTGATCGCCTTTAATAGTAATTTTTTCCTTTGATTTATCGCCCAGATTGTTTTCAAGGCTGATGGAATTTCCAATTTCAAATGTTACCGGATCTTCTGAATTTGAAAGGGCTGTAATGTCCTGCTCTGTTTCAACCAGATACCAGATCCAGGTTAAAAATTCGTTGCCTAAAAATCCATACTTATTGTAAGCAGTGGCTATATCTAACATCATACACCTTTCATATTTAGGGGTGATAGTGCCAATATCCGGTCTTTTTTATCACTTGAAAAACTGCCCAGCTTTTCCACGATTGTATAGGGAAATATTCTGATGGGTTTATGATCAAAGGATTTGAAAAACAGGGTTTCAAACAGTTCATTGGCGGCTTTCTGGGTGGAAAACAAAATTAAACTTTTTTGTTCATAATCCCATAACACATCGTAAATATTTGGAATAAATGGCGTTTTATGCATCAGGATATCAATAACCATTTCTTTTATTTCAGCTTTTTCATTTTTTGAGATAAAAGGTCTGCCGCTTTCTTTCTTTTTTTTTTCTGTTTCAATGACCATATGTTTCTGGATCAGTTTAGCCGGGATTGATTTTTTATCAATGCGCAGGGAAAAAGCAAAATAGGTGCCGAATAGAAATGAAGCGGATTGAAAGTCTGGTTTATAGGGGGTTTCAAGAGGTGTCCATCCGGCTGAAATTTCATCGTATTCGTTTTCAATTTCAGGGAAAGCGTTTTCAATCAGTCCCTGGCGAACACCCTCTGCAGTACCGTCAGGAAATGCACCGTCAATATAATAACGGCTGATGGAATGGGTGGAAGATATCAATCCCATATGTACTCCTTATTTAATGTTAAACGGCTGTTTAGAGCCTTTTAAAACTCTCACAGCCGGTATTGTAATGAACTATAATAGATGCTGTATACCCGAAGCTTTGCATATCAGGCTAAATGCCACTTGAAATATTTAGATATAAATATTTCAAGTGGCAATCTGATCATGATTATCAGATACTGATCAATCAAGAAAGTTTATCTTATATTTTTTCCAGATTTCCAGAGCAATGCGCAAAGGTTTAATCATTGGGACGGTGTAGGTATGCAGCTTTTTGTCTGCCATAAAGGTTCTGCACCGGTCCACGTATTCAGAAAATCCCCTGGGGGATACGATCAAAGGCTTGGTCAGTTCCTGTTTAAGTTCCACCAGGCGCTCGGGCAGGTATTCACTTAAAAGGGGCACCTGCAGGTAGATGGCTGCGATAATCACATCCGTATTTGGATCCTGGTCTACGATTTTAATGGCTTCAAGGAGTCGTTCATCCCGACAGTTACCCAGAAGATCAATGGGGTTGCCGCCTAAATTGCTTAATATTTTGTCTTTTACTGCCGACAGGTCTGGTTTGAGATCTCTTTCGATCAGTTTTTTAAGTTTTTGTTTGGTTTCACAGGTAAATTTCGACAGGGCCATTCCCTCCTGTGTGACCTGATCCGCCAAGAGAATACCGGCCCCGCCCCCGACACTGATTACGGCAATCCGGTTGCCGTATGTTTTGGGCTGGCTGGTAAGAATGGACAATATATTGACCATAATTTTAGGATCTTCTGTGAGTTCTTCGATCAGATAAAAACCAGCCTGATCGCAGCAGGCCTTGAATGCATTATGGGAACCGGCAAGAGATGCCGTATGAGATAAGGCTGCCTGGGCCCCGCCTCCCATGCCGCCTTTAATAATCACCACCGGTTTTTTCTCTGCCACCTTTTTTCCCACCTGCAGCAATTTGAGTCCGTCTGCCACACCTTCCAGGTAGACGGCGATGATTTTAATTCTGGGATCATCTCCCATGTGGGATAGTATTTCAGGTACCCCACATACGGCGGCATTACCGATGGATACCCATTTACCTATGTTTTGACGGTCCGCCCCAAGCATCTCAAGCAGTTCAAGTCCGATGCCGCCGCTTTGGGATATTACGCCCACGCAATTGGACGGGGTAACGGGAACAGACCGCTGCACCGGGATGTAGTTGGTATTCAGCCCTGAATAATTATCAATTACCCCCATGCAATTGGGGCCGATAAATGCCACCTTATACTTTTCACTTAAGTTTATAAGCTTTTTTTTGAGATCCAAGCGGCCTATTTCTGCAAATCCGTCACTGAAAATAATGGCGCCTTTGCCGCCGAGCTTGCAGAACTGTTCAAAAATCAAGACAGTTATTTCTGAATTTACCGCAAAGACGCAGATATCCGGTACCTCGGGCAGATCGTTAAGGTTTTGATAACAGGTCAATCCATGGATAGTTTTCAGTTTTGGGTGAACCGGGTAGAGTTTTTTTATTTTCATGCAGTTTTTTAGAATAACACCACCTTGGGTCCCCGGCCGGGAAGCACCCACAACTGCCACAGATTCGGCTTTAAATATGGCATCCACACTTTTGCGCTTCCAGTCACTGATCCGTTGCCGGGATGGTGAAACGAAATCAGGATCTTTAATCAATCGTGTATCAACAATGGCATATCCATTTTCATGAACAATCACCGGATTTAAATCCAGCTCGCATATATCTGGATTTTCCGCCATTAATCTGGATACACGAATGGTCAGATCTATAATGGCTTCTTTGTCATATACCTGACCTCTGAATCCGTCCAAAACTTTACCGGCCCGGGTCTTTTTAAGCATACGTTTCACATCCTGTCGGGTGAGCACGCCAATGCCTGGTGCCGCATCTGCGAACAGTTCCACAAAAATGCCACCGATACCCACCATGGTGATGGGACCAAACCCCGGGTCCTGTCTGGCACCCACAAGAAGTTCAAATCCTTTGTCCAACATCTTTTGGACAAGCAGCCCCTCTTTTTTTTCTATAGAGAAACCGCCCATAAGTTTTTCGATTGATTTTATTGCGCAGGTCAGTTCATCTGGATTTTTTAGATTCAGCCGCACAGCGCCCTGGTCGGATTTATGAATGATTTTTTCACAAAGTGCTTTGACAACTACTGGATAACCAATTTTTTCAGCAGTTTTTAACGCATCTTCAAGGCAGTAGATCTGTTTTCCGGAAGGTAAAATACCATATTGGGATAAAAGCGTTGCACTTTGGTCGAAATTCAACGGATACTTTTTCATGGCATTGTATCCTTATTTTTATAATTTAAGGCTGAAGTTCTTCCTTGAGCATACAACAGGCAATTTTATAGCGGGGGAATCCGTTATCATCGTAAGATAGATTTCCCGGCTGTATTAATTTATTCATTACACACCCTTCGGGAATCTGCAAAGAGAAAAAATTTGTTTCATTGATTTTTGGGCGAGGTGTCAGTTCATTATTTATTATGTCATAGGAATGAAATGCAAAATCTTCGCATAAAGGACACTGGTACACCCGTCCGTTGGGGAAAATAAAATAGTTGTCCGCTACATTGGCCGCACATTCAAAGGTTTCGTCATGGGTAAGGAACACCTTTGGATAGGTAACGATAATCCCTTGTTTTGCAATCTGTTCCGCCGTTTTGGGAATGGTCTCCTGCCAGATTGATTTGGATACCTGGTGTCTTGCATCGGTATTTTCCGTTTCCCCCCGCAGACCCACCACCTGGATAAAAAATCTTGAAATCCCAAGATCCTTTACCAGTTCCGGAAGCCTTTTGACCTCATGGATGTTTTTTTCAGAAACCGTATAGATCATGGAGCAGGTGAACCCTTTTTCAACGGCTTTGCTGATACCTGACATGACGGCATCAAAACATCCCTCTCCTCTGATGGCGTCATTGGTCTCTTTGGTGACACCGTCCAGAGAAAATGAAAAAAAATCGATTTGATCCGGTGTGATTTTGTCCAGGATGTTGTGAAATAAAAAACCGTTGGTATCAATGGTGATGGATTTGAATCCCATGGATCCGGCCATGCCTACAACCGAGGCAAGATCCGGATGAAGTGTGGGTTCGCCACCTAAAAGAATAAGATTTGTATCCTTTACTTTTGAAGAAAAGATGCCGAGCCACTGTTTGATCGTATCCAGTGAAAGGGTGTTGTTTCCGTGCTGTTCCCGGTTGATATAGCAGTGGGCACAGCGCAGATTACAGCGTGTCAGTATGTGGAAGAACAGATTGGTGCTCTGTCTTGAAAACGCAACGGTTTGTTTTTTCATTTTAACTTTAACCCATGCACTGCTTAGTGAAATTGGGGTCAAAGGGTACGGGATATGTACCGTCAAAACAGGCTTTGCAGAAATTGGCTTCGGGCTCATCTACCCCGGAGGCTTCTAACATGCCTTCAATGGACAGGTAATGCAAAGAATCCAGTCCAAGGTATTCGGTCAGTTCATCTAAAGGCTTCTGGGCTGCAATCAATTCTCCCTTGGATGAAAAATCAATGCCGTAGTAACAGGGGAACTTATGGGGGGGACAGGAGACCCGCATGTGTATTTTTCCTGCACCCAAATCCTTTAAGGCTTTCACACGGGTTTTAGCCGTGGTACCCCGGATAATTGAATCTTCAATAATGATAATGTCTTTACCTTTTATCAGTTCACGTACCGGATTCAGTTTCACCCGCACGGCAAAATCCCGCATGGACTGGGTGGGCTGAATAAAACTTCTACCCACATAATGGTTGCGTATCATGCCCATTTCAAAGGGGATGCCAGATTCTGCGGCATAGCCGATGGCTGCATAGTTGCCGGAATCAGGAAACGGCATAACCATGTCTGCATCCACAGGGGCTTCCTGGGCCAGCCGCCTGCCATGAGCCTTTCTCATTTCATAAACGTTTTTGCCGTCAATGGTGGAGTCGGGACGTGCAAAATAGATATATTCAAATATGCACAGCGATTTTTTGATGGCCGCTTTGGGATGTTTGATACTTTTGATACCGTCTTCATTGATAATGACGATTTCACCGGGATCCAGTTCGCGGATAAATTCGGCCTGGATCAGATCAAAGGCGCAGGTTTCCGATGCCAAGACATAGTGGCCGTTCAGTTTTCCAAGGGCCAGGGGGCGGAATCCGTTGGGGTCCTTCATACCGATGATTTCACCTTTACAGGTGAGCAGAATCATGGAGTAAGCCCCTTCAACCTTTGAGGCTGCCTTTAACACGGCAGATTCATAATCGCCTTTTATCAAGTTTTTGATGAACAGATGCAAAAAAACTTCCGAATCCATGGTGGTCTGGAAGATAGAGCCCTTTTCTTCAAGTTCTTCTCTGATGATGTGGGCATTGACCAGATTACCGTTGTGGGCCAGGGCATAAGAGCGGTGCCGGTGGTTGACCACAAAAGGCTGGGCATTGGCCAGAACCGATTCACCCGTTGTGGAGTAGCGGACATGGCCGATGGCAGACCCGCCTTCAATACGTTCAAGGTCTTCCATGTTGAAAATTTCCGGTACAAGCCCCATGCCTTTATGGGAGAAAATTTTGTCGTTGATCCCCCGGTTCACGGAGATACCCGCGCTTTCCTGACCCCTGTGCTGAAGTGCATAGAGTCCGAAATAGGTGATTTTGGCCGCTTCCGGGTGTTTATAAAGGCCAAAAACCCCACATTCATCTTTGGGGCGTTCGCTTGGCGTGAAAACGGAGCAGTTATTACAATTTGGGTGGATGGTATTCATTTATGGTTATCCAATAATTGAGTTCTCTTTGTGATAATGCTGGAGCGGCTTAACCGTCAGATTCTCTTTTTTCATGGCCTGGATTGCCAGGCTGATGGCCCTAGCCCCGTCCGTGGTGGTGGCATAAGGTATTTTATATTTAATGGCTGCCCTGCGAATTTCATAGCCGTCTCTTTGGGTCTGGCTGGACGAACCTGTATTTAAAATAAGCTGGATTTCGCCGTTTTTTACAGCATCCACTACATGAGGCCGGCCTGCGGATACCTTTTTCACCATTGTGGATGGAATTTTGTTCTCTTCCAGGAAGGTAACAGTTCCCCGGGTGGCCATGATGGTGAATCCCATGTCATGGAAAAGTTGGGCCACAGGCAGTGCCGCCTTTTTGTCCTTATCCTGAACAGATATAAATACTGTACCTTCCTTGGGAAGTTTCTGTCCGGCAGCAAACTGGGATTTGGCTACAGCTGCACCAAGATCCTTATCAATACCCATGACTTCGCCTGTGGATTTCATCTCCGGCCCAAGCACAGGATCCACATTGTCAAAGCGGTCAAAGGGCATTACCGCTTCTTTGACACAATAATAAGGCGGGACGATTTCCTTTGTTACCCCAAGTTCCTTTAAGGTTTTTCCCAGCATGACCTTGGTGGCAAGCTTTGCCAACGGCACGCCGATGGCCTTGGAGACAAAGGGGATGGTCCTTGATGCCCTGGGATTAACCTCAATGATGTACACCGTGTCATTCATAATCCCGAACTGAATGTTCATTAACCCTTTGACATTCAGTTCTTTGGCAATGGCTTTGGCCGCATCCGCCATTTGTTTGATGTGGTGTTCCTCAATGGAGTAAGGGGGCAGCACACAGGCAGAATCGCCTGAATGAATGCCGGCCTCTTCAATATGTTCCATCATTCCGCCGATGACGGTATCCTCACCATCGGAGATGGCGTCCACATCCAGCTCAAAGGCTTCTTCCAGGAATTTATCAATAAGGACAGGTTTATCCGGTGAGGCCTGGACTGCCAGGTCGAAATATTCTTCCAGGTCTTTTTCATCATAGACGATTTTCATGGCCCGGCCGCCTAAAACAAAGGAGGGACGAACCATGACCGGGTATCCGATATCCCTGGCCACCTTCACAGCTTCTTCATAAGAATATGCGATGCCGTTATCCGGCTGGCGCAAGTCCAGTTTTTTAAGCATGGCCGCAAACAGATCCCGGTCCTCGGCCCGGTCAATGCTTTCGGGACTTGTGCCGATGATGGGTACCCCTGCTTTTTGAAGGTCTGTGGCAAGGTTCAAAGGCGTCTGGCCGCCAAACTGGACAATCACGCCAAAGGGTTTTTCTTTTTCAACGATGTGCAGCACATCTTCCCTGGTCAATGGTTCAAAATAGAGCTTGTCCGAGGTGTCATAGTCCGTGGAGACCGTTTCCGGGTTGGAGTTGACCATGATGGATTCCACCCCTTCTTCCCTTAACGCAAAGGAGGCATGAACACAGCAGTAGTCAAATTCAATGCCCTGTCCGATGCGGTTGGGACCGCCGCCCAGTATGATGACCTTTTTCTTATCCGCCACCCGGGCTTCGCATTCGCTTTCATAGGTGGAGTAATAGTAAGGGGTAACCGCCCTGAATTCCGCAGCACAGGTGTCAACCAGTTTATATACAGGAACAATGCCTAAATCTTTTCGTTTCTGTTCTATCTGTTTGTCTGTCAGTCCCCCGGACAGATAAGCCAACTGCATATCGGAGAATCCGTATTTTTTTGCCTTTTCAAACAGATCTTTGGGCAGGTTCATGCCGGCCAGCTTTAACTGCTTTTCAAGGTCCACAATTTGTTTCATCTGGTACAGAAACCAAGGATCAATGGCAGTCAGCTCATGGATCATGGTGATGGGCATGCCGTTTTCAATGGCGTATTTGATGTAAAAAATGCGCTGGGAATTGGGTGTGGATAATTTGTATTCCAGATCCGTACCTGTCACGGAACCCGGTGCCGGATCTTTGCCGTCGGCACCGAAACCTGCCCGGCCGATTTCAAGGGACCGCATACCCTTTTGAAGTGCTTCCTTAAATGTTCTGCCAATGGACATGGTTTCACCCACGGATTTCATGGCCGTGGTGAGTATGTCGTCGGTTTCGGGAAATTTTTCAAAGGTCCAGCGCGGAATTTTTACCACGCAATAGTCAATGGAGGGCTCAAAGCAGGCCATGGTTTCGCCGGTGATATCATTGGGAATTTCATCCAGCGTATACCCAACGGCAAGCTTGGCTGCAATTTTGGCAATGGGAAAGCCCGTGGCCTTGGAGGCAAGGGCGGAAGACCTGGATACACGGGGATTCATCTCAACCACGATAATTTCTCCGTTGTCCGGGTTCACGGCAAATTGAACATTTGAACCGCCCGTGTCCACGCCGATTTCTCTGATGATGGCAATGGAGGCATCCCTCAACGCCTGGTATTCTTTATCCGACAAGGTCTGGGCCGGGGCCACGGTAATGGAATCACCTGTATGAACCCCCATAGCGTCAACGTTTTCAATGGAACAGATGATCACCACGTTGTCCGCGTGATCCCGCATCACCTCAAGCTCAAATTCTTTCCATCCCAGAACAGACTCCTCAAGCATCACCTGGGTGATCAGGGACGCGTCAAGTCCGGCCTTGGAAAGGTTTGCAAGCTCTTCCATATTGTAGGCCACACCGCCGCCGGTTCCGCCAAGGGTAAAGCTTGGCCGGACAATAATAGGAAATCCGATGCGCTGGGCTGTCTCTTCAACTTCCTGCATGTTGGTGGCAAACCCGGATTGGGGAATTCTTAAACCGATTTTATCCATGGCATCCCGGAACAGTTCCCGGTCTTCTGCCTTGTTGATGGCGTCAATGGATGCACCGATCAGTTCGATATTATATTTTTCAAATATCCCCGTTTTGGCTGCATCAATGGTGGTGTTAAGCGCCGTCTGGCCGCCAAGAGTGGGCAGCACGGCATCGGGCCGCTCCTCTTCAATTACCTTGCACAGAGTTTCAGCGGTTACCGGTTCAACATATACCCGGTCGGCTGTTTCAGGATCGGTCATGATGGTGGCTGGATTGGAGTTGATTAAGACAACTTCAAACCCTTCTTCCTTCAAAGCCTTGCAGGCCTGGGTGCCGGAATAGTCAAACTCGCATGCCTGGCTGATGATGATCGGGCCGGCACCAATGATCAGAATTTTATGGATGTCGTTACGCTTTGGCATTTTCCATCACTTTTGCAAACTGGTTAAAAAGATAGGCCGCATCGTGGGGACCTGGAGAGGCTTCGGGGTGGTACTGGACGGCAAACGCCCGAATGGTATCGTTCTTGAGCCCTTCCAGGGAGTCTTCGTTCAGGTTGATGTGGGTCAGGTGGCAATTATTTTTGTCAAGGGTATTCAGATCCACCGCAAATCCATGGTTCTGGGAGGTGATCTCAACTTTGCCGGTATCCATATTTTTTACCGGCTGATTGCCGCCCCTGTGGCCGAATTTGATTTTCATGGTTTTACCGCCCATGGCAAGGCCGAGAAGCTGCATGCCAAGGCAAATTCCAAAAACAGGATAGTGTTCGAGAAGTTCGCGTATGGTTGTCACGATATAAGTCAAAGGTTCCGGATCGCCGGGGCCGTTGGACAGGAAAACACCGTCCGGGTTTAGGTTTTTTATGGTCTGGGCATCGGTTTTTGCCGGAACCACCAGTACCTCACATCCTGCGTTTTCAAGGCAGCGGATGATATTATATTTTATGCCGAAATCCAGGGCCACCACAGAATGTTTTTTTCCTTTGTAGCGCCATATAGTGGGGTCTTCAAGACTTTTGGTATCTACATAATCCGGATTGTTGTCTTTCCAGAAATACGGTTTTTTAGTTGTGACATATTCCACCAGGTTCGATCCTTCCATGGATGGAATCTGTTTGGCCCGTGCCACAAGGGATTCAGGGTCCAGATCCGTGGTCGATATCATGGCTCTCATGGCTCCTGATTTACGGATATGCCGGGTCAGGGCCCGGGTATCCAGATCCTCAATACCTAGAACATGGGATTTTATCAGATAATCGGCAAGGGTTCCCTTTGATCTGAAATTGCTTGGAAACTCCTGGTATTCTTTGACAATGAAGGCTGCCGCATGAATACGGTCCGATTCAACATCTTCCGGACACACGCCGTAGTTGCCTATGAGCGGATAGGTCATGGTGACCATCTGCCCGTAATAGGACGGGTCGGTCAAAATTTCCTGGTAACCGGTCATGCTGGTGTTGAACACCACCTCCCCCTGGGCTTCGCCCGGCCCTGTAAAACTTCTACAGGAAAATGTTCTCCCATCTTCCAGGGCTAACAATGCTTTCATATGGATTAATACCTGTCCCTTAAAATTTTTTTATGGTAAAAAGCGTTCCACAATCTAATTGGAACCTGTTTAAATATCATGAAAAAGGCTTAATTTTCAAGTCCCGGGGCTAATGCAAATCAAATATGCGAGGTTTTTATGGTTTGAACGTCGGTGATTTAGATCTTTTTTCATTATGAATTATATGTCCATATTCACCGGCAGTAAACAAATAAGATCTGTTTTAATTTGACATAATTATCAAACCACCCTACCCCGCTTTAATCCTGTTGTATGTGTAAAAATTATTAACTATGTTGACATTGATACACGAATGAAGCGTAATCATGGGTAAAACAATGTTACACAAATAAAGGAAGTGATTATGACGTATTGTGTTGCCATTCTTGTTGATGAAGGTATCTCGTACTGTGCCGACTCTCGGACCAGCGCCGGTGTTGATCAGATAAATACCTATTCCAAGATGTTTCGGTTTGGACAGGATGGAAACCGCCAGTTTGTTATTTTGTCAGCCGGCAATCTTGCAACCACCCAGGCAGTCATTGAACAATTATCCAAAGATATTTCTACCCAGGCAACAATCAATCTAAATACGGTGGCGGACATGAGTGAAGCGGCTGATTATATCGGCCAACTCAGCGTCAACGAGCAGACAAAATCCGGCGGAGGCAGCGTCTATGAAGCCACATTTATTCTCGGCGGCCAGATCCTTGGAAATCCACCGCATCTGTCATTAATTTACCCCCAGGGAAATCACATATCCACCTCCAAGGAGACACCGTTTTTACAGATTGGTGAAACCAAATACGGCAAACCGATTTTGGACCGCATCATTACACCGCAAACGTCTTTGAATACGGCTGCACTTTGTTCTTTGGTTTCAATGGATTCAACCATGCGAAGCAATCTTTCCGTAGGACCGCCAATCGATATCCAACTGTATCACACTGACAGCTTTATAGGTGGTGAATACTACCATCTGCCCGAAGACAGCGAGTATCTCAGAAATGTCAATCGGATTTGGAATGAACGGATGATCGAAAGTGTTGCAAGCATGCCGCCTTTAGATAACGCTCTTGCAGTAAGCGGTGATAACGGAAGCAAGCCGGTTCTATGAAGAATACGATAAATCAGATGCCGTATGACCATCAATAATTACGATGAGTTGAAAAGAAAATATGATGCAATGCTTGAAGAGAATAAAGCTCTGAAAGCAAAAATACGGGAGTTGGCACCTAAATCTGAAAATGTTATTACCCATTATGAGTCTGTCCAATCCGCAGAAACAATATTCAAGCCCCATAAGAAACCTGCATCAAATCCAAAATCCGGTGCAGCATTACCTTCAGGCATAGATGGCGGTTCAGTTACCCGATTCTCTCAAAATCATGAAAAGATTTATCTTTTCATGTCATTGTTTAAAAGCAGAACCGATGTCTACGCAAAAAAGTGGCAAAGCAAAAAGGGTACTTCAGGATACAGTCCGGTATGCCTGAATGAATGGGTCCCAGGGCTTTGTAGTAAACCCCGGGTAAAATGTTCAGCATGTGGCAATCAGTCGTATGGGACGTTAATCGAATCCGTTGTTGAAAAGCACCTCAGAGGTGAATACGTCATTGGGGTGTATCCCATGAATCTTGATGAAACCTGCCATTTCCTGGCCATCGATTTTGATAAAGAAGGATGGAAACAAGACATTGCGGTTATCCGGAAAATCTGTTTTGATATTAAAATACCGGTTGCCATAGAGCGGTCTCAATCCGGCAATGGCTGCCACGCCTGGTTTTTCTTTGAACAAAAGATTTCGGCGGCCTTTGCCCGAAAATTTGGGACAGCATTATTGACCTATGCCATGGGTGAACGGCATCAAATTTCGTTTAAATCCTATGACAGGCTGTTTCCCAACCAAGATACCATGCCGGACGGCGGTTTTGGTAATTTGATTGCCCTGCCGCTCCAGAAAAAGGCCCGGGATAATGGCAATGCGGTTTTTATCACTGAAGATTTCAATCCGTATCCGGACCAGTGGCAGTTTTTATCGGGCATTCAAAGGTTGAACGAAAAAGATTTGACATCATATATCACCAAACTGGCCCGGGGAAACGATCTGGGCGTACTGAAAGCAGAGGTATCAGAATCAAAACCGTGGGAAAGGCAACAATCAGTTGGCCTGAAAGCCAAGGATTTTCCTGAAACGGTAAAACTGATTAAATCCGGCATGCTGTATATTGAAAAAGCAGGATTAAGCCAGAAAGCATTAAATACCCTTAAAAGATATGCAGCTTTTAAAAATCCAGTATTTTATAAAGCCCAGGCCATGAGGAAGTCGACCTTCGGCAAGCCACGGGTCATTTCCTGCTCAGATGATTATAAAAGTCATATAGCCTTGCCCCGCGGTTGCGAAAATGATGTCAAATCTTTGTTTAAGGAAAAGAATGTTGCACTGATACAGGAGGATAAATCCAATCCCGGAAAAGTGATCGATGTTCAGTTCAAAGGTGAGTTACGGGATGAACAGCAACTTGCAGTTGATGCATTGTCGGCACATGATAATGGTGTGTTATCCGCTGCTACGGCATTTGGGAAAACAGTTATCGGTGCAAAATTGATCAGTATGAAAAAAGTGAACACCCTGGTATTGGTTCACCGGCAGCAACTGCTTTCCCAGTGGCGGGAGCGGCTGGAACAATTTCTTATCATCAATGAATTCCTTCCTAAGCCGTCTGAAAAAAGAGGCCGTAAAAAAGAGCAAAATATCATCGGCCACATGGCAGCAGGAAAAGACAGACTTAGCTGCATCATCGATGTAGCAGTTATGCAATCATTGAATACCAAAGGAGATGTCAAGGACGCCGTAAAAAATTATGGGATGATCCTTGTAGACGAGTGTCATCATGTTCCTGCCGTTACTTTTGAACAAATATTGAAGAAAGCCACAGCAAAATATATTTACGGTCTGACTGCAACCCCTGCCAGACCCGATGGGCATCATCCGATTATTTTCTTTTACTGCGGGCCTGTCCGGTTTTCAGTTGATGCAAAAAAGCAGGCTGAACAGCGCCCCTTTGATCATTATTTAATCCCCAGATTCACATCTTTTAGAACACCACCCGGCGAAGACGAAGCCCAATTGTCCCTTCAGGAAATAAAAACGGGGTTAGTATCGGATGAAATCAGAAATCAACTCATTATAGACGATGTCGTGGAATGCTATAAAAAAGGCAGAAAGTCTCTTATTTTAACGGGACGGGTAGGGCATGTGGCCACGCTTGCGGCAAGGTTGAAAGAGAGAATCTCCAATGTCATAAGTCTGACGGGCGGTATGGGGAATAAAAAAACAGCCCAGGTTATCGGTGAAATAAATGAAATTAAGGATACGGAACCTTTTGTGCTGGTTGCCACGGGCAGTTATATTGGCGAAGGCTTTGATGAAGCGCGGCTGGATACATTATTTTTAGCCATGCCCATTGCCTGGAAAGGAACCTTGCATCAATATGCCGGCAGACTGCACCGTTATTTTAAAGTGAAGAAGGATGTCCGAATTTACGATTACATAGATCTTCATGTAAAAATGCTTGAAAAAATGTACGGAAAGCGGCTGAAAGGATATGCGTCAATCGGTTATAAAACCAAAGCCTCAAAGTTTCCCGATGCACCGACCAACCTTATTTTTAACAAAGACGATTTTTTCCCGGTGTACTTGCGGGATATTGCCGTTGCTTCAAAGCATGTACTGATCATCAGTCCCTTTGTCACAAAACAGAGGATGTGCCAAATGATGGACCATTTTAATGAGCTGTTGAAAAAGCAGGTTAAAATAACGGTCATAACCCGGCCTGCCGATGATTATGACGAAAATAGAAAAGCCATGCTGAGTGATCTTTTTTCAACCGTAGAAACCGCTGGAATCCAAATGGTTTACAAATCCAATATCCACCAGAAATTTGCAATCATTGACAACCAAATCACCTGGTACGGGAGTATCAACCTTTTAAGCTTTGGTTATTCCGAAGAAACCGTCATGCGTCTTGAAAGCAGCAGCATTGCAAGCGAATTAATTGAAAGTATTGATATGGGAGGAGTTTATCTTGCCGATGTCACTGATTGATATTGAATTTCAATCCTACGAAAAAAGCGTACCGCAGCTTTTGGATCTGATTCAGGCAAAAGAACGCTTTAAAGAACAAAAAACACTGCTTTTAAAACCCAATCTTGTGAATGCAAGTCCATTTCCCGTTACCACTGCACCGGAGCTTTGTAAGGCCGTTATCCTGTATGCAAAAAAATGCAGTGATGCACGGATTATAATTGCCGAAGGGTCCGGCGACAATGTTATGGAGACGGATCAGATTTTCAAGGATCTTGGTTACCGAAATCTTGCCGATGAATTAAATGTTGAACTTATGGACTTGAACCATGCCCGGCTCGTCCGGCTGGAAAATAAGAACAATACAATTTTTAAAGAGATCTTTTTGCCGGAAATCGCCTTTGAAAGCTATGTGGTGTCCCTGCCGGTTTTAAAAGCCCACTCTTTGGCTGAAATCACAGGGACTTTAAAAAATATGATGGGATTTGCACCGCCTGAGCATTATTCAAAGGAGGGATGGAAAAAATCATTTTTCCATGCAAGAATGCACACGTCCATCAGGGAACTTAACTCATATATTCTTCCTGACATGACCCTTATGGATGCAAGTGTGGGGCTTTGTCAGTATCACCTTGGCGGGCCGACCTGCAACCCTTTGGTAAATAGACTGATCGCAGGGTATGACGCCTATGAAATTGACAGAGCTGCTGCCGATTACCTTGGACTTGATCCCGATGGAATTCCTCATTTGTGGCCTTAAGTTCTGAAAGGATATAAAAATGCTCAAAGGTGTACACTTTTTATTGTCTATGACCTGCAATTATGAATGCGATCATTGTTTTTTATACTGCAGCCCCAGGACTCGGGGAACGTTCACAAGCGAACAGCTTTCCGACGTTTTCAGGCAGATGGACAAAATTGACAGCATAAACAGTGTTTTTTTTGAGGGCGGCGAACCTTTTTTATTTTACCCTGTTTTATTGCAGGGGTTGAAGCTTGCTGCCCAAAGAGGCTACAGCCGTGGTGTGGTAAGCAACGGCTACTGGGCAAACAGCAAAGAAGATGCGCTGCTGTGGCTTGGGCCTTTGGCCGAGATCGGCCTGGATAATTTAAGCGTCAGCGATGATTCACTGCATCACGGCACTGAGCAGGGCGTTCGAATGAAATGGGTTAAAAACGGAGCTGATGCGCTTGGGCTGTCTTCGGGGGCGATATGTCTGGAACCGCCTGACCCGGACAGGGCCGGCCAGTCTGTAAATGAACGGGGCGAGCCCATTGTCGGCGGAGATATCAGATTTCGGGGAAGGGCTGTGGATAAGCTTGTCAAAGGGCTTGCCAGGCATGACGGGTCCGATTTCAACCAATGTCCTGACGAAGATTTTGCAAATCCCGGAAGAGTTCATCTGGACCCGTTCGGCAATGTCCACCTTTGCCAGGGGATCATAATGGGTAATATCTGGGAAACCCCTCTCGATGAGTTAATCAGGGAATATGATGTGGACAGCCATCCCATTTGTTCCCATCTGCAAAAGGGTGGACCTTTAAAGCTTGCTTTGGAATATGGTTACAGCAGTCAAGACGGTTTTGTGGATCCCTGTCATATGTGCTATGAGACAAGAAAAAGCATATTGAATGATTACCCGGAATATCTTGGTCCTGACATGGTATACGGCCGGTAAATTAGAACCAAGGATTTTATTGTTTTCATGATCCTTATATCACCCGGGTTTTTAGATCGTGGAAGACAGTTTTGATTTCCTGCCCGGTATTGCGAATTTACAGAAAATTATGCTGAAAACGATTCGTAAAAAAATAATGGCTCTCTCCGGTCATGTCGGCCTTACCGGAATAGTCTTAATCCTGCTGTTTTCAATGATTCGGCTGTTTGTTGCCAATCTTTTTACGGCATATGATTTGAGCTGCTATGACTTGTTTTTAACCCACCATCACACCCGGGGAAAAAGTGATGTACCGGTCATCGTGGATATTGATGAACAAAGCCTTGAACGTTACGGTCAATGGCCCTGGCCCCGGTACAAAATAGCAGAGCTGATCGGCAGGATATCCGGGGCGGACCCTCTGGCAGTGGGGTTGGATATCCTTTTTCCCGAAGCGGACAGGACGTCTCCTGTTCATTTAAACGCATTCTTTAAAGAAGAGTTCAATTTGGAGATTGATTTCCATAGGCTGCCTGAAAAATACCATGATCATGACCGGCTGTTGGCCGAGACCTTAAATGAGACACCGACCGTACTTGGGTTTTACTGCCGGTTTGATTCGTCCACTGCGCCACCCGGCATGCCGGGGGAATTAAAACATCTGCCCTATCGTATTCTGGCCGGCCAAGCATCTTCAAGGACTAGGACAGACCCGTTACCAGCAGGGCTGCAGGCCGGATTAACCAGGAGATTTAACGCAACCCATGTCATTGCGCCACTGCCCCCTCTTGCCGCTGCCGCAAAGAATTTAGGATTTATAAACGCCATGCCCGGGCCCGACGGCATTCTTCGCCGCATGCCCATGCTCATTGAATACCGGGGTACATTGTACCCGTCTCTGTCCCTCGCGCTGATCCAGCTTGTTTACAAATGTACAGAGATGACCATTCAACCCACCGCTGAAGGGGCTGATCTTCATTTCCAGGGAAAACAGCCCTTACGCATCCCTCTTGATTCATCGGGGCAGATGTTGATTCATTTTAGAGGCAAGGCCGGGTCCTATCCCTCTTATTCGGCCGCCCGGGTATTGAGCCCCCAATTTAAGACAAATGTTTTTAAAGAAAAAATTGTACTTATCGGTTCTTCCGCCGGCGGGTTAAAGGATATGCATGCCACCCCCTTTGATCCCGATTTTATCGGTGTTGAAGCCCATACCGCCGCCATCGATACGGTGATGAGCCGGGATTTTCTTTTTTTCCCATCCTATTCAGCATTGATTCAATGCGTGATTTTTGCCGGAACCGGCATACTGATGACCGGTTGGCTGTCACGGTATCGGGCCGGTTCCGGGTTGCTGGTTTTCACCGCTCTTGCGTTGGGTATCCTCGGTGCAAGCAGCTATTGGTTCACGCGCACCGGTCAGTTTATCTCACCAGTCAGCACGCTTGTTTTCGGCACCATTCTTTTTATCGTCCTGACACTTCTAAAATATGCGGTGGCCGAAAAAGAGAAACGATATTTAAAGAAAGCGTTTTCCAAATTTGTGGCCAAACCCATTGTGGATCAGGTGACGGCATCTCCGGAACGATTGAACCTGAGCGGGGAGGATAAATCAGTCAGCATCCTTTTTGCGGATATCAGGCAGTTTACAACCTTATCTGAAACCCTTTCCCCCGAACAGAGCACCCGGCTGCTCCAGGCGTATTTCACACCCATGACCCGGATCATCACCCGGCACAGCGGTACCCTGGATAAATTTATCGGAGACGGTATCATGGCATTCTGGAATGCGCCCCTGGATATCCCTGACCACAGGGCGCAGGCCTTTCAGGCTGCCGTGGATATGCTCAACGCTCTGGGAAACCTTAACGACACCTTTGCAAAAGAATACGGATTTACCCTAAATATCGGTATTGGGCTTCACACCGGCCGGGTCCGGGTCGGCAACATGGGAACAACAGATCTGTTTAATTACACCATTATCGGTGATAACGTGAACGTCGCGTCCAGGCTTGAAAATTTGAGCAAATTTTATGGGGTGAGGATTATTTTCAGTGAAGATATGAAGACCAATGTTCCCCGGACCCACCAGATCCAGGAACTGGATCTGGTCCGCATCAGGGGAAGACAGGAACCGTTGAGGATATACGGTCTGTTTACCGGAAAATTTATGGCCGATTCGGATAAACACATTGCGGCCTATTATCGTGCTTTAGGGCTGTACCGGGAACAGAAATTTGATAGGGCGCTTGAAATTTTTAAACAGTTCAGGCAGAAACGAGTGGATAGAAAATTGTATCAAATTTACCGACAACGCTGTGAATATTATTTGACCCATCCACCGGGAAAGAGCTGGGACGGTATCTTCACCCACCAACAAAAATAAGGAGTTTGCGCGTGGATAAAAAAATGTACCTGGTGCTTATGGCAATGTTGACGGTTTTGACGGGTTTTACCCAATGCGGTGCGCAAGAGGCCATAACTCATGTTGCCATTGTAAAAACACTGAGCGGCCAGGTATGGATCCAAAGGGGGGAACAGCGGATGCCCGCGGTCCTTGAAATGCCGCTGATGGTCGGAGACGCACTGGAGACCGGCGCCGATGCAGCCGTCGGCATTATATTTAAGGACAACAGCCTGTTGTCTCTGGGACCTGACAGCAAGTTCACCATCCGTGAATTTGCCTTTGAGCCGACAAAGGAAAAATTCACATTAATAGGATCTGTTGTGCGGGGTACCCTGACCTATCTTTCCGGCCTGATCAATAAGCTGAAACCCGAGGCTGTGGAATTCAGGACCCCCTCTGCCGCCATCTCCGTCAGGGGAACCCATATTGCAATTGAAGTAAAAGAAGGGTCTTAAATATGTTAAACATAAACTGCATGGGCCGGGTTCAGTCCGTCATCATGAATATTGTCCTGTTTTTGGGTGTTGTCATGTTTTACGGATGCGGAACAAAAACTACCGTTGTGCTGCTTCCCGAACCGGATGGTACCGTGGGACAGGTAACGGTGTCAGGTCAGGACCAAAGCCGCCGGGTACTGGGCAAGGCATTTGAAAGTGCAAGTGTGGGGAAGCCCGGGGAGGCGGTTCGGGATCTGGGTATCATGGATGGCGATCGTGTTGAGAAAATATTTGGCCGAGCCCTGGCGTCCCAGCCGGAAATGGTAAAGGTGTTTATCCTTTATTTTCAAAGCGGAGAAACATTACTTACCCCTGAATCCGAAGCCCTTGTCGATGATATCCTGAACACAATTAGGCAACGTAACTCCACAGATATAAGCGTTGTGGGCCACACGGACCGGGTGGGCAATGCAGATGAAAATTATGAACTGGCCAAAAAGCGATCGGGTGTCATCGCCCGGATTCTTATGGACAAAGGGGTGGACCCCGACCTGATCGAAATCACCTCCCACGGAGAAGCCAACCCCATAGTCCCCACGCCGGATGAGGTGGCTGAACCCAGAAACAGGCGGGTTGAAGTAATGATCCGGTGAACGGTTTAACAACTTTGTGAGGAAATTAAAATGAATATTAATTCACATCTTTTAGGGGATCATCTTATCAGTCTGGGCATTATTACGGAAGCGCAACTTGGGGAAGTCCTTGCCCTTCAGGCTCGGATTGACGGTCAGCCTGAGGTGGGACCGGAAAGCAATCCGGCTGAGTTCATCACAAAAACCAGGGAAAAGGAGAATGCATCCTCCATGCTGGGTCAGCTTCTCCTGGAAAAAAATTATATCACCCGTGATATTCTGGATCCGGTTCTAGCAATGCAGAACCGCCAGGTCCGGGAGTTGAGGATGTTAAGCAGCGAGAAACTGGCCCTGGTCATACAGATCGGCTTTCTGATCAACTCCACCCAGAGTCTGGTGGGTGTCCTGTCTTTGATCATGAAATATGCCAATATTGTCACCGACACCCAGGCCAGCACCCTCATGCTGCTGGATGAAAGTACCGGGGAACTTGTATTTTCCGTCCCCACAGGCCCTAGAGCCGACAATCTTAAAGATATCCGCATCCCAAAAGAAAAGGGGGTGGCCGGATGGGTTCTGGAAAACCAGCAGTATGTGCTGCTTGAAGATGTAAAAAACGACCCGCGTTTTTATCCGGGAATTGATGCGTTGACAGGGCTTGAGACCCGTTCTCTGCTTTGTGTTCCCATACGTTCCAAGCGTAAAAAGATTGGTGTGTTGGAGGTGATCAACAAAAACTGGGGAAGAAAATTTACAGACGACGATGCACTGCTTTTGAGTCTGTTTTCCCAGCAGGCCGCCATTGCCATTGAAAATGCACTGCTTTTTGATCGCCTGAAAAACAACCGGTAGCAACCGGCACGGCTGTTCCGATTGTCGGTATAAGCCAATGTGATGACTTGATTTTCACTGTGTTTCAAATAGTTTATATCAATCTATATATTGGCTTTCTGCCTAAATGAACTTTTGAAAAGCAAAACTTATGATTGTGACCAAAAGCCTTTATTGAGAGAGGTGTTGGCTATTTTTGTTATTAATAATGTTAAATCCGAATCTTATTAACGTATAAAGGGAGCCCGGCCTGAATTATTTCGGGTCGAACATGCTCTCCCCGGCATTTACGTTTTAGCCCAGGGACATCAAGATTGCACCGGGAATCCTTTTCAACAAATAAATGCTATTGAGAAAAGCCATGTTCTTTAGTAAACCAATATCCATACATTAATGCTGGATAGATATTATGGCAAAAGCATCTTAAGTTAATAAACTGTCTGCCAAATACGGTTTCAGCTTTAAAGGGAGAATTTCGGTTTGCCAAACCATGGTTTTATTCGCAGATGCATCACCGAAACCATCGAGGGGTTAAGAGAAGGCCTGACTCTTTTTTCCGGGCCCAGCAGGGCAGCAGTCATTTATGCCGTCGCACCCGATGATCCCATCTATATCTTTGATCCCCAGAACCTTTTGGCCGGGCACGAACCCAAATTCAAAGAGTTGTATATTGATTCGGATGATTGGCGAACCAAATGTTTCATCAAATATGACAGAAAAAAATTCAGTAATCTGATTCCCGAAAAAAATCTTGGGCTGGCTGGACTGATATCCTATGGTGGCAGATCAAGCTCCATCGTTTATCAGATGTGGTTTACCGACCACCACCCGGACATGTGTACCATAGGCCCAACCGAGAGATGGCTGGAACATGCGGTTTACAGATTTTCCCACGATATAGCCAATGAGGCAGAATTGTACACAGGCATTTCCGGCTCTTTTCTCAAGGAATACGCCACCCATGCGGTCAGAGATTTTATTGTGGATGAAATGAATATCCGGATCGGCTGGGATACCCGAATGCGGGTTTATCCTATTTTAGAGGCCGTGCTTAAAATTTCAAGAACGCCGGAAGAAGGAGAATGGCCCAGAGGTAAGCTAATTTTTGTGGAAAAAGAATCCATCCCCAAAATGAATTTTATTTTAGAACTTCCCGAGGCAGAGCAACCGTGCCTGGAGAATGTCAAGCATATCAGAAAGCTGCTTGTGTCGGTTGAATATTCAGATTTGAAGCTGGTTGCCACTGAAAATACAATTATCGGTATCACCAGGGAAGATCATCCGGACTTTTCCATCTCAGTGGATTTTAGGGGTGGATACGGTTTTTTGGCACTCAATGATGAGTTGGTGTGCTCTTTTTCTGACGGCAGCTTTAAATCGACCACGCATAAGGAAAAGCTGGTTCAGGTGGAAGAGGCTTTAATGGACACTGATATGGATGCTGAAACGGTCACAACTTTATTTAAAGTAGTTACCGGGATTGTTCACAATGCTGCCGGCCACCGGTATGGATGCAGTCTTGTGATTGACCTGAATGATCCTCCGGTTTTTATCATGGGCCATTCGTTGCTGCACCCCTTAGACCTGAAAAGTCAGGAAAATTATGATTTAGCCAAGTCTCTGTCCAAAGTGGACGGAGCACTGCACATAGGGGCTGATGTAAAGCTGCATGGGTTTGCCTGTCTTTTGCAAGGCAGGAATGTGCCCGGTGAAAACAGGGCCAGGGGGGCCAGGTTCAATTCGGCTTTACGATTCACGGCGGAAAACGAAAATGTTATTGTAATTGTCGTCTCATCCGACACCCTGGTTTCGGTCATGAAGGCAGGTTCGGTACTGAAAACCAAATGGAAACAGGACACCTCTCTCATATGCAATATACCCGTGCCCTTGGAAAACTGGGTTGCTGCAAACCAATAACAGCCCTGCGCTGACTTGGTCTATCTACATCCAGACTTCGGCTCACAACAAAGATAGTAAAAAATTCAGTCGCTTGGTGAAAACTTTTTTATAAAAAAATTATGAAAGCCAAATCATGACCCAAAACGATATAGAACAGTTAATCACAAGTGTTTTTCCTGCCCTTTCCCAAACCCTTTTTCAATGTTTGCACCTGCGAATTCAAAATTATTTTTCCGCCGGGGAAATCCAGGATATCAGCCAATTGCCTGTCAAACCGCAGGATTTTACCCAGGTGATGCTGTTCAGCCCCTTTACGGCTGAACATATTACGGCAAACCCCTCGATACTTCAGCGGCTTGGTAAAAGCGGTGATCTTGACACGTCCTATGCGCCGGGTGACATTAAGAGCAAGCTTGCGGCTTTTATCGGAGATGACCAGGATGGTACAGGGCTTAAATCCCGGCTGCTTGAATTCAAGGTGTATGAAATCATTCGCATTGCCTGGCGAGATCTGACCGGTAGGGCGCCATTGACTGAAACCATGGCCAATCTGTCCGATCTTGCCTGCGCCTGCATCGCCTTTGGCTTTGAACAATTGTACCCAGGTTTAACCCAAAAATGGGGAACCCCCAGGGACAGTAAGGGCCATGCCCAGAACATTGTGGTATTAGGTATGGGAAAGCTTGGGGCTGGCGAATTGAATTTTTCTTCGGATATTGATCTTATTTTCGTATTCCCCAATCCTGGTCAGACGGATGGGGATAGATCCATATCCAATGATGAATTTTTTACAAAACTGTGCCGGGAATTCATCAAGCTGTTTTCAATGGATAACGGCACTCATTTTTACCGGGTGGATACCCGTCTGCGGCCGTTCGGAGACAGTGGCCCGCTGGTTATGGATGCCAATGCCTTTGAATATTATTACCAATCCCAGGGCCGGGAGTGGGAACGCTATGCCATGATCAAGGCGAGTCCGGTGGCAGGGGATATTGCGGCGGGCCGTACAATTATTCAATCCCTCAAGCCATTTATTTTTCGCAGATATCTGGATTACGGCTCTTTTGATTCTTTCAGGGATATGAAACAGCGCATTACATTGCAGGTAAAAAATGCCAGATTAAAACACAATATTAAAATCGGGGCAGGCGGTATCAGGGAGGTTGAATTTTTCGGCCAGCTCTTTCAGCTTATTAGAGGCGGGGTGGAACCGGCCCTTCAGGCCAGACCCATATTACAGATTCTGGACACCTTGGTGGGAAAAAAGCTGATTGATAAAAAAGTGTGTGAAGAACTCAAAGAGGCCTATCATTTTTTACGCCTTGTGGAAAATAGGCTTCAGGAATACCAGGACCGGCAGACCCACGACATCCCCGAAGATCCGGATCAAAGGCAAATTTTGGCTCTATCCATGGGATATGATGATGAAAAGGCGTTTTATGCGGAATTATCCAGGATCCAGGGGATTGTGCATAAACATTTTTCCAGACTTCTGGTCCAGGATGATGATGAAGACAACGACAACAGCAGCCAGGAGTTAAAACAGATATGGGATAGTATCACCGATGCCCAGTCCAACAATGAAGCGATTTCCATTTCCGGCTACGAAGATACTGGCTCTTTGGTGCGGCTTCTCAATGCCCTGGCGGCCCACCCCAACACCCGGAAGCTTTCCCAGACCGGTCGCAATAAACTGGCCCGGTTGGTACCCCGCCTGATAAAAAAAGCCGGAGAGCATCCGGAGGCGGAAGAAGTGATGGCCAAACTTTTGGATCTTGTCGCAACCATTGAACGGCGTACCTGTTACCTGTCTTTGCTCATTGAAAATAAAGGCGCCCTTGATACCCTGATCGTTCTTGCCCGCAAAAGCCCATGGATTATTTCCTTTTTAAGTCAACACCCCGTTCTCTTAGATGAGCTTATCTATCCGGAAACCCTGTATTCGCCCCCCAAACGCGATATGCTTGAACGGGAAATGGAAAGCTTGCTGGCAAGGGTCCCGAAGGATGACCCGGAATACCTGCTGGAAGCGCTCAATATTTTTCGTCAAATCAATACACTGAGGGTGGCCGCCGCAGATGTATCCGGCAATTTTCCACTGATGAAGGTCAGTGATCATCTGACCTGGATTGCTGAAACTATTCTGGGGCAGGTGGTGGCGTCATCCTGGCAAATCATCACTGAAAAATACGGTTATCCTGAAGGGATGGAGGGCAAAGGTGTTGACGGATGCGGTTTTATTGCCGTTGCCTACGGCAAGGTAGGTGGGCTTGAAATGGGATATAAATCCGACCTGGATATGGTTTTCATTTTTGATGCTGAACCAGGGATTACCAGCGGAACGGAACGGTCTGTGGACACCACTCGTTTTTATTCCAATCTGGGCCAGCGCATCGTCCATGCCCTGACCATGCATACCCCGGCAGGTACCCTTTATGGTGCGGATATGCGGCTTCGGCCCGGCGGGGAGTCAGGCACCATTATCACCCACATCCAAACCTATGAGGATTACCTGAAAGACCAGGCCTGGACATTTGAACATCAGGCCCTGATCCGGGCACGCCCCGTGGCCGGTGATCCAGCGCTGTTCAAGAGTTTTGACACCATACGCAAAAAAATCCTGACCCGCGAGCGCGATGATGCGACTTTGAAAAAAGAAGTTGGGGAGATGCGAGAAAGAATGCGCAAGCAGCGGTTAAAGTACGAACCTGGGCTGTTTAATCTCAAGCAGGGCCGGGGGGGGATTGTGGATATTGAATTTCTTGTTCAATATCTTGTGTTGCGCCATGCCTGCGATTATCCCGATGTTGTGGAGTGGACGGACAATGTCCGCCTGCTCCAGGCCCTGAGTGTGGATGGCCTGATATCCGGTGAGGAGAGCAGTATTCTCCAGAACACTTATGTGAGCATGAGAAGGGTCATGCACCGCCTCACGCTCCAGGAGCGGTCAGCCACTGTTGATGAGGATATGTTCAGTGAGCAGGCTGCAAAAGTTGCGCAAATTTATGATGCGGCCTTTGAGTTTTAAGGGATTTTGCACATTCATCATTTATAATACTATCGATACAATTCATTTTATTGAATCTGACATAACCCGGATCTCCTTTTTAGGAATCCGGGTTTATAATTTTTGATATTCTCAACACTTTTTCGACTTATTTTCAACATTCATACATTTGTTTTGAACTTTACTAAGATCATCAATTACCAGGCTATTTAATCTGTTTTGAACATGTTTTAAACATAGTTTTCATTAGTTTTTGAACACAGTGTTATTTTTCTTAACATTTTATGAATACGGTTTTAAACTTTTGAACATTTTAGACGGATATGTTGATAAACGCTGGAATATGGTAAAGAATATAAAGCTCAGTAATGAAATTATATGCCCTGTTGATTACAGACAAACTTGATAAAAACTGGAAACAATACAATGACAACACCTGACAACACCATGGACTGCAAGGCAAAACGTAAATTGCTTGGCAGCCGGACTTTCAAATTTGCCTGTCACGAAAATGTGCCTTGCTTTACCCGTTGCTGCCACAATGCCGATATGTACCTTTATCCTTATGATATTGTACGAATGAAGCAGAACCTTAACATGACCTCGGAAGAATTTTTGGTTGCCCATACCGTAACAGCCATCCGCGACATGCCCACTTTTCCCAATGTAATGTTGAAAATGAGCGATCGGCAGGGCAACCCCTGTACCTTTCTGACGGAAAAGGGATGCACGGTTTATCCGGACAGGCCCTACTCCTGCCGGGCCTATCCCCTGGAACCGGCTGTTTATGGTGATGCTGACGGCACCATGCGCATGCAGTATTATGTGATGCACCATGATTACTGCAAGGGACATGATGAAGATAAAGAATGGGCTGCCAAAGCATGGATGGTGGACCAGGAAATGCAGGCATATGATGAACCCAACAATTGCTGGGCCCGCATTGCAGGGCGTTTGCAGACCGATTCGTTCAAGGCCCAGGGCCTTGATATGAACAGTCCGCCCATGAAGATGGCGTTCATGGCCAGTTACAACATGGATACCTTCCGCCGCTTTGTTTTTGAAAGCAGTTTTTTATCGCGTTATGCAGTGCCGCAAGATCAGCTGGACGCAGTGAAACAAGATGACCGGGAGCTGCTCATGCTTGGACTTTCCTGGATCGAAAGGTTTTTGTTTAGCGATGGACCGTTGAAAGAACACGCCTGAGTTGGAAAACCGGTTTATCCCTTGATCTTGCCCGTTCCCCGGAGGAAACATGCCTTTTAAAACGTATTCAAATGTGTATCAGATGCTTTGTGATACGGTGCAAAAGTATCCTGAGCAGCCTGCGTACCGGTGGTTTGAGGAAAACAACGAAGAAAAGTCGGTTACCTGGCAGCAGTATAACGATCAGGTTAAGGATGTGGCAAAAAGCTTAATTGCCCTGGGACTGAAAAAAGATGATAAATTTAATATCATCAGCTATTCGTCCTACCCATGGGTGTTGACGGATATGGCGGGCATGAGCATTGGTGCCGTAACCGTGGGTATATATCAGTCCAATTTACCCAAGGATTGTGCGTTTATTATCAACCACTGCGATTCCGTTCTGATTTTTGCCGAAAACGATGAACAGCTGGCTAAACTGATGGAAATCAGGGATCAGATTCCAAATGTCAGAAAAGTGGTCATGTTCAATGGTGCTGACAGCAATGATGAGTGGGTCATCTCCTATGAAACCTTTCTGAAGTTTGGCAAGGATATATCAGATGAGGTGTTTGACATGCGATGCCAAGCAGTGATGGCTGATGATACGGCCGGAATTATCTATACGTCAGGTACCACGGGTATTCCCAAGGGGGCGGTGATTACCCATGACAATATCTGCTTTACCGCCCAGTCGGTTTTAGATGCCACCAAAATTATTGACGGATGGGATATGTTTCTGTTTTTGCCCCTGGCACATGTCTTTGCCAGAACCTGTGTGAACACCGCAATGTTCACAGGCTGCCGGACGACCTTTGCCCGCAGTATAAAAACCCTGGTTGAGGATTTTAAGGTGGCAGCCCCCCACTGGTTTGTCAGTGTCCCCAGGATTTTTGAAAAAATTCATACCAAGGTGATCAGTGATGTGGAAGCCAAAGGGGGGATGACTGAAAAAATATTCAACTGGGCCTGCACGGTGGGCAGCCAAGTCAGCCGGTGCAAAGTTAAAAAACAGGATATTCCCTTGGGGCTCGGGCTTCAATACAATTTGGCCAAAAAGCTGGTATTCTCAAAAATTGATAAAGCACTGGGTGGTAATGTCCAGTGGTGCATCTGCGGGGCGGCGCCCTTAAATCCTGATATCGCCAGGTTCTTTCATGCTGCCGGGATTCTGATTCTTGAAGGTTTAGGCATGACCGAAGATACGTCATTCAGTCATGTCAACCGGCCGGATAACTACAATTTCGGCGCTGTCGGCCCTCCGGGTCCCGGTGTTGAGCACAAACTCGATGAGGATGGGGAGGTTCTTCTTTACGGCCGCAGCGTCATGAAAGCCTATTACAAAATGCCCCAAGAAACCTTTGATTCATTTTCCCAGGACGGGTGGCTTAAAACAGGGGATCTCGGGGAAATTGATGAAAATAATGTTTTGAAAATTACAGGCCGTAAAAAAGATCTTATCATAACATCCGGCGGTAAAAATATTGCGCCGTCCGCCATTGAACGCCTGATGGGGAGCAGCAAATATATCCATCAGATCTGTGTTGTCGGGGAAAAGCGTAAATATCTGAGCGCCGTTGTAACCCTGGATAAAGAAAACATCACAGACTATGCAAAGGCCCAGGGTATTGGATATTCAATGTATGAAAATTTGTTTACCAATGAAAAGGTTGTGGCACTGATCAATGAAGAGGTGGCAAATAAAAACAAATCGCTGCCTTCATTTGAAGCATTGAAACAGGTTACCATTGTACCGGAGTTTACCATTGACAATGATATGATGACCCCGACCTTTAAAATAAAGAAAAATATCATCATGGATAGGTATAAGGATGAAATTGAGAAAATGTATATGTAGACGCTTTTTGAGTATAATCAGGGGAGGAGAAAATGGCAGAACCAATAATACAATCCATTGAAGCCCTTTTTTTTGATTTTGACGGGGTCCTGGTGGACTCAACCCGCACGAAAAAGAAAGCCTTTGAAGAATTGTTTGAAGACTTTTCTGATGAAATCGTCGACGCGGTTGTTAACTACCACATATTGCACGGCGGTATTAGCCGGGTTGAGAAAATTCGGCATGCCCATAAAAATATTATAAAAGATCCCCTGACTGAAAACGAGGTTATGGAATGGGCGGACCGGTATTCAGATCTCGTGATGCAAGATGTTGTCCGTGCTGCCTGGATAAAAGGGGCGAAAGATTTTCTGGATGCATATGCCTCGAAGCTTCCGGTGTTTGTGGTTTCAGGAACCCCGGAACCCGAGCTTAAATATATTGTGGATCAAAGGAAAATCGGACATTACTTCAAGGAAATCCTGGGTTCACCTGTTAAAAAAACTGAACATATCAAAATTTTATTGGAAAAATACAGCCTTACACCAAAACAATGTGTTTTTATCGGAGATGCGCTAACCGATTATAATGCTGCCCTGGAAACCGGACTTCAATTTATCGGTATCCAGGGCGAGGTTAATTTCCCTGATACCGTCAAGCCCCTGCCTGACTGCCAGGGGCTTGAAAGTGCGATAAAGAGAATTTGTCCGGCATTTTGACCGGAAATATCCATGCCGTTGGTTCATCTTTAGATTGTCATCTGGTCCATGGCTTTTTTCATCTGCCGGACAGCCTGGCGCAGGCGTTCTTCATTTTCAACCAGGGCCAGGCGCAGATACCCTTCTCCCTCTTCGGAAAAACCGGTACCCGGCGCTACGGCCACATTGCCTTTGTTCATCAGCTGGATAGCAAACTCCATGGCTCCCATTTTATTAAACGGCTCAGGAATTTTTGCCCATACAAACATACCGGCCTTAGGACGTTCTATCTCCCACCCGATGCGTTCAAGGCCTGAACAAAGCACATCCCGGCGGTGTTCATAGATTTTTGCAAGTTCGGGAATGGTATCATCACAGTCCCGAAGGGCGATAATACCTGCCACCTGGATGGCGGAAAAGATACCATAATCAAAATAGCCTTTGATTTTTCCAAGTGCCTCGACAATTTTTTCATTACCAACGCAATATCCAATGCGCCAGCCGGCCATATTGTATGACTTGGAAAAAGATCCAAACTCAACACCGACGTCCTTGGCACCCTCAATTTCAAGGAAACTTGGGGCAACATACCCGTCATAGGTTATTTTGCCGTAGGCAAAGTCATTGATAACCATGAATTTAAACCGCTTGGCTAATTTTACGATCTCTTGAAAAAAAGCCTTATCCGTTACAACGCCGGTGGGGTTATGGGGATAATTGAGCATAAGAACCTTTGGACTGGGATAACAGGATTCACACACCGTTATAATCCTGTCCAGAAAACCCTTTTCAGGTTCCAGGGGAATTCTCATCACATTTGCACCGGCGATTACCGCTGCATAAATATGGATGGGGAACGCGGGAGCTGGAACAAGAACGCAATCACCGGGGCCCATGATGGCCAGGCACAAATGGGAAATACCTTCTTTAGACCCAATGGTAAAATAGGTCTCTTTGTCCGCATTCAGGCTAATGTTGTAATGGCGGTCATAATACTTGGCAATCTCTTTTTTTAAATTGGGAAGTCCTGAACTTTCCGGATACCTGTGGGATTTTGGATCTTTGGCGACGTTTACCAGCTTCTCAATAACCGCATCTGGTGTGGGATCCATGGGGTTTCCCATACCAAGGTCAATGACATCGTCTCCATTGCGCCGTTTCTCCATTTTCATTTTATTGATCATACCGAAAAGGTACGGCGGCAGGTAATCCATCCGGGAGGCAAACCGAATAATGTTGTCTTGTTCCACGTCAAAGGCTCCTAATAATAAATAGTTGAAACATGAAATCAAAAATAAAAACAGTATCAGATTTTATTCGTCTGATAAAATTAAATTTTTTGTCAGGTCAATATTAATTCTGAACAGATCCGGATTCTCCTGGAATAATTTAAGACCTTCCATGATGCCGGTGGCCTCTTTGACTTCATGATTGTCGGGGCCTAAAATCAGTGGCCCTTTAAAACTTCCCGGGAGTATTAATTCAGGACCCGGGTCAGAATCCGGTCCCTTCATTGAAATAATAAATATACCGGTGATTTGTTTTTCCACAATATAGGGAAAAACAATGCCCGAAGGAATGAAAAAAGAGCCTTTGCCGGACAGTCCCCACCCTTCACACGGGCGTTTGTGCCTGAATTTATTCCACCCAAGAGACATCTTGCCTATAAATTTAAGATTCAGTCCCTGAAGATACAGGAAAGATAAAGGGTCTTCATTGTTTTTGCCCCAAAGATGATCATGGCACCTGACAGCAAATGCCCGGGCTTTTTTTTCCCAGGTTTTGGTATCCACACAAGAAATATTTTCACAATTAAGATTCGGTTTCATCGGGTATAAACAAGGCCAGGTCCGATGAGGACAACGCCTTTGCCTTTTCAATTATTGTTCTGGAATACCGCCCTTCTTTAATAACCAGGGCGGTCTTATTAATGTAATCATTTTTATTCAATATGCCGGCAAACCATAAAATTTTGGGGACCAGTAAGGCATTGATAAACGGCACCTTGTGTCTCAGGCAGAATTTAGCCGCTTTTGCATCGTCTATAATAATAAAGGTGTGTTGATCCGAATCTTTGTTCTGGAAATATAAAGCCAGAGTCTGCCGTTCGCCAAGATCCAGGTTTTTGGGCAAGGGGATATCGACCGGGCGGTCGAGATTACAACTGCACACCCGAACACGGTGTTTTTGAATCATGGATTCGAAAAATTTTTCCCCCGGATGATCCGGCACCCTCACCTCTTTGTAAACATGGGTTTCCATAATCATAGAAAAATATTGGCTGCACAAAACGAAAAGTTCGGTTTTATATAAAAGAATTGCAGAAGAGGCATCAATATAAGCCGTATGCATTAAACTATCCCTAAAATTAAGTCCGAAAAGCATATAATAAATATTGTGAACCGTGTCTATTTAATAAACTCGAAAGACAAAAAATTGTCCTAAAAAAGTTTTTTACGGTAATTTTTCGGCCACAAATTGGCTGGCTATATTCGGATACCTGTTATTTTATCGGTTTATCAAAAAAAATATTTTCCATTTAATTGATTGAAATTATTTTGAAAATGAAAATTAAATTCAGAATAAAATAAAAAAACGAAAAAACTGTTTGACAGTCGTCTCATTTTCCTGCATATTACGCCGGTCTTCTTGAGGGGACAAAGCAAAGCGGTCTTCTTCAAGAAGCTTTTTTGTAAAGTTAGATCTTTGAAAATTGGTCAGTGAAAAAAGAAAAGAGCGGGTCAATGACAATACGCTCAAAGCTTAATGGCTTTAGCGTAGACCTTAAAAAGTTTTAGTAAAGGATTATAACTGGAGAGTTTGATCCTGGCTCAGAATGAACGCTGGCGGCGTGCTTAACACATGCAAGTCGAACGAGAAAGGGATTGCTTGCAATCCTGAGTAGAGTGGCGCACGGGTGAGTAACACGTAGATAATCTGCCTTCAAGCCTGGGATAACTATTCGAAAGGGTAGCTAATACCGGATAAAGTCGGTTTACACAAGTAGATTGATGAAAGATTGCCTCTTCTTGAAAGCAATTGTTTGGGGATGAGTTTGCGTACCATTAGCTTGTTGGTGGGGTAAAGGCCTACCAAGGCAACGATGGTTAGCTGGTCTGAGAGGATGATCAGCCACACTGGAACTGGAACACGGTCCAGACTCCTACGGGAGGCAGCAGTGAGGAATTTTGCGCAATGGGGGAAACCCTGACGCAGCAACGCCGCGTGAGTGAAGAAGGCCTTTGGGTCGTAAAGCTCTGTCAACAGGGAAGAAGTTAGTTTCTATTAATAGTAGATTCTATTGACGGTACCTGTGGAGGAAGCGCCGGCTAACTCCGTGCCAGCAGCCGCGGTAACACGGGGGGCGCAAGCGTTATTCGGAATTATTGGGCGTAAAGGGCGCGCAGGCGGTCTTGTCCGTCAGGTGTGAAAGCTCGGGGCTCAACCCCGGAAGTGCACTTGAAACAGCAAGACTTGAATACGGGAGAGGAGAGAGGAATTCCTGGTGTAGAGGTGAAATTCGTAGATATCAGGAGGAACACCGATGGCGAAGGCATCTCTCTGGACCGATATTGACGCTGAGGCGCGAAGGCGTGGGTAGCGAACGGGATTAGATACCCCGGTAGTCCACGCAGTAAACGTTGTACACTCGGTGTGGCGGATATTAAAATCTGCTGTGCCCAAGCTAACGCATTAAGTGTACCGCCTGGGAAGTACGGTCGCAAGACTAAAACTCAAAGGAATTGACGGGGGCCCGCACAAGCGGTGGAGCATGTGGTTTAATTCGACGCA